>JBJENG010000040.1:0-52795 GCA_051880075.1 Blautia sp. | reverse complement strand
ATCCGGCAGATGCACAAGGGGATAGTTAAAGGCAAAAAACGTGCGTTTGCCGTGGGAACCGGAGCAATAACGCTTTACAAGAAACAGATTTGCGGTTATAATAACAGGAAAAAACAGACGAAAGTCAAGGAGATTATTACAATGGAAAAAACAATGGAAAAAATAGTGGCACTTGCCAAATCCAGAGGATTTGTATATCCGGGTTCTGAAATTTATGGCGGGCTTGCCAATACATGGGATTATGGTAATCTTGGAGTTGAATTGAAAAATAATGTAAAAAAAGCCTGGTGGAAAAAATTTATTCAGGAAAGCCCGTTTAATGTGGGTGTAGATTGTGCGATTCTGATGAATCCACAGACATGGGTTGCATCCGGACATCTTGGGGGATTTTCGGATCCTCTGATGGATTGTAAAGAGTGCCATGAACGTTTTCGTGCAGATAAGATTATCGAAGATTTCTGTGCAGAGAATGGAATTGCACTGGAAGGCAGTGTAGATGCATGGACACAGGAACAGATGAAAGCCTTTATTGAAGAACACCAGATTCCATGTCCTACCTGCGGAAAACATAATTTCACAGATATCCGTCAGTTTAATTTGATGTTCAAAACTTTCCAGGGTGTTACAGAAGACGCAAAAAACACAGTATATCTGAGACCGGAAACAGCACAGGGTATTTTTGTTAATTTTAAGAATGTGCAGAGAACATCAAGAAAGAAACTTCCATTTGGTATCGGACAGATTGGTAAATCTTTCCGTAATGAAATCACACCAGGGAACTTTACTTTCCGTACACGTGAGTTTGAGCAGATGGAACTGGAATTCTTCTGTAAACCGGATACAGACCTGGAATGGTTTGCATACTGGAAACAGTTCTGCCTTGACTGGCTGTATAGTCTTGGCTTGAAGGATGAAGAGGTACGTTATCGCGATCATGATCAGGAAGAACTGAGTTTCTACAGCAAAGCGACTACAGACGTGGAATTTCTTTTCCCGTTTGGCTGGGGTGAACTGTGGGGAATTGCAGACAGAACCGATTATGACCTGACACAGCATCAGAATGTATCCGGTCAGGATATGACTTATTTTGATGATGAGACAAATGAAAAATATATTCCTTATGTAATTGAACCTTCCCTCGGTGCAGACCGTATGGTACTGGCATTTCTGTGCAGCGCTTACGATGAAGAAGTTCTGGATGCGGAAAAGAATGATGTACGTACGGTTCTTCATTTCCATCCGGCCCTGGCACCGGTAAAAATCGGTGTACTTCCGTTGTCAAAGAAACTGAACGAGGGCGCTCTGAAGGTATTTGGAGAACTTTCAAAACTGTATAACTGTGAATTTGATGACAGAGGAAACATCGGTAAACGTTATCGTCGTCAGGATGAAATCGGAACACCATTCTGTGTTACTTACGATTTTGAATCAGAAAATGACGGAGCTGTTACAGTACGTGACCGTGATACCATGGAACAGGAAAGAATTAAAATCGAAGATCTGAAGGCTTATTTTGAAAAGAAATTTGAGTTTTAATTAAAAAAACTGTCACACAAACCGCTGAAAAGCTGTAAGTGTGACAGTTTTTTTGCTTTTTCTGTATAGATATTATTCGATTACCAGAATATCTGCAAATCCGGTCATTTCAAATACTTCCATGACTGCATCGCATACATTGATCAGACGCAGAGTGCCGATTTTATTCATTTTTTTCTGGGTAGCAAGGAGTACACGTAATCCGGCAGAAGAGATATAATTCAGTTTTTCCATATCAAGAATCAGGTCTTTGACTGCGTCTGCCTCTTCCTGAATGGTCTGTTCAAGAACAGGGGCGGTTGTGGTATCCAATCTTCCTTCAATTTTCAATGTAAGAGTTTCGTTGTTTTTTTCGGTATTAATTGTCATATCAGTAATCTCCTTTTATTTATATTTATGGCATGTTCAAATGCTTAAACCCGGTTTTTCCGGGATTTTTTAATGGTTAAGGCTGTAGTCTTTAAAGTGTTTTTATTCCAGAGACATATTTTGCACAGATTCCGTATAGATCCAGAGACTGATATATGGCAGATTCCAGACGATCCGGCAGGGACAGAGTGTCTGCATGAGGAATCAGGGAATCATCAAGGACCACAGCACTGAAATCATAGTCTTTTTCAAAACTTCCTGCTTTGCCAAAGAAAGCACCGCCTCCTTTGGTTGCCAGATAAAAAGCCTCTTTGAAAGTAAGGGGAGCCTGCGTCTGATCAATCAGACAGTTGTACAGTTTGGAAACCTGGATAGCATCACAGATTGCCCGGAACATGGATTCTGTATGGCCAGCGGCAACATCGCTTCCCAGTCCTATGTGTAATCCGTTTGCGATATATTTTCTTACGGGTGCAATGCCGGACATGAGATTGATGTTGGAGGCGGGACAATGAGCGATAAATACACCGTTTTCTTTCAAAAGATGGATTTCTTCATCGGAAGAGTGTACACAATGAGCCATAATCGCAGGAAACTGCTGATCCGTCTGGTGATTTTTTCCAAACAACCCATACTGGTCATAAACAGCTCCGTAAAATTCAGCATCCGGATGATTTTCCTTTACCCATTGGATTTCAGACTGGCTTTCCGAAAGATGGGACTGCACAGGTAAATTGCAGGATGCCTGGATTTCGCAGAGTTGCCTCAGCAGTTCAGGAGTACAGCAGGGAACAAAACGGGGAGTCAGAATAGGCCGGGTGCGCTTGTGTTTTCCGTTTATGTCGTTTATCCAGCCAAAAGTGTCAAAAGCGGAGAAGTCCGCATTGGGTTCACAAAGATTGTCAGGAGCCCTCCTGTCCATGTTGACTTTGCCTACATAGCTGATAATACCGGAATCTTCCAGCAGATCCATCAGTAATTCTGTGGCAGGTCTGTGTATGGTTGCAAAGATGCAGGCATGGGAAGTGGCACTTTTCTTCATCTGCTCAGCAAAAATTTTGTAGGCTTTGCGGGCATATGTCAAATCAGCGTATTTGGATTCTTCCGGGAAAGTATGATACTGCAGCCATTCCATTAATTCCATATCCATTCCGGTTCCGCGAAAAGCATACTGAGGAGCATGAATATGAAGATCCACAAGCCCCGGAATAATCAGTTTATCTTCGTAGTCATAAACAGGCAGCTTCTGATATTGTTCTGGAAGAGTGGTGTAAACACCCATAGATTTTCCGCCTATACATACCACATAACCGGATTCTGTTGTAATCAGCTCAGACAGAGAAACACTGTAGCAGATATTTCCCTTTAAAACGAAGGAGGAGGTTTTCAGTTCCTTTTCTGTTTCCAGAGGGGGATATTCCAGAGACATACTGCGAACGGGAACATCCAGAGTATCTGCCAGTGCTTTTACGGCTTTGGGAATTTCCGGAGAAAAATCCAGATACCAGTCAATGCTTTCAAGAATATATTTTCGTTTAAAATTTGTGTCTGCTACAATTGCGCATCGCAGATTATGAAGTCTGTCCGCAGCTTTTACGGCAGATGCCATAGGATTGGATTTGATTGCGGCAATATAATCAGACATGACATAGCCTTTTTGTTTGGTAACCAATTTTACGGCTTCAAGGACTTCCGGGCCGCCCAGAGCCTTGATTTCCTCCTCTGTAGCATCGGTATCTTCCAGAAGGTCATGGAAAAGTCCTGCAATCTGATAATCAATGCTGTAACCTGCTTCCCGCAGATAAGAGGCGACTTCCACAGGGTGAGTAATATAAGGAAGACCGCCGATCCGATACTGCCCATTGTGTTTTAGGGTTGCAAAATCAAGGGCTGCATTGAATTTATCAGAAGCTGTCATGCTTCTTCACCACCTTTGATGTCTGCATACATTTTAAACAGATGTTTTGCCTGTCTCAGGGCACGTTCTTCTTTACGGACAGAAAGAGCAATGAAAGCGGCAGCCTGTTCTTCCGTATAGCCGCCTGTAAGCAGTTGGGCACGACAAAGGAAGCGAAGTGCCACGTTGGAGGAAAGAATATCCAATTCGGAGCCGGAAAGGGTTTTTCTTGCCAGCTGCAGTGCCAGATCAGAGTTTCTGTCCAGCATGTTCTGCAAGTCTCCAATGGTTTCCAGTTTCAGCCAGCGAAGTTGTGGGATATAGCTTTCCGGATCCGTTTCTGAAATTTCGGATCCTTCAATATCAGCCAGATTCTGCAGGAAGATACGCATCTTTTTATTGCGAAGCATATACTCGTTCAGAGAAATCATATCAATGAGAACATCAGTGGCATCATCATGGATGATTTTTTCTCTTGTTTCTTCCGTGTAACGATTCATATTGTCGCGTACGCGGATAAATTCATCATCTGCAATTTCCAGAAGACCAGCGAGTCTTGCAAATTCACGAGTTACCATTCTTGGTACTCCGAACTGACTTTTATATCCAAGATCATGATTGATTGCAGACCAGGCATGCTGAAGAATGGTTCGGATCTGGATCTCAAAACGTTTTCCGCAGATGTCATCTGGATAGCCGGCATCTGAAGGAAGGGAACAGATATAGTGCAGAGACAGATAACCAAACGTATCAGCCTTGATCAGAGCACGTTTGTCTGAAGAATTCTCCCAGTCAATGACGAAAGATTTCTCTACCAATTTTCCTACTTTATCCACATCATCACCGAAGTAGCAGATGACACGGGCACCCAAAATATCTGTTAAGTCGTCAAGCTTCTGATACCAGTCGCCGTTTTTGAAAAGTTTTCCTTCCAGACTTTTTTCACCTTTGACACGGTGTTCGATGCCTGTTATCAGGATACCTGCGTCATCCACAATCTGGCGCAGCATATCGTGGACCACATCTCCCATACGAGTGAAAGCATCTTTCTGCTTTCTATATTCGTCCATGATCATTCGGTCTTTTACATTCATAGTTTTACCTCTTTTCTTTAGATTTTTATGTTTACAGCAGATGTATCAGCCAGGCTGCAAAATAAGATACCAGTGCGTAAATTGCATTTCCGCATACAGCAGTCAACAAAACAATAAGCAGGTATACGGACAGACTCTTTTTATTGATGCTGCTGTGAGTGATAGCAAAGTAAAAATTGTAGTGAGCTTTCACACTTACAGGACGCTCTTCAACCCATTGATAGGTAATTGCATTGTTACAGTTATATCCGGTAGGAGCGTAATCATAATAAAGATCCGGTTCCAACCGGCGGATACGGTAACAGTTGGAATCATTCAGCTCATAAGCCTCATCCAGAGAAATGGTGACAAGAGCTTTACGAAGATGCTGTTCATGAAGCGTTTCAATGGCACTGATTTCAGGAGGGAGCAATCGAGCTTCGTTGATCCGTATGGAATATCCGTACTTTCGGATTTCCAGAGGACTGGAAATCCGTTCTTTCAGGCGGTTGATGCTGCGATTTACATCAAGTCTGGAAGCAAATAAGTTGTCCAGTGATTTATGAGGAATACGGAACAGGATATAGAGTTCATTACTGGTAAGTTGATTTTGGACAGCCTTCAGTTGAATGGTCAGAATCGTTCCGTAAGCAACATTATGAAAATCCAGAATATCAGGATTCAGATGAAGAAGATTGAATGTACGTTTTTCATAATTGAGTACTGATATGTAGGGGGTAATTTTTATCGCATCCATAGAGTGCGTATTGAAAATACCACGCAAAACGGAAGGGTTTGCTAAGAGAAAAGACAAATCCTGAACTTCCTTTTCTTCTATTGGAAAAGGGATGAAAACAGTCGCATCTGAGGAACGACCGACACCATATATACGTATCCCAATATCGATATAGTTCTTTCCTTTAGGATTCATCCAATCATTCAGATAAATCGTGCTTTTATCATCTCCGTCAATCCATATGGCCCAGCCATCATCAGTAAAACGTTGCAATTTTGAAGGCATGGAGTTCCTCACCTCCTGGAAAATTCTTTTGGTTAAATTATATTCCCAAAAAGGTATCAGTGTCAATAAAACTGTGAATTTGTAATGGATTAAAAAATGAGAATTGTGCAAAAAATACAAAAAAAATATTGAATAAAGAAAAAATATAGGCATAAACAAAAATATCCTATTGATGGATGAAAAAAACTTTGCTATAATATACGTCAATGAACATTTATAACAAGGAGGAAGAGACAAAATGGCAAAGAAAAGAAATATCATTGTAGGACAGTCAGGGGGACCAACAGCTGTTATTAACTCCAGTCTTGCAGGTGTATATAAAAATGCAATTGAAAGAGGATTTGATAAAGTATACGGAATGCTCCACGGTATTCAGGGACTTCTGGATGAGCAGTATGTAGATCTGTCCACACAGATTCATACAGAACTGGATATTGAACTGTTGAAACGTACGCCGTCTGCATTTCTGGGTTCCTGTCGGTTTAAACTGCCGGAGATTCATCAGGATAAGGAAATTTATGAGAAAATTTTTGCAATCTTGAATAAGCTGGATATTTATGCTTTTATTTATATCGGTGGTAATGATTCTATGGATACCATCAAGAAACTTTCTGATTATGCGATCCTTACAGGACAGACTCAGAAATTCCTGGGTGTACCGAAAACAATTGATAATGACCTGGCACTGACCGATCATACACCTGGTTTCGGAAGTGCAGCAAAATATATCGGTGCTTCCACAAAGGAAGTTATTCGTGATGCACAGGGACTTACTTATAAGAAAAACATGATCACGATCATGGAAATCATGGGACGTAATGCAGGCTGGCTTACCGGAGCAACAGCTCTTGCCAAGACGGAAGACTGTGACGGACCGGATCTGATTTATCTTCCGGAAGTGCCGTTTGATGTGGAAAAATTCCTTGATAAAGTAAAAGAGCTGCTGACTAAAAAATCTTCTATTGTTATTGTGGTATCAGAGGGAATTAAGCTGGCAGACGGACGCTATGTATGTGAACTGGGAAGCGTGGGTGATTATGTAGATGCATTCGGACACAAACAGCTTCAGGGAACAGCAACGTATCTTGCAAACTTCCTTGCGGCAGAATGCGGATGCAAGACAAGAGCCGTAGAACTTTCTACACTCCAGAGAAGCGCGTCTCATATGGCATCCCGTGTGGATATTGATGAGGCGTTTATGGTAGGTGGTGCGGCTGTAAAAGCGGCAGACGAAGGAGATACCGGTAAAATGGTTGTTATTGACCGTGTGTCTGATGATCCGTATATGAGTGCTACCGGTATTTACGATGTACATAGAATCGCAAATGAAGAAAAACTGGTTCCGAGAAACTGGATGAATAAAGATGCCACTTATGTGACAAAAGATTTTGTGGATTACATTAAACCTCTGATTCAGGGAGACTATCAGCCAATCATGGTAAATGGTCTGCCGAGACATCTTGTATTGAATATGAATAATAAGAAGAGAAAATGATATTTTTTACCATTTCACTTGACTAATAATCACTAAATGTATAAAATAAATTGTGTGCGGGCATACTGCCCGCTTACACACCTATATCACTTTTAGGAGGAATGTTCAAATGGCAAAATGGGTTTATATGTTCACAGAAGGAAATGCGACCATGAGAAACCTTCTTGGCGGAAAAGGCGCAAACCTTGCTGAAATGACAAACCTGGGTCTTCCGGTACCGCAGGGCTTCACAATTACAACAGAAGCTTGTACACAGTACTATGAAGATGGTAGAAAAATCAATGATGAGATCATGGGACAGATTATGGAAGCAATCACAAAGATGGAAGAGATCACCGGCAAAAAATTCGGTGACAAAGAAAATCCTCTGCTTGTTTCCGTTCGTTCCGGTGCCAGAGCATCTATGCCAGGTATGATGGATACTATCCTGAATCTTGGTTTAAATGAAGAAGTAGTAGAAGTTTTATCTGCTAAATCCGGTAACCCACGTTGGGCATGGGACTGCTACAGAAGATTTATTCAGATGTACTCCGATGTTGTTATGGAAGTTGGTAAAAAATACTTCGAAGAACTCATCGATGAAATGAAAGCTGAAAAAGGAGTAACTCAGGACGTTGAGCTTACTGCTGAAGACTTAAAAGTACTGGCTGATCAGTTCAAAGCTGAATACAAAGAAAAAATCGGCGCAGATTTCCCAGCTGATCCGAAGGAACAGTTAATGGGCGCAATCAAAGCCGTATTCCGTTCATGGGACAACCCACGTGCAAACATTTATCGTCGTGACAACGATATTCCGTATTCATGGGGTACTGCTGTTAACGTACAGATGATGGCATTCGGTAACATGGGTGAAACATCCGGTACAGGTGTTGCATTTACACGTGACCCTGCTACAGGTGAAAAACACCTGATGGGTGAATTCCTGATGAATGCACAGGGTGAAGACGTTGTTGCCGGTGTTCGTACACCTCAGAAAATTGACCAGTTAAAAGAAGTTATGCCGGAAGTTTACGATCAGTTCATCGGCATCTGCAATAAACTGGAAGATCATTACAGAGATATGCAGGATATGGAGTTTACTATTGAAGATAAACACCTGTACATGCTGCAGACACGTAATGGTAAGAGAACTGCTCAGGCAGCTCTGAAAATCGCATGTGACCTTGTTGACGAAGGCATGATCACAGAAGAAAAAGCAGTAGCAATGATTGATCCAAGAAACCTGGATACACTGCTTCATCCACAGTTCGATGCAGCTGCATTAAAAGCTGCTACACCAATTGCAAAAGCACTTGGTGCATCACCGGGAGCTGCATGCGGTAAAATCGTATTTACAGCTGACGATGCAAAAGAATGGGCTGCAAGAGGCGAAAAAGTAGTTCTGGTTCGTCTTGAAACTTCTCCGGAAGATATCGAAGGTATGAAGAGTGCTCAGGGTATTCTGACTGTTCGTGGTGGTATGACATCTCACGCAGCCGTTGTTGCTCGTGGTATGGGTACATGCTGTGTATCCGGATGTGGCGATATCGCTATGGACGAAGCAAACAAGAAATTTACACTGGCTGGAAAAGAATATCATGAAGGAGATTCAATCTCTCTTGATGGTTCCACAGGTAATATCTATGACGGCATTATCCCGACTGTAGATGCTACAATCGCAGGTGAATTCGGAAGAATCATGGGATGGGCTGATAAATACAGAACTATGAAAGTTCGTACAAATGCTGATACTCCTGCAGATGCTAGAAAAGCTCGTGAGCTTGGTGCTGAAGGTATCGGTCTGTGCCGTACGGAGCATATGTTCTTTGAAGGTAACAGAATTGATGCATTCCGTGAAATGATCTGTGCAGAGACTGTAGAAGAAAGAGAAAAAGCTCTGGAGAAGATTCTTCCGGAACAGCAGGGAGACTTCGAAAAATTATACGAAGCTCTGGAAGGAAATCCGGTTACAATCCGTTTCCTGGATCCGCCGCTTCATGAATTCGTTCCAACAGACGAAGAAGATATTAAGAAACTGGCTGATGCTCAGGGTAAAACTGTTGAACAAATCAAAACAATCATTGATTCTCTGCATGAATTCAACCCGATGATGGGACATCGTGGATGCCGTCTGGCTGTAACATATCCTGAAATCGCTAAAATGCAGACAAAAGCAGTTATCCGTGCAGCTATCAACGTACAGAAAGCTCATCCGGATTGGACTGTAAAACCGGAAATCATGATTCCGCTTGTTGGCGATATCAAAGAGCTGAAATACGTTAAGAAATTTGTTGTTGAAACAGCTGATGCTGAAATCGCAGCAGCAGGTTCCGATCTGAAATACGAAGTTGGTACTATGATCGAAATCCCAAGAGCAGCTCTGACAGCAGACGATATTGCAAAAGAAGCTGACTTCTTCTGCTTCGGTACAAATGACTTAACACAGATGACATACGGCTTCTCACGTGATGATGCTGGTAAATTCCTGGATGGTTACTATGACGCTAAGATATTCGAAAACGATCCGTTTGCAAAACTGGATCAGGTTGGCGTTGGTAAACTGATGGATATGGCTATCACTCTTGGTAAACCAGTAAATCCAAGCCTGCATGTAGGTATCTGTGGAGAACACGGTGGCGATCCATCTTCTGTTGAATTCTGCAACAAACTGGGTCTGGACTATGTTTCCTGCTCACCATTCCGTGTACCGATTGCAAGACTGGCAGCAGCTCAGGCAGCTATCAACCAGAAATAATCTATTTTGCCAATAGAATAAATATACGTTCATTCGTATTGTGTCCAAACGGAGGCACCCCCGTATTTATACGGGGGTGTTATATTTTTCTTGCAATATGCAAAGTTCTGCTTTATGTGTACGGTTTAAAAACTTTTGCAATTTTAAAAAAACTATGATATGATAACCCATATAAGAACGGGATTCTATGTTTTTATATATCTTGTCACATCCGACAAAATTCCAGAAGAAAACAGTAAATAAAAATTTAAGATACAAATGATAAAACAAAGAAAGAGTTTGAGAGGTTTTTGATGAGAGAAAAGTATTTGTCCCTTTCGTTGGGATCTTTAAAAGAAATTGCAAAAGCAAGAGGTCTGAAAGGAATTTCAACATTGAAAAAGAGTGAACTGGTTGAGAGAATGGTACAGGAAGATGAAAGAGAGCAACAGGAAAAAGAAAACGACAGCAATGAGGAAAATCAGGAGATAAGACAGGGGAACAGTGAAATTCGTTCGAATAATCAGGAAACACGTCAGAGTGTCCGGCCGGATAATAACCGTATAGAGCGTCCGCCTATGGAACAGTCGGAACTGGACAGCGGAATCAGTGTAAGCGGTATTCTGGAAGTGCTTCCGGACGGATATGGTTTTATCAGAAGTGACAATTATCTTCCCGGTGAAAATGATGTGTATGTATCCCCTTCTCAGATTCGCAGATTTAATTTGAAAACCGGTGATATCCTGAAAGGAAATACAAGAGTAAAAAGTCAGAATGAAAAATTTTCCGCTCTTCTTTATGTGACGATGATCAACGGAATACGGCCAAATGAAATGCGCAGATATAATTTTGAGGATATGACTCCCATTTTCCCAAATGAACGTCTTCATCTGGAGCGTCCAGGCGGGAGCCTTGCCATGCGGATCGTGGATCTGGTAAGTCCGGTGGGAAAGGGACAGAGAGGAATGATCGTATCACCGCCGAAAGCAGGAAAAACTACTTTACTCAAGGATGCAGCTAAATCCATTCTTAAGAACAATCCGGAGATGCATTTGATCATACTTCTGATCGATGAACGACCGGAAGAAGTTACAGATATCAAGGAAGCGATTTCCGGACCGAATGTGGAAATTATTTATTCTACCTTTGATGAACTTCCGGAACATCACAAACGTGTGTCAGAAATGACCATTGAACGTGCAAAACGTCTTGTTGAACATAAGAAAGATGTTACAATATTTATTGACAGTATTACAAGACTGGCAAGAGCCTATAACCTGACGGTTCCGCCAAGCGGACGTACTCTTTCCGGTGGTCTGGATCCGGCAGCTCTGCATATGCCGAAACGTTTCTTTGGTGCGGCAAGAAATATGCGTGAAGGCGGTAGTTTGACCATTCTTGCTACTGCACTTGTGGATACAGGAAGCAAGATGGATGATGTAGTGTATGAAGAATTTAAAGGAACCGGCAATATGGAACTGGTTCTTGACAGGAAATTACAGGAAAAAAGAGTCTTTCCTGCAATTGACATTGCGAAGTCAGGTACAAGAAGAGAAGACTTACTGCTTACCAAAGAAGAGCAGGAGGCAGTGGATATTATGCGGAAAGCTTTGAATGGAATGAAAGCAGATGAGGCTCTGGAAAATATTCTGAATATGTTTGCGCATACAAAAGATAATGAAGAGTTTGTTCAGACTGTGAAAAAGCAACGTTTTCTTTAATAGGGCTTGCATTTGAACGTTATATATGATATAATTCAAAAGCTGTTTGAAATTGGAAAACGCAAAATAAAACATATATAATAAATAACAGAAGAGGTGAAAATCATGAAAGAAGGAATCCATCCAAATTATCAGGAATGTACAGTAGTCTGCAACTGCGGAAATACTTTTAAAACAGGTTCAACAAAATCTGAACTGCACGTTGAAGTTTGTTCCAAATGCCATCCTTTCTACACAGGACAGCAGAAAGCTGCACAGGCTCGTGGCCGTATCGATAAATTCAACAAAAAATACGGAATCAACAAATAAGAAAATAATAGGAGAGGCTGGAGTTTTCGGACTTCAGCCTCTTGTTTTTAGGGTGAGGAGGTGTTGTGCATAATGAAGTCATCAAATATAGGCGGACAGGCAGTCATGGAAGGAATCATGATGCGTCATGGGGAGAAATATTCTGTGGCTGTGAGAAAGCCGGATCGAGAAATTGCCATTCAGGTGGAATCATATAAAGGAATTCTTCCTTGTAAAAAACTTCTTTCTATTCCCATAGTGCGCGGAGTATTTAATTTTATTGATTCCCTTGTACTAGGAACCAAATGCCTTATGTATTCAGCCAGTTTTTTTGAAGAAGATGAGGATGAGATAAAAAAGAGAGAATCTCTTACTGAGGAAGAGAGAAAAAAACAGGAAGGCAAGCAGAAAAAGCAGGAAAATTTGTTGATGACAGGTACGGTGATTTTTTCGGTCGTATTGTCGGTAGGATTGTTTATGGTGTTGCCTTATCTGATTGCCAGTCTTCTGAGAATTGCAGGGGCGGGGGAATATCTCATCACAGTTGCAGAAGCGGTTATCCGAATCCTTCTCTTTCTGGGATATCTGGTTCTGATTTCCCGAATGGAAGATATACAGCGGGTGTTTATGTATCACGGAGCTGAGCATAAATGCATTAACTGCGTAGAACATGGAAATGCACTGACTGTGGAAAATGTAATGGCCAGTTCCAGACTGCATAAACGTTGCGGAACAAGTTTCCTGTTCTTTGTGATTATAGTCAGTATTGTGTTTTTTCTTGGATTCTTTGCACTGGTCCCTGTTAAGACCGTGTGGATGCGTGTGATTATTCGTGTACTTCTGGTTCCTGTAATCGCAGGAGTATCTTATGAGATTATCCGTCTTGCGGGAAGAAGTGAAAATCCGCTGGTATGTCTTTTATCAAAGCCGGGCATGGCTATGCAGAAGATGACCACCAGAGAACCGGATGCGGATATGGCAGAAGTGGCAATTGCAGCAGTAGAGGCAGTTTTTGACTGGAAAGAATATTTACGGGAAAATTTCCCGGATGCAGAAGAGAAAATCGAAAAAGTCCGGGAGAAAGAGTATGAGCACTTATAGAGAACTTTTGAATACAGGGAAAAAACATCTGGAACGGGCAGGCATTGATGACTGGAATACGGATGCATGGCTACTTTTGGAATATGTGTCCGGTATGGACAGAACCAGATATTTTATGGAACAGGATCAGATAGCTGCAGAAACAGAGGAAGAGAGATATCTGGACTTCCTGAAAAAGAGAGCAGCCCGCATACCGCTTCAGCAATTGACTCATGAGGCATGGTTCTTCGGACTGCCTTTTTATGTAAATGAAAATGTGCTGATTCCCAGGCAGGATACGGAAATTCTGGTAGAGGAGGTTTTGAAAGAGGCAAAAAAGAATCTGCCAGACCGCCGGAGCCCTTTGAAAATTCTGGATATGTGTACGGGAAGCGGATGTATTTTACTCAGCCTCCTGGCAAATATGGAAAATGCTGCAGGAACAGGAGCAGATCTGTCAGAAAAAGCATTGGAAGTCGCCAGAGAAAACGGGAAAAGATTGAAATTAAAAGCAGACTGGTGTTTTAGTGATTTATTTTCCCATATAGAAGGAAAGTATGATATAATCGTTTCGAACCCTCCATACATTGCCAGCCAGGTAATTGGCACGCTGATGGAAGAAGTACGTGATCATGAACCAAGAATGGCTCTTGATGGAAAAGAAGACGGTCTTTATTTTTACAGAAGACTGACGAAAGAAAACGACAGATACTTAAAGCCGGGAGGCCTTCTGGCCTTTGAAATCGGTTATGATCAGGGCAAAGCAGTGCGTACAATGATGCAGGAGGCCTTGTTTGAGGATGTAAAAGTAATAAAAGATCTGGCTGGACTGGATCGTGTGGTAACAGGAAGAAAGAAGCAGGAGGACACCCATGTTTGATAAATTAGATGATATTTTAGTTCGTCTGGAAGAAATTTTAAATGAATTAAATGAACCTACGGTGGCAAACGATACGGCGCGTTTCCAGAAACTTATGAAAGAACAGAGTGATCTGCAGCCTATTGCAGACGCTTACAGAGAATATAAGGATTGTAAACAGACAGTAGAAGACAGTCTTGCAATGCTGGAAGAGGAATCCGATGAAGAAATGCGGGAAATGCTGAAGGAAGAACTTTCCGATGCAAAAAAACGGATTGAAGAACTGGAACATGAATTGAAAATTCTTCTTTTGCCAAAAGACCCAAATGATGAGAAAAACGTAATTGTGGAAATTCGTGCCGGAGCAGGCGGAGATGAAGCTGCTCTTTTTGCATCGGAAATTTACCGGATGTATGTAAAATTTGCAGAGTCACAGAACTGGAAAACAGAAATGCTCAGCCTGAATGAAAATGGAATCGGCGGTTTCAAGGAAGTGACTTTTATGATCACTGGAAGAGGGGCCTACTCAAAACTGAAATATGAAAGTGGCGTACACCGGGTACAACGTGTGCCGGAGACAGAAAGCGGCGGACGTATCCATACCTCTACGATTACTGTAGCAATTATGCCGGAAGCAGAAGAAATCGATTTTCACCTGGATATGAATGACTGTAAATTTGATGTGTTCCGTGCGTCCGGAAACGGAGGCCAGTGTGTAAATACCACAGACTCTGCCGTGCGTCTGACACATATTCCCACAGGAATTGTTATTTCCTGTCAGGATGAAAAATCACAGTTGAAGAATAAAGATAAAGCATTGAAAATTCTTCGTTCCCGTCTTTATGAAATGGAACTGGAAAAACGCCACGATGAAGAAGCAGAAGCACGAAGAAGTCAGGTTGGAACCGGAGATCGTTCAGAAAAAATCAGAACGTATAATTTCCCCCAGGGGCGTGTGACTGATCATAGAATCAAACTGACTCTGCATCGTCTGGATTCTATTATGAACGGAGACCTGGAAGAAGTGATTGACAGTCTGATTGCGGCAGATCAGGCAGCGAAATTAAGTAATCTGCAGGAACAGTAAATTTTGATATGTAAAGGAGTAGTTATTATGGGAAAATATTTTGGAACTGACGGATTTAGAGGAGAAGCAAACGTAAATCTTACTGTAGAACATGCTTATAAAGTAGGACGGTTTCTGGGATGGTATTACGGACAGGAGCATAAGGCACAGATCGTAATCGGAAAGGATACAAGAAGAAGCAGTTATATGTTTGAATACTCACTGGTAGCAGGTTTGACTGCATCCGGTGCAGATGTATTTCTTCTTCATGTAACGACCACTCCAAGCGTTTCCTATGTGGTACGGACAGAAGGATTCGACTGCGGAATTATGATTTCTGCCAGCCACAATCCTTTCTATGATAACGGAATTAAAATCATAAATGGCAATGGGCAGAAACTGGAGGCTTCTGTAGAAGAACAGATAGAAGCTTATATAGATGGGAAAATACCGGAAATTCCTTTTGCAAAACGGGAAAATATCGGTCGTACCGTGGATTTTTCAGCCGGAAGAAATCGTTATATCGGTTATCTGATTTCCATTCCTACACGCGCTTTCAAAAATAAGAGAGTAGGTCTTGACTGTTCTAATGGGAGTGCTTCTGCAATTGCCAAAAGTGTATTTGATGCACTGGGAGCGAAAACCTATGTCATCAATAATGAACCGGATGGAACCAATATTAATACGAATTGTGGTTCTACTCACATTGATGTTCTGAAACAGTTTGTAAAAGAACATCAGCTGGATGTAGGATTTGCTTATGATGGAGATGCAGATCGCTGTATTGCTGTGGATGAAAATGGAGAAGAAGTAAATGGGGATCTGATCATGTATGTCTGCGGAAAATATATGAAAGAGAGGGGACAGTTGAATAACAACACCATTGTCACTACCATTATGTCAAATCTTGGATTGTATAAGGCATGTGACAGAGAAGAGATTTCTTATGAAAAAACAGCAGTAGGCGATAAATATGTCTGCGAAAATATGATGCAGAACGGACATTCCATCGGTGGAGAACAGTCCGGACATATTATTTTTTCAAAACATGCTACCACAGGAGACGGAATACTCACTTCTCTGAAACTTATGGAAGTCATTATCGAGAAAAAGCAGCCTTTGAGTGTACTTGCAGGGGAAGTGAAGATTTATCCTCAGGTTCTGAAAAATGTCCGTGTTTATGACAAAAAAGAAGCAAGAGAAAATCCGGAAGTGGTAAAAGCAATTGCGGAGGTTGAAAAAGAACTGGGAGAAGACGGAAGAATTCTGGTAAGAGAAAGTGGTACGGAACCGGTAGTCCGTGTTATGGTAGAAGCATCTACAGATGAAATTTGCGAAAAATATGTAGATAAAGTAATTTCTGTTATGAAATCCCAGAATCTTGTGCAGTAAAAGAGAGGGATTGTTTGTGAAGACAAAATATATAGTTTTAGGTGGCTGCATCCTTTGTCTGCTTACGGGATGCGGCGACCGGAAAACCAGCCAATATGAGCTGGGGGCACAGGCACTGACAGACAAGGATTACAGCAGTGCTGTGGAAGACTTTGAACTGGCGGCTGCTGAAAATGATCATGTGGTGGAGGCTTTTCGTGGAGAAGGAATTGCCTACAGTCGTATGGGAAAGTATGAGGAGGCGGAGAAATCCTTCCAGTCTGCTCTGGAACAGTCCGGGAAAGCTTCAAAATCTTTGAAAGCAGACATTTTGTGTTATCTGATTACTATTCAGTATCAGCAGGGAAAATATGAAGAAAGCCTTACATCCTGTGATCAGCTTTTTGCGCTTACAAACAGCAAAGAGGCGTACTTTCTGAGAGGATGTTCCAGACTACACCTGAATCAGTACGAAGAAGCTGCTTCCGATTTTTCAAAAGTAATCGCACAATCCAAAGATTATGATGATTATATTGATATTTATCACATTTATAAAGAATGTGACATGAAAGCAGACGGCGAGATTTACCTGGAACAGGCTCTGGAAATTCAGGGAAAGGGTCAGGAAGAGCATTATAACAGAGGAAGAATCTATTATTATCTGGAAGAATATGACAAGTCGAAAGAGGAATTGCAAGCCTCCTGTGATGCAGGAAATCAGGAAGCTGCCATTTATCTGGGCAAGCTGTATGCAGAGCTGGGAGACACAGAAACTGCAAAATCCATGTATAAAGAATGTCTGGATGAGAAAGGCTATGAAGCAAAAGCATATAATGGAATTGCTTATTGCTGCATTCTGGAACAGGATTATACCGCAGCTCTGGAAAACATCAATAAGGGACTTGCAGTTGGAGATGATGAAGAAAAACAGTCACTGCTGTTTAATGAAATTGTAGTTTATGAAAAAACATCGGATTTTGTTACAGCAAAAGAAAAAATGAAGACGTATCTGGAATTGTATCCTACAGATGCTGCAGCAGTGAAAGAAAATTATTTTCTGGAAACCAGATAACAGGCAGAGTTTGGAGTACAGGAAAAAACAGGAGAATTATGGAATTATTTGATTTAAGTGATGTAGAAGAGCGGGTCCTTCTTGTAGGGGTACAGGAAAGGGACGGGGATGATACAGAAGAGTCTCTGCAGGAACTGGCAGAGTTGGCTAAAACAGCAGGGGCAAGAGTTGCAGGGACAGTGATTCAGAAAAGGGAAGCGATTCATCCCGGTACCTATGTGGGAAAAGGAAAAATAGATGAAATCCGTACCCTTCTGGCTGCACTGGATGCAACGGGAATCATCTGTGATGATGAGCTGTCTCCTGTACAGATGAATCATCTGCAGGAGGAACTGGATACGAAGGTCATGGATCGTACTCTTTTGATTCTTGATATTTTTGCTGATCATGCTACAACAAAAGAGGGAAAAATTCAGGTTGAGCTTGCACAATTGCGATATCGTGCAGTGCGGCTGGTGGGTTTGCGCAGTTCTCTTTCACGACTGGGCGGAGGAATCGGAACAAGAGGTCCCGGTGAGAAAAAACTGGAAATGGACAGACGTCTGATCAAGGAGCGGATTTCCCAGCTGAAGAAAGAACTGGAACAGGTGAAACGCCACAGAGAACTTCTCAGGGAAGGCCGAAGGAGAGACCGGGTGATGACAGCTGCCATTGTAGGCTATACCAATGCAGGAAAATCCACTCTGTTGAATACATTGACAGATGCGGGAGTATTATCGGAAGATAAACTGTTTGCGACTCTGGATCCTACCACCCGTCTTTTGGAATTAAACGGAGGGCAGAGAATTTATCTGACAGATACGGTAGGGTTTATTCGCAAGCTGCCCCACCATCTCATCGAAGCTTTTAAAAGTACACTGGAAGAGGCAAAATACGCAGATGTGATTCTTCATGTAGTGGATGCATCCAATCCACAGATGGAAGAGCAGATGTTTATTGTGTATGAAACTCTTCGGGAACTTGAGGTCAGAGATAAAAAAATAGTCACCTTGTTTAACAAACAGGATAAACTGGAGGGGGATGAGATTCTTCGAGACTTTAAGGCAGATTATGTGCTGAAGGTGTCTGCACGTACAGGAAAAGGCATTAATGAATTGAAAGAAACGCTGGAGAAAATACTGGCAGAAAATCAGATTTATGTAGAGCGTATTCTGGATTATAAAGACGCAGGGTTGCTGCAGGTTATAAGGAAATACGGACAGCTGATAGAAGAAAAATATACGGAAAAGGGCATTGAAATCAAGGCAAGAGTACCTGGAGACATATACGGAAGATTTTAAAAAAATACCATATATAGAAAGCGGAGAAGCGCAGTTTTCTATATATGGTATTTTGCTGTTGACTTATGGAACCGCATTTGTTACAATGAGTCTACAGCGTTTCGGACGCAGTGTCGCAGAAAAGTTGATGCGCTGCTTTTATATACACAAGGAGGTTGGAAGGCATGTTTCAGGTAGTAAAACGTGATGGAGAAATTGCCGAGTTCAAACTTGATAAAATCACTCAGGCTATAGAAAAAGCATTTGTTGCAACAGAAAAACAATTCAGTGAAGATATGATGGGAATGTTAGCCCTTCGTGTTACCTCTGACTTTCAGCAGAAAATCGTGCAGGGTAAAATTTCCGTGGAAGATATACAGGATAGTGTGGAGAATGTTCTGATACAGACAGGATATGCAGATGTGGCTAAGGCATATATTCTGTACAGAAAACAGAGAGAAAAAATACGGAATATGAAAGCTACCATTCTGGATTACAAAGAAATTGTAAACAGTTATGTGAAGGTGGAAGACTGGAGAGTAAAAGAGAATTCCACAGTCACATATTCCGTAGGTGGTCTGATTTTAAGTAATTCCGGTGCGGTAACAGCCAATTACTGGCTTTCTGAAATTTATGATAATGAAATTGCAGAAGCCCACAGGAATGCAGATATTCATATTCATGATCTGTCCATGCTGACCGGTTATTGCGCAGGTTGGTCACTGAAACAGCTGATTCAGGAAGGACTGGGAGGAATCGAAGGGAAAATTACTTCTGCACCTGCAAGACATCTGAGCGTACTTTGCAATCAAATGGTAAATTTCCTTGGAATCATGCAGAATGAGTGGGCAGGTGCACAGGCTTTTTCTTCTTTTGATACGTATCTGGCACCCTTTGTAAAGGCAGATCACTTAAGTTATCCGGAAGTGAAAAAGTGTATCGAATCTTTTGTCTATGGAGTCAATACACCCAGCCGTTGGGGCACCCAGGCACCTTTTTCCAATATTACGCTGGACTGGACGGTACCGGGGGATCTGGCTGAGCTGCCGGCAATTGTAGGTGGAAAGGAAATGCCGTTTAAATACAAAGACTGTAAAAAAGAAATGGATATGGTCAATAAAGCGTTTATTGAAACTATGATTGAAGGAGATGCCAATGGAAGAGGATTTCAGTATCCTATTCCTACTTATTCAATTACCAGAGATTTTGACTGGTCAGATACAGAAAATAACCGTTTACTTTTTGAAATGACATCAAAATATGGTACGCCTTATTTTTCCAATTATATTAACAGTGATATGGAACCCAGTGATGTAAGAAGTATGTGCTGTCGCCTTCGTCTGGATTTGCGTGAATTGAGAAAGAAAACAGGCGGATTCTTCGGTTCTGGAGAAAGTACTGGATCTGTGGGCGTTGTAACCATTAATATGCCGAGAATTGCTTATCTGGCAAATGATGAAAAGGACTTTTTCCGTCGCCTGGATCATATGATGGATATTGCAGCCCGTTCTCTGAAAATTAAGAGAGATGTGATTTCAAAATTACTGGATGAAGGGCTCTATCCTTATACAAAACGGTATCTGGGAAGATTTGACAATCATTTTTCTACCATTGGTCTTGTGGGAATGAACGAAGCCGGACTGAATGCTTCCTGGCTGGGATGCGATATGAGCGATGCGCGCACACAGGAATTCACCAGGAAGGTACTGAATCATATGCGTGACAGACTGGTAGTATATCAGGAAGAGTACGGAGACTTGTATAATCTGGAAGCAACACCGGCAGAGTCCACTGCTTATCGTCTTGCAAAACATGACAGAAATCGCTGGCCGGATATTCGTACAGCCGGCAATGAAGGGGATACTCCGTATTATACCAACAGTTCGCATCTTCCTGTGGAATATACAGCCGATATTTTTGATGCGCTTGACATACAGGATGAACTGCAGACATTGTATACTTCAGGAACCGTGTTCCATGCATTTTTGGGAGAGAAACTTCCTGATTGGAAAGCGGCAGCATCCCTGGTACGGAAAATTGCAGAAAACTACAGATTGCCTTATTATACGCTTTCTCCCACTTATTCCGTATGCAAAGAGCATGGATATATTGCAGGTGAACATTTTACCTGTCCTGTGTGTGGAAAAAAGGCAGAAGTGTACAGCCGTATTACCGGCTATTATCGTCCGGTTCAAAACTGGAATGACGGAAAAAGTCAGGAATATAAAAACCGTACGGTGTATGATATATCCCATTCAGAATACAGAAATAAAAAAATTGCAGCGGAAACAAAAAAACCGGAAAAAATGCCTGTACAGCCGATTGGTGAAGAATCTGCAAAATATCTCTTTACTACAGCAACCTGTCCAAACTGCAAGATTGCAAAGAAGATGCTGGAGGGAGAAGAATATCAGGTGATCGATGCAGATAAAAACCCGGAAATGGTACGAAAATTCGGGATTATGCAGGCACCTACACTGGTGGTTGTAGATGGAAGTGAAACACATAAATATGTAAATGCATCGAATATTCAGAGATATCTGGAAAGTTAAGATGTGAGAAGTAAGAGAGTATGCCCGTTGAATACGGATATACTCTCTTTTTAAAAAAATAACTGTCCGGGATTTTGTCCCGGACAGTCAAAACGGTAAAATCAGTTTTCTTTTTTACATTCAGCCATTTTCATAGCACGTACTTTCAGCGGCAGACCAAAGAGTGTGATAAATCCGTCTGCATCGTGGTGGTCATACAGGTCACCGGTAGTGAAGGAAGCCAGTGATTCGTTGTACAGGCTGTAAGGAGAAGTAGTACCGGCTTTGATGATGTTGCCTTTGTACAGTTTGAATTTTACTTCACCGGTTACATATTCCTGTGTAGAGGTTACAAATGCCTGAATTGCTTCACGAAGTGGTGTGAACCATTTTCCTTCATATACAATCTGAGCAAATTGACTGCCCAGTTTTTTCTTTGTTTCCATAGTTTCACGGTCAAGAATCAGTTCTTCCAACTGGTCATGAGCTGCCATTAAGATGGTTCCGCCAGGAGTTTCATATACACCACGGGATTTCATACCAACCACACGGTTTTCTACAATATCAATAATACCGATTCCATGTTTTCCGCCCAGCGTATTTAATTCTTTAATAATATCGGAAACCTTCATAGATTTTCCGTTCAGACTTACAGGGATACCTTTTTCAAAAGTCATAGTTATGTATTCTGCTTCATCCGGTGCTTTTTCCGGTGTTACACCAAGGACCAGCATGTTGTCATAGTTTGGTTCAAGTGACGGGTCTTCCAGTTCCAGTCCTTCATGGCTGATATGCCATAAGTTACGGTCACGGCTATAGCTATGGCTTGCATCGAATGGCAGATCAATGCCATGTGCTTTACAGAATTCAATTTCATCTTCACGGGACTGCATGGTCCAGATGTCGGTCATACGCCATGGAGCAATGATTTTTAAATCCGGAGCCAGAGCTTTAATGCCAAGTTCAAAACGAATCTGATCATTTCCTTTTCCGGTAGCGCCGTGGCAGATTGCAGAAGCACCTTCTTTTCTTGCGATTTCTACCAGCTTCTTTGCGATTGCAGGACGGGCCATGGAAGTTCCAAGAAGATATTTATGTTCGTATACAGCACCCGCTTCTACACATGGCATAATGTATTCATCACAAAATTCATCGATGATATCTTCAATATATAATTTGGAAGCGCCGGACATTTTTGCACGTTTTTCCAGTCCGTCCAGTTCATTTCCCTGTCCGCAGTTTACACAGCAGCAAATAACTTCGTAATCAAAGTTTTCTTTTAACCAGGGAATTAATGCAGTTGTATCCAGTCCGCCAGAATATGCCAAAACTACTTTTTCTTTCATAATAAGTTCCTCCTGTGATTTCTATTTCTATATTTTTTTATCCGTTTTAAGATTTGTAACATGGATACTATACAACATTTGTTATAATTATGCAATAGGAAAATAAAAAAAGTGGAAAAATAAAAAATAATACTTGAATATTATACATAAAAGATGTATTATTATGCAATCAAAGTGAATATTTTCTAAAATAAATATTTCCAGAAATATGAAAATCGGCTTTACGGAAACCAAGAACTGCGGTATGATAAGTAGCGAAACTGAACGGAAAGAAGAGAAAGGTTGTTGAAAAATGATAAAAGCAGGAATTATAGGTGCTACCGGTTATGCAGGAGGCGAACTGGTACGATTACTTTTTAATCATAAGGAAGTGGAAATTAAATGGTATGGTTCAAGAAGTTATATTGATAAGAAATATTATGAAGTATATCAGAACATGTTTCAGTTGGTAGATGCAAAGTGTATGGATGACAATATGGAAGAACTGGCAAATCAGGTAGATGTGATTTTTACTGCAACTCCTCAGGGGTTATGCGCATCTCTGATTAACGAAGAGATTCTTTCGAAAGTAAAGGTGATTGATCTGAGTGCGGATTTCCGCCTGAAAGACGTAAAAGTATATGAAGAATGGTATAAAATAGAACATAAATCACCTCAGTATATTGAAGAGGCTGTTTACGGACTTTGTGAGATCAACAGAGAAGACGTGAAGAAAGCACGTCTGGTAGCTAATCCAGGCTGTTATACCACCTGTAGTATTCTGACTTGCTATCCGTTGGTAAAAGAAGGAATCATAGATCCGTCTACTTTGATTATTGATGCAAAATCCGGTACTTCCGGGGCAGGAAGAGGAGCGAAAATTGATAATCTCTTCTGTGAAGTAAATGAAAATATGAAGGCTTATGGTGTTGCGTCACATCGTCACACACCGGAAATAGAAGAGCAGCTGGGTTATGCTGCAGGAAAATCTTTTTGCCTGAATTTTACACCCCATCTGGTTCCCATGAATAGAGGAATCCTGGCTACTGCCTATGCAACACTTACCAAAGATGTGGATTATGATATGGTAAAGGCTGTTTATGATAAATACTATAAAGAAGAATATTTTGTCCGGGTTCTGGATAAGGATGTATGTCCTCAGACAAAATGGGTGGAAGGCAGCAATTTTGTAGATGTAAATTTCAAAATTGATAAAAGAACCAACCGGATCATTATGATGGGAGCCATTGATAATCTTGTAAAAGGTGCTGCCGGTCAGGCAGTACAGAATATGAATCTTATGTTTGGACTGAAAGAAACAGAGGGACTGGAACTTGTTCCGATGTTCCCGTAAATAAATATTGAATCAGATTGGAAATGGAAACGGAGGAGAAAACAATGAAAATAATCAAAGGCGGCGTAACAGCTGCAAATGGATTTCAGGCCGCCGGTCTGTCAGCAGGAATAAAAAAAGGCAACACAAAAGATATGGCAATGATATACAGTATTGTACCCTGTAAGGCAGCCGGTACCTTTACTACAAATGTAGTGAAAGCAGCACCTGTAAAATGGGACAGAGAAATTGTATATCATTCACCTGCAGCACAGGCCGTTATCTGTAACAGTGGAATCGCCAATGCATGTACCGGTGAAGAAGGTTTTGGATATTGCAAAAAGACTGCAGAGATTGCGGCAGAAGTGCTGGGAATCCCGGAGGATTCCGTACTGGTAGCATCTACAGGTGTCATTGGAAAACAGCTCCCAATGGATAAGGTTGAAGCAGGTATTCGGAATATGACACCGGTTCTTTCACCGGCCGGAAGTGCAGGAACACTGGCAGCAGAAGCTATTATGACAACCGATACAGTGAAAAAAGAGATTGCTGTTGAGGTAGAGATCGGAGACAAAAAAGTTACCGTGGGAGGTATGTGCAAGGGTTCCGGTATGATTCATCCAAATATGTGTACTATGCTGGGGTTTATTACCACAGATGTGGAAATTAGCAAAGAACTTCTTCAGGAAGCGCTCAGCGAAAGCGTAAATAACACATTTAATATGGTATCGGTAGATGGAGATACTTCTACGAATGATACGGTTCTTCTGCTTGCAAATGGTCTGGCAGGAAATCCGGTTATTCGGGAAAAAGATGGGGAGTATGAGAAATTTGCAGAGGCATTGAATTATGTGAATACCTGGCTGGCAAAACACATTGCAGCAGACGGAGAGGGAGCTTCTGCTTTATTTGAAGTAAAAGTGATTGGTGCCGAAAGCAAAGAACAGGCAGTAACCCTGAGCAAATCTGTTATTACATCAAATCTGACCAAAGCTGCCATTTTCGGACATGATGCCAACTGGGGAAGAATTCTCTGTGCAATGGGATATTCCGGTGCACAGTTTGATCCGGAAAAAGTCGATTTGTATTTTGAAAGTGCTGCAGGAAAGTTAAAAATTATTGAAAATGGTGTAGCTACCGGTTACAGTGAGGAGGAAGCTACAAAAATTCTTTCTGAAAAAGAAGTAACTGCCATTGCAGATATAAAAATGGGAGAAGCTTCTGCAACCGCATGGGGTTGTGATCTTACTTATGATTATGTAAAAATTAATGCAGATTATCGCTCATAAGAAAACAGGAAAAGAGGAGACAGAAAATGGTAAATCAGAAATATCTGGAAAAGGCAGAGGTACTCATTGAAGCACTTCCTTATATACAGCGGTTTAACCGGAAAGTCATAGTGGTAAAATATGGCGGAAGTGCCATGGTAGATGAAAATCTGAAAAGAGATGTCATTAAAGATGTTGTACTTCTGAAACTGGTAGGATTTAAACCGATCATCGTTCATGGAGGCGGTAAGGAAATCAGCCGCTGGGTAGGAAAAGTCGGAAAAGAAGCACAGTTTGTCAATGGACTGCGTGTAACGGATGCAGAAACCATGGAAATTGCAGAAATGGTGCTCGGAAAAGTAAATAAAGAACTGGTTACACTGGTACAGTCTCTTGGTGTAAAAGCAGTTGGAATCAGCGGAAAAGACGGAGGACTTCTCAATGTAGATAAAAAACTTTCCAAGGGACAGGATATCGGATATGTAGGGGATATTAAAAAAGTGAATCCGAAAGTCCTTTATGATCTTCTGGAAAAAGATTTTCTTCCGATTGTATGTCCGGTTGGCCTGGGAGATGATTTTGCTACTTATAATATTAATGCAGATGATGCGGCCTGTGCAATTGCCTGTGCCATGAAAGCAGAAAAACTTGCTTTTCTTACAGATATTGAAGGGGTTTATAGAGATGCGAAAGATCCGGACAGCCTGATTTCTGAACTTTTTGTGAAAGATGCCAAAGCACTGATTGAAAATGGAAATGTGGGAGGCGGAATGATTCCAAAACTTCAGAACTGTATCGGTGCTATTGAAGAAGGGGTAAATCGTGTACATATTCTGGATGGAAGAATTCCTCATTGTCTTCTTCTGGAAATCTTCACCAATAAAGGTATTGGAACTGCAATTTTACGGGAGGGAGAGGGAAAGTATTATGACGAAAATGAATACTGAAACATGTATGGAACAGACAGAACAATATGTGCTGCATACCTATAACCGTTTTCCGGTTGCTTTTGAAAAAGGCGAAGGGGTACATCTTTATGACGTAGAAGGAAAGGAATACCTTGATTTTGCAGCAGGAATTGCTGTTTTTGCCCTTGGATATAATAAAAAAGAATATCATCAGGCATTAAAGGAGCAGATTGATAAAGTAATTCATACCTCTAATCTGTATTATCACGTACCTCTGGCAGAAGCAGCGAAAAAAGTGGTGGAAGCTACAGGGATGGATAAGGTGTTTTTTACAAACAGTGGTACAGAAGCCATTGAAGGCGCCATTAAAACAGCCAGAAAATATGCATGGCTGAGAGATGGTTCCACCGATCATGAAATCATTGCCATGGAACACTCTTTTCACGGAAGAAGTATGGGTGCTCTGTCTGTAACCGGTACTGCTCATTATCAGGAACCTTTTAAGCCATTGATCGGCGGAATTAAATTTGCTCAGTTTAACAATCTGGAAAGTGTGAAAGCACAGATTACAGAGAAAACCTGTGCCATCATCCTGGAAACCGTTCAGGGAGAGGGGGGGATTTATCCGGCAGAACCGGAATTCCTTCAGGGAATAAGAATGCTTTGTGATGAACATGACATTCTTCTGATTCTGGACGAAATTCAGTGTGGAATGGGAAGGACGGGAAGTATGTTTGCTTATCAGGACTATGGTGTTATGCCGGATATTGTGACCTGCGCCAAAGCCCTCGGATGTGGTGTCCCGGTAGGAGCTTTTGTTTTGAATAAGAAAACAGCAGAGAATTCTCTGGTTCCGGGAGATCATGGAACCACTTACGGGGGCAATCCTTTTGCATGTGCGGCAGTAAGTAAAGTGTTTGATTTATTCGAAGAAGAAAAGATTGTAGAACATGTGAAAAAAGTAACTCCTTATTTTGAGAAAAAACTGGATGAACTTGTGGAAAAATATGACTGTTTTGAAAGCAGACGTGGAAAAGGTCTTATGCAGGGACTTGTAGTAAAAGGAAAAACAGTAGGAGAGATCACTGCAAAAGCACTGGAGAACGGATTGTTGGTGATTTCAGCAGGAAGCAATGTGCTGCGTTTTGTACCGCCTCTTGTGATTACAGAAGCAGATATTGATGAGATGACAGAAAAACTGGAGAAATCTTTGTAAAATTTTATGCTTGAATAAAAATTTCCTTCTGCGGAAATTCTAAGGAAAAGAAACCTGGGATAGAAGCGGAGGGAATTTTTTTATGTTGGGAATTCTGACAGCATTATTGTCTGGTGCATTGATGAGTATTCAGGGAGTTTTTAATACGGATCTGACAAAACAGACCAGTCTGTGGGTATCTACCGGTTGGGTACAGATAACGGCTTTTCTTGTCTGCTGGGCTGCATGGATAATTACTGGAAGGGACAGCATCGGAAAACTGATGCATGTAGAACACAAATACATCCTGTTGGGAGGCGTGATCGGAGCATTTATTACAATAACTGTTATACAGAGTATGTCGGCTCTTGGACCTGCCAAAGCAGCTATGCTAATTGTGATTTCACAACTTGCGGTGGCCTATGTGATTGAACTTTTTGGAATGTTTGGAATGGAGAAAGTGCCGTTTGAATGGAGAAAACTTTTGGGGATGTTGATCGCAGCTGCGGGAATTATACTCTTCAAATGGGAAAAATGAATAAAAATACCCATATCGGTGTTCCTTACTGCCACAGATATGGGTACCTGACAATGATTCTGTATACTTACTGGGGATCTTAAGCATATTCAGAAATAACTAAGAGGGCTCTCCAAAAGAAAGAACCCTCTTCTGAAAAATCAGATGTTTTTCACAAGATCAAATTGAAGTTTTTCCACCCTCCCCCTTTCATTATGTATGTAGTCTCGCATATAGACTCCTTCT
Organism: Blautia sp.; assembly: GCA_051880075.1. Classification (GTDB taxonomy): domain Bacteria; phylum Bacillota; class Clostridia; order Lachnospirales; family Lachnospiraceae; genus Blautia. The sequence continues at coordinate 24,652 of JBJENG010000040.1, read as the reverse complement.
TCTTCAATAGTACATGCTTTTACGATTTCTCCTGGAGTACTGGGATTTCCGTTCAACCAGAGGGAAACTCCTTCCATAAGATAAGTTTCCAGTTCCTGGCCAAGATGTGAATTTATATTCTCATTTTCATACATCTCGTTTTCCGGGACAAATCCGAAACTTCGTGATATATGATGAACTGTTTCGAATCAGCCCTCTCCTTTCTAAGATCTCCATACTATGCGAATCCTCCGCCAGATGAAAAAAGCCCGCGCTGACTGCCGGTCATAAATTCAAAAAAATCATAATAAGATTCAATTAACATCATAACAATTTCATATCAGGAATAATACAGGCCTATAGAACATATTGCCTGCATACGGCCGAAAAGCCGATTGACTTTAAGAATTAATGAAATGATTTGCTTCAGAAATTAATGAATTAGATGGTTTTATAAATTGGTTGTTTTACATTAAATTTAAATTAGACTCTTCATGTTCTGCCCCTCCTCTCCGAAACCGGAGTCTGTGAAGCCGTTCTTCATCTGTGTATACTATACCACGCCTTTGCTTTCTGTACAAGACAATTTCAAAAGAATCGTTCGACAAACCCTTGTCGAAAGTTGCTGACCGTCAAAACAGTTTCCTTTTCGAAAGGCTTTACATTTTCCGGTTTCATAGTATATAATATAAAAGAGAAACCAGAATCTTTGTTTACCTGAAAGGGTACAATACTTATATTCAAATGAGCGACTCTCATTTATATTCTTGAAACAGACAGGATGTGATTATATGAAGATAGAAAAAATTAATGATCATCAGATTCGTTGTACACTTACTAAAGCTGATCTGGAAGACCGTCAGATTCGCCTGAGTGAACTGGCTTACGGCACGGAAAAGGCAAAGAATCTGTTCCGTGATATGATGCAGCAGGCTAATAGTCAGTTTGGATTTGAAGCTGACAATATTCCGCTTATGATTGAAGCGATTCCAGTTTCCTCTGACAGTATTGTTCTTATCATAACGAAAGTAGAGGATCCGGAAGAATTGGATACACGCTTTTCTAAATTTACTCCTTTCAGTGCGTCCGGCAGTGAAACGGCTTCTGTTCCTCCTGCAATTGAAGGAGCGGATGATATTCTGGATATTTTCCAGAAAATTCATGATGCAAGAAGTAAAGCAGCTTCCAAAAAGAAAGACGCCCAAAATGCGTCAGCTTCGGATGGAGCAGAAATACAGATTCAGCTGATCCGCCAGTTTCTGTTTCGAAATCTGGATGATGTGATCCGGGCAGCCAAAGGGCTGAATAATTTTTTTGACGGAAGGAATTCCCTGTATAAAGATTCTTCAGAAGGAGATTATATTCTTGTGGTTCATCAATCGGACAGTTCTCCGGCTGATTTTAACAAGGTTTGCAATATGCTTTCTGAATATGGAAGCGGTCATGCTTTTTCTTTGGCAGGGGAGGCTTCTCTTCAGGAACATGGCGAATGCATACTTTACGAAAATGCACTGCAGCAGTTAGCATCCCTGTAAACAAGGACTGGATTCCCCATAAAATAATAAAGATAAAAAGGCGTTGCCATTCAGAATAATTTCGGAATGGCAACGCCTTTTTAATCTTATTTGTTTGATAAGAAATCATTGATCTGAGCAGTCAGAACGTCTGCATCAATTCCATGAACCATAGCAGCTTCTTCCAGGCTCTCTCCCTGAGCAGAAGGACAGCCAATGCAGTGCATACCGGCTCTCATCAGAATCGGAACAATATTTTCATCCATACGGATTAATTCACCGATTGTCATATCTTTGGAAATTGTCATGTTTTTTTCCTCCTTGTTTTCATACTTCATCTATTATACCTTCTTTTTCTCTCCTGTTCAACTATTTTTCACATCATAAATCTCATCTGTACTCTGATATTTATTTTCTTATTTCCTTTTGACGTATGCCGGAACACGAACTATATTATCAAATATACGAATTGTTTCAAAATAAGGACTTGTATTATTTGACCAAATATATTAGAATATCGTTAAGAACTGAATCAATGTATTCAGAAATAATAAGGAGGATAAGTGTTATGGCATACGTTATTTCAGATGAATGTGTAAGCTGCGGAACATGTGAAGGAGAATGCCCGGTTGGTGCTATTTCAGAAGGCGATGACAAATACGTGATCGACGCTGATACATGTGTAGAATGTGGAACTTGCTCTGAAGCATGTCCTACAGGCGCAATTGTAGAAGAATAATATTACAGAAAATGCCAGAAACTCTGGCAATCAATGTTACAGGAACGCTGTCCGGCGTTCCTGTATTTCATTTTACTTTTAAGGGCGCTTCCCTGATGGGAAACGCCCTTCTTTCATTTCCGTACTCGCTTTTTTCTGAATAGTCCATGATGCTTTTCCTGTTTGTCTCTTTCTATAGCTGCAGCGACTTCTTTTCTTGATTTCTGACAGATTCGAATCTTTTCATCCAGCCTTCTGCATCTCATTTCATCCGGTTCCATTCTAAGCATGCGTTCTTTTACCAGCCTGTCCAGAATCTCCATAAATTCTTCCGGTATCGGATGTTGTTCCTGCTTATTTAGCTCTGTCTTTCGGCGTTCTTCTTTAGCTCTTGCTGCTTTCTGTGCTTTCCGGCGCTTTCCTGTCCTTTGGTTTTTCGGTTTTTTCTCGCTGCTTTTTTCCCTGGTTCCGGTAAGGCGTAACTCTTCATAAATAAGAGGAATCAGTTTTTTGATTTCCCTTAGTGCATATCCTTTTTTCTTCAGTTCTTTTATACTCAGAATCACCTGAATATCCCATCGGGTGTAGTATCTGTGCCCCATTTCGTTTCTCTGAATCGGCAGAGAAAGTTCCTCTTCCCAGTACCTGAGCACATGAGACTGAACTTCCAGAAAATCCGATGCTTCGGAAACCGAATAGCTGGTTTCACTCATATACTGACCCCTTCCATTTTCAGGTTAAGCAGTACAAGAGACCGCACTGCATTCAATCACTATCGATAATATTATATCTGTCAATTCTGAAAAATGCAAGAAAATATGTTCGACAAGAACAATAGCTGTTTATTATAAAAAAACAATAAAATGTCGAAGAAAGTAATGACGAAACGGAAAAGTATGCTATAATGAGGAAGCAGTATCAGGTGATTTTGCAAAGTACTATATAACAAGAGGTGTTATTTTATGAGTAAAGGAAGAAGACGCAGGCGCAGAAACAGGATAGTTTCCACACTTGTGATTATTCTGCTTATTATAGTAGTTGCAGCAGTGGGAATAATTATGGAACTGATTAAACGAAGGACTCCATCTGATGAGCGAATGGATCTGAACACTTATTATGATCTGGCACAGCAAGATGAAGTAGCATTGGTTCTGCAGAACGATGTCAGTGATCAGAAGGGGAAAATAATAGATGGTCACGTGTATCTTGACTACGAGACTGTGACAGACGTTCTGGAAGGCCGTTTTTACTGGGATGAGAAGAATCAGCAGATGCTCTACTGTACACCTTCTGAGACAATCGTGATTTCTCCTGACAGCAATGTATATACTGCAGGAGGAGAAGAAAAAGAGCAGGATTATATCATTGTCTGTAAAAAGGATGACAAGATCTATCTGGCTCTTGAATTTATAGAGCAATACATGAAGATTACTACTTCTGTATCGGAAGAGCCAAATAAAGCAGTTATACAGTACAAGTGGGGAAAAACAACAACGGTTACTGTTACGGAGGATACTGTACTTCGCTATAGAGGCGGGGTGAAAAGTGAAATCCTTACAGATCTGCCTGCAGGAACGGAAATCACATTAATCGATACTCTTGATAACTGGTTGCAAGTGGCTACAGCAGATGGATTCAACGGCTATGTGGATAAGAAAAAAATATCAGAGCCGAAGGAAAAGGAAACGGTGTATCAGGGAAGTTTTCAGGAAGAATATACCAGTCTTACGCGAGATTATAAAATCAATCTGGCCTGGCATCAGGTTACATCAGAGAATGCAAATGATGCACTTGCACAGACACTGGAAAATGTAAAAGGTGTAAATGTAATATCTCCTACCTGGTTTTCTCTTTCCGACAACGATGGTTCGATCTCCTCTCTGGCAAGTGAGGCATATGTAAATACGGCTCATGATGCGGGGATGGAAGTGTGGGGGCTGATTGACAATTTTAATTCCAATGTGAGTACGATGGAAGTACTGTCGGATCGAAGTGCAAGAGAACATACGATTCAGAAATTGCTGGAGGAGGCACAGCGTGTGGGAATGGACGGGATCAATGTGGATTTTGAAGCCTTAAAGGAAGAGGAAGCTCCTCATTTCCTGCAGTTTATAAGAGAGCTTTCTATTGTCTGCAGAGCCAATAACCTGGTCCTGTCTATAGATGATCCGGTACCGTACGTTACTGAATTTTATAACAGAAAAGAACAGGGAATTGTTGCAGATTATGTGATTATCATGGGCTATGATGAAAATACAGACGGAACAAAAGCGGCAGGATCGGTTTCCTCCCTTCCTTTTGTGGAAGAGGGAATTGTTCAGACTTTGCAGGAGGTTCCGGCAAAAAAAGTAATAAATGGCATGCCTTTTTACACCCGGATGTGGTATACTGACACCAGTGGAAGCGTAACCAGTGAGGTCATGGGAATGAATCAGGCAGGACAGGCTGTGGAAGAAAAAGGAATGGTTTCCGGCTGGGATGAGAATACTTCTCAGAATTATGCAGAACTTGAGACAGGGAGTGGAAAATATCAAATATGGCTGGAAGACGAACAGTCCATTGATGCGAAAATGCAGTTGTTTGAAAAATATGAACTGGCAGGGGTGGCAGAATGGAAATTGGGCTTTGAACGGGCCTCGATCTGGAATGTGATTTATGGGTATTTTCAGTAAAAAGAGAAAGGAAAGGTGTAATCTATGAGTGAAGAAATGTTTAAAACAACGTTGATGGGTGGATTTGATAAAGATGAAGTAATGGAACGGATTCAGCATATCAAAGATGAAGCTGCGGAACAGCAGCTGAAATTGAAAAAACAGATGGAAGAGAAGGATGACCGGATTGCAGAATTACAGAAACGTTTGGAACTTCGCGAAGCACATCAGGCACGTCTGGAATCGGAAATTCAGGAAAAATATCAGAAATATATTGATAACTATGAAAGTATCGGAAGACTTGTGTTTGAAGCACAGGTAAAGGCAGATGCCATGATTAAAGAAGCACAGGAAAAATGTGATGCTATGATTGCAGAAGCGGAAGCAGAAGCCAGAGAGAGAGTAGAGGCAGTACAGTCAGAAATTGACGACAAGCTTTTGGAAGGCAAGAAGAAATACGTGGCTGTTCAGGAAGAAATGAACGAAATTGTGCAGCTTATTAATCAGGCACAGAGACGTTTTATGGCATCTTATAAGGAAGTACATCAGATTATCAGCACAATGCCGTCTTCTCTGAATGATATTGAAGAAGAAGGGGAAGTAAAAATAACAGTGCCGGAAACGGCGGCAGAAAAAGAAACAGAAGAACTGCATCTGGGAGATACGCAGGAATTGGATTTCATGGATGCACTTCAGGATATGGCTGATCTGGAAGAATTTGATGAAGAAGATTCTGATCAGGAAATGGATGAAGATTCTCAGATTGCAATGCAGATATCAAGGCTTCTCAGTGAGGAAGATGAATATATAATGGAAAATGAAGTTGAATAATCTGTTTTTGTTCCGGGAAAATTAAAAAATGGAAAAAGAAAATCCTTTTGGGCATATACTTTACAGAATATGCGAAAAGGATTTTTTTATTTATGAAAAAACATATGGCACATCTGTGTATGGCAGGAATTCTTTTGATTTCTGCATTTTTTCTGTCAAGAGAGGGGGCACAGCTTGTAAACAAAGAAGTAAGGAAAAAAGGGGTAATAGTAGTAGACTGCGGACACGGAGGTATGGATCCCGGTGTAATCGGCATCAATAACCTGAAAGAAAAGGATATTAATCTTGCAATTTCAGAAAAACTTGGAAAACTTCTGGAAGAAGAAGGATATGAGGTGGTTATGACAAGGAAAGAAGATGCAGGACTGTATGATTCGGACAGCAGAAATAAGAAGGTGCAGGATATGCAGAAGCGATGTCAGATTATTAAAGAGACACAGCCCATTCTTACTGTGAGTATACATCAGAACAGTTATCCGGATGAACAAGTATGTGGACCTCAGGTGTTTTATTATACGGATTCGGTGAAGGGAGCAAAACTGGCAAAGTGTATACAGGAAGCATTAAATGAAGAGCTGGAAGTCAGCAGACCAAGGATCGAAAAGGCAAACAGTACTTATTATCTTCTGAAGCGCAGTGAAGGAGTTCTGATAATTGTGGAATGTGGTTTTTTGAGCAACAGCAGAGAAGCTGCGCTTCTGAAAACTACAGAATACCAGGAACGGGTAGCAGAGGCAGTAAGAAACGGGATTCTTTCGTATCTGGAGAAACCATGAAAAATCAAAAAACATGTGGAAAAACTACATATAGAGTGGTATTATTAATGTGTATGTAGATGGAGGATGAAGATCCGTTTTATTGCAGAAAGAGAGAGTAGTTGTGGATACAATAATACAAAAAGTAGAAAAAGAAGATCTGGATGAAGAAGTTCTGAAGCAGGCCGGAGAAATTCTGAAGGCAGGAGGTCTGGTAGCTTTTCCTACAGAAACTGTTTATGGGTTAGGCGGAGATGGACTCAATGCAAAGTCTTCAGAAAAGATTTATGCAGCTAAAGGCCGGCCATCCGATAATCCTCTGATTATTCACATTGCAGATATGGAAAGTCTCGACAGAATTGTCAGTTATGTGCCGGAAACAGCCAGAAAACTGGCTGAAAAATATTGGCCGGGACCTCTTACCATGATTTTTCGAAAAAGTGGAGAAGTACCTTTTGAAACAACCGGTGGTCTGGAAAGTGTGGCGGTTCGTATGCCTTCTCATGAAACTGCCAGAAAACTGATTCGTTACGGAGGAGGATATATCGCAGCACCAAGTGCAAATACATCAGGGCGGCCAAGTCCCACAAAGGCCAGTCATGTGATCGAAGATTTGAATGGAAAAGTAGATATGATTCTGGATGGAGGAGAAGTGGGGATCGGTCTGGAATCTACAATTGTGGACTTTACGGAAGAGATTCCCGTAATTCTTCGACCGGGTTATATTAATCAGAAGATGCTTGAGGAAGTTCTTGATCAGGTACGTGTGGATAAAGGGCTGCTGATCACAGACAGCGGTATCAGACCAAAAGCGCCCGGGATGAAATACAGGCATTATGCACCCAAAGCACAGCTTACCATAATAGAAGGAAGCACGGAAGCAGTTGTGGAGGAAATTAACAGAAGATGCCGGGAAGGAAAAGAAGCAGGACTGCGTGCCGGAGTCATCGGAACGGATGAAACGGTGGAGCGCTATGAGGCACAAGTAGTGAAAAGCATAGGGGCAAGACAGGATGAAGAGAGCATAGCAAGACATTTGTTCGGCATTTTGAGAGAATTTGATGATGAAGATGTAGATGTGATTTTTTCAGAATCTTTTGAGACTCCCAGAATGGGGCAGGCAATTATGAATCGTTTGCTGAAAGCGGCCGGTCATCATCTCATAAAAATATAACAGAGAGCAAATAATAAAAAGAATAAAAGCATAATGGACAGGAGGATATGTAAATGATAGCTTTAGGATGTGATCATGGAGGTTATGAACTGAAACAGGAAATTATCGGATATTTGAAATCGAAGAATATTCCATACAAAGATTTTGGATGCGACAGCAATAAATCTGTAGATTATCCGGTTTATGCAAAAAAAGTAGGAAAAGCCATTCAGAGCGGAGAATGTGAGAAGGGAATCCTGATTTGCGGAACCGGCATCGGTATTTCCATTGCAGCAAATAAGATGAAAGGAATCCGTGCAGCTCTTTGTACAGACTGTTTCTGTGCAGAGGCTACCAGACAGCACAACGATGCAAATGTTCTGGCTCTGGGAGGTCGTGTTGTGGGACCTGGACTTGCCATTAAAATTGTGGATACATTTTTAAATACCGAGTTTTCTAATGAAGAGAGACATCAGAGAAGAATCGACCAGATTGAGGACTGATAAACTGAAAAAATACAAAACCAGGAGATGAGATTATGGGGAAAATCCAGATTATGGAACATCCGCTGATTCAGCATAAAATTGGGATTATTCGTTGTAAGGAAACCAGTTCCAAAGAGTTTCGTGAGTTGATCAGCGAAATTGCCATGTTTATGGCTTATGAGGCTACCAGAGACCTTAAAATGAAAGATGTGGAAATTGAGACACCGATTACACGTACTATAGTAAAGAGACTGGAAGGAAAGAAACTGGCAGTGGTACCCATTCTGCGTGCGGGATTGGGCATGGTAGATGGAATGCTGGCAATGGTTCCGGCAGCGAAGGTAGGACATATTGGCCTGTATCGCGATCCGGAAACCCTGAAACCCGTAGAGTACTATTGTAAATTACCTTCTGATTGCGGAGAACGGGAAGTTTTTGTAACAGATCCTATGCTTGCGACAGGAGGATCAGCTGTAGCTGCGATCACCATGCTGAAGGAAAAAGGTGTGAAAAGTATCCGCTTTCTGTGTATTATTGCATCACCGGAAGGAGTAAAAGCACTGAGTGAGGCCCATCCAGATGTAGATATCTATATTGGTGCTCTGGATGAACGTCTGAATGATCATGGGTATATCGTTCCGGGACTTGGTGATGCAGGAGACCGTATTTTCGGAACAAAATAACCGTCGGGAGGATTGGTATGACGGGAAAAAGGACAGACTATATTTCGTGGGACGAATATTTTATGGGGGTTGCAAAGTTGTCAGGCATGCGTTCCAAGGATCCGAACTCTCAGGTGGGTGCCTGTATTGTCAGTGCGGATAATAAAATCCTCTCCATGGGGTACAACGGATTTCCAAATGGATGTTCCGATGATGAATTTCCATGGACAAGAGAGGGAGAAGCCTATGACACAAAATATCTTTATGTGACCCACAGTGAATTAAATGCCATATTGAATTACAGAGGAGGATCTCTGGAAGGTGCCAAACTCTATGTGTCACTGTTTCCATGTAATGAATGTGCAAAGGCAATTATACAGGCCGGTATCAAGACTGTTGTGTATGAATGTGACAAGTATGGTGATACACCGGCTGTAAAAGCATCCAAACGTATGTTGGATAGGGCAGGGGTGCGTTATTATAAATACAATCATACAGGCAGAAATATCAGTCTGGATGTATAGAAAGACTGGATATTCGGAATGAAAAGCAGGAAGAGGGAAAAAGACATGAGGATAGAAGTTCCGAAAAAAGTGCAGGAGATTATCTCTGTTTTGCAGGGGCATGGATATGATGCTTATGCGGTAGGGGGCTGTGTGCGTGACAGCCTCCTTGGTGTTTTGCCGGCAGACTGGGATATTACCACTTCAGCCAGACCGGATCAGGTAAAAGAATTATTTCCAAAAACGCTGGATACAGGAATTGCACATGGAACAGTTACTGTTATGCTGGGAAAAGAAGGATTTGAGGTTACCACTTACAGAATTGACGGGGAATATGAAGACGGCAGACATCCAAAAGAAGTTATTTTTACAGGAGAACTGCTGGAAGATCTGCGGCGAAGAGATTTTACCATTAATGCTATGGCCTATAATTCCAGGGAAGGGCTGATTGATGCCTTTGGCGGAACAGAGGATTTACAGGCTGGAATTATTCGATGTGTGGGAAATCCCGAAGAACGTTTTCAGGAGGACGCACTGCGAATCTTAAGAGCCTTTCGCTTTGCCGGGCAGCTGGGATTTTCCATAGAGAAAACGACATTGCAGGCGGCAGCAAGACTGGCGGGAAATCTGGAAAAAATCAGTGCTGAAAGGATTGCGGCAGAATTAGGGAAACTGCTGGTGTCAAAGAATCCAGGGGTTTTACGGACCGCTTATGAAGCCGGAGTCACAGCGGTGATTCTTCCGGAATTTGACCGGATGATGGAGACGGAACAGAATACGCCCCATCATTGTTATTCTGTAGGAGAACATACACTGAAAACATTGGAATATATTCCGGCAGATAAAGTACTTCGGTATACTATGTTGCTCCATGATATGGGAAAACCTGTAGTTAAAGTCACGGATCAGAATGGCAGAGATCATTTTAAAGGCCATGAAACAGAAAGTGAAAAACTCACAGGGCAGATTATGAAAAGACTCAAAATGGATAATGATACCATAGGAAAAGTAAAAAAACTGGTACGCTGGCATGACAGTCGGCAGCAGCCGGAACCTGGAATTGTCCGGAGAGCAGTGAATAAAGTTGGAAAAGATATGTATCCGTTGCTTCTGCAGGTACAGTATGCAGATACCATGGCGAAAAGTATGTATAAAAGAGAAGAGAAACTGGATCGTATCTATAAGGTACAGGAAATATATGAGGAAATCCTCAGGAAAGGACAATGTGTATCGCTTCGTGATCTGGCAGTAAATGGAAAAGATCTAATTCAAACGGGAATGAAGCCGGGAAAAGAAATCGGAGGGATGCTGGAGTTTCTTCTTGAAGAAGTTCTGGAAGAACCTTCCTGCAATACAAAAGAGTATCTTCTGAAGCGGGCAGAAGAAAAAAGCAGACAGGATTCATGAGTATTCATGTTTTCTGTCTGCTTTTAAATTTTTCAGACATGTTCCGGCAGGGAGAATGCATAGAATAGAAAGGATACTAAGCGAAGGGGGAAAAGAAAGTGTATGACAGAGGGCTTAGCGTGCTGGAACAATATGGTCTTGAGGTGAAAAATACCGGAAGAGGCAGAGGTGCACTGATTTGCCGTACACAGGAACATACAATCCTTCTGAGGGAATATGGAGGATCACCGAAGAAGCTGGAATATCAGGCGGAATTTCTTGCGCTTGTGGAACAGGAAGGAGATATTCTGACAGATATTCCTCTGAAAAACCAGGATGGCTGCTATATTACATGTGACAAAGACAATATTCCTTATATAGTAAAACGATGGTATGAAGGAAGAGAATGTGACACGCAGTCACTCAGAGATATCGGACGCAGTGTAGCGGCACTTGCCAGCTTACATAATACAATGAAAATGCCGGTTCGGGAACAGTATATCCGGGAATCTCTGGTGACAGAATATGAGAGACATAACAGGGAATTGAGAAAAATAAGAAAATTTGTCTGTGAAAAACGACAGAAAAATGATTTTGAACGGAGATATCTGGATAGTGTAGCCTGTTTTTTGTGGCATGGAGAGGAAGCTTTGCGGAAACTGGAAGCTTCTTCTTACAGAAACCTGCGGGAAAAAAATCTGGAAAGAGGGACGGTATGTCATGGAGAATTCAATCAGCATAATGTTATGTTCCTTCCCGAGAAAACAGCAGTTGTAAATTTTGATAAGTGGAATTACGATGTACAGATCAGTGATTTATACCAGTTTATGAGAAAAATACTGGAAAAACATAACTGGAATCCGGAAATAGGAAGGGAAATGCTGGATGCGTACGCTGCAGTACGTCCTTTATCCGAAGAAGAAATGGAAAATCTTTGTATCCGGTTTTCCTATCCTGAAAAATACTGGAAACTGGCAAACTATTACTATACACACAGTAAAGTCTGGATTTCAGAAAAAAATCTGGAAAAACTGGAAAAGCTGATCGGACAATATGACAGATGGAGGCAATTTGCAGAGAATCTTTCTTTCTGAACAGTTGCACAGGGAATACGCTTGACAAACACAGTGAAACAAGGTATAAATAATTGTAGATTGCGGCAGTGTGCCGTATCTCAAACGATTTATAACTTATTGGAAAGTAAGAAGAAATTCATTTTAGGAGGAAATACTCATGAACAGAACAGAATTAGTTGCAGCTATGGCAGCAGAAACTCAGTTATCAAAAAAAGACGCAGAAGCAGCTTTAAAAGCATTCATTGATGTGGTATCTGCTGAATTAAAAAAAGGTGAAAAAGTTCAGTTAGTCGGCTTTGGTACTTTTGAAGTAGCTGAAAGAGCAGCAAGAGAAGGAAGAAATCCTCAGACAGGTGAAACCATGACAATCGCAGCTTCCAAAAATCCGAAATTTAAAGCTGGTAAAGCGTTAAAAGATCTGGTTAATGCATAAAAATGAGATTAGATAAATATTTGAAGGTTTCTCGTCTTATTAAACGAAGAACCGTTGCTAATGAAGCATGTGATGCAGGACGTGTTTTGATCAATGACAAACCTGCCAAAGCTTCCGCACAGGTAAAGGCCGGAGATATTCTGGAAATTCAGTTCGGAAGTAAGAATGTTCGGGTAGAAGTGCTGGATGTACAGGAAACGGTAAAGAAGGAAGCAGCAAGTGAACTGTTCCGCTATCTGTAGTAAAAAATAGTCTATTGTAAAGAAATCCTCCATATAATCTTTTTAAGAGAGATGTATGGGGGATTTGCTGTTTTGGAGGAGAAGCAAAGAGAAAACAATCACAGACTGCAGATCCGGGAACGCAGTCAGGGCAGTGTAACAGGAGTCAGGGACGTGGTTGCCTTTGATGAAGGGGAAATCAGTCTGATTACCAGTTCGGGAATGTTGACAGTCAAAGGAAAAGAACTTCATGTGACACGGCTTGATCTGGAAAAACAGGAGGTGGATATTGCAGGTCAGGTAGACAGTCTTATATACAGCCAGGGAAAGGGAAAAGAAAAAGAAGGAATGATAAAGAGGCTGTTCCGGTAACATGAGCGAATATATGCATGGAGAACTGCTGTTTTTTTTGAGGATTTTTCTGGCTGGTATCTTTCTGGCAGCAGTTTATGATATTTTCCGCATTTTGCGCAATGTAATGCCTCATAATGATTTTTTTATAAACATGGAAGACCTGATATACTGGTGTGGAGCAGGTCTTTTTCTGTTTTCTGTTATTTATCTTGAAAATGACGGAGTGATCCGGGTGTATGCTTTTGCAGGTCTATTTCTGGGGACTTTGCTCTACCATACAGCAATCAGTGACGTTCTTGTACAATATCTTTCTGTTTTTTTGTCTAAGCTTAATGCTTTGTTGAAAATACTGCTGAAGCCCGTTTTTTGTGGAAGAAAAAGGTTGAAATTCAGGCTTAAAAGAGTTAGAATTTGCATATGTAAACAAAAGTCCATACGCAAAATCAGGAAGAATCAGAATGAGAAGAAAAAAGAAAAGAAATCGGCAGAATCGGATTGCAATGTTTAGTGTTACGTTTGTAATGGTGATTTTAGTGATTGCACTGATGGTGGGAAGTCATAACCTAAGAGTCAAAATAAACGGATATAAAGAGCAGAAACAGGAAGTCTGTGAAAAAATAGAAGAAGAAAAGAAGCGGACCGAAGAGATTGAACAGTTGGAAGAATATATGAAGAGTGATGAGTATGCCAGACAGGTTGCCAGAGATAAACTGGGACTTGTAGGAGAAGACGAGATTATTTTCAAAGAAGAAGAGTAGAGAAAATTTTGTCAAAAACTTTTTGTGGTTTGCTACCTGTTTTTGACAAAAAACAGAAGAAGAAGCATCTATAATACTCTTTTGACAGCAATAGCTGATTCAGGGGAGGGATACGAAGATGCAGGAATGGATAATTGCCATGCTCGTAGTCAGCGCCCTGTTGATACTGCGGGACATGGCAAAAACTGTTTTTTCAGACATGAAAAAAAGTGCGGCAACTCTGGTTTATGAGCAGCATCCGCAAAAAGAAAAACTGCAGCGTTATGCACGTTCTTTTCAGCGGCTTGCAGACAGCTTCTACGGAATGCCTTATCGAAAAGATTATCTGAGCAGCGGAGAGATTGAGGATATGATCAATCGGTTGAGAGAATATCCCTGTGGTACTTGTGCCGCTTTTTCTGTCTGTTGGGAGCAGCAGCCCATGCAGTCTTTTCAGCGGCTGTATCAGATACTTCGACTTATAGAAGAAATGGATGAAGAAAAGCTCATGAGTGCCCGGTCGGAACTGACAGATGTTTGCATCAGCCAGGGAAAAATGATACAGGAAATGTTGAAACTTATGGAGCAGGCTCGTCAGAATCTTGTCTGGAATAATAAACTGCTGGAAAACAGAATGGCAGTAGCAGAACAACTGGGTGAAATGGCAAAACTTATGAAGAAACTGTCAGTAGATTTATTTGATATTATACCTGTGGATGCAGTCTTTCAGGAAGAACTGAAAAGAAGGCTGAAGAAAAAACATATTTATGCAAAGAATGTCTGGATGTTGGAACACCCGGATAAACGAGTGCAGTATTTTTGTGAATTGTATACAAAAGGAAGCCGTTGCATATCAGCTTCAGAAGCTGCCGCAATACTTTCCGGAATGTGCGGATGCAGAATGACTCCCAAAATGGAAGGAAAAGTGTTGATCACAAAAGACGTGGCCACAATCAGTTTTGTAGAGGACGTGAATTTCCGGATATTGTATGGAGCAGCCAAAGTGACAAAGGATAAAGAGAATATATCCGGTGATAATTATATGTGTATTACGGAGGATAACGGACAGTTTTTTATGTGTCTTTCTGATGGTATGGGATCTGGTCTGGAAGCATGCCGTGAAAGTGAAAAAGTGGTGGATCTGCTGGAACAGCTCGTAGAGTCCGGATTTTCCGGAGAAACAGCAGCCAGAATGGTAAATTCTGTCCTGAATTTACAGACACGCAGCGGGAAATTCTCCACAGTGGATATTGGGATTGTAGATCTCTATTCCGGTATTTGTCATTTCCTGAAAGCGGGAGCTGCTGCAACCTTTATTAAACGGGATCATTGGGTGGAATGTATATCTTCTGAGAGTCTGGCTCTTGGTCTTGTGTGTCAGGCAGATTATGAGTCATCTACAAAGAAACTTTACGATGGAGATTTTCTGATTATGGTTACGGATGGGGTTCTGGATGGCTTACCTCCGGAACAGGCAGAGGAAATTTTAAAAGAAATTATTCTGCAGACAAATGCCAGTGCTGCCCAGGAACTGGGCAGAGGGATTCTTGAACGGGTGTTGTCTCTTTGTGAATATAAGGCAGCAGATGATATGACGGTGCTGGCAGCAGGTGTATGGAAGAAATAGAAAGGTAATGTACGATGAAGCAGGATAAAGAGATGGAAAAACAGGTATTTTCTTATATAGAAAGGTACAATATGATAGAAACGGGCGACCGGGTGATCGTCGGAGTTTCCGGCGGAGCAGATTCGGTTTGCCTGTTGTTTTTATTGAGAGAATATAAGAAAATAAAAGATTTTGCCCTGGAAGCAGTCCATGTAAATCACCAGATACGTCAGGAAGAGGCAAAAAGAGATGAAAGATTTGTGAAGGAACTGTGCAGAAGCATTCAGGTTCCCTGTACCATTTATTCTTATCCGGTGCCAAAGATTGCCGGAGAGAAACATATGACAGAAGAGGAAGCAGGACGCATCATGCGTCAGCAGGCTTTTCGTACTTGTATGCTTCAGGGAAAACAGGGAAAAACAGCGCTGGCTCATCACAGAGACGATCTGGCGGAAACCATGATTCACAATCTGGTACGGGGAAGCGGAATTAGTGGAATGGCCGGAATCCGGCCTGTGACGGAAATCAATCAGTTATGTGTGATCAGACCTTTGCTGGAAACAGGAAAAGAAACAATGAAAGCCTGGCTGAGGAATCGGCAGATTTCCTGGGTAGAAGACAGTACCAATGAAGAATTGTCCTATACCAGGAACCGGATCCGGCATAAAATTATACCAGAGCTGACCGGAATCAATCCCAATGCAGTTGCACATATGGCGGGAGCGGCAGAAACTTTTCTTCTGGCAGAGGAATATATTGGAAGTCAGGCGGATATGCTGTATAACAGGTATGTGGAAAGAGAAGAAAATGCCATGGAAATTAAGCGGGGACTTTTTGACGAGCATCGGCTGCTTCAGGCCTATGTAATCCAAAAAGTTCTGGAAGAACTGTCCGGACAAAAGAAAGATATTACCAAGATCCATATAGAAGCAGTGAAAAAGCTTGCCGCGGGAAGAACCGGAAGCCGGGTTTCACTGGCATATGGGATTACCGCATGGCAAAATTACGGAAATGTACGTCTGGCAAAGGGAAGATTGGTTCCGAAAGGTGTGAGGGAACTGGAAATTGAGATATTTTCCCGTGAAAACCAGCAAATTCGGGAAAAAAAGTATACGAAATGGTTTGATTATGATAAAATAAAAGAAACTCTGTGTGTTCGGCAACGGAAAACAGGGGACTTCCTTACTGTTACGCAGGAGGGAGGAAAAAAGAAACTGAAGGATTATTTTATTGATTGTAAAATTCCAAGAGAAGAGCGTGACAGCATCACGCTTCTGGCAGACGGTTCCCATATACTCTGGGTTGTGGGATATCGTATCAGTGAATATTATAAAGTTTCCACAGGGACAAAAAGAGTAATCAGAGTACATGTAAAAGGAGAAAATGAAGATGAGTGAAGTAATCAGAGAACTGATCAGTGAAGAAACAGTAGCTGCAAAAATCAAAGAAATCGGACAGCAGATAACAAAGGATTATGAGGGAAAAGAAATTCGTTTGATCTGTGTTCTGAAAGGCGGGGTATTCTTTACCTGTGAATTGGCAAAACGGATTGAAGTGCCGGTAAGTCTGGACTTTATGTCGGTTTCCAGTTATGGGGATGATACAAAATCAAGTGGAGTGGTGAGAATTGTAAAGGATCTGGATGAAAGTATTGAGGGAAAAGATGTACTGATCGTAGAGGATATTATTGATTCCGGACGTACCCTGAGTTATCTGATTGATATTCTGAAACAGAGAAACCCTGCAAGTATCCGTCTGTGTACCCTTCTGGACAAACCGGAAAGAAGAGTAAAAGACGTGAAAGTAGACTATGTATGCTTTAATATTCCAGATGAATTTGTTGTGGGATATGGGTTGGATTATGCACAGAAATACAGAAATCTGCCATTTATTGGAGTGGTGGAATTATAAGGGAAGGCATGAAAGGAGACACTAGAATTGAATAAACAGGTAAAGAGCTGGATTCCAAGTGCCCTGTTGCTGATTTTACTGTTTGGAGGTGTCTACTGGTTTATGACCAGACAGTTTACCATTAACAACAGCTATTCTCAACAGGATTTTTATGAATCCGTTCAGGATAAACAAGTAGTGGAGGTGTATATTCATCCCAATAAGGAATATCCTACAGGACGCGTCAGTGTACAGCTGAAAAACGGAGATACGGTGCAGTTTTATTCGCTTGATGTAAAAGAAATACAGGAATATCTGCAGGGAAATGAAGGCGTAAAGCTGGAAATTGGTGATGTTCCGGGAGACAATATTTTTATGTCATCCGTCCTTCCGATTCTTCTTGTAATGGGAATGGCATTTTTTATTATAAATATGATGAATCGTCAGATGTCCGGTGGCAGTAATGCAAAAATGATGAATTTTGGAAAAAGCCGGGCAAAAATGACGGTAGATAGTGAAAAAAGAGTGACTTTTAAAGATGTGGCAGGACTGGAGGAAGAAAAAGAAGACCTCCAGGAAATTGTGGACTTTTTGAAAAGTCCACAGAAGTATACGAAAGTAGGAGCCAGAA
The DNA here is from genome assembly GCA_051880075.1 of Blautia sp. Classification (GTDB taxonomy): domain Bacteria; phylum Bacillota; class Clostridia; order Lachnospirales; family Lachnospiraceae; genus Blautia. The sequence continues at coordinate 7,067 of JBJENG010000040.1, read as the reverse complement.
TTCCAAAGGGTGTGATTCTGGTAGGACCTCCGGGAACCGGAAAGACATTGCTTGCAAAGGCTGTAGCGGGAGAAGCCGGTGTTCCGTTTTTTTCTATTTCAGGTTCTGACTTTGTAGAAATGTTTGTAGGTGTAGGTGCCTCCCGTGTAAGAGACTTGTTTGAAGATGGGAAGAAGAATGCACCTTGTATTATTTTTATTGATGAAATTGATGCAGTGGCCAGAAGACGTGGTACCGGTATGGGCGGCGGACATGATGAGAGAGAACAGACACTGAATCAGCTTCTTGTAGAAATGGATGGTTTCGGTGTAAATGAAGGCATTATTGTTATGGCTGCTACCAACCGTGTGGATATCCTGGATCCTGCCATTCTTCGTCCGGGACGATTTGACCGTAAAGTAGGTGTTGGAAGACCGGATGTAAAAGGAAGAGAAGAAATCCTGAAGGTTCATGCAAGAAAGAAACCTCTGGGAGAAGATGTGGATCTTCATGAAGTAGCAAGAACCACAGCCGGGTTTACAGGGGCAGATCTGGAAAATCTTATGAATGAGGCCGCAATTCTTACAGCAAAAGATGGCAGATATTATCTGACTCAGCAGGATATCCGTCAGGCATTTATTAAAGTAGGAATCGGTGCGGAGAAAAGGAGTCGTGTGATTTCTGAAAAAGAGAAGAAGATTACGGCTTATCATGAGGCAGGCCATGCAATTTTATTCCATCTGCTTCCGGATATGGGACCGGTTCATACAATTTCTATCATTCCTACCGGGATTGGTGCTGCAGGTTATACCATGCCGTTGCCGGAACAGGATGAGATGTTTAACAGTAAAAATAAAATGCTGGAGAACATTATTGTTGATTTAGGCGGAAGGGTGGCAGAAGAACTGATCTTCAAGGATGTGACCACCGGTGCCTCTCAGGATATCAAGCAGGCCACACAAATTGCCAGAGCTATGGTTACCCAATATGGAATGTCTGAGAAAGTAGGTCTGATTAACTACGGAAGTGAGGAAGACGAAGTTTTCATCGGACGTGATCTTGCCCATGCAAGAAATTATGGAGAGCAGACAGCAGCAGTAATCGACAGTGAAGTGAAACGAATTATTGATGAAGCATATGAGGAAGCCAGAAAACTGATCCGTGGGCATCTGGATATACTTCACAAATGTGTGGAACTGCTTCTTGAAAAAGAAAAAATCGGAGGAGAAGAATTTGAAGGCCTTTTTTCTGAAAAAGTGGATGCAGAGAGCTAAAAGGATGTTTTTGGGAAGGTTTTGTATAGAATTTACGAAAGGATAAAATGTGCATTAAAAAAGAATATGTAAAAATGGTCAAAAAAACGCCAAAAAAAAATGTAAGATTGTGCACACTTTTTCTTCGTTACATGCTATTATAATAACTGTAAAAACCCCCCAATACATTATATAGTTTTTGCTACACCCCATAAGAAGAAATACCTTCTCCAAAAGAGGCAGTCATTTGACTGTCTCTTTTACTATACAGAGAAATTGTGAATCAATAGGTTCTGTTCTCTGAGAATGGATAAAGATAACAGATAATATGCAGTGTTATTGTTTAAATCTACAAAAATGTGAGACTTTGTACAAAGAAGGTTGTATTTGGAAGTGTGGTGGGGTAAAATATAATTTATTCGATTGACTAATAAGTAATTCGAAAAAATCAGATGACAGCTTATACAGTTCCGATGGATAGGAAAGGGATTCAATATGAATTACGAGAACATAAAAAATGTGCAGAAAATTCAAGAGTATGTTACAAAAATGCGACCTGCCTTTAATAAAAGAGCAGTCTTCAGTGATGAGACAGAAGATTACCGTACACCCTTCGAACCGGAACCGGGTGATTTGGTTCATATAAGAATACGTACAAAAAAGAACAATGTAGATATGATTTATCTGGTGTTCCAGGAACAACGGGAAGAAATGAAGCGAATCGGATCAAAAGACGGATTCGATTATTATGAAGCAGTGATTCCTGTTGGAACAGAGACCATCCGGTATTATTTTGAGATATATTCCGGTAAGATTCACTGCTTTTATAATCGTTTTGGCGTAGTAAAAGAAATTGATGAGCATTATTCTTTTGGAATCGTTCCAGGATTCAAAACACCGGAATGGGCAAAGGGTGCAGTCATGTATCAGATATTTGTGGATCGATTCTGTAACGGAGATCCATCCAATGATGTGGTGACAAATGAGTATTCCTATATTTCTGCACCTGTGCAGCATGTGGATGACTGGAATCGTCCGCCGCAGGCAATGGATGTACGTGACTTTTACGGAGGGGATCTGCAGGGCGTCTGGAATAAGCTGGATTATCTGCAGGATCTTGGGGTGGATGTGATTTATTTTAATCCTATTTTTGTATCTCCCTCCAATCATAAATACGACATACAGGATTATGATTATATTGATCCTCATTATGGAAAAATTGTGCATGATGGAGGCAATCCGCTCAATTGGGGAGATCGGGAAAATGCCCACGCATCCAAATATATTAAACGGGTGACCGATTATGAAAATCTGGAAGCCAGCAATGAATTTTTTGCCCGGTTTGTGGAAGAGGTACACAGAAGAGGAATGAAAGTGATTCTGGACGGAGTGTTTAATCATTGCGGATCTTTTAATAAGTGGCTGGACAGAGAGCGGATTTATGAAAATCAGCAGGGATATGAGAAGGGTGCTTATGTGGATGTCTCCAGCCCTTACAGAACTTTTTTCCGTTTTCATAATGAAAACAGCTGGCCTTATAATACTTTTTATGATGGATGGTGGGGACATGATACTCTTCCGAAACTGAATTATGAGGATTCTCCCGTTCTATATGAGTACATTATGAAAATTGCCAGAAAATGGGTATCCCCTCCCTATAATGTGGACGGCTGGCGTTTGGATGTAGCGGCAGATCTTGGACATAGCAATGAATATAACCATCAGTTCTGGCGGGATTTCCGCAAAAATGTAAAAGAGGCCAATCCCAATGCGATTATTCTGGCAGAGCACTATGGAGAAGCAAAGACCTGGCTGGAAGGGGATCAATGGGATACGGTCATGAATTATGATGCATTTATGGAACCGATTACCTGGTTCCTGACCGGTATGGAAAAACACAGTGATGAATACAGTGAAGGAATGCTGGGAAACAGTGACTGTTTTATTGGCGCAATGAAATATCATATGGCAAGTTTTTATGCACCTTCTCTTATGACGGCTATGAATGAACTTTCCAATCATGATCATTCTCGTCTCCTTACAAGAACAAACCATAAAGTGGGAAGAGTAGGACAACTGGGATCCGGGGCAGCTTCCAGCGGAATTAATAAAGCAATTTTTAGGGAAGCTGTGGTCATGCAGATGACCTGGCCGGGAGCACCAACGATTTATTATGGCGATGAAGCCGGCGTATGCGGATTTACAGATCCGGATAACCGAAGAACTTATCCATGGGGGCAGGAAGACAAAGAACTGATTGCATTTCATAAAGATATGATTGCTATTCATAAAGAAAACAGAGAATTGCTTACCGGTTCTCTGAAATTTCTTGCAAATGACTATCAGTTCTTAAGTTATGGACGATTCACAAATCAGGAGAAAAGCGTGATTATTCTTAACAACAGTGAGGAAAGTAAAACGGTGGAACTGTCCGTATGGGAACTGGGAATCTCCAGAGTCCGGGATATTCATTTTACGCAGCTGATAGTTACCGGCGACTTTGGATATAGTCTTATTAAAAAAGTTCATGTATGTAAAGGTGGAGTTCTGTGTCTTACTTTACCTTCTCATGGAGCAATGGTGTTAAAACATTGTGAAAGCAATAAAGTTGACAGATAAAAAAGAGTCTGTTATACTGATTAATCATATGGAAGAAATGCAGAGACGGGGAGGAGTACATACTTGACCAGTTTTCAGAGAGAAGATGGCAGGTGAAAATCTTCAGCCAGGAAGTATGGAAGTAGCCTCTGAGCAGTGAGCCGAACGAAACGATTTTGTAACCGGGAATCGGATTCAGTAGACCTCAACGTAATTTTCCGACGTTATATGGAAAGCGGTATCGATCAGACTTGGAAGGTCTTTTCTGTATCGGCAGAGTGCAGGAAGAAATTCCTGAATTTAGGTGGTAACACGGATTTTTTATTCGCCCTAAACCAGAAGTAAACTGGTTTAGGGCTTTTATTATTTTACGGGAAATTTGTCCTGTAACATAATAAAAAATCCTTACAGGGATGCCCAAGATGAAAAATCAGAAAAGGAGGATTTTTACATTATGAAAGGAACGGAGTTATTTGTAAAAGCGCTTCAAAAGGAGGGAATTGATTATCTGTTTGCATATCCTGGTGGCTATGCGATTGATATTTTTGATGAATTATATAAACAGGATTCGATTCAAGTCATTCTTCCACGGCATGAACAGGGACTGGTGCATGCGGCAGATGGTTATGCAAGAGCAACCGGCAGAACCGGCGTTTGCCTTGTAACCAGTGGTCCGGGTGCTACCAATCTTGTAACCGGTATCGCAACCGCCAATTATGACAGTGTTCCCCTGGTATGCTTTACCGGACAGGTACCTACTCATTTAATCGGAAATGATGCATTTCAGGAGGTAGATATTGTAGGAATTACCCGCAGTATATGCAAATATGCAGTAACCGTAAGAAAAAGAGAGGATCTTGGAAGGGTTATCAAAGAAGCCTTCTATATTGCCAATACAGGAAAAAAAGGACCGGTAGTTGTAGACCTTCCAAAAGACGTAATGCTGGAAGAAGGAGATGATCTTTACCCGAAAGAAGTAAATATTCGTGGTTACAAACCAAGCAAGGGTGTTCATATGGGACAGCTGAAGAAGGCAATCGGTCTGTTAAAAGAAGCAAAAAGACCGTTGTTTCTTATGGGAGGCGGTGTGAATATCGGAAGAGCCAATCAGGAGGCACTTGCTCTTGTGGAAGCTACTGGGATTCCGGTTATAACTACAATTATGGGAAAGGGTGCCTTGCCTACCAATCATCCCCTGTATATGGGAAATGTAGGGATGCATGGCTGCTATGCGGCAAATCGTGCAATCAGTGAATGCGATGTACTGTTTTCTATTGGTACAAGATTCAATGACCGTATTACAGGAAAAATTGAAGAATTTGCTAAAAATGCAAAGATTGTTCATATTGATATTGATACCGCATCCATATCAAGAAATATTCAGGTAGATATTCCTGTTGTGGCAGATGCAAAAGAAGCTATGGGAGCAATGCTGAAGCATGTAAAAAACTGGGAAAATAAAGAATGGCTGGAACAGATCAGAGGATGGAAGAAGGAACATCCCCTTGCCATGCAGTCGGATAAAGGTATTACACCGGAGAAGATTATCAAATGCATCAATCAGCAGTTTGAAGAGGCTATTGTGGTAACGGATGTAGGTCAGCATCAGATGTGGGTGACCCAGTATCTGGAAATGGATGAGAAGAAAAAACTTTTGACTTCCGGAGGCCTTGGAACTATGGGATATGGACTTCCGGCAGCACTTGGTGCTCAGTTTGCATATCCGGATACGCCGGTAATCTGTGTAGCAGGAGACGGCGGTATTCAGATGAATATTCAGGAGATGGCAACAGCAACCGCTTATGGACTTCCGGTAATTATCTGTATTTTTAATAACAGTTATCTGGGAATGGTGCGGCAGTGGCAGCAGCTCTTTTACGGAAAACGCTATTCTTCTACCTGTACGAGAAGAAGAAAATCCTGTAGTGCTGTCTGTAAAGGTCCCGGTCCTCAGTGTCCGGAATATGAACCGGATTTTGTAAAGCTGGCAGAAAGTTATGAAGCTTATGGCATGCGGATTGAAAAAGAAGAAGAGATTGAAAACGCTTTTCGTTTTGCTATGGAGCACAGAGATGCACCGACAATCCTGGAATTTATAATTGACAGTGAAGAACTGGTACTTCCTATGGTACAGGGCGGACAGGCTCTGGATCACATGATATTGGAATGTTAAGATTAGGAGGAAAAAAGATGAAGAAAAGATGGATTTCCCTGTATGTTGAAAATGAAGTTGGTGTTCTGGCAAAAATCTCCGGATTGTTTTCCGGCAAATCCTATAATCTTACCAGTCTTACGGTTGGAACCACAGAAGATCCTACCATGTCCAGAATGACGATTAGTGTGGAAAGTGATGATGCTACGTTTGAACAGATTCGCAAACAGTTGAACCGCTGTGTGGAAGTAATAGAAGTAATTGATTTTACGAATTGCAGGATTCACAGGAAAGAAATTCTTTATATCAAAGTAAAAGACTGTGATGAAAAAACAAAAACAGAAGTCTTCCGCATTGCACAGGTATTCAATCTGACAATTGTAGATTATGGAAAAAATGAAATTCTGCTGGAGTGTCTGCAGACAGAGACCAGAAATGATGAGATCATTCAGTATTTTTCTGAGTATTTTAAGAAAATTGAAGTAGTCAGAGGTGGAAGCGTGGCGATCAAAGGTGTCAGTGTAGAAGATAAATAATCAGTTGATGAAAAACAGATAATCGTGAAAAAATACTTGCTTTTTTACGATTATCTGTTATAATAATAAGTCGTGAGACAAAATTGAAGAAAGTGTATGGACGATTTCCCGAGTGGCCAAAGGGGACAGACTGTAAATCTGCTGCAAATTGCTTCGGTGGTTCGAATCCACCATCGTCCATTTTATTGAGATAGGATATCCTATCTCAATTTTTTTGACAACAGGAGCAGAAATATAATGAGCGGAAGATATATAAAGAATATTGTATTTGCCTATTTCTGTATTTATGATATAATTTACTAAAGAAATATTTACTTTACTGTTTTCATACAGGTACAAATGTCTGTATGAAAACAGTAAAATTAATTTGGGAGGTATTAGATGGCAAGGAAACAGGCAACAAAAACTACAACTAAGAAAAAAGCTCCGGCAAAGAAAACTACCAAGAAGGCAGTTTCGGGAGTAACAGCACCAGAAACCACAGTAGAGGCAGTGGAAGAAGTGAAGGAAGAACCGAAAGCAGAAGCAGTGGAAGAAGTGAAGGAAGAA
>JBJENG010000039.1:0-2634 GCA_051880075.1 Blautia sp. | reverse complement strand
CCTCCAGATTTACAGAAGATACATTCATAGACAATAATTCGGAAACCCTGACAGCAGAGTCATAAAGCAATATCAGGATTAGTCTGTCCCTTCGTCCTGTCTTAGTATCCGGTGGAGCAGAGAGCAGTGCCTTAAGGGCATCATCCGGGATGATTTCACGTGTCAGCTTTGGTACTTTAAGAAAAGGAACTCTGGAAGCTGTGAGAGCTACTGACTGTAACGATATATCGCAGTCAGCAGCATACCAGAGATATGCTCTGATCGCAGCAAGCCTGTTATTACAAGTGGTTTCGCTGTTACCGCTTTTATGCAGGAACTCAATGTATGATAACAGAAAATCATGTGTACAATCCTCAAAGCCAAAGGTACGAAGTGATAAATTCATAGTATCGGTTATATATCTTCTGAACACGGTCAAAGCATCGCGGTAGGTTTCTATTGTATTCCGGCTTTTCAATGCCTGTTCAGGCAGGTAATGCTCAAGGAAATCCAGTGTTTTTGAGAAAAACAGTATCTTTTCCGCTTTTTTTCTACTCATGGTCAGTCACCTCCGGGATAACGAAACCTGAAGTCTTGTCCCTGTCTCTGATGATCCGGAAAGCTTCGCTGACCTGATGGTAATAATAAAAAGTATCATCCGTACTCTGATGTCCCAGATACCGGCTCAGAAATGGAAGCATTTCCTTAAGCGCGACACCTTCTTCCATCCAGAGATTTATCCTTTTTACTACAAAGCTGTGTCTGAGGCAGTGAACAGTAGGAGTTTTGTCACAGCCTTCTGCATATGGTGTTGCATTCCAGGCCCTGCGAAATGCTGCGTTTATAGTGACAGAACACAGACAGCTGCCCGCTTCTCTTGCAGGGAAAACCCATTCTGATACGCATCCATGATGATCATTCAGTATCGTCTTATATTCCTTCATTAACACAGCAAGATCCTCCGACATATATATGAGCCTGTCTTTATGACCTTTTGACTGCATGATTTTTAAGGTTCCCGCTTCAAGATCTGCATCATTCCACTTCAGTTTTCTCGCTTCTGAAATACGCAGGCCACAACAGTAGATCAATCTGAAGATCACTTTATATTCTGTAGACAGACGCAAAAACGAGGGCACTTTTATCTCCGGAGAATAACTGTCGATCTCATGAAAGAATGCTGCGATTTCATCATCTGACAAGACATGCACCAGTCTTTTTTCACATTTATAGAAATTCGACGGAATATATGCTTCCTCACCGAGGGAGATCATGAATAACGCAAACTGACGGATTATAGAAGTACGTGCTGAACAGGTAGATAATGCTTCCCCTTCACGCAATGTCCCCCATTTTTTGACCAGTTCCCTGCTGAGATATGGCTGTATAACGGATTCTTTTACACAAAAATCGTCAAAATGTTTCAGTTTCCATTCTTCCGTTTCATAAGAAAATCCAACAGACCGCTTTTCCTGCAGAAACTGTTTGATATACGGAGCAAAACAGCTCCGGTATTCATATCCGATGATCTTCATTCCAGACCTCCTTCCAGCATCAGTCCGGTACCTGACAATGATAATCCGCATTTTCTGCTTCTTTCATCATCCAGAAGAAGGTATTTCATTACGCTTGTCGGATCACGATGACCCAGTGCATCCATTACATCATCGATGCCGGCATGATTTTTCAGCAGATTTGTAGCAAAAGTTCTGCGTGTCACATGAAAGCCGCCGCCCTTTACATCATTTCTTTCGGGCAGGATGCGGTAAAGTGCTCTGGTACATACCTTACCAGTCAATCTTCCATACGGGGCTTTGGATCTTACAAAAATAAAATCGCTTTCTGCATCAGGTCTTCCATATTTCAGGTATGAATAGATAGCATTTCCCACTTCAACAGGCATTGGAAGGGTGATCTGTATTTTCGTTTTTTTCATAATAACTGAGATTTGGCGTTTCTTCCAGTCGATATCCTGAAAACGGAGTGCCAGGATATCATAGGCCCTCAGTCCTGTTTTCAGGCCAAGCAAAACGATGGCAATGTCGCGGAGTTCTACAGGGGCATTATGGGTCAGCCGGTACTCCCGGATTCTTTGTATCTGCTCATCAGACAACACATCAATGATCTTATCCACAGGTGCACTTCCTGCTATAAGACATTGATCCAGACCATGTCTTTCTGTATATCGATGTTCATCAAGATAGCGCAGGAAAGCCCTTACGATTACAAAGCGGGTGGAACGGCCCATAAATGTGGAATGTTTATCCTGGATTGAGAAATCCTTGATTATCTCCGGAGAAAGCTGTCTGAAACTGTCATACCCATGATCGATCAAAAACAGACAAAAACCTGCACAGGAGCATCGATACGATTTAAGTGTACCGCTTTCGCGATATTCGCGTTTTTTCTGTTCTAAAAGGCCTGCGACTGGTTCCTTACACCATTCTGGGAGTTCATCATATATCGTAGGACTGTATTTATATTTCCCGTCCGGGTGGATATCACCGCTGAGAAGGTATTCATTACAAAAGCTCAGAACTCTTCTCCAGTGAAGCCAGAAAGTTCCCAGTGTATTTTTCACCTCAGAGAACCATATCCAGACGATATCCGGATGATAACCAAGATCATGTATATCCAGAAACAGATAAAAGGCTG
>JBJENG010000038.1:36268-54535 GCA_051880075.1 Blautia sp. | reverse complement strand
TCTTGAATCCGGGAAAAACAGTAATTATGGCGGATGAACATGCAGACTGTCCTATGGCTCATATGATTGACGTAGACAGAATTCGGGAAGTTCGTAATCTGTATTCAGATGTGTCAGTGGTCTGTTATGTAAATTCTACCGCAGAAATTAAAGCGGAGTCGGATGTATGTGTAACTTCTTCCAATGCTGTTAAGATTGTAGAAAAAGTTCCAAATAAGAATATCTTTTTTATCCCTGATAATAATCTGGGACGTTATGTGGCAAAACAGCTGCCGGACAAAAATTTTATCTTTCATGATGGATTCTGCCATGTCCATAAAAGTATTCATAAAGAAGAAGTTCAAAAAGCCAGAGAAGCAAGACCACAGGCACTTGTGCTGGCACATCCGGAATGTACAGAGGATGTACTGGAAGTGGCAGATTTTGTGGGAAGTACCTCTCAGATTATTGACTTTGCCACAGAATCCCGAAATACGGAGTTTATTATCTGTACAGAAATGGGTATTTTTTATGAACTTCATATGAAAAACCCGGAAAAGAAGTTTTACTCAGTGGGACATCGCCAGTTTTGTCCAAATATGAAACGAATCAGTCTGGAAAGTGTGGCTCACGCTCTGGAAACCCTGACTCCGGAAGTGAGTCTGGAAGAGGAAATGAGGCGGAAAGCGGAACGACCTCTTCAAAAAATGCTGGAGCTGGCGAAATAAAATATAATTATGACACAACGGCTGTAATAGTTAGACCAGGAAGGTGGTAAAATCTGTGACAGTATTAGAGAAATTTCTGAAACCCCAAAGACTTTCTGAAACAGAATACGCAGAACTGCTTGCATAAGCTGGTGGAAGACAGAGGAGATGCGTTGTAGATACAGGAAAAAACATGATAACGTTTTCAAAAAAACCATCAAAAGTACCGGCAGAACATGAAAAGCCGTGAAACAGAAAGGAAAAATAAATTGATTTTTGAAAGAGGCATGAAGTCGTTGAATACGATTTCATGCTTCTTTCTTTAATATCTAGGTTTTGCAGTGGTAGAATGATTTTAAACAAAAAGCAAAAGAGATGAAAGCTTTATTTATCAGGATGCTGTGGCCGCTGGAATGGCATAGGTTTGCAAAACTGAAGTTGCTGGTTCGAGTCCAGCCAGTATCATATGTTGCATATAAAAAGGAAAAGGGTCGTGATAAATTATGCTGGTTCTTAAAAATGATATAAGAAACAAAATTTATTCCTGTGCAAAAGCCGAATATCCAAAAGAATGCTGTGGAATTTTATTGGGCAGGCGATTGGGAAAAAAGAAAATTGCAGTAAGATCAGTAGAAACCAGAAATATGATAGACGGGAGACAGAGCAGAACACAGTTTCTTATCAATCCTCTTGAAATTATAAAAGCAGAATTGTCAGCAGAAAAGGAAGAGTTGGAGATTGTAGGATTTTATCATTCACATCCGGATCAGGAAGCAGTTGTTTCAGAGGCAGATTTGCTTCACATGATTGCAGGGTATTCTTACTTGGTTATTTCTGTGAACAAAGATGTATGTGTCCGGGGAAACAGTTTTGAAAAAATATTGCACACAGATGTGGATGCAAAAGAGGAAATTCTGGTAAAGGAGAGATAAAATGCAGATTTCAGTATATGTATCAGCAACGTTGAGAAATTTTGTAAACCGCAGGGCCAAAATTGATATCGAAGGCTCAACAGTCAGGGAAATATTAAAGCATTTACAGAGGGAATATCCGGAAAGTAAAAAAACATTATTTGAAGAAGACGGAACCCTCAGAACTTTTATCAGTGTGTATGTAAATAATGTGATAATTTCCAAATAGGCAGAACTGGATGTTCCGCTAAAAGAGGGGGATCAGCTTTTATTACTGCCTGTAATTGCCGGAGGCGCACCTGCAGAGAGCCTGATTTCAGATGAGAGAAGGAAGGAAATATCTCTGGGAGATCTGGAAATTGAACGATTCAATAAGCATCTGATGCTTCAGAAAATCGGTGTCAAAGGACAAAAACGGATTATGGCTGCAAAAGTTCTGATTATCGGGCTGGGAGCACTGGGCTCGCCAGTTGTGCAGTATCTGGCAGCTGCAGGTGTTGGAACCATAGGAATTGTGGATTTTGATGAAGTTTCTTTGGGAAACCTGCAAAGTCAGGTCATTCATAGCACAAGAGATATACATCGTCCGAAGACTGCATCTGCGAGAACCTACCATGTGGGTGATGCGGTACCTCTGGAAGGGGACAGCTTCAAATATCCGGAGTATTTTGATATTATTTCTCTGGAAAATAATGGAGTAGTTCTCATTCGCGGCGGACAGATACAGGATATTATAAAACTCCAGGATTACTACTTTACAGGTCTTCCTGTGCTGGATGAAAGAGGATTCGCTCTTATTATTAAAAATCAGAAAGATCTGGAAGAATTCCTTAAAGAATATGACCGGACGGAAGGAAAAAATGTTTCTGAATTCCATAACAAATGGTTCCGGTTTGAGACATACAGGAAGATCGTATGTACAGATAATTTCTGGATGATTTAGAAATAATATACAGGAGAGCCGTATTAAGGCTCTCCTTTTTCGGATAAATTTAAAGAAAAAGTAATAAATCTTGCGGAAGAAATCATTGACGGAAAACGGTTAAAACGCCAGGATGATCTGAATTTTTTTATAAACTGCAATCTACGGGAACTATGCAAAGGAGCAGACTTGATTCGTTCTTATTTCTGCGGTGATAAAGTTGATTTATGTACCATTATCAATGGCCGCAGCGGCCGTTGCGGAGAGGATTGCAAATACTGTGCACAGTCCAGTCATAATCATACCAATTGTGAAATCTATGAATTTATGAAAACAGAAGATATTGTCAAAGAAGCCCTTACAAATGAGAGTGAGGGTGTTGATCGTTTTGCTATTGTAATTTCCGGGAGAGGGCTGAGTGATAGTGACTTTGAGAAAGCAGTTCATGCGTATGCAAAGATGAAAGAAGTGTGTAAGCTTTCTCTGTGTGCGTCCCATGGATTTTTGTCAAAGGAGCAGTTTCATCGTCTTCATGAAGCCGGTGTGGAGAGCTATCATGAAAATATTGAAACGTCCCGCAGATTTTTCCCCCATATTTGTACCACACATACTTACGATGAAAAGATAGAATCTATTAAAATGGCGCAGGAAGAGGGATTCTGTGTGTGTTCAGGAGGGATTATCGGTATGGGTGAAACATGGGAGGATCGTCTTGATATGGCAGTCAGTCTGGCAGAGCTTGGAATCGAATCTATACCCATCAACGCATTGATGCCTATAAAAGGAACGCCACTGGAAGGTCAGAAAACCCTTGGTGAAGAGGATATCCTTCGTACGATTGCCTTTTTCCGGTATCTAAATCCTGCAGCAAATATTCGTCTGGCAGCTGGAAGAGCCCTGATGAAGAACAACGGAGAGATTGCGTTCAACAGCGGAGCAAGTGCAACGATTACGGGAAATATGCTCACAACTTCCGGTTCCAGTATCGCTGGAGATAAGGAGGTGCTGACCGGGCTTGGAAGAGATATTATTGCAGAATATCTGAAATGAAATTATGTGTAAGATACCCTGGTTATGAGAAATAGTTTTGTTTTTTCATAACCAGGGTATTTTTAATTTTAATCAATGGAAAAATTTTTCTGAAAAGCCTGCAACAAAACAGCAGTAAACGTACACTGTATAAATGTCTTATAAAATATTAAGAAGACGGGAGACAACAGAGAATGATATAATTTTTTCAGGATTTTATAGGGTCTGTTTTGAAAAAAGGAGGTGGCACTATGTCAGATTGCAGGGAGCTGGCTGAGAAAGCAAAAGGGGGAAATAAAGAAGCTTTTGGGGCTTTGTACGAAACGGTATATGAAGATATGTACAGGTTTGCATTATACACACTGAGAAATCAGGAGGACGCAAAGGATGTGGTTGCAGAAACTGTGGCAGATGCATTTGAAACGATTGGCAGGCTTCGTGATACCAATGCATTCCGGGGGTGGATCTTTCGGATTTTAGCCAATAAATGCAAAAGAAAACTGAAGGAATACACGAAGAAGACTTGTGCCTATGAAGAATATCAGGGCAGTGTCCATGAAGATTTGGATCAGAACCTGCAGGTACGGGAAGTATTCTTCTCACTTGCAGACGAGGAGCGTTATCTTGTGGCCCTTCAGGTATTCGGAGGGTACAGGAGCAAAGAAATCGGTACCATGTTACATAAAAATCATAATACAGTAAGATCAAAGATTGACCGGGCTTTAAAGAAAATGGAAGAAATGCTTCAATAAAAGGGAGGTGCAGGTTATGGAAGAAAAAAAACGCAGAGATTCTTGCATGCAGGAAGAAAATAAGAAAAAGAGTCAGATGGATGCAGTAAAGAAATCAGCCGAAAAAGTAGAGGTGCCGGAGGAACTCCGTCCGGAAAATTTGGATGAAATTATCCACATAGGGAAAGAAAAACAGAAAAAGAAAATATGGATTGAAGATTTTCTGTACACACAGAGAAAAAGAGCTGCTGTTGTGGCAGCCTGTACTGTGCTTGCAGTGGGGGCTTATACCATGTTACAGTTGATGGAAAGGCAAACGGAGAAAGAAGCAGCTGTGACAGCACAGGCAGAAACGGCTGGCACCACGGCAGAAGTATCAGAGAAAGGAAGTACAGATGCAGGCAATACTAAAACAGTAGAAGGATATAAAACAGCGGATAGTTATGAGGAAATTCATAAAAAGATTTACGAGGAAAATGAAAAGGCCTGGCTGATGAGAAACAGTTGGTACAGTGGGGACGAAGTTTTTGAAGAAGAAAAGGCAATGGACCAGAGTTCAGTTGAGTCTGCTGCTATGGAAACAGGTGCTTCTTATAGCTCCAAAACCGGTGCTTATTCCGAAACCAATGTAAGAACGGAAGGTGTGGATGAAGGAGATCTTGTAAAGACAGACGGGGCATATATATATACTTTGACCCGTTCCGGAAAAATCCGTATTACAAAAGCGGAGGGAAGCTCTCTGGAGAAAGTCAGTGAAACCTCTCTGGAAAATCTGACCGATACCATACAGGAAATGTATGTGGACGGAAATATTTTATGTATTGTAGTATCCGGATATGAGACAGGTGTGATCATGGAAGATACAGATGTATATTCTGTGAACTCCACAGATTACACAAAGTTGTATACTTATGATATATCTGACAAAGCCAATCCTGTTCTGAAAGGGATGGTCAGTCAGGATGGATATTATCAGACTTCAAGGAAGACAGGAGATTATGTTTATCTTTTTTCTCAGTATTATTCTTCCGGCGGGGATCCTTCTGCAGATAAACCGGAATTGTATATACCTCGAGTGGCAGGAAGTATTTTGCCCGCAGAAGATGTATTGTATCCGGTAGTCCCTCAGACAGATACCTCTCAGCTTGTCATTTCTTCTGTGAATCTGGAAGAGCCGGGTCAGGTACAGGATAGCCGCTCTTTGATCGGGGCATGCAGTCTTTATTATGTAAGCAGCAAAAACATTTATGTATGTACGGAAAATTATGAAGGACAGGAAGTACGGAATCAGATTGCCAGGTTTTCTTATGAAGACGGAACACTGGAACTGAAAGCAGCAGGACAGATTAACGGAATTATCAACAATTCTTTTTCTCTGGATGAATATGACAATTATCTGAGAGTGGTAGTGACCAGATATGTAGATGGATTTGGAAGTACGGAAAGCAACAGTCTTTATGTTCTTGATGAGAAAATGAATATGACGGGAAAAATAGAAGATCTGGCAAAGGGGGAAACCATTCGTTCAGCCAGATTTATGGGAGAGACGGGATATTTTGTCACATATAAACAGACGGATCCTCTTTTCTCTGTGAATCTCAAGGATCCGCAGAAGCCTGAGATTCTGGGGGAATTGAAGATTACGGGATTTTCTCAGTACCTGCATTTTTATGGAGAAAACAGACTTCTGGGAATCGGGTGGGAAACGGATCCCGATACAGGAATTCAGGAAGGGCTGAAGCTGTCTATGTTTGATATTTCCAATCCTGCAGAGGTAAAAGAAGTGGATAAAATGGTTTTAAAGGATGTAGATTTGTGTAGTGCAGCAGATAATTATAAAGGAATCCTGATTGATCCGAAAGAAAATATTTTTGGATTTGGAATGGGATCTTACAGTGAAAAAGATTACAGTCTGTACGGATATTATGGAGTGTTTACCTATTCGGAAGAAAATGGATTTTCTCAGGAACTGATGCAGAGCCTCAGTCAGATGGCGGCAGGATCCGGAAATATGTATGGAATGGTTGATGAAATCAGGGGAGTTTATATAGGAAGCACCTTCTATCTTTGCGGGGACAGCTGCATTTACGCTTTTAACAGAGAGAAGGAATATCAGGCATGTGGTAAATTGGAGTGGTAAAATTCCCTTGCGAAGCCTTATACAATGCGATATACTTATGTGGAGCAGAGTTTTCTGCTCCACATTTTTATGTTTGGATGGAAAAGTTACGGCTGTCAGGGCCGGAAAATAAAGGAGAACAAATTTATGAAACTGACAACAGTAAAAGAAATTTACAGAAACAGGGAAGAATACCTGGACAAAGAAATTACGGTAGGGGGCTGGGTCCGCAGTGTCCGTGATTCCAAAACCTTTGGATTTATTGTACTTCATGACGGAAGTTTTTTTGAAACTCTGCAGATCGTATATCATGATTCTATGGATAATTTCCAGGAAATCAGCAAACTGAATGTAGGTGCTGCCATTGTTGTAAAAGGTACTTTGGTAGCAACTCCCCAGGCAAAGCAGCCTTTTGAGATTCAGGCAAATCAGATTGCAGTAGAAGGAGAATCTGCAGCAGACTATCCCCTTCAGAAAAAACGCCATTCACTGGAATATCTGAGAACCATTTCTCATCTGCGGCCGAGAACCAATACGTTCCAGGCTGTATTCCGTGTAAGATCACTGATTGCCTATGCCATTCATCAGTTCTTTCAGGAAAGAGGATTTGTTTATGTGCATACACCACTGATTACAGGCAGTGACTGTGAAGGTGCAGGTGAAATGTTCCGTGTAACAACTCTTGATATGGAAAATCTTCCGAAGACAGAAGACGGAAAAGTGGATTATACAAAGGACTTCTTTAAAAAGGAGACCAATCTGACAGTAAGCGGCCAGTTAAATGGAGAAACTTATGCACAGGCATTTCGTAATATTTATACTTTCGGACCTACTTTCCGTGCAGAAAATTCCAATACTACCCGTCATGCGGCAGAATTCTGGATGATTGAGCCGGAGATGGCTTTTGCTGATCTGGAGGATAATATGATACTGGCAGAATCCATGTTGAAATATGTGATTCGTTATGTGTTGGAAAATGCACCGGAAGAGATGAATTTCTTTAATTCTTTTATTGATAAAGGTCTTCTGGAACGTCTGAATCATGTTATGAATTCAGAATTTGCTCATGTTACTTATACAGAAGCAATTAAAATTCTGGAAAAAGCAAATGATAAATTTGAATATAAAGTGTTCTGGGGATGTGATCTTCAGACAGAGCATGAACGTTATCTGACAGAACAGGTTTACAAACGTCCTGTATTTGTAACCGATTATCCGAAGGAAATCAAGGCATTCTATATGAAATTGAATGATGATGGAAAGACAGTGGCCGCTATGGACTGTCTGGTTCCGGGAATCGGTGAAATCATTGGAGGAAGCCAGAGGGAAGACTCTTACGAAAAACTGAAGGGACGTATGGAAGAACTGGGACTCAGAGAGGAAGATTACGGATTTTATCTGGATCTGCGTAAATACGGATCCACCCGTCATTCCGGTTTTGGTCTGGGCTTTGAACGTTGTGTTATGTATCTGACAGGTATGCAGAACATCCGTGACGTGATTCCGTTCCCGAGAACTGTAAATAACTGTGAGTTATAAAGGGAGAAATTTATGAGATTTTTTCACGTTGCAGATGTCCATCTGGGAGCAGAGCCGGATAAAGGCTTTCCCTGGAGCGAAGACAGAGGACGGGAAATCTGGGATAGTTTCCGAAGGTTAATTGAGCAGGTCGGCGAAAAAAAAGCCGACCTGTTTCTGATTGCAGGTGATTTATTTCACCGGCAGCCTCTTTTAAAGGAATTGAAAGAGGTGAATTATCTGTTTTCAACGATTCCTCATACAGAGATTGTTCTGATAGCGGGAAACCATGATTATCTGAAGGAAGACTCCTGTTATCTGAAATATCCATGGGGGGCCAATGTGCACTGTCTTTGGGGCAGGGAAGAACCCTGTGTGGAATTGCCGCGGTTGGGACTTGCCATTTATGGAATCAGTTATGACAGAAAAGAAATCAGAGATCCATTGTATCATCATATACGTCCGGAAGGAAAACAGCCGGTGGAAATTTTGCTGGCCCATGGTGGAGATGAGCGGCATATTCCCTTTTCTCTGCAGCTTCTGGAACGGTCAGGATTTGACTATATTGCACTTGGACATATTCACAGGCCGGAGATTCTGGTTCCGGATAAAATAGCATATGCAGGTGCTCTGGAACCTTTGGACAGGAATGATACAGGTATACATGGTTATATAGAGGGAACCATACAGAAAAGTGCCATTGATAAAAAAGCAGAAGTGAGGATTTCGTTTGTTCCATTTGCCATACGTTCCTATGTCAGTCTGTCTGTACCGGTGGATGAAAAGACAACTCAGTATGAATTGGAACAGAAGGCGGCGCAGATGGTAAAAAAAGAAAAACAAAATTTGTGCTGTCTGAAACTGGAAGGTATGCGCTCCGTCGATACTTTTTTTGATTTGAATCGATTATATGGAATTGGTAATGTGCGGGATGTACAGGATATAACACATCCTTCCTATGATAAGCAGATGCTGAAACAGAGATATGGCGGAACCTTGATTGAAGCTTATGCGGAGGCTTTTGCGCATGAAAATCTTACAGAGAAGGAAAGAAAGGCATTTGCGTATGGAATTGAGGCATTGTTGGAAGCCAGAGAGGAACCATTATGATATTGAAACAATTGGTGCTGAAAAATTTCGGGAAATTTCATCAGACCTCCCTGGAATTGAAAGATGGGATTAATATTATATATGGAACAAATGAGAGTGGAAAGAGTACAGTTCATGCATTCATAAAATGTATGCTTTTTGGAGTCCGCAGACAGAGGGGGAGAGCTTCCAGAACTGATGAATATACGAAATATACACCCTGGGAAAATCCCGGCTGGTTTGAAGGGGGAATGGTATTTTCCTGTGGAGAGAAAGATTTTTATCTGGAACGGAATTTTCGAAGAGGAGAAGAATCTGTTCGTCTGGTGTGCAGGACAGATGGAGAACTTCTTTCTGTAGAAGATGGAGATTTGTCTGTTCTTTTGGGAGGCGTCAGTGAAAGTATATACGAAAATACGGTCTCTGTAGGTCAGATGAAGAGCCGTACAGGGGAAGGCCTTGTGTATGAACTCCGTAACTATTTTTCCAATTATCAGGGAAGCCAGGATGGAAAACTGGATATAGAAAAAGCAGAGCGTATATTAAAAAACAGGAAAAAAGAATGGGGGAAAATCAGAGAGGAAAAGGAAATCAGGAAGAAAAAGGAAGAAGAAAAATTATCTTATGAAACGGAATATCTCAAAAAAGAGCTGGGAGAACTGGAGTGCAGAATTTCGGAACTGACAGCGGGTGGGAAATCCGGTAAGGAAGAACGCAGCAAAAAAAGGATTCTTATAACTGGTGGGATTACCTGTCTGCTGGCATTGCTTCTATGTACAATTGCCGGAAAAATTCTGATAGGAGTCTCCCTGGCAGTGATGGCTGCAGGAGTTAGTATATTGTTGTACAGAAATGTAAGACCGGAAGAGAATTTCCGGAAAAATAATCTTCGTCTTCTAAGAAGTCAGATGCAGGAAAAGAGAGTCCGTTTTTCTAATCTTAAGGAAGAACTGGAGGAACTGGAAAGAACTTTTGCAGAAGACAGAAGAGAGCAGGAAGAAATCGAGGCCATTGAGATGGCAGAGGAAAAAATCAGGGAACTGGTTGTCTCTATGCAGGAATCTGCCGGAAAGAAGCTGCAAAAACAGATATCCCATATATTCAGAGAAATGACGGAGGGTAGATATCAGCAAGTTTCTGTGGATGATAATCTGGAACTGTATCTTTTTGAAAAAGAAAGGCATGTTCCGCTGTTTATGGTAAGCAGCGGAACAGTAGAACAGGTTTATCTTGCACTGAGATTGGCCGCAGCAGATTTGTTGTGCCAGGAAGAGCAGCTTCCGGTTATTCTTGATGAGATTTTTGCTATGTATGATGACAGAAGGCTTATGCAGACATTGAAATGGCTGTCCAAAAAACGGCAGCAGATTATTCTTTTTACCTGCAATCATCGAGAGGCGGAAATTCTGAAGCAATGTGGAATTCCTTTTCATTTTATAGAACTGCATATGGAAGCTTAAACAAAGAGACCTGGAATTATCCAAAAAAGGAAAGACCAGGTCTCTTTATTTAAATATTATACTTCTTTTTTCTTCTGGTTATGTTTTGCCAACAGCTTGTTGATTCGCTCAATGGGGTTCAACAGTTTACTGATGGAGGAATCGTGGTTTAAAGTATCAATGATAAGAGCAATGTATTTGCTCATATCGCAATTTACATAATATTCACGCTGAAGAAGTTCTTCTGTCTGATATACCAGATTTGTAGTAAGCAGACGGTCAAATTCACCTCTCTCGTAAGCTTCATCAAATTTTTCAAGACCGTTTGTAAAGAGTCCGAAAGTGGCACACATGAATATTTTACCTGCCCCCTTTTCTTTCAGAAGAGCAGCGACTTCCAGCATACTGTCTCCGGAAGAAATCATATCGTCAATGATGATCATATTCTTTCCTTTTACGTCTGCGCCCAGAAATTCATGAGCTACAATGGGGTTGCGTCCATCAATAATGGTAGAATAATCCCGACGTTTGTAGAACATACCCATATCCACACCCAGTACATTTGCAAGGTAGATGGCACGGCCGGTACCGCCTGCATCCGGGCTTATAACCATTAATTTACTGTTATCGATATCCAGATCAGGTTCCGCCTTGAAAAGACCTTTTACAAACTGATAAGCCGGTTGTACAGTCTCGAATCCATGAAGAGGAATGGCATTTTGTACACGGGGATCGTGAGCATCAAAGGTAATAATGTTATCCACACCCATATTCACCAGTTCCTGAAGAGCAAGTGCGCAGTCCAGGGATTCTCTGCCTGTGCGTTTATGCTGACGGCTTTCATACAGGAACGGCATAATTACATTAATACGACGGGCTTTGCCTCCGATTGCGGCGATAATACGTTTCAAATCCTGAAAATGATCATCCGGAGACATGTGATTTATATGCCCGCAGAGAGAGTAAGTGAGGCTGTAGTTGCACACATCCACCATCAGGTAAATGTCATCACCGCGGACGGATTCTTTTAGGAGACCTTTTGCTTCTCCGGAACCGAATCTGGGAGCTTCTGCATTTACGAGATAGGAATCGCGAAGATAACCTTCAAATTCCAGGTTGTCAATCTGGGAATAATCCCGGTTCTTTCTCCATTTTACGATGTAATCGTTTACTTTGGCGCCAAGCTTATCACAGCTTTTCAGTGGAATGATTCCAAGGCGTCCCACAGGAAGAGAATCTAATGGGGTGGTATCTTTTGGTGCTGGTGACATGATTTACTTTCCTCCTAAAAGTTTTTTTTGTATTCTTATGTCATTTCCAATTAGTTTGAGCATGGTGTAATTGCTGGAGATTCTGGAAAAAATACGTTCTGAGTAAGTTTCCAGAAAATCCTCCATGGCCAGATTGGTAGAAATAATGGTAGATTTACGGTTTGTAATGCGGTCGTTTATGCAGAAAAAAAGCTGGCTGGCAACAAAACTGTTGGTAAGTTCGGTTCCAAGGTCATCAATGATGAGTAAATCACAGCCGGATATATATTCTGCCATATCGGAAGCTGTATCATCCCGCTGAAAAGTATTTTTTGCCAGCAGATTAAAAAAATCAAACGCTGAAAAATAAAGGACGAAATAGGAGCGGTCAATCAGTTCCTTTGCAATACAGTGTGAGAGAAAGGTTTTCCCCACACCCGTATCTCCGTAGAAGAAAAGACCACGGGGGTGTCTGGAAAACTGTTCGATAAAATCCCAGGATTTGTTCACTGCATCCTGGGCTGTTTCCAGAGCACTGAGGCCAGTTGCGGGATTTACTACATTCTGCGGGTAGTATTCGAATGAAAAATTTTCAAAGTTTTCTGTTTTCAGTATTTCCCGGATATTAGACTGGGTATACAGTAAATCTACAGCAGCTTTTTTAAAACAGGAGCATTTCTGATTTTCGATATAGCCGGTATCTTTGCAAAGGGGACAATCGTATTTTCGTTCCAGATAATCAGCAGGAAAGCCATGAATCTGAAGTAATGCAGTCCGTTCTTCCGACAATGCGGAAATCGATGCAGAAAGATCAAAGTCCGGCTCAGAAGAAGACATAAGAAGAACCCGGGCTTTTTTTAAACTGAGGGAAGCAATTTCTTCATCAATTTCCTGAAGCCTGGGAATCTTTTCGTAAGCAATACGAATATGTTCATCCTGTTCATGCTTATTTTTCAGCTGTTTTTGATTGTAAGCACGCATGAGTGCATCATATTGTGAGTTATTCAGTGACACAATCGATCTCCTTATTTGTTGAGCAGCTGTTTTTCCAACTCGCTTACATCATAAGCCCGTTGGTGGAAGTTGTTGAATTTATTTTTGGAAACAGATGCTTTAGGGCGAGAGGCAGCGGAGGAGCCTGAACTTTTAGACTGGCGATGGCTTTCGTCCAGTTTTTCAATATCGGATACGTGCTGAACTCCCTGCTTCTGCCAGTTTCTGAGAATAGAATCGGCATAGGCAAAATTGGGTTGTCCGGTTGACAGAACCGTACGGCTGCAGGCGACCGATATAATATCCAGAGTAAAGCCGTACTCATTGAGCCAGAGGTTCATATAACGGATTTCCTCATCTACCGGGTTTCTGCCTTTGATGCCAAAAGCACGCAGAATGGAAAAATAGTTCCTGTTGTAGGTGGTGGTTTCGGCTTTGGCCTGTTCTACCGTAGTGATTTTCTGTTCTGCCCAGGCGAGAGCAACTGTTTCTATGTAACGGATACTGCGGCTGCCTTTGGAGACACAGTATTCGATGAGATATTCCATAAGATCTGCTGAAAAATGAAGCTCATCATAAAAATAAAGAAGTTTGTTAATTTCTGTAGGAGAGAGGGTCTTGCCAAGATACTGTTCTGCTACAAACAACATCTGAACAACCTCATCTCTGGTCTGTAATTCCTTTATTTTAGAAGGTGATAAAGCGGTTGATTTGATCTTTTCAGCGGAAGCAGTCCCGGAATCCGGAATGCTGGAAGCGGCTGCCTGAGCAGCAGCTGGATTGCCGGTGAGATTTTCTGTATCTGTCTTTTGGGAATTCGAGGTAAAAAAAGATTCCGGCGATTTTAAACGCACACCTGTGAGAGCGCCTCTTTCATCAAGAAAGAGATCAAGAATCCCTGCCTTATCCCAGTATTTTAATGCCCGAAGTACATCATTTTCGGTACAATTAAAAATGTCGGCAATGGAAGACAGCTGAAGTGAAGAAGAAATACCGGAGGCATTTCTAAGTAAATAAAGATAAACCTTAACAAATTCTCCGTTGGCCTGCGGCATGCAGGTGTCCAGAAAATAGTTGGAGACAAAAGTAAAGTCTCCTGGAAAATCATTATAAATTGTAAATTGTCCCATTTCCAACATCCTTTTCTAAATACATCAATTAATATCCGTATTCAGTATAGCATACTATTTTTGAAAAGAGAATAAGCATTTTTTTACAAAACTTTCAGGCTGGTGTGTGGAGAAAGATGTTCATAATGTGGATAATGTGGATAAAAAAGTGGAAGATTTTTATGGGAAACCTGAAGATATCGAAAAAACCCGTATTTTAAGGCATTATGGAGAATTATGTTAAAAATTTATGTTAACTTTGTTCAGAACAAAAAAATCCACATGCCTATACGGGGGGCAATGTGTATAAGCGTGTGGATAATGTGGATAACTATAGAAAAATGGCTTAAAATCAATACTTTGGAATGTGGATTAAAATGTGTTTATATTCCAAGTAGATTTTCCCCTATTTTATATACATCTCCGGCGCCCATAGTGATGACCAGATCTTCAGCAGTGCAATTTGTCAACAGAAAATCTTCGATTTCATCAAAAGTAGGGAAGTAGTATGCATCCGCTCCCAGAGCAACTATTTTTTCCTGAAGGGTTTTTGATGAAATACCGAGGGTATCGGTTTCTCTGGCTGCATAAATGTCTGCCAGAATTACTTTATCCGCCAGAGTAAGGGCCTGAGCAAACTCATCCATGAGAGCCTTGGTTCTTGTATAGGTATGGGGCTGGAATACACACCAGGTTGTCTTATGAGGATAATTTGCAGCAGTACGTAAAGTGGCTGCAATTTCAGTCGGATGATGTGCATAATCATCAATAATAGTAACGCCTCCAACTTTTCCTTTATACTGGAAGCGGCGGTCAGTACCTCCGAAATGAAGGAGTCCTTTCCGAATATGTTCTGTAGAAAGACCAAGTTTTATACCAAGAGCAATTGCGGCAAGGGCATTGGAAACATTGTGAATGCCTGGTACGGACAGGGAGAAATGGCCGATGATTTCTCCGTCTTTGATGCAGTCAAAAGATGCGTGGGCAAACTCATCAAATACAATGTTTTCAGCCTGATAGTCCCCTGTATTTTTCAGTCCATAAGTGATGATTTCGCAAGGAAGATCCTTTGTAATTTCCTCACAATCCGGAATTTCGCTGTTAATGATCAGTGTTCCGTCAGAAGGCAGCTTCTGAGCAAACAGCCGGAAAGAATGTCGGATATCATCCAGATCCTTAAAGAAATCAAGATGATCTGCATCAATATTCAAAATGATACTGATTTTCGGGAAAAAACTCAGGAAACTGTTGGTGTATTCGCAGGCTTCTGTAACAAAGGTCTCCGAAGCACCTACACGGATATTTCCGTGAATGGCAGGAAGAATTCCACCTACAGAAATAGTCGGATCTGCATTGGCCTCCAGGAGAATATGAGAAACCATAGAAGTAGTAGTGGTTTTGCCGTGGGTACCGGATACGGCTACAGGGATGTCATAGTTACGCATGATCTGTCCCAGGAGTTCGGCCCTTGTAAGCATGGGAACCTGTTTTTCCTTTGCACATGCAAATTCCGGATTGTCCGGATGAATTGCAGCTGTGTACACAACGAGTTGAACATCATCTGTAATATTGGAGGCTCTCTGTCCGATATATATAACTGCACCGAGGCTTTCCAGATGATTGGTTAAATCGGATTTTTTTGCATCGGAACCGGATATGCGAAAATTTTCTTTCAGAAGAATTTCTGCCAGGCCGCTCATACTGATGCCGCCGATACCAATAAAATGAATATGCAATGGTTTGCTAAAATCTATTTCATACATAAAACGCTGCTTCCTTTCTTTCATACATTTTTCGTAAGCAGACAGCAAAAAATGCTGTTTGTAACTGTAAATATTATACATAAAAAATCAGGTAATGGAAAGACTTTCTTTTAATTTGGTAAGGGCTAGGTAAAATGTCACAAAAACTCGTGTAAAGTCGAAAATAAATTGTTAAAAATGTTCACAACCTTTCTTTGTTGTGCTATAATATAAAAATCATAATATATATACAAGAGGTGATTGCATGATTAAGAAAGAGATGATTGCCATGTTACTCGCAGGAGGACAGGGCAGCCGTTTGGGTGTATTGACTGCAAAGGTTGCAAAACCGGCAGTTTCTTTTGGTGGGAAATACAGAATTATTGATTTCCCGTTAAGCAATTGTATCAATTCAGGTGTAGATACAGTTGGTGTTCTGACACAGTATCAGCCCCTAAGATTGAATACACATATTGGCATTGGTATTCCGTGGGATTTAGATAAAAATGTAGGTGGTGTATCCATTCTTCCTCCTTATGAAAAGAAAACAGATACCGAGTGGTATACAGGAACAGCCAATGCAATCTACCAGAATATGGCATATATGGAAACTTTTAATCCGGATTACGTCCTGATTCTTGGAGGAGATCATATTTACAAGATGGATTATGAAGTAATGCTGGACTATCACAAGGCAAATAAGGCAGATGTAACACTTGCATGCATGCCGGTACCATGGGAAGAGGCAAGTCGATTTGGTCTTGCCATTACAGATGAATCCGGGCGGATTACGGATTTTGAAGAAAAACCGGAACATCCGAAGAGCAATCTGGCATCCATGGGTATTTACATATTCAGCTGGCCGGTACTGAAAGAGGCACTTCTGGCGCTGAAAGATCAGCCGGGCTGTGACTTTGGTAAACATATTCTTCCGTATTGCCGTGAAAAAGGACAGCGTCTGTTTGCGTATGAATATAACGGATACTGGAAAGATGTAGGTACACTGGGATCCTACTGGGAAGCAAATATGGAGTTGATTGATATTATTCCGGAATTTAATCTGTATGAAGAATTCTGGAAAATTTATACGAAGAGTGATATTATTCCTCCTCAGTATATTTCCGCAGAAGCAATCGTTGACAGAAGTATTGTGGGAGAAGGTTGTGAGATTCATGGAGAACTCCACAATTCTATTATAGGACCGGGTGTAGTTATCAAGAAAGGCACGGTTGTCAGAGATTCTATTATTATGAAACAGACTGCGATCGGTGAAAATGCTGTGATCGATAAGGCAATTATTGCAGAAAACGTCACAGTAGGAAATAATGTAGTCATGGGTGTAGGAGAAGCAGTTCCGAATAAAGAAAAACCAAGCGTATATTCCTTTGGACTGGTTACTATAGGGGAAAACTCTGTGATTCCTGCTAATGTAAGAATTGGTGTAAATACAGCAATCGTTGGTGTTACCTCAGAGGAAGATTATCCGGGCGGTGAACTGGCAAGCGGTGAAACATTGAATAAGGAAGGTGAGACAGCATGAGAGCAATAGGTATTATTCTTGCCGGCGGCAATAACAATAAAATGAAAGAATTATCCAGAAAAAGGGCAATTGCGGCAATGCCCATTGCAGGCAGCTACCGGAGTATAGACTTTGCGCTTAGCAATATGTCAAATTCCCGTATTCAGAAAGTAGCAGTTCTTACACAATATAATGCCCGTTCGTTGAATGAGCATCTGAGTTCTTCAAAATGGTGGGATTTCGGAAGAAAACAGGGAGGGCTTTATATATTCCCGCCTACTATTACAGCGGATAATAATTCCTGGTACAGAGGTACGGCAGATGCGATGATTCAGAATCTTAGCTTCCTGAAAAACAGTCATGAACCCTATGTTGTAATTGCTTCCGGTGACTGTGTTTATAAAATGGATTTTAATAAAGTTCTGGAATTCCATATTGCAAAACGTGCAGATGTTACTGTAGTATGCACAGATATTTACGGAGATGATGCGACGAGATTCGGATGTCTGAAGATGAATGAAGACTGCAGAATTGAAGAATTTGAAGAGAAACCGATGGTAACTCAGACAAATACAATTTCAGCAGGCATCTATGTGATCAGAAGAAGACAGTTGATTGAACTTCTTGAAAAATGCCAGGAAGAAGACAGATACGATTTTGTAAAAGATATTCTGATCCGTTATAAAAATCTGAAGAGAATCTACGGATACAAGATCAATACATACTGGAGTAATATTTCTACAGTAGACTCTTATTACAGAACAAACATGGATTTCCTGAAACCGGAAGTAAGGGATTATTTCTTTAAGCAGTACCCTTCCATTCAGTCTAAGATTGATGACCTTCCGCCTGCAAAATACAATCCTGGATCAGCAGTGAAAAACAGCTTGATTTCCAGTGGATGTATTATCAACGGACAGGTGGAGAACTCTATCCTGTTTAAAAAGGTATTTGTAGGAAATAACTGTGTAATTAAAAATTCCATCATTTTGAATGATGTTTATCTGGGTGATAATACCCACATTGAAAACTGTATCGTGGAAAGCCGCGATACCATTCGTGCAAATTCCTATTACTGCGGTGAAGAAGGAATTAAAATTGTTATTGAGAAAAATGAAAGATACGTTCTTTAATTAGGACAGAACTATTACAAAAAGAAAAGTATGCAGGGTGCAAGTGTACATAAGCAGGACTTTTTGAGAAGGCCAGG
>JBJENG010000038.1:0-36168 GCA_051880075.1 Blautia sp. | reverse complement strand
AGAAAAGTATGCAGGGTGCAAGTGTACATAAGCAGGACTTTTTGAGAAGGCCAGGAAAGGGGAAGGTTTTATGAACATCACAGATGTAAGAGTGAGGAGAGTTGCAAAAGAGGGCAAAATGAAAGCAGTGGTATCTATTACGATTGATGAGGAGTTCGTAGTACATGATATCAAAGTAATAGAGGGGGAAAAAGGGCTGTTTATCGCAATGCCCAGTCGTAAAGCGACCGATGGTGAATATAGAGACATCGCGCACCCGATTAACTCAGATACTCGCGAAAGAATTCAGGGAATCATTCTTCAGAAGTATGAACAGGTACTTGCGGAAGAACCAATGGAGGCAGAAGCCTGAATATTCATAAAAGAAACGAAAATCGGCAGCAGGACAAATTCCTGCTGCTGTTTTTTGTGATATCTGGAAATTAAAGCCGGTTTTTCTTTCGATAAGCATTTGGCGATAAACCATATTTATTTTTAAAGGCTCGAAGAAGGTTTAGTTCATTGTGGTAACCGACCTGTTCTGCGATTTCACAGATGGGCAATGTGGTTCGAACGAGTAAATCGCTGGCCTTGGTGAGGCGGAATGTAATCAGATAATCCTGGAGTGTTGTATGAAGTTGTTCCCGAAACAGACGACCCAGATGACTCCGGCTCACATTGCAGAAATCAGAAATTTCATTAAGAGAGAGGATATCATGGTAGTGGCTGTTGATGTACCTCGTGGCTTGGGAAATATAGTAATTGGTAAGTGTTTCTTCGGGAGACACATTTATATTAGGGTTAGCTGCGTTTTCAATCAGTTCAGAGAAAAACAGATGAAAGTGACCCATAATAAATGATTTCGAAGTATTTGGATTTTTTAAAATAGTAAGCATATGATCTTTTATGCGTTGCATAGTCTGACCGGTATAATCTTTGGGCCGGTAGATTACATTGCTTTGGGAAAGACCGCAGGAACGAAGATACTGAGGGGCAACAGTTCCGCGAAATACCACCCAAATATAATGCCAGGGATCTTCCTGATCTGCATAATACATATGTTTCCTATGCGGTTCAATTAGAAAACCCTCTCCTGCTTTTATTTCAAACTGATCTGGGCCGCCTTGGGGTTCAGGGCTCTTCAGTATAGATTTCTCATCAGAAGGAAAACCGAAAGTAAGATACCCTTTTCCACTTATGACATAGTGAAAAATATATTCGTTTCGGATAAAAGGACCGAAAGAATACAAAGGTGTACATTTCTGTTTCCCGATTTCAACTAAAGATAAATCCTGACAATCGTTATAGTTAAAGATATAGCATGACATAGAAACCATCCTCTCAGACGTCAACTTGTATGGTTTTGAAATTGTAAAAAAGTATAATTCAACACAAATATTGCAAAATACATAACTTCACTTTATATGATATACTGTTTTTCGGTTGAAAACAAGGATATTTTTCTGAAAAATAGATTTGAAAAGTATTTGAACAAAGACATACATTAACAAAAATGAGAAAAACAGCAGGACAAACAGCCGTATTTCGGAAGAATCGGCTGTTTTTTTGTAAAAAAATGTTCAGAACACAGATCAAAAAAGAAAATAAATATACAAAATAGAGCGTAATATACAAAAAAAAATCTGGTGGCGAGATATGTATATAAAAGTGTGCATAATGATGTTTTGTGCAAGGACAACAAGTGATATAGTTTAAATACATTGATAAACGTCAAAATGCTAGCAAGCGACGAGGAAGTGTGAAAAAGAAATAAGGCAATATGTTTAATGCAAGGAGGAAGTAGTATGAAAAATCTGAAAAAGTACATGGCTCTTGGTTTGGCAACATGTATGGTTATGAGCAGTTTTGTAGGTTGTGGCTCTAACGGCGGAGAAACAACAGATAGTGGAAGCGACAGCAGTACAGAAGCGACAACAGACAGCGGTTCCGAAAATAGTACGGATGGAAAAGAAGTAAAACTTACCATGCTTGGATGGGAGATTTATCAGCAGGCAGGTATGGAAGCACTTGCGGCAGCTTACCATGAAAAACATCCAAATGTTACAATTGAAGTTCAGATTTCCACATGGAGTGAATACTGGACAAAACTGGAAGCAATGGCTAACAGTAATTCCCTTCCTGATATTTTCTGGATGCACACAAATGAATTCAGTAAATATGCAGAAGCAGGTATTCTTGCAGATTTAACTGATTTGTATGCAGATGAAGATCCTGATTATTTCCAGAATAATTTTCCGGCAAATTTGGTTGAGAACTTCACCTATGAAGATAAAATCTATGGCGTTATGAAAGACGTTGATACCATTGGGCTTGTATATAATAAAGATATTTTTGATGAAGCAGGTGTGGCTTATCCGGATGAAACCTGGACATGGGATACTCTGGTAGAAGCTTCTGAAACTATTAAAGAAAAAACAGGAAAATTTGGTATGATGGCTGATCATAATGAGCAGGAGGGCTGGCTGAATACCATTTATCAGGCAGGTGGTTTCTATATCAATGAAGATAAAACAAAAGCAGGTTTTGAAGATGAAGGAACAAAAAAAGGTCTTGCGGAATATATTGGCTGGCAAACAGATTATGACTTCTCTCCGACACAGACAGAGTTATCTGATTTAGGTAAAGCAGAAAGATTCTTTGCTGGTGAAGGCGCTATGATGTATCTTGGAAGTTGGGGAATTAATAATCTGTACATCAACTATCCGGATCTGAACTGGGATGTGGCAGTACTTCCTAAATGCCCAGATCCTGTAAAAGGTGATGGAAGAGCCAGCATCATGAACGGTCTTGCTTATGCAACAGCAGCAGACAATAAGAACCTTGACGTAGTAAAAGATGTTCTGAAATTCCTTGGCACAGAAGAAGCAGCGATTATTCATGGAGAAAACGGGGCAGCTATCCCGGCATTTAATGGCACCGGTGATTCCTGGGCAAATAATTACGAAGGAAAGAGTGTTCAGGCATATGTAGATCAGCTTGAGTATGCAGTTCAGTTCCCGTATTCAAAATCAAAATCCACATGGTTCCCGGAAGTAGAAGCGACTTTACTGGAAGTATATAGTGGAAACATGGATCTGGATGCAGCCTGTGCACAGTGCCAGCAGCAGGTTGATGATTGTCTGGCAACGGAATAATAGATAGAACAGCGAGGTGGATAAGGTGGCAAAAAGTAAGAAAAAGTATGATAAAGGCTGGATGACAGGATTTTTGATGGCGCTACCTACCATTATTGGCTTGCTTGTCCTGAATATTTACCCATTATGCAGAACTGTATACATGAGTTTCTTTAAATCTGGTTCATTTGGTAAATGGACATTTGTAGGACTGGACAATTATGTGACTATGTTTCAGAACAGCAGTTTCTGGAGCATTACAAAAAATACATTATTGTTTATGTTGTATACAGTTCCGGTTACGGTTATTATCGGTCTTTTAATAGCAGTTTTGCTTGACCAGAAGATTAAAGGAAAAACTGTATTTCGAGCTATCTACTTCCTTCCCATGGTTGTTGCCCCTGCGGCAGTAGCCATGGTGTGGAAGTGGCTTTTCAACACAGATTTTGGTATCATTAATATTGTGCTGGGGGCATTGCATTTGCCCTCAGATACAAACTGGATTGCAGATCCGAAAACAGCATTGTTAGCCTGTGCTGTGGTTACCGTCTGGAGTAGTGTAGGTTACGATGCGATTTTGCTTCTTTCCGGACTTCAGAGTATTTCCAAGTCTTATTATGAGGCGGCTCGTATAGACGGAGCATCTGCGTTCCAGCAGTTTAGAAAAATTACAGTTCCGCTGGTGTCACCTACTTTGTTTTTTGTATTAATGATGCGAGTAATGTCTTCCTTGAAGGTATTTGACATTGTGTATATGATGATTGAAAAGACCAATCCTGCAATCAGAAGCTGCGAAACGATTCTTTATAATTTCTATCAGGAAACCTTTGTAAAGAATAATAAAGGATATGGTTCAGCTCTGGTAGTATGGTGTGTAATTCTGATTGCGATTATTACAGCAATTCAGTTTATCGGACAGAAGAAATGGGTTACATACGATGTATAGGCAGGAGAGGAGGAGACAGTAATATGGAAAAGGCAACAGCCGGAAAAAAAATAAACAAAGGAAATCTTCTGGTATATCTGGTTTTGATTTTTGGAAGTGTGATTATGATCTTTCCGTTTATCTGGATGCTGAGTACAAGTTTTAAAACTGTGCCGGAAACCACATTGGTTCCGCCTACATTATTTCCTTCATCATTCAGTAATACAGCGGCATATGCTCAGGTAACAGCCAGTTTACCTTTCTTAAAATTGTATTACAATACAATTATGATGATTGTGATCAGGGTAATATGCGCGGTCGTATTCTCATCAATGGCAGCATATGCATTTGCGAAGGTGAAATTTCCTTTGAAGAATCTGTTTTTTATGATTGTGCTTTCACAGTTGATGTTTCCAGCACAGGTATTTATTCTGCCTCAGTATGAAATGATTTCTAAAATGGGACAGACGGATACAATATTTGCATTGGTATTCCCGGCATTAGTAAGTGCTTTTGGAACGTTTTTCTTACGGCAGACTTATATGGGGATTCCGGATGACTTGTTGGAAGCGGCCAGAATTGACGGATGTGGACATTTTCGGACTTTTGTCAGTATAGCATTTCCTTTGACAAAAACAGCTATGGCTGCACTTGCAGTTTTTACAGCATTGTTCGCATATGGAGACTTGATGTGGCCTTTGATTGTAAATACAAAATTGGATAAGTTGACATTGTCATCTGGATTATCTACATTAAGAGGCCAGTTCTCAGTAAACTATCCGAACTTGATGGCAGGTTCTGTGTTGGCTATGATTCCAATGATTATTATTTACATTATATTCCAGAAACAATTTATTGAAGGTATTGCTTTAACAGGTACAAAGGCATAAAATCTTAATAAGCCGTATCCGTGATCTTATACGGATGCGGCTTATTTTATAACTGAAATGAGGAGGTTAAAATGGGAAAGCAAGAAATCAGAATAGAAGAAAATGGATTAAAGGTGATATTTGAAATCAAAAATGGAATTGCAGAATTAAAACAGTTTTCTGTTTCTGGACAGCCGGATTCGGAGAAAGATGAGAGACCAGAAACAACAGGTTATCTTGATGAAACAATTTATCCGGTAACAGAAATTCAGCTTACCGGTTCTGGAACCAGAGGTATGCATGGTTACAAACATAACGTATGTGGGGCATCTGCGGATTTTAAATATGTGAAACACAGATTGACAGAAAATGAAAAAGGTAGAAAACTGGTGATCTGTTCAGAAACAGAATATGGTATGAGATCAGAGTATCATATGCAGTTTTTTACAGGGATTCCGGCAGTGCAGGTCTGGACAGTACTGGAAAACAGGGGAGAAGAAAGCCAGGGATTGGAATATGTTTCTTCGTTTATCTATCAGTGTCTGTCTCAGGGGGGGAAACTTCCCTATTACGAAAAAACGGATATTTATACACCTTTTAACAGTTGGTACTGCGAAGCACGGTGGAAAAAGGATGATGTTCGTGATCTGAATCTGAATCATATGCCAGTAGATGGATTCAATACGCAGGGGTTTGGAGTGAATCGTTATTATTACGGAGGACAAAGTTCGTGGTCTTCCAGTGAATATCTTCCTATGGGATTCTGTGAAGATAAGGAAACACAGCAGATATATTTTTTCCAGATTGAACATTCCGGACAATGGTTAGTGGAATATGGCTCTGGTCTTGGAAAACGTTTATATGTGGCCTTGAGCGGTCCTTCAGAAGGAGAGCATGGCTGGTGGAAAAATCTGAAACCAGGCGAAAAATTTCAGACAGTTCCTGTTGGATTTGGAGTATCAGAAGGAACGATCAGTCATGCAGCAGCTGCGCTTACCAGATACAGAAGAGCAATCCGCAGAAAAAATGAAGATGACAGAAAGCTCAACGTAGTATTTAACGACTATATGAACTGTCTTATGGGAGATCCTACAGAAGAGACAGAGAAAGCAATTATTGACAAAGCGGCTGAAATGGGATGTGAGTATTATTGCCTTGATGCTGGTTGGTATGATAAAGGATTCTGGTGGGACAGAGTCGGTGAATGGAAAGAATCTCCGGAAAGATTCCCTAATGGTCTGAAATCCGTGTGTGAATATGCAAAATCAAAAGGTATGGTCATGGGTCTGTGGTTGGAAATTGAAGTTATGGGAGTGGCCTGTGAACTGGCAAATAAACTTCCGGATAATTGGTTTATCTGCAGACATGGAAAACGTCACGTGGATAATAAACGTTATCTTTTGGATTTCAGAAATCCGGAGGTACGGAAATATTGCATGGATGTGGTGGATCGTCTGATTGAAGAATATGGCGTTGGGTATTTTAAGGTTGATTATAATGTAACCATGGGATATGGCAGTGATGTGGATTCCGACAGCTGTGCAGATGCCATTCGTGAACATTATCTGTATCTTTACAAATGGTATCAGGAAATTTTTGAGAAACACCCGGATCTGGTAATCGAAAACTGTGGTTCCGGCGGTCAGAGAATGGATTATGGAATGTTAAAGATTCTGAGTTTACAGTCTACCAGTGATCAGACTGACTATATCTCAAATTCTTATATAGCAGCTAATGTGGCCAGTGCAGTTACACCGGAGCAGGCTGGTATGTGGGTATATCCATATGAGGATGAAAGAGAACATGTAATTTATAATATGGTAAATGGACTTCTGCTCCGTCCGTATATGAGCGGTATGGTGTGGAAATTAAGCCCGGAAAGTCTGGAGCTTATGACAGAGGGAATCGCCTTGTATAAAGAAATCAGAGGAGAACTGAAAGAAGGAGTGCCTGTATTTCCTCTTGGCTTTTGCGGAGTAAAAGATAAAGTTCTGGCTTATGGAGTACAGAATGAAAATACTGTATATTTGTCGGTGTTTATGCCCGGAACAGACAGTGCAGAGATAGCTTTGAATTTCGGAAAAAAAGTAGAAAGTATATCAGTGCTTTATCCGAAAACAGTGGATTGCCAGTTTGCCTGTGAGAATGATATACTGGCTGTGAAGATGCCTCAGGAGAAGGCAGCCAGACTGTTTAAGATACAGCTCGTGAAATAAAAAAGGAAAAGACAGGAGAAGTGTACTATGAATAAAAACGATTTTGCAAAAAATCCGCCCATGGGCTGGAATAGCTGGGATTGTTATGGAGCGGCAGTAACAGAAAAAGAATTAATGCAGAATATTGATTATATGGATAAACATCTGAAACAACATGGGTGGGAATATATTGTCTGTGATATCCAGTGGTATGAGCCTGCTGCAGATTCCAGTCGTTATCACAAATTCGCAGATTTGTGTATGGATGAGTACGGAAG
The DNA here is from genome assembly GCA_051880075.1 of Blautia sp. GTDB lineage: Bacteria > Bacillota > Clostridia > Lachnospirales > Lachnospiraceae > Blautia. The sequence goes on along the minus strand of JBJENG010000038.1, from coordinate 28,788 downwards.
GGTGATTCCGGCTCCGAACCGTTTTCCTTCTGCAGCAGAGGGGAAAGGATTTGGGCCTATTGCAGATTATGTACACAGCAAGGGGTTGAAATTTGGTATTCACATTATGAGAGGAATTCCCCGTCAGGCAGTTGCACAGAACACAAAAGTAAAAGGTACAGAATATACGGCAAGAGATGTGGCGCATCCATTTTCCATCTGCTGTTGGAATACAGATATGTACGGACTGGATGCCACAAAACCGGGAGCCCAGGAGTACTATGATTCTATTATTGACCTTTATGCATCCTGGGGTGTGGATTTTATTAAAGTGGATGATATCTGTGTAAAATATGGACGTCCGGGAGATGAAAGTACGCTGGCTTATGGAGGGGATGAAATTGAGCTTCTTCGCAGAGCCATAGATAAATGTGGACGTCCTATTGTACTCAGTCTTTCTCCGGGTCCGGCCATGGTAGAGCAGGCGGAACACCTTCGAAAAAATGCTAATATGTGGAGAATTACCAATGACTTCTGGGACAGCTGGGATGACATTATGGAAATGTTTATGCGCTGCAATAACTGGAGCCCTTATGTATCAGAGGGATGCTTCCCTGACTGTGATATGCTTCCTCTGGGACATATTTCCATCATCGGCTGTGAGCATGGAGTGACGGAACGTCAGACAAGACTTTCCAGAGAAGAACAGAGAACCATGATGACTTTGTGGTGCATTTTCCGTTCTCCTCTTATGCTGGGGTGTGAGATGACAGATATGGATGAATGGACCAGGAGTCTGCTGACCAACGATGAAGTGCTTGCGCTTCTTCGTGACAGCCGGGATGCACATCAGGTGCTTCGTCTGGGAGACCTGATCGTATGGCAGGCTCATGATGAACAAGAGAATCAGTATGTGGCGTTATTTAACGTAACAAACTGGCAGGATGATTTTGCAGTGGATTTTGCTGCTCTGGAGCTGGAAGGCACATATAAGATTCGAGATCTCTGGGAAAACAAAGATCTGGGGGAAGTATCTGATAAACTTGTAGTATCGATAAAATCCCATGATGCAAAACTGTATAAACTTACAAAAGCATAAAATAGAAAAAATGCCTGTGTTTCTGATATGGAAAGATCAGAAATACAGGCATTTTAGATTTGGGTGTTAATGATTGATTCTCCATCCGGCAGGATATTTGTTTTTCAGAGTTCCGTTTACCAGTTTTCCAAATCCCAGAGGATGTCCGTCTACACATACCAGCTGCCAGCCTTTTGGTAAAGTGGATTCACCTTCTGCCACAAGAAGTGTTTCTCCCTTCAGATACCGTGAAATTCTCTCATCCTGTGAATCCAGATTCAGGATAGAAGGAAAGTCTTCTGCTGCAAGGGCAAGAGCCAGAGGTTGGGAAGGCTCAAAACGATTTTTTTTCAGCTCTCCCAGAAACAGTCCATTCCGGAGAAAATGGATGCCCTTATAGTGATTATCAGCAGGAGGAAGATAATAAACATTCTGATTTCGCACTTCAATTCTTTCTTTTTCGAAAGGAAGATTTTCGGGGTTCCAGAATTCGGTGAGGAGCTTCCAGGAATCTTTATCACACTTTCCTTTTATATTGCATAGAGAAGGTGAATGAATTCCTTTTTTTTGCAGCAAAGCAAGAAAATGGCCTTCTCCGTTTACTTTGTGAGGAAAGATACGGATACATTTTTCAAGTTCGTGATTTCCATTTCCCCAGGCAGGGTTTCCGTAGGAAAATCCGTAGCTTTTGGGAATATCAAGAAGTTCCATTTCAGGAAAGTTTTCCAGAATAAAGGAAATGGTTCCTTCATTTTCCGCAGGTGCAAAGGTGCATGTGGAATATAGCATGAGACCTCCGGGTTTCAGCATCCGGATAGCATTGGAAACAATATCTCGCTGCAAAGTGGCAAAGAAATCAGGCCTTGTCTCATCCCAGGTTTTTGCTACCGCAATATCTTTTCGGAACATGCCCTCTCCGGAACAGGGAGCATCTACCAGAATTTTATCAAAAAATTCCGGCATCACCTGAGCCAGATTTCCGGGAATTTCATTCGTAACAAAAGAGTTTCGGATTCCGCACAGTTCAATGTTCCGTAGAAGCGCTTTTGCTCTGGAATTACTGATATCATTGGCAACCAACATTCCGGTACCTTTGAGTTTGGCGCCCAGTTCTGTAGCTTTTCCTCCAGGCGCTGCACACAGATCCAGAACAAAATCTCCCGGTTCTACAGGAAGGAGTGCGGCAGGTGCCATAGCACTGGGCTCTTGCAGATAATAGAGTCCTGCAGCATAATAAGGATGCTTTGCAGGGCGATCTTCCTCTTCGTAATAAAAACCATTCTCTGTCCAGGGAACCGGTGTCAGGTGAAAGGGAGATGCGTTCAGAAACTCTTCTGTGCTGATTTTCAAAGTGTTTACCCGAAGACCAAAATGACGGGGATTTTCGTAGCTTTTCAAAAAATCATAATATTCATCTCCCAGCATGTGTTTCATGCGGGAGAGAAAGGCTTTTGGCAGTTGTTCAATCATAGAGATACTTCCTTTTTTTAATGTGTTCTCATGATAATATAGCATAAGGGGGGAATTGTTGACAAGTAATGTTCGGCATTCAAAGCAGATTGCGGATTTTTTCCGGACGTGATATGCTTAAAAAGGAGGAAAGAGAGGAAGAAATGGAAAATATTATTTTATCTTTTAATGTGATCGCACCCTTGTTTTTTCTGATGGTAATCGGCTACATACTGGTAAATTATACGGGGCTTGCTGACAAAGAATTGTGCAAAAAGGCCAATGCTCTTGTATTTAAGATATTTTTGCCCTGCATGCTTTTTAAAAATACTTATCAGAGCAATATACAGGAACAGATGCAGGGAAAGCTTTGCGGGTTTGCCGCAGGGAGCCTTCTTCTGCTGGTTTTTATTCTTTGCCTGACAGTACCGAAGATTGTGAAACAGGAAAATCAGCAGGGTGTGGTGATTCAGGCTATTTTTCGGAGTAATTATGTGATTTTCGGAGTGGCGGTTGTGGAAAATATGTATGGACCGGGAAGTACAGTTACTGCATCCATTCTCAGTGCAATTCTGGTACCCATGTATAACGTCCTTGCAGTGAGTGTGCTGTCCATATATGGAGAAAAAAAGGAGCGGGACTGGAAAAAGGTGGTTATAGGGATTTTGAAAAATCCTCTGATTATTGCTTCTGTACTGGGAATTCTTGCATCTTTGGCACGTATTCAGCTGCCGGTGGCAGTGGAAACCACTTTGGGAGATCTGGCAAAACTGGCAACACCTATTGCGTTTCTTATTTTGGGCGGCGATTTTGATTTTTCTAAAGTAAGAGGAAATCTGAAAACAGCGGGATGGGTTATCGCAGTAAAAATGATGATTCTTCCCTTGATTATGATTCCTGTTGTCATAAGTATGGGATACAGAGATTCGGATCTTCTGGCAGCTCTTCTGGCTTATCAGACACCGGTTGCCGTGTCCAGCTATATAATGGCGCAGCAGGCAGGCGCAGACGATCAGCTGGCAGGCCAGCTGGTAGTGTTCAGTTCTGCAGTGTCCATAGTAACTTTGTTTGTGACAATTTTTATATTGAGGCAGATGGGATATCTGAGATAAATTTCAGAAATGTCCGGAAGAGTAAAAAAGAAAGAAGGAATAATATGGATGGATTTAAAATGAGAAGAGTCTCTTCCATGGAAAAAGTTTTTCCGCAGAAAGAACCCTCGGGAGAAGGAATGAGAGGGAAATTAATGGCTTTTAAGGGAGAGACGGTTTCCTTTCAGACAGCTTTCAGCAGGACAGGGGAGGGAACAGAAATGGGGACAGTGGAGGTGGATTCGCCTCTGAAAGACAGGGTTCGGGTTCGTATGGTTCAGCTTGTGCCCTGCGAATATCCTTGTCATCAGCAGAAAGATGAGGGATATCTTACAGATGAACCAGGACTGTATCCCGACTTGCTTACAGAAATTCCCCCTTGGGGATTTCCTGTGGTAAATGGTCAGTGGAGAAGTCTCTGGATTGATATAGAAAACGATGGTTCTGTTCCTGCGGGAGAATACCCCGTTGAGATACAATTGAAATGCAAAGGGAAAATTCTTGGTTCCACCCGGATGTGGTGTGAAATTCTCGACACAGTTCTTCCGAAACTTCCTGTTTGTCATACAGAATGGGTTCATACAGACTGTCTGGCAAATTATTACGGGGTAGAGGTTTTTTCAGATGCCTACTGGGAGATTACGGAAAATTTTATAAAAACGGCTGTGAAAAGAAACTGTAATATGATTCTGACTCCGGTTTTCACACCACCCCTTGATACTGCTCCGGGCGGAGAACGCTTGACAGTACAGCTTGTGGATGTAAAAGCAGAAGGTGAAACCTATATTTTTGGATTTGATAAATTTGAAAAATGGGTTGCCATTTGCCAGCGGTGCGGTATGGAATATTTTGAAATTTCCCATCTTTTTACCCAGTGGGGAGCAGGAAAGGCGCCTAAGATCATGGGAGAAAAAGACGGAAAGTACAGAAAACTTTTCGGATGGAAAACCGAAGCGGCGGGAAAGGAGTATGCAGAGTTTCTCCATCAGTTTCTGAGTGCATTCAAGACAGAACTGAAAAAACTGGATATAGAGGACAAAGTATATTTTCATGTATCCGATGAACCCTCTATGTCACAGATTGAATCGTACAGAGCTGCAAAAAATATTGTTTCAGAAGAACTGAAGGATTATGTGGTATTTGATGCCCTTTCTGATTATGATTTCTACAAAGAAGGTCTGGTAAGCCAGCCGGTCTGTGCACTGGATCATATGGAGCCTTTTATTAAGAACCATACGAAAGATCTCTGGGGTTATTACTGTACTGCACAGTGGAAAGATGTGTCCAACCGGTTTATTGTATTGCCGGGATACCGGACAAGAATACTTGGCTTACAGATGTATAAATATCGGCTGAGAGGATTCCTTCACTGGGGATATAATTTTTATAATTCTCAGTATTCTCTTTATTCTTTGGATCCTTATCGCTGTACGGATGCAGGCGGTGCTTTTCCTTCCGGAGATGCATTTCTTGTATATCCCGGAAAAAACGGAAAGCCGGAAGAGTCCATTCGACTCATGCTCATGGATGAAGCCATGAATGATCTGCGTGCATTGTATCTTCTGGAAAGCCTGGAAGGACGCGATGCCGCAATGAAATGCCTGGAAAGCTGTCCGGAAGAGAGAATTACTTTTGAAAAATATCCTCAAAGTGTGGAGTATCTGGAAAGATGCAGAGAAAGAGTGAACAAAAAGATAAAAGAACTGATATATTAAACAAAATTCATCAGATTGCAATCCCGCGAAACGTATTAAAAATCCAGATGGGATACCTTTGGAGATGCAGGAACAGACAAAATTGTGCCAGATGATGATTTTCGGTATCAGGCACAATTTTAAGAAAATAAAAACCGGAACCCTTATAAACTAAGGATTCCGGCGCCCCTGCCAAGGAGTCGAAGCGACGTGATTCGAACACGCGACCTCTGCGTCCCGAACGCAGCGCTCTACCAAACTGAGCCACGCTTCGATAATGCTTTTCGCATTCAGCATTTGTAATTATACGGGAAAGAAAGACAATTGTCAATAAGAAATTTAAAATATTTTATAGTTTTTTGGAGACGTCGTTTTGGATGTTCTAAATTGCAGTTTTTTTCATATGATTTATGGAGTAAATTTTGTAATGGAGAAATCATTTGGCTGTTTATCGACGGTTTGTAGCTTATGTATATGAATATCCGGATGGGAAAAAGGGAAATGGAAGAGGTTTTATTAAAGTAGAGGCAAGAGATGGTGTATGCAGGATGCATTTCCGGCTTTCCGGAATCTACAGCAAAGAAACGGTGCTGTGCAGTATTTACGGATATGTGAGAATCGGAGAAAGATGCCAGGGAATTCATCTGGGAACCTGTGATCTTGCAGGAGACCTGATTCAGTTTACTCTGGAAATGACGGAAAATAGTCTGGGAAACAGTGAATATAGTCTGGAAGATTTGAGCGGTATTGTGCTTCTGGCGGATTCGGGAGTTATGTATGGAACCGGATGGGATGAAAAACCGGTACGGCTGGAAGATATTGTACTTCCACAGGAGTTGGATCCGGACATAGAATCAGAGGCGAAATCAGAGTCGAAATGGGAGCCGGAGATGGAATCGGAATACGAGACAGACCGGAGATCTGAGATGGAATCGGAATACGAAACAGACCGGAGATCTGAGATGGAATCGGAATATGAAACAGATCGAAGACCTGAAATGGAGTCGGAGCCAAAGACAGAATCAGGATCTGAAATGGAACCAGAACAGGACAAAGAAGAGCCGGTGAATTTCGGGGAAGAAGAGGATGTACCGGAAATGTTGGAAGTTCCGGAAATGATGCCACAGATTCCATCCTCGTTTTTCGGGAATGTAGAGGAGCGTGAGAGAGAATCTTTGAATCAGACTGTGCCTGAACGTGTGCCGGAAAGTGATATGAGGGCAGAAGCAGTATCAACGGGAGAAAGGAAATCGGAAAGAGATATATTTTGTCCTTTTAAAGATGGAAAGTATGAGCGTTGCATTCGTGTTACACCAGCAGATTTCAGGATGCTCAGTCACAGAGACCGGGGACTTATGAATAATAATTTCCTCAGGTATGGATACAGAAAATACGGGCATGTGTTGATTGGAAAAGACGGGGAAAAAGGAGGATACATACTGGGCGTGCCGGGCAGATATGACAGACAGGAAGCGTTGATGGCAGGTATGTTCGGTTTTCCTTATTTTAAAGAAGCACAGATAAAAGAAGCCGGAACGCCGGAAAACAGAAGTTTCCCACGATCCGGCTACTGGTATCGATCAATCGATTCCCCGCACATAGACGGCAGGGATGGTTTCTGACAGAAGCATACAGAAAGAGTCCAGTTCTTTTTTGGAATAGCTGCTGTATCCGGGCCTTATGACTTCCGGGGAGTCTTTATAGGCCTGGAGATAGTATGCGCGACATCCGGCAATCCATTGACCAATGGAACGAAAATCAGAAGGTGCGTGAAGTTCCCGGACCACAGTGGTCCGGAATTCGTAAGGGATTGCGTCGGACAGGAGAAAATCCACGGACTCGCAGATCGGTTTCAAGTCCAGATTTTTACAGCCGGATACTTTGGCATAAGATTCTTTCGAGGATTTAATATCCATGGCAACCATATCGATCATATGGTTTTTTACCAGTTTTTTCAGAATCCAGGGATGACTTCCATTGGTATCCAGTTTTACCGGATAGCCCAGTTCCTTTATCTGGTCAATGAGAAGAAAAAGCTCTTTGTTCTGCGTGGGTTCGCCGCCTGTGATACATACACCTTCCAGAATCCCTTTGCGCTTTTTCAGAATCTGAAGAATTTCACTGACAGGAATGTCCGGTTGCTGGCCGGGAGAAAGGACAAGCCCGCTGTTATGGCAAAAAGGACAGCGGAAATTGCAGCCTCCAAGAAAAATAGTGGAGGCTATTTTTCCCGGATAATCCAGGAGCGTTGTTTTGTTAAAACCATTTATAGTCATAAAAGAATCTTCCTTTCAAGAATGCCGGAGACTATTTACAAAATCTTTTCTTGCCTGTATATTTTACTATAGTACAGGGAAATTTGCCAGAGAAAACAGGAAGAAAGGGCAGTGAAAAATATGAAGAGGGAACTGGAAGAAAAAATTGAAAAGTTTAAGAAAAGTTATTCTATAGAAGATGCAGTGCGTTCAAGGGTGTCAGAACCTTCTATGCCGTTTTACGGTACAGAGATTCTTGAACGGGCAGTGACCGCTCTGCTGGAAGGAGAAAATCTTCTTCTGTGTGGAGATAAAGCTACGGGGAAAAATGTACTGGCTGAAAATCTGGCCTGGATTTTTCAAAGACCCATTTATGATATTTCTTTTCATGTGAATACAGACAGCAACAGCCTGATCGGAACAGATACTTTTGTAAATAATGAAGTAAGATTAAGAAGAGGTCCTATTTACCAATGTGCTTTGTATGGAGGATTCGGAATTCTGGATGAAATCAATATGGCAAAAAGCGATGCAGTTTCTGTTCTGCATGCTGCGTTGGATTATAGAAGGATCATAGATGTACCGGGATATGAAAGGATTGCTCTTCATCCGGCGACGCGATTTATCGGAACAATGAATTACGGATATGCAGGAACAAAAGATTTGAATGAAGCATTGGTTTCCAGGTTTATGGTAATTAATATGCCGCCTCTTTCCATGGAACGGTTAAGCCAGATTTTGTATAATGTTTTTCCGGATATTAAGCAGGCAGCATTGGAACAATTTGCAGGTTTGTTTCTGGATTTGCAGCTGAAGGCTCAGAATGGAGAAATTTCCACGAAGGCAGTAGATATGAGAGGACTGATCGGGGCGGTGCGTCTTATGAAAGGTGGTCTGTCTCCGGTTGCTGCTATTGATATGGGAATTACAAATAAATGTTTTGATAATTTTGAAAGGGAATTGATCGGGGATATTGTGATGACACGTATTCCTGATTCCTGGAATTGCGGGGATGTATTTTGATGGAAAAAAATGATGCAGATATCTCCAACCGGATACAAAATTTGCTTTGGACTGTAAGCGGAGATTATGAACTGGATATAAAAATGGATGAGAATGTTTACAGAAAATCCAGATACATGGCTTTTTATGATGCAATCCGGCAGGGGACCTTTGAGAAGTATTTTAATGCCAGAGCATACGACCAGTTTATTGCAAAAAAGGTTTATGCAGGAGCAGAGCCTTCTGTTCTTACAGCTCTTGGAAATCTGTGTATTGACAGTGCAGTATGGAAAAAAGCACAGAAAGATCGACCGGGTGTGGCAGCGATTCGAAAACGAGCGTTCTCGGATACGCTGGAAAAAGATGCAATGAGACTTTCGCATACCGATTGGGGTTATGTGGAGAAATGCTATATCGAATATCTCTTGTACGGAAAGAAAGCAGAAGAACGTGTACAGGAGCTGACAGAGTGCATCTGTCAACTGTGGGATACCAACAGTCTTGAAGATATTTGTGTATGTCTGGAATGGATTTACAAAAGAGCTTATGAAAAAGGATTTGCAAAATTTTTTAAGGGACTGGACCGACAGGTGAAAAGTTCCGATGAAGCGATGAAGGAATATACAGATAAAGAAAAGACAGAAGAAGAGGAACAGTCAGAAGAAGATCGTCCGGTCAATGTTTTTAGCTGGCATGTGGATGCACAGGATAATGGAAAACGGGAAAAATCCAGAGCAAGGCTCCTGTATCTGGACCAGGAAGCCACAGATCATATGGGAGAATATATTGAACGGAATTACGGGAAGAGCTGTTTGACCAGACAGGAAGAAAAATATTTTTCTTCCCAGATGTGCAGAGGTATTCATGAAGGGTGCCGGATTCACATGACAGAGGGAATTCTTCATTGCCAGATGGAAGAAACTCCAAAAGCCGGATTTGTAAAGAAGGTGAAAGAAGAAAACCTGCAGGAGTACAGAAAGAAGCAGCTGGTGACAAGACAGAATATTCAAATGCTGGCAGGAACTTTAAAAAGAGCACTTCTCACAAGGACAGAAAAAGAAATCTGCAGCAGTGAATATGGAAAAATCTGTGTTCCGAAACTCTGGAATCTTGGAAGGACAGAAAACAGGAGGCTTTTTGAGCGGGAAATTGTCCGGGAAAATACGGATTTTGTTGTTGAGATTTTAATGGATGCAAGTGGTTCTCAGCAGAACAGACAAAGCCTTGTGGCACTGCAGGGATATATTATCAGTGAAGCCTTGAGCCAGGTGGGAATTTCTCACAGAGTTGTGGGTTTTTGTACGGTTGGGGTTTATACGGTTTTGAATCGATTTCGGGATTATGAGGATGACAGAGAAAAAAATACCAGGATATTTGAGTTTTACGGTTCTGCGAACAATCGGGACGGTCTTGCAATAAGGGCTGCAGCGGACAGTCTGGAAAAGAGAGAAGAAGAAAATAAGATTCTGATTGTTTTGAGCGACGGAAAACCAAATGATGTGATTGCAGGAAGCCAGAATCCTGTATATGGGAAAAAGAAGGAAAAGAAAAAAATCCCTTATTGTCTGGAATATGGAGTAAAGGATACTGCCGGAGAGATTCGGAAACTGAGAAACCGGAAAATTGCTGTACTTGGAGTTTTTGCAGGAGAGGAAGAAGATTTACAGGCAGAGAAAAAGATTTTCGGGAAGGATTTTGCTTATATTCATGATATCACAGATTTTGCTAATGTTGTGGGACGATATCTGAGAAAGCAGATCGGAGAGTAAAAGGATAAAATATTGTTTTTTTCTTGACCGGGGAGTCTTTGGGCTTTATAATAAAAAGGTATGGAGATGTACTCAAGTGGTCGTAAGAGGTCGCACTCGAAATGCGATAGGTCTGCAAAGGCGCGTGGGTTCGACTCCCACCATCTCCGGTACTGAGAATATCGTATGCCTGTTGGATTTTCTGCTGTGAAGGTTCAATGGGCATTTTTGTTTGCTGTCAGATAAAAGAAAAATGCCGGTACATTTTGTACCGGCAGGAGAGAGGGAAAAGAAAATCTATATCTATTTATTCGTCAATGATCTTATTTGACGAAGTCCGGCGGCTGAATGCTTTCACTGCTACGCAGCCGCTGTCTTCTTTTTTGTTTATGAGTAAAGTATACCGGAAAAATGTGAGAGATTTGTGACAAGACCATAAAGCTTTTCTGAAATTTTTAAAGAGTCTGTAAATTAATTGGGAACTTGAAGGTTGCAGGATGAATCCTCTCTGTAGTATAATTCAGAATTATATGTAAAGAGGATTAAAACATATGAATGAAGAAGAAAAATATATGAAAGAAGCCATACGTCAGGCGAAAAAAGCATATGCTCTCCGTGAAGTGCCCATAGGTTGTGTAATCGTATACGATGGAAAAATTATTGCGAGAGGCTATAATCGGAGAAATACAGATAAAAATACAACTTCCCATGCAGAAATGAATGCTATACGAAAGGCGAGCAAAAAACTGGGAGACTGGCGGCTTGAGGGCTGTACCCTGTATGTAACCCTTGAGCCTTGTCAGATGTGCGCAGGTGCTATTGTACAGGCCCGTATCGACCGGGTAGTGATTGGAAGCATGAATCCCAAAGCCGGATGTGCAGGATCTGTCCTGAATCTACTGGAAATGGATGGATTTAATCACAAAGTCCAGGTGGAACGGGGAGTGCTTGAAGAAGAATGCAGTAACATGTTGAGTGGTTTTTTTAAAGAATTGAGAAAGGAAAAGGCAAAGGAGAAAGAGCATGAAAAGACTGGAATTTAAAGAATTGGTACAGAAGAAAGTACTTCTCCTGGATGGAGCCACCGGCTCCAATCTTATGAAAGTGGGTATGCCAAGAGGCGTATGTGCAGAACAATGGATCTATGAAAATCCGGCAGCACTGATAGATTTACAGAGGCAGTATGCAAAAGCAGGTTCAATGATTGTCTATGCACCTACTTTTTCTGCCAATCGAATCAGTCTGGCAAATCATGGACTGGAAGATAAGATGGAGGAACTGAATAAAGGTTTGGTAAAAATATCAAAAGATGCAGTGGGAGATGTCTGTTATGTAGCAGGGGATCTGACTACGACAGGTAAGCAGGAAATCTCATACGAAGAGCTTTTTGAAGCTTATACAGAACAAATCCAGGTGCTCTGTGAGGCAGGTGTGGATTTGCTGGTAGGTGAAACTTTACTGAGTGTTACAGAAGCAACAGCCATTCTGGATGCAGCTGCATCGGTATGTGATCTGCCTGTTATGTGTACTCTTACAGTAGAGTCCGATGGAAGTCTGTTTTTTGGCGGTAATATTTATGAAGCTGTGGAAACGCTGGAGCAGATGGGGGCAGATGCCGTTGGAATTAATTGTTCCACAGGGCCGGATCAGTTGCTGGCGGTTGTAAAAAACATACGCAGCAGAGTGAATATTCCTGTAATTATAAAACCCAATGCAGGCATGCCTGTAATTGATGAAAAGGGCAATCCGGTTTATTCTATGGGAGCGGAAGAATTTGCAAAAAATATGAAAAATCTTGTAGAAGCAGGAGCCGATATTGTGGGAGGATGTTGCGGAACCACACCGGAATTTATTGAGAAACTGGCAAAAGAATTAAAATAACTGAAAAAGAGAAAAGACGTTTCCTATTTTTTCAGGAAACGTCTTTTTATATAAATAAAAAATCCGATAATCAGGAAAATAATAATAACGATGCTGGCTGCACGTGTATAGGCGCCCATATATTCTGCAGCTTTTTGCCAGGAGGCGCCGGCAAGGGCGCCGAGAGATACCAGAAGAGTATTCCAGAGAAAGCTGCCAAAAGCAGTTAACAGGAGAAATTTTGAAAAATTCATATGGGCCATTCCGGCGGGAATGGAGATCACACTCCGTACAATGGGAATGAAACGGCAGAAAAAAACCGTATAATTTCCTTTGCTGTCAAACCATTCGATGGCATTTCCCACATCGCCTCTTTTAAAATGCAGCATCTGTCCTACTTTCCCTGACAGGATTCTCTCAAGCTGTTCCATAGAGACCAGGTTGCCGATCTGATATAGAAGGATGGCTCCAAATAAACTGCCTGCAGTGGAAGAAAGAATCACACCTGCCAGATTCATTTTGGTGTAAGTAGTCATGAAACCGCCGAAGGTGAGGATTATTTCCGATGGAATAGGCGGAAAAAGATTTTCTACCAGAATCAGAAGAGCGATTCCAAGATATCCGTATACATCCATAATGTAAATCATCCAGTAACGCAATAAAAAACCTCCTCTGCAGTCATCTTTTTTATTGTATGACCAGACAGAGAAGGATATGCATCTTTTTCACCGTGCGCCGCACTTCGAGATTCCTCCACGGACGTTACCTCTACAGTTAACTCGGCCCAGGCACCCTCACGGCACACAGGGGATTCTGCTTAGTGCTGCTTCATTCCTGACCTGACACGGTTCACAGAGTCCTGTTGCGTGAGACCCAGACGTCAACGCCACTTATAAAGGGCAGCTCCGCAAAGCAAACCCCTCGGATCTGGCATCACCCCTGCTGTAGCGGATTGCAGGTACAGGGCACCGCTAACTCCCCGGCTGCACGGTACGTATTAGTATATAGGTTTTTGGGTGATTTGTCAAGTTTTTGTGTTTTTAAAAAAACGTCCAAAATTTAAGTTGTGATAGAAAATAAAATAATATATAATGTTTTTAAGTGGGTAAGACTATCCGCAAAAACATAAGATGGGATGTGAATAAATCTATGAAAAGAATCGGTTTGTTGACAAGTGGTGGAGATTGTCAGGCGTTGAATGCTACTATGCGTGGCGTGGTAAAAGGTTTATTTAATAATTTGGATGAACTGGAAGTGTACGGGTTTGATGACGGATATAAGGGACTGATTTATGGGAATTACAGAATGCTTTCGGAGAAAGATTTTTCGGGAATTCTGACCAGAGGAGGCACAATTCTGGGAACATCCCGTCAGCCTTTTAAATTAATGCGGGTGCCGGATGAAAAAGGACTGGATAAAGTGGAGGCAATGAAACAGACTTATTATAAACTTCGTCTGGATTGTCTGGTCATTCTTGGAGGCAACGGTACGCAGAAAACAGCAAACCTCTTAAGGGAAGAAGGGTTAAATGTGCTGCATCTGCCAAAAACAATTGATAATGATATCTGGGGAACGGATATGACATTCGGATTCCAGAGTGCAGTGGATATTGCGACAGATGCCATTGACTGCATTCATACTACAGCAGCTTCTCACAGCCGTGTATTTATTGTGGAAGTAATGGGACATAAAGTGGGATGGCTGACGCTTCATGCAGGAATTGCCGGTGGTGCGGATATCATTCTGATTCCCGAAATTCCTTATGACATTAAGAAAATTGCAGAAGCAGTCAGAAACAGAAACAGAGCCGGAAAGGGATTTACGATTCTGGCAGTGGCAGAAGGCGCCATATCAAAAGAAGATGCAGCTCTTCCGAAGAAAGAAATGAAGAAAAAACTGGAAGAATACCAGAAAACGTATCCTTCTGTTGCGTACAAGCTGGAAGCAGAACTGAAAAATGAACTGGATCTGGATATTCGTATTACGATTCCGGGACATATGCAGAGAGGCGGAAGTCCATGTCCTTATGACCGTGTTCTTTCCACACGTCTGGGTTCAGCAGCAGCAGGTCTTATCTTAAAAGGTGAATACGGATATATGGTAGGTATTGTAAACGGCAAGGTCAAAAAAGTGCCGCTGGAACAGTGTGCCGGAAAATTAAAGACAGTGGCTCCGGATGATCAGCTGGTAAAAGCAGCCAAGAGAATTGGTATCAGCTTCGGAGACTGAGAAAAAAGGAGTTATGTTTCATGAGCTATGTTGCTCTGTACAGGAAGTTCCGCCCTCAGAGCTTTGAGGATGTAAAAGGGCAGGATCATATCGTTACAACATTAAAAAATCAGATGAAGGCGGATCGTATCGGACATGCGTACCTGTTCTGCGGGACACGGGGTACCGGTAAGACTTCCATTGCAAAGATTCTGGCGAAGGCAGTCAACTGTGAGCATCCCATAGACGGGAGCCCCTGTAACGAATGTGACACTTGTAAGGCAATCGGGGCGGGAACTTCCATGAATGTAATAGAAATCGACGCCGCTTCCAATAACGGCGTTGATAACATTCGTGAAATCCGCGAGGAAGTGGCCTATCGGCCTGCGCGGGGACGCTATAAAGTATATATTATTGACGAGGTTCATATGCTGTCCACAGGAGCATTTAATGCCCTTTTGAAGACGCTGGAGGAACCTCCTTCTTATGTTATTTTTATTTTGGCTACAACAGAAGCACATAAGATACCTATTACCATTCTTTCCAGATGCCAGCGGTATGATTTTCGCAGAATTACTGTGGATACTATAGCGGGACGGCTTACGGAACTGATGGAAAAGGAAAAGACAGAAGTGGAAGAAAAGGCGATTCGCTATATTGCAAAAGCGGCAGACGGTTCCATGCGAGATGCCCTTTCACTTCTGGATCAGTGTATTGCTTTTTATCTGGGAGAAACACTGACCTATGAAAAGACATTGGAAGTTCTTGGAGCTGTGGACACAGAGGTGTTCAGTACATTGCTCAGAAAAATTCTGCATCAGGATACGGCAGGGGCAATTCGTACACTGGAAGAATTGATTGTGCAGGGCCGTGAACTTGGGCAGTTTGTGGGGGATTTCATATGGTATATGAGAAATCTTCTTCTGGTAAAGACGTCAGATGTTCCGGAAGATGCCGTAGATGTGTCGGCAGAGAATCTTCAGCGGCTGAAAGAGGAGGGAGAAATGTTGGATACCGAAACACTTATGCGTTATGTTCGGGTGTTTTCAGAACTTTCAAATCAGATTCGCTATTCTGCCCAGAAGAGAGTGCTTGTAGAGATTGCACTGATCAAGCTTTGCCAGCCGGTGATGGAGACGAATCTGGATTCTCTTTTTGACCGGATCCGGGTTCTGGAAGAGAAAATGGAAAAGGGAATTCCGGTATTGCCGGCTGCTCATACAGGAGAAAACAGAAAAGTGCGGGCGGTGGATTCCGATGCTGCGCCGGAAGAACAGAAAATGGAGATAAAACCGGAGAAGGCTGCACCGGAAGATCTGCAGTATATCAGGAAAAACTGGAATACAATTGTCCGTGAGACCGGAGGATTTCTTCAGCAGATGCTGAAAGAATCCATACCCAAGTATAATGGAAATACAGGGGATCCCATATTGTATGTGGAATTTCTAAACTTTCAGGCACAGATTTGTATCAATAATCCAGAGACTGTTTTGGAATTGAAGAGAATCATTCAGGCGAAAACAGGGAAGAATGTGGAAATAGAACTGATACTGGCAAATGGGGAGAATAGCGGGCCAAAAGGCCTGGCACCTATTTCTGTGGATGAACTGATAGAAAAAAATATTCATATGGATGTTGTGATAGAAGATATGGAAAATGAACAGGAGGATTTATAAATATGGCAAAAAGAGGTGGATTTCCGGGAATGGGAATGCCGGGAAATATGAATAATCTGATGAAGCAGGCGCAGAAGATGCAGCGTCAGGCGGAAGAAAATCAGAAAGCACTTGAGGAAAAAGAATTTACAGCGGCAGCGGGAGGCGGTGCGGTAGAAGTGACGATTTCCGGTAAAAAGGAAATTACCCGGGTAAAACTGGCAGAAGAAGTTGTGGATCCGGATGATATTGAAATGCTGGAAGATCTGATTATGGCAGCGACCAATGAGGCCTTAAGAAAAGTAGAAGAAGAAACGGCAGCTATGATGTCAAAACTTACAGGGGGCCTGGGCGGTCTTGGGGGCGGTTTTCCGTTCTAAAGGAGAAAAAGATTGGAATACTACAGCAGTCATATAAATAAATTGATCGAACAGCTCTCGCGGCTGCCTGGAATCGGGGCAAAATCAGCTCAGCGTCTGGCATTTCATATATTGAATATGCCGAAAGATCAGGTTTCCCAGCTTGCTTCGTCAATTACAGAGGCGAAAGCCAATGTGCGGTACTGCAAAAAGTGTTATACGCTTACAGATCAGGAAATCTGTCCTATTTGCAGTAATCCGGGAAGAAATCATAAAGTAATCATGGTAGTGGAGAATACAAGAGACCTCGCCGCTTATGAGAAAACCGGAAAATTTGATGGTGTATACCATGTGCTTCATGGCGCTATTTCTCCCATGCTGGGAATCGGGCCCGATGATATTAAGTTGAAAGAGCTGATGCAGAGATTGTCACAGGAAGAAATTGAAGAAGTGATCATTGCCACCAATTCCAGTCTGGAAGGGGAGACAACGGCTATGTATATCAGCAAATTGATAAAACCAACGGGAATTCGTGTGAGCAGAATTGCCAGTGGGGTTCCGGTAGGCGGTGATTTGGAATACATTGATGAAGTGACTCTGCTGAGGGCCCTTGAAGGCAGAGTGGAATTATAGGAGCCGGAAACATGAAGAAAAAAGTTACGTCCACGGACATTGCAAAAGCGGCAGGTGTTTCCCAGGCAACTGTGTCTATGGTACTGAATAAAAAGTACAATGTTTCTTTTTCCAGGGAAACGATAGAAAAAATAGAAAAGATTGCTCAGGAAATGGGATACAATGTACCGAAGAGACGCCCAAGAAAGGATGGGAAAAACAGCCGACTGATTATTGTATTTTGTCCTACGCTTACAAATCCGTATTATGTTATGCTTCTTCAGGGAATTGAAAAGGTAGCCAAGGAGAAGGGATACAGTGTTTTTACTTGTGATACACAAAGAGAACTGAAGCTGGAAGAACAGTATCTGCGTATGATGCATACCGTGATTCCGGCAGGTATTATTTATACATTCAATCCAAGTCCTGTTTTTATGCCCCAGGTGGAGGAACTGGCAAAGAAAATTCCTCTGGTTATCATAAGTAACCGTGAAAAAGTAGAGGTGGATGCAATTAATCAGGATAATACCAAAGTGGGGCGTTTAATGGCCAGGCATTTATTGGATTTTGGACACCGAGACGTGGCTTTTATCACACCGCCCCTGACACAGCGTCAACAACAGCGTTCTAAAAGGGTGCAGGGGTTTGTACAGGAATATGAAAAGGCCGGACTTGGAAACCGGGTGATTATCAAAGCGGCAGATGAGGTATGGGATGCACAGCTTCCAAGCATTGATTCTGAATATCGCATGGGATACAACCTTACGAAAGAATTGTTGGCAGAGCAGAAAAAACTGACAGCCATTGCAGGTTTGAATGATATGATGGCTTTTGGGATCATGGATGCACTTCAGGAGGAAAAATATAAAATTCCAGGAGATATGTCCGTGATCGGGTGTGATAATATTATTTTTTCCGGAATGTCTCATATGTCTTTGACAACGATTGAGCATTTTGTACCCCTGAAAGGCCGGGATGCATGTGAAATTATTATCAGAAAAATCGAATCGGCGGTGAATGCCTATGGGGATACAGAACCGACCAGTATTTATCATATTGAATATGAACCCAGGCTGATAGCAAGAAAAACCACTTCCTATGCGAAACAGAAGACCAAGAAAAAGAAGGGAAAAAAAGGATAGATGTATGGTCAATTCTCCAACTTGTATGGCTTGGAAACAAATTTTAAATAAATGAAAAATAAAGAATTATTAATAATAAAAAAACGAGAAAAGCCAGTAAAAACAGGCGTTTAGAAGAACGGAAAAGAAAAAAGTGTTAATAAAAACTTATTTTATAAATAAAAGAAATCACTAATAAAAAACAGAGCCCTTGTCTAGAAAGAATTTATGAGGTAAACTGGTATCATCAAATAAAACAAACGAAACAACGTTTAGAACGGAGGAAAAAATGAAATTTTTTATTGACACTGCAAAGGTAGAAGACATTCGCAAAGCAAATGATATGGGGATTATCTGTGGGGTTACCACAAACCCTTCTCTCATCGCAAAAGAAGGACGTGATTTCAACGAAGTAATCAAAGAAATTACTTCTATCGTAGACGGACCGATCAGCGGTGAAGTAAAGGCTACTACAACAGATGCAGAAGGAATGATTAAAGAAGGTCGTGAAATTGCTGCAATTCATCCAAATATGGTTGTTAAAATCCCGATGACAACAGAAGGATTAAAAGCAGTCAAAGTTCTTACAGCAGAAGGAATCAAAACAAATGTTACTCTGATCTTCACTGCAAATCAGGCTTTACTTGCAGCAAGAGCAGGTGCTACATATGTTTCTCCGTTCCTGGGAAGACTGGATGATATTTCTGTATGTGGAACAGATCTGATCCGTGAAATTGCTGAAATGTTCCAGGTAGCAGGAATCGAAACAGAAATCATTGCAGCAAGTGTTCGTCATCCGATGCATGTAACAGAATGTGCACTGGCAGGTGCA
The DNA here is from genome assembly GCA_051880075.1 of Blautia sp. Taxonomy (GTDB): domain Bacteria; phylum Bacillota; class Clostridia; order Lachnospirales; family Lachnospiraceae; genus Blautia. The sequence goes on along the minus strand of JBJENG010000038.1, from coordinate 9,845 downwards.
GATATCGCAACTGTTCCTTACGGTGTATTAGAACAGATGACACATCATCCTCTGACAGACCAGGGTATCGAAAAATTCCAGAAAGATTACCTGGCAGTATTTGGAGAATAATTGAAAATCATTCAGGAGGAAATTATGAACAAATTAGAACTTCAGAAAACAGCCAATGAAGTCCGTAAAGGAATCGTAACAGCTGTTCATTCCGCAAAAGCCGGACATCCGGGCGGTTCTTTATCAGCAGCAGATTTATTTACTTACTTATATTTTGAAGAAATGAATATTGATCCGAAAGATCCGAAGAAAGCAGATCGTGACCGTTTTGTACTGTCTAAAGGACATACAGCACCGGGTCTGTATTCTACTCTGGCAAACAGAGGATATTTTCCGATAGAAGATCTGAAGACACTGCGTCATCTTGGATCTTATCTTCAGGGACATCCGGATATGAAACATATTCCGGGTGTAGATATGTCCAGCGGTTCTCTTGGACAGGGAATTTCTGCAGCTGTAGGAATGGCTCTGGCTGCAAAAATGGATCAGGCAGATTACCGTGTATACACACTTCTGGGTGATGGTGAAATCCAGGAAGGTCAGGTATGGGAAGCTGCAATGTTTGCAGGACATAGAAAACTGGATAATCTGGTAGTTGTTGTTGATAATAACGGACTTCAGATTGATGGTAAAATTGAAGATGTTTGTTCTCCGTATCCGATTGACAAGAAGTTTGAAGCATTTAATTTCCATGTGATCAATGTTGCAGACGGCAATGATTTTGATCAGCTGGACGCTGCGTTTAAAGAAGCAAAAGCTACAAAAGGCATGCCTACAGCAATTATTATGAAAACTGTAAAAGGCAAAGGTGTATCCTATATGGAAAATTCCGCCGGATGGCATGGAAAAGCACCAAATGATGAAGAATATGAAATCGCTATGGCAGATTTGGAAAAGGCAGGTGAAGCATTATGTCAGAAGTAAAGAAAATTGCAACCAGAGAAAGTTACGGAAACGCATTGGTTGAACTGGGAAAAAAATATGAAAATCTTGTAGTTCTGGACGCTGACCTTGCAGGTGCTACCAAGACAGGTACTTTTTTGAAAGCATTTCCGGAGCGTCACATTGACTGTGGTATTGCAGAATGTGATATGATGGGAATTGCAGCCGGTCTTTCTACAACAGGAAAAGTTCCTTTTGCAAGTACATTTGCCATGTTTGCAGCAGGTCGTGCTTATGAACAGGTGCGCAACTCGATCGGATATCCGCATCTTAATGTAAAAATCGGTGCTACCCATGCCGGCATTTCTGTTGGTGAAGACGGCGCAACACACCAGTGTAACGAAGATATGGCTCTTATGAGAACCATTCCGGGAATGGTAATTCTCAATCCATCTGATGATGTAGAAGCAAAAGCTGCTGTTGAAGCTGCTTATCTTCATGATGGTCCGGTATATTTACGTTTTGGACGTCTTGCAGTACCTGTTATCAATGACAGACCGGATTACAAATTTGAAATCGGTAAGGGAATTGTACTGAGAGAAGGAAAAGATGTAACTATTTTTGCTACTGGTTTATGTGTAAGTGAAGCACTGGCAGCTGCTGAAAAACTGGCAGCTGACGGAATTGATGCAAAAGTGATCAACATCCATACCATCAAACCACTGGATGAGGAATTGGTAATAAAAGCAGCTCAGGAAACAGGAAAAGTGGTTACGGTAGAAGAACATTCTGTAGTTGGCGGTCTTGGCGGAGCAGTTGCTGAAGTACTCAGCGAGAAAGCGCCTACAAAGATGCTGCGTATCGGTATCAATGATGTATTCGGTGAGTCCGGTCCTGCAGTAAAACTGCTGGAAAAATATGGTATTGATGCTGCCGGAATTTATGAAAAAGTAAAAGCATTTGTATAAGTCTTTACAAGAGCTGACAGATGATATAAAATAAGAACAGTCTTAAAGGTGTTGCCTGCGGGCAGCACCTTTTTCGGCATAATACGAAATAAAGAATCAGGAGACATGTCCATGGGATTAAAAAAGAAATGTAAGACTGCCATTGATCCGGGAAATGAAGAATTTTATGAATATATTAAAGATTTGGTTCACCATCCTTATGTACTGAAAATGAAGCAATATCCTCATCATTGTGAGACCAGTTGTTATCAGCACTGCCTGAATGTGGCATATTTTAATTACCGTATCTGCAAATTCTTTGGCCTTGATGCCCGTTCGGCTGCAAGAGCAGGTATGCTCCATGATCTGTTTTTATATGACTGGAGAGGACACCGGAAAAAAACAGGAGATCCGGTGCATGCTATGACACATCCTCATACCGCTCTCCATAATGCAAAGAAATACTTTAAATTAAATAAACTGGAAGAAGAAATGATTTTAAAACATATGTTTCCGGTTACACCGGTTCCGCCCATGCACAAAGAAACATGGATTATTACACTTACAGATAAGTATTGCGGAACCTGTGAGATCGGTCGATATTATTATCATGCATGGTTCCCGAGAGGAGCCTATTATTTCATGAAAAGACTGGTGACAAGAGTCTTTGGCGAGGATTATAAATATCAGGATTATCACTTGCCTTTTGGAAAGATTTCCGAAGATGCAGCTGACAATGAGGTGAATTTTGCAAAGCTCCGGAGAAGATCTTCTTCTGGATGGAAGAAAGCAAATGGTGAAAGACGGCGTGTGCCGAAATATTGATGATGTGCGATCAGAATACCGGAAACTATGGCATCTGCAAGCTGGATGACCGTGGACAGCCGTGTGGTCTGAAGCACAAAGTGTTCAAATGCTCCCGACAGGTTGACGATACCGGTAATGGAAATGTCACCTACTGGGGGCAGTTTCTTTTTTACTCCCAGTCCGGGCGTAAGGGGACCATTGCTTACGGTCACAAACCCCTGATGGTTTTTGGAACCAAGAGAGGCATCAATTGCAATGATGAGACAGGACGGGTATTCTTTTTTTATCGTCTGTATGGTCTCCTGAAGATTGAGTGCATGTACAGGATGATTCAGAGTGCCGTAGACTTTGCATTTGCTCAGGCGTTCTCTTGCCAGGCGGTGGCCGACAATGGGACCGAGGCTGTCTCCTGTAATCCGATCGCTGCCTATGCAGAGAAAAACAATCTCATAAAAATCTTTTGTTTCTGTGTTTAAGATTTCAAAAAGCAGGGAACCGATTCTGTTTCCGGCTCTCCGGCTGTTTCCTTCTATATAGTGAAGGGGTGTATCAAGATGTGGATCCATATTTTTTATCCATCCTTTCTTTTACATATTTTTGCCGGAAAATTCTTTGTTTATTCTGCTTTTTAGAGAGAGTTTTGTCGTTAAAAAATAGAAGTAATCTGCCTGAATCTGATAAAATTTGCAGTTCTTCTGTGCTATTCTTGAGCCCAAAGGGGTGAATATTATGATAGAAGTAGTGTATGAAAAGGAGAAACAAAAGGCTGAGGGAAATGAAAGTTTTTTTCGCATTCCCAATAATATACGTCAGATCGGGGAGGTAAGCGATACGCAAAAAATCTATATAGAAGATTATGCATATACGTATCTGTGTAGAATCTCTTCTGAAAATTCTTCCATAGGCAGAGCTGCTATTCTTTTGGGACAGGCAAACTGGAAAGAGGGAATTTCCTATTTGTTTGTAAAAAGTGCGGTAGAACTGCCCAAAATGGAAATTACAGAAGAACATCTGACATTTACAAGAGAGATCTGGAATCATGTATATGAAAAAAATAAAGAATTTTTTCCAGAACAGGAAGTAGTAGGATGGTTTTTATCCATTCCGGGATGTTCCATGGAACTCCATGAAGTTATATGCAGAACACACCTGAATCATTTTGGAGGGAATGATAAGGTTCTTATGGTAATGGAACCTCTGGAAAAAGAGGAGGCTTTTTACAGATACGAGGAAGGGAAGCTTTCCCGTCAAAGTGGGTTTTATGTATATTATGAGAAAAATGAAGCAATGCAGAATTTTCTGATTTCTCAAAATGAAAAATCAGGAAAGAAAAGCGAACAGGTGGAAGATCAGGCAGTTAAAAGTTTCAGGAAAAAAATAGAAAACAAAGCAGAGGGAAAAAGACAAAAGAAAAACAGTTCAATTATGAAAACTGCCAGTGTGTGTATGGGAGCGCTTTTGTTGGCAGTGAGCGTTATTTATCTGAATGACTATCAGGAATTAAAAAAAGCTAAAAACGCAGTGTGGGAGTCTGATGAAAGGCAAATGACAGATCAAAATATACGGACAGAACCAGTCAGTGGCGGGATAGCAGAAAAATCATCAGAAGAAAAAGATACAGACGGAGAATCCGAGATAAAAGAAGAAATGGCAGAAGATGAGGAAAACAGGGAGACAGAAGAAGAACAGCAGCAGACAATCACCGGGCCGGTTTCTGGAGAAACGCATCAAACATATGTTATTCAACAGGGAGATACACTGACTGCCATCAGCAGACGATATTATGGGGATGCTTCAAAAATAAGAGAAATATGTGAATTGAATCAGTTGTCTGCGGAAGAATTTATTTTTCCGGGACAAAAAATTTTACTACCGTAGAAATTTGTGCTATAATAGCCGAAACAGACATATTTAGATAAGGGTAAAGGGAATGAAACAAATAAAAGGGAAGACAATAAAAAGTCGTGTACACAAAGCGGAAGAGGGTAGTGACATTGCGGCCTATAAAAGAAAAATTGGCCGAAAGAAAAGGAGAAGGCTGGAAAAAATTCTTATTATGCTTCTTGTTATCATTGCAGTGGCAGCAATATTGATTATTGTATTTCAGAGAAGAGTTTATCATCAGTATACCAGTCTTTCTTCTGTTAAAAATGAGGATGTACAGTCTTATGGTTATGTTCAGATAGAGGATTGCATTCTGAGGTACGGAACCAATGGCGCATCTTTGTTGGATAAAGAGCAGAATACTATATGGTCCCAGTCTTTTGAAATGAAGAATCCTGTGGCAGATGTGTGCGAGAATATGGCTGTTATCGCAGATCAAGACAGTACACTGATGTATATTTTTACGAAAGAAAAACCGGTAGGTGCCGTAGAAACAGCACGGCCTGTTTTAAAGGCGAGAGTGGCACGCACGGGTGTAGTTGCTGCAGTATTGCAGGATGGTGAGAAGACCTGGATTAATTTTTATGCGAAAGATGGAAGCCTCATTGCGGAAAATCAGACGCGGATTGACAGTCCTGGTTATCCTTTGGACATTGCAGTTTCTCCGGATGGCAAATTGATTATGGTAAGTTATCTGTATGCAGAAAATGGGCAGACGAACAGCTATGTGGCATATTATAATTTTGGCAGTGCAGGGGAAGGTGAAATTGATAATATTGTTGCCGGGTATACCTATGAGGGAATTGTGATTCCGCAGGTGATTTATCTTGGAGATGGTACATCTCTGGCATTCAGAGATAACGGTTTTTCTGTATATAAGGGAAATGATGTTCCTGAGGAAATGGAGAAAGTGGAGATAAAAGGGGAAATCATCAGTACTTTCTATAATGAAAAGTACGCAGGAATGGTTTTCAAAAGCGATGATAAGGATAAAAAATATACCATGCAGGTCTATGATCTGAATGGAAAGATGAAATTTGATAAAGATTTTAATCTGGAATATACAGACATCCGAATCAGCAACGATATGATTATTATGAATAATGATACCCAGGCATGCATGGTAAATCTGAATGGGCGGGAAAAGTTTAATGGAAGCTTCGATGAGGGAACCGTGAAAAATATATTCAGAATTGCTTCCAATCGTTATATTCTGGTTTCTGATAGAGGTGTTCATACGATTAAATTAAAGTAAAAAGAGCAGAAATCACACATGTGCCCCGGCATTCCTGCCGGGGCATTCTTAAAAATTACAGGAGGAATCAAAGATGAACTGGTTGAGTATAATTATTCTGGCTGTATTTGCTTTTTGTGTTCTGAATGGGTTTCGAAGAGGCTTTATTCGGACAATAGCAACTACATTGTCTGTTTTCATCAGTATGGTACTTGTTTATGCGATAAATCCTTATGTGGCAGAATTTATAGAAAATGAAACCGGTATTTACGAAGCAATAGAGGAGAGATGCAGTGAATTCATAGATACAGGAATACAGCAAACAGAGGATGAAAATCAAGAAGAGAAAATTCCGGAGAATCTGAAAAACCTTCTGATGGAAAACTATGGAGAAGCCATAGTTTCTGCAGCGGCACATGTGATTGTTGCCAGTCTTTCTTTTTTAGTGACCTATCTGATTATATCCATTATAATTCGGCTTATAGTTTCCGTTCTGGACGGAATTTTTAAATTACCGGTATTAAGTACGGTGAATCGTATAGCAGGAGGTGTGGCCGGTTTGGTGCAGGCACTTTTTCTTGTGTGGATTTTTTTTCTGATCGTATTTCTGATGTTGAATACGGAGCCGGGAAGGCTGGCCGTGGAGATGATTCAGGAAAATCCGGTTACAAAAAAATTGTATGATTCAAACTTGTTGGTGAATTTTATAATACGGTTGTTGAAATAGGGAGGAAAAGGATGATACGGATTAAAGATATTGCAAAGGAAGCAGGGGTCAGTGCGACTACTGTTTCCAATGTGATTCATGGAAATACAAAAAAAGTATCAAAAGCAAATATTGAAAAAATTCAGCGTATATTGGAAGAACATCAGTATATTCCGAGTATGAGCGCTCTTATGCTTGCGGAAAATCGGTCAAGACTTATTGGGGTGCTTATAGGAGGAGTGGGAGGAAAAAGACGAAGTATTGCACAGGATCCTTTTACAAGTATGATGCTTAGTGCCCTGGAACTGGAAATTTACAGACAGAATTATTATATGTTATTTCATATGTCCAGTTCTTCGGAGGAAAACTGGAAGCTGGCTGCTACCTGGAAGGTTGAAGGTCTTATTACTCTTGGGCTTACAGCGGAAGAAAATGTGGAATTGGCAAAGCGATGTCAGATACCGCTGGTAAGTATTGATAATTATTATTATGGAGAAGAACGGGTGGATAATATTGGCCTTCAGGATTTTGAGGGAGGATATACGATGGGAAATTATTTAATTGAACAGGGGATGAACAGGATTCTGTTTCTTGCGGATAACGATATCGGAGTTGATCATGAACGGTGGATGGGGCTTAAAAAAAGTGTGGAAGGGACTGCAGGGGTAAAGGCGGAACAGTGGATCATGCCTGGAAAGAAGGAGTTCAGAGAAATATGGATGAAAGATCGGGCGGAGAGAATAAAAACGTATGATGTATTGTTTTTTGCGTCTGATCACTATGCGCAGGAGGGAATCCAATTTTTGAAAGATTGGGGAATAGATGTGCCGAGGGAAATTTCCGTGGTTGGTTTTGATGACAGTCCTTATGCTTCTTTGTGTACACCCCGGATTACAACGATACGGCAGGATGTGATGAAAAAAGGAAAGACAGTAGTGAGGAAACTTGTGAGTTTGATTCGTGAAGAACCGTTTAAAGGTGAAGAAAGACTGCCGGTGGAATTGGTCATTCGTGATTCTGTACATAAAAAAGAATGAAAAATTGGTAAATTGTACGTTTTGCGTAAAACCTATTGTGGCATAGCGTGGGCTTTGCTATAATTAACTTAAAGAAATGGTTTTGCGCAAAACGTATTTCCATTTAATAAAGTAGCGTATGTAAAGAGAGTGTGTAAGGAGGATATGAAATCATGAACAAAAAATGGTGGAAAGAAAGCGTTGTATATCAGATTTATCCAAGAAGTTTTAATGACAGTAACGGAGATGGAATTGGAGATCTGAACGGAATCACAGAAAAACTGGATTATCTGAAAAATCTTGGTATTGATGTAATCTGGCTCTCGCCTGTTTATCAGTCTCCAAATGATGACAATGGTTATGATATCAGTGACTATCAGGCAATTATGCAGGAATTTGGTACAATGGAAGATTTTGACCGTATGCTTGCAGCTGCTCATGAAAGAGGCATTAAAATCGTTATGGATCTGGTGGTAAATCATACTTCCGATGAGCATGCATGGTTTATGGAAAGCAAAAAATCCAAAGATAATCCTTACAGAGATTATTATATCTGGAGAGACGGAAAAGACGGAAAAGAACCAAATAACTGGGGTTCCTGTTTCAATGGTTCTGCGTGGGTATATGATGAAACTACAGATATGTATTATCTCCATCTGTTTTCTAAAAAACAGCCGGATTTGAACTGGGAAAACCCAAAAGTTCGTGATGAAGTCTTTTCTATGATGGACTGGTGGTGTCAGAAGGGAATCGATGGATTCCGTATGGATGTTATCAGTATGATATCAAAAGTAGAAGGATTGCCGGATGGAAAAGTGTCTGATGGCCTTCATGGAGATCCATCTCCTTTTGTGCAGAATGGTCCCCGCGTACATGAATATCTGCAGGAAATGAATCAGAGAGTGTTGTCAAAATATGATCTTCTTACAGTAGGAGAATGTCCTGGAGTAACTGTTGAGGAAGCGCAGCGTTATGCATCTGATAAAGGAACGGAACTTGGAATGGTTTTCCAGTTTGAACATATGGGACTGGACGAAGGAGAATTCTCCAAGTGGAGTGACAGAAAAATTAAATTGACAGATTTGAAAGAGAATCTGACAAAATGGCAGAATGGACTGGATGGAAAAGCATGGAACAGTTTATATTGGTGTAATCATGACCAGCCAAGAGTTCTTTCACGTTTTGGAAATGACAGCAAGGAGTACAGAGAAATATCTGCAAAAATGTTGGGAACCTGTCTCCATATGATGCAGGGTACACCGTATGTATATCAGGGAGAAGAATTGGGAATGACAAATGTTCCATTCCAGTCTCTGGATGATTTTCGCGATATTGAAAGTATACAGGCATATCGTGAATATGTGGACAGCGGTATTATTGATAAAGAAGATATGATGCGTTTCCTCTGTTATAAGAGTCGTGATAATGCAAGAACTCCAATGCAGTGGAACAGTGGAAAAAATGCAGGATTTTCGGAAGGTACACCATGGATTATGGTAAATCCGAATTATAAAGAAATCAATGCAGAAGAACAGGTGAATCGTGCAGACTCCGTATTTAATTACTATAAAAAACTTATTGAATTACGTCATAAAGAAGGTGTAATTGTTTATGGACATTATGAACTTCTTATGCCGGAAAGCGAAGAGTTATATGTATATACAAGAGAAATGGAAGATGAAAAAATTCTGGTAATCTGTAATTTTACAGAGAAAGAAATCGAATATACTCTGCCAGAAGAGTTTGAAAATGGAACCATTCTTATAAGTAATTATGAAAAACAGTCTGCAGATGCTGAAATGAATCTGAAACCTTATGAAGCTATGGTAATCAAAAGAGCCTGAAGCATAATTTGATGAACGTACAGGGATGAGAGTCCGAATAGTGAACGGTGCACATGTTATACGAATGAGTGCACCGTTCTGTATATATGTTCTGAAAGCACTGAAGTTCAGAATCAACCACGGAAAAAGAAAACGAATATCAGAACGAATCGGTCTACGTATCTGTCGGACCCGTGAACAGTAACAATTGATGTTTAAAGCTTTAGATCGTGTTTGAAAAACGTGTTATGCAGTTAACATAAAGCATTTTTTGACATGCTCTAGAAAAAGTTGAAAAAATTGTTGACATAGGTAGATAAGGGTGGTAATATTAAAGCCTACCGGTCATTGATTGGGAATCTTTTTTTGGAAAATAATAAAAAAAGGATGAAAAAGTTGTTGACAAGTTGGAAAAGATGTGGTAAGCTAATATAGCTGTCGCGGAAAACGACAACAACTGATAAAAACTTTGAAAAAAGTTAAAAAAGTTCTTGA
>JBJENG010000037.1:0-2774 GCA_051880075.1 Blautia sp. | reverse complement strand
GGAAGTATTTTTACGAGCAGTTTTATGGAACAAGATCGAACGATGGGAGGAATTAAAAATGGCAATTTATAAGAATGACAATGGCACCTGGTATGTGATGATCCGGTATCAGGACTGGACAGGTGCAAGAAAACAGAAATGCAAACGAGGATTTTCTACAAGAAAAGAAGCTGCGGACTGGGAGTTACAATTCAAATTACAGAAGAAAGCAAGCGTGGATATGACAATGGAAAGCTTTTGCACTATGTATGAAGAAGATATCAGACCTTCTTTGAAGCAGAGTACTTGGCTTACGAAAGAAAATATTATTCAGAAAAAGATTCTTCCGTATCTTGGAAAGCGAAAAGTATCAGAAACTACAGCGAAAGATGTGATGGACTGGCATAACCAGATGAGAAAACTGAAAACGAAGACAGGAAAACCGCTTTCGCCAACGTATCTGAAAACGATACATGGACAGTTAAGCACCATTTTCAATCATGCAGTGAAATATTACGACCTTAGCACTAATCCTGCGAGAAAAGCAGGGGCACTGGGAGAAGAAGAAGGCAAGGAAATGTTGTTCTGGACAAAAGAAGAATATAAGCGGTTTGCAGAAGAAATGATGGACAAACCTCTTTCCTACTATGCTTTTCAACTGCTTTACTGGTGCGGGATTCGTTCCGGTGAGCTGCTTGCTTTAACACCGGCAGATTTTAATTTCAAAAAGAAAACGCTTCGGATCAATAAGTCCTATCAGCGTTTGAAAGGAGAAGATGTAATCAGTACGCCAAAGACAAAGAACAGTGTACGGACAGTCATAATGCCACAGTTTCTGTGTGATGAAATGCAGGACTGTCTAAAAATATATTACAGCTTACAGCCTGACAACCGTATTTTTCCGGTAACAAAATATTATCTGAATCACGAGATGGAAAGAGGCTGCAAAGCGAGTGGGGTAAAGAAAATCAGAGTTCATGATCTCAGGCATAGTCATGTATCCCTGTTGATCAATATGGGGTATACCGCACTAGCAATCGGAAAAAGGGTTGGACATTCAGCAGAAAAGATTACTTATCGGTATGCACATCTATTCCCGTCGGTACAGCAGGACATGGCAGAGCAGCTGGATGCGGAAAATATGGAAGAAGAATTAAATGAAGTGGAAGGAGAACTTGCAAATGTCGGCTAAATGTCTGGATCAGCAGGGACGTTGGAGAAATAAAGTTGTAGCATTTCGGATGTCACCGGAAGAAGATGAACTTCTGGAGACGGCAGTACGGCTATCGGGATTAACCAAACAAGAATATATTATCCGAAGACTGCAGGAAAAAGAAGTTGTGGTTACAGGAAATCCCAGGGTGTATAAAGCTTTGAAGAAGGAACTTGAAAAGGTACTGAGTGAGCTGAAACGTCTGAAAAAGGGAGAAGATGTGCCGGAGGATTTATTGGAAGTGATTCGGCTTATCACAATAACAATGGCTGGAATGAAAGCGGAATAAAAAAGCCTTTAAGTGTCGGCAAACACCTAAAGGCAGGGATTTGGTAGAATACTCTTCCAAAAAACTTCTATGAGTATTCTATCAAAAACCACTCTTTCTTTCAACGGGAAAATAAGGAGGATTTGATGGAAAACAAAAGAACAGAAACAAATAAAACAGTACAGAAAAGGCTGGAACCGGAACTGAAACTCATCAACATGGATACGGTGGAAGTGGAGCAGATTGAATGGCTGCTTTATCCATTTATTCCTTATGGAAAAGTAACAATTATACAGGGAGATCCGGGAGAAGGAAAGACGACAATGGTGCTTCAGATTATTGCAAAATTAACCAAAGGAGAGTCTATTCTTCCAGTTGATTTAAAAAAAGGTAAAAGGATAGATACTGATAGTGAAAACGATATGGTAGAGACAGAAAATATTGAAAACAATGCGTCAACACAGCATTTGGAGGCACCAGTAAATGTAATCTACCAGACTGCAGAAGATGGTCTTGGAGATACGATAAAACCAAGATTACTTGCTGCAGGTGCAGACTGTACAAAGGTCATGGTCATCGATGACAGTGAGCAGCCGCTGACGATGGCAGATGTCCGGTTGGAAGAAGCAATCGTGCAGACAAAAGCCAGAATGGTTGTACTTGACCCAATTCAGGGATTCCTTGGAGCAGAGGTAGATATGCACAGAGCTAATGAAATCCGTCCTTTGATGAAACGCATAGCGGTCCTGGCGGAAAAATACCATTGTGCGATTATCCTGATCGGACACATGAACAAGAACAGCAATGGAAAATCATCTTACCGGGGACTGGGTTCCATCGACTTTCAGGCAGCTGCAAGAAGCGTTTTGATTGTCGGACGTATTAAGGATGAACCAGAAGTAAGAGTTGTGTGCCATACAAAAAGTTCCCTGGCACCGGAAGGCAAAGCTATTGCATTCCGTCTGGATAAAAACAACGGATTTGAATGGATTGGTGAATATGACATTAGTGCAGATGAACTGCTCAACGGAGAGGGAAAAGGACAGAAAACCCGGAAAGCAAAAGAATTTCTGCTTGAGATACTGGCTGATGGAGGTATGGCACAAAAGAAAATTGAGGAAGAAGCAGAAAAACTGGGAATTAGAAAGAAAACACTGAGAAATGCCAAAATGGAACTGGGAATAGATTCCGTAAAACGTGGAAATCAATGGTATTGGATGTTGTCAGAGTAGAAAAAGGAAGAGGGCAAGATGACCATATCTTAAGAATAGGGCATCTTGCCACCTTGAAAGGAGATCAGATGAAAAACAGAAA
>JBJENG010000036.1:0-2806 GCA_051880075.1 Blautia sp. | reverse complement strand
AAATGCTGATGAAACACCAGGCTGAGCACGATCCGATGACCGAACTGCTGAATCGCGGTTCCTTTGACAGAATTTTGAAGCTTTATGAAAAAGATGAGAATGCATTTGCTCTAATTCTTATTGATGTAGATAATTTCAAAAGTGTTAACGATACATATGGACATGCAGCCGGTGATATCATTTTGAAAAAGGTTGCAAATCTCCTGACAAATGCATTCCGTACCGTTGACTATATTTGCCGTATCGGCGGTGATGAATTTGCCGTTATCATGGTGCAGATGACCAGTGACTTAAGTTATACCATCACCCAAAAAATTGCCGAAATCAACCGTCTGCTGGCAAATCCGGAGGATGGTACTCCTGCAGTATCCTTAAGCGTTGGTGTTGCATTCACAGACCGCCAAAACCCTGGCAATAGTCTGTTCAAAGATGCTGACATTGCCCTCTACTATACCAAAGAACATGGGCGAAACGGATGTTATTTTTACCCGATAATTTAGGGACGCTTCACTAAAGAAGCGTCCCTTACATCCTATTTCAAAAATTCCAGAAATTCCGTCACCGGCAAAGGTCTGGCATAATAGAATCCTTGTATATAATCAATACCTTCTACATTCATGCCTTCAATTTCTTCCTCCGTTTCGATACCTTCTGCCACCAGCTTCAATTCCATCCCATGAGCCATGTTTATCACTGCTCTTACTACATGTCTGGCTTTTTCTGAATGGAAGAATGCCTTAGACAAATCATAGTCAAGCTTGACGATAGAGACAGGCATCTCCACCACATACATCAGGTTTGATTCACCTTTTCCAAAATCATCCAGAGAGAAGGTGAATCCATACTCAATGAGCTTCTTCATATTATCCAAAAGAGTGTTCCTTGCACTAACAGATGCTGTTTCTGTAATTTCCAGATTAATCCGTCCGGGATCGATCTGATATTTTTCAACAATAGAGATCAGCCTCTCAGACAAGTCTGCTTTTTCACACTGAATTACAGAAAGGTTGACTTCAATATAATGAATTCCCAGCTTCACCACATCTGTCTCTTTCAAAATCCCGCAAACCTTCTCAAAAACACGTTCTCCCAATTCCAGTATCTGGCCACTCGCTTCCGCCACAGGAATAAACACCCCGGGAGACATCAATTCTCCATTTCTTTTCCGGATTCTTACCAGTGCTTCTGCAGAAGTAAAACTCTTTTCCCTGTTAGAATAAATCGGCTGCAGAAAAACTTCCACCCGATCTTCCAGCAAAGCTTCCCTGATTTCACGTTCCACCAGATACTGCTCCTGGTACTTCTTAACCATTTCTTCCCTGGCAAAAATCATGGTTCCTTTTTGATCACTGCACTCAGCCCGAACAAATGCAAAAAAATGAAAAAGTTCTTCCATATAAGAAAGTATTCCTGCCTGTACAACCAAAATAGGCATGATCAGGCTGCCAACCATCTCGATCCGTGAACAATAACTTAAAATCTCTTCACCCAACCGTTCCAGCTTTTCCGTTTTTTCACTAATAATTATAAGGCCCAGATTGATATTCTTAAACACAAGAATATCATCGTAACGACGCGAAATCTGCAGGATTTTTGTCAGTATCTCATCCGCATCCCCATGCTCCTCCAAAATATCCGTATTCTCAAAAGAAATTTCCAGAACACTGAACTCCTTCTTCCGTTCATACAGCTGTTTAACATATTCTGTCAGTGCATAGGAATTGAAACATCCCAGACTACGTTCAAGATTCGCTTCCGGATTTTCCATAATTACAAACAAAATCAGCATCCCTACCGCACTGGCAAATCCCACCACCAGCAGTGCATTGTTGATAAGCTGAAAAACTGCACTGGCCATCCAGATGAGCATCCAGAGAATAATCGCAAATCTTCGTCTTGGATTCAATTTGTTCCGGAAGATATGAGTCACGATCAAAGTTGCAATAATATACAACCCCACAAAAGTGTATACTCCCAAAACAGATGGACCATATGTATATACCTGGCTCCCTTCTTGAAAAATATAAATAGGGAGAAGGAATATAACCACACTCTGGACCAAAGTAAATAAAACAAACCTACGTATCAGTTTCCTGTGCTCTTTCTCGCAAAGAAGATCCGTAACTACATAAATAAGTGCAGACCATGCTCCCCAGATCAGGGAAACAATATAAATCTTACACACACAATTGACCAGCACGGATGGCATACCCGAACGGTAATGAATCGCCACAAGAGACAAAACATCCCCCTATAACCAACAAAACTCCCTTTTTCAGATTACCATTTCCCTTTCCACATTCAGGCACATCTTATTTTTATTCTGTATGTTGGTCTTGAAAATGTCAAGAAGAATGAACAAAAAGTTTTGAAGAAGTTCCAGGTCTACTCCGCTGTCGGATGTCTGCTTAAATTGATGAACATATGTATCTGGAAACTCGTACAGGCACTGCGCTGCCCGGGAAATGCATAGCCGATCTTCTGGATTTCAATATTTGTTATGCTATGGTCTTCCAGTTCCACAACAATATCCATGATCACCAGGCTTGTCTCATCAGCAATACGGGTACTGTCATTTGGAAGAACCTTCAGCACTCTGACATTCTGCCCGATCAGCAGTGAGATCAGTTCACTCAGCCGTCCCGGGGTATATTCAGGATTCATGATTTCTTTGAAAAAGGAATCATACAATATCTTTACACCTTTCACACCAGTACAGAAATCCAGAAATTCCTCCTGGTATTCATATTTGAGTGACATGCTCCCACCACTTAAATCAAAGATTATGAAGTGGGGGCTTCCTGTT
>JBJENG010000035.1:0-55093 GCA_051880075.1 Blautia sp. | reverse complement strand
AAACCATAATCATAGGTGTAATCTTATAAATCACGTTTGGAACCATCATAAGAACCACCATAATTCCAACCGTAATTCCAACATACCGAATTCTTCCTTTTATGGAAGCAGCTTTCATCTGATCTGTTCCAATAAAAACAAAGATAATAAGAAGAAAGATTGCGCCTAAAAATGCGATCCAGGATCCTCTGCTCTGTGTCATGATCAGATAAAACATCTGAAGACCAATGTTAAAATACAGAAATTTTTTCTTTTTTCCATATTTCCAGATCAGATAGAGACTTGCCATTATTGAAATAAAACAGATGGCTCCGGCACGATTGGCATTATACAAGCCCCAAAGACGATTTTCATAAAGGCCGTAAGCCGATATTGCCCCATTCTCTTCCAGAATAATCGAAACATTAAAAATCAGCATTCCAACTGCAATAATTGCATAAAGAAACGGAAAATAGATGTTAATCTTTAAAATATGCAGCATTTCCTTGTCTACCTGCTGTCTTGTTTTTCCGTAAGTCTGATTCAAAAACAGCATACCACCCACTGCAATATACAAAGTCGAACTGATATTATCAAACAGATTATACTGTCTGTGAAGCAACGCTGTAATAAAATTCAGACAGACAAATACTGCGAAAATAACCGTATGTTTATTCATAAACATTTTCGGAACAGTAATTACTTTATACAATAAAATACAGCAGGCCACAATCAGCATGACTTTTCTTGGAATACTGAGTGCAATTGCCGCATGTTTCTCAGCGGATGCATATATCAGAAATAAAACTACATAAAGCACCCAGAAGGGATTCTCCAGAATACTTTTTACTTTTGCAAACATATCTTGTCCTTTCATTTATCATCTGGTTCATTTTCGAACTGTTTTTTTACTCATTTTCTCTTTTATACTTGCTATAATCTGGCAAAGCATATCTTTGAATACAAAAACAGTAAGCAATATTCCAAGGAATACAGCTGCTATATTTAATACAATTCCCTGTGTATTATAAATCCAGACCACTATTACCATCCATATCAGGTAAGCCCCCAGAAACTTCCAATCCATATGCACTTTGATCTCTTTCATAAGAACCCGGATTCGGATTACAATGTTAATAAAAAATCCGGTAAACAATGCCATACTGGCTCCCTGTACACCTACCCGCGGCAAAAGCAGATGAACCAGTGTTACATTAACCACACTGCCAATCACTGTAGTATAAAATAAAATATTGTTCTTTTTAATGGCAGTAAAAATATTTCCAAGAAATGCACTGACGGATGAAGCTAACGTTCCAAGCAGATAATATGGAACCAGAACTCTTGCCGGTGCATACGCTTCATTGATCATAACAGGAAATATGACATAAATGGCCGGAATAAGAACCGCAATTCCCATTCCAAGAAATTTAATATAGGAATTCAGAGCACCTGTATAAAAACTTTCTTTATCCCCATCTGCCGAAGCTTCTCTGGAATATGACATTTCCTGCCACGCCATATTGAAACAGGTTGTAAACAAAGTAATAAAAGAAGCAAATCTTCCTGCAATGCTGTACATCCCGTTGGCATCTGCCCCCAGCACACCGGTAATCGCCACTCGGTTGTAACTGGTAAGGAACCAGTAAGCCACCGAGTTCATACAAAGCGGTACAGAAAACAAAAACAATCTTTTAAATAACATGGGTTGAAAATCTCTGTATGAAATCAGACGATGAAAACGAATTCCATATCCCAGTATACAGATATTTAAGAGATATCCTATACAGCCGGAAATGAATAATGCACTGTAATCCATCTTAAGAAGCACAATAAAAATAATATTAAAAATTACGGTTGTAAAGGAACTGAGGAGTCCCGATGCCGTATACAATGTATTTTTCTGATAAGTTCTTGCCAGATACCCCATCAGATTCTGCATATTCATTAACAGTCCGTAAAAATACATAAAGGGCAGATACTGAACGTGAAAAATACATCCTGCTGCCACCATGATAACTGTATACAAAACTGCCGAACATCCAAAGATTGCCAGACCACTGTTTATGGGTTTTTTACGTTCCTCGCCTTCATACTCAAAGGTAAAACGCATAATTCCGCTCCAGATGTCAAGAAAGAGAACAGAACACAAAAATGTAATATAAGCAATGGCCGCATCATACGTTCCCATATCTTTCGGACTGATGTAAGCAGTATATATAGGTAAAAGAAAAAAAGTAATCAGCTTCTGCAGTACTGTACCAACAAAGTAAATTCCCGATGTCTTAACAAATTTCCAAAAATTCTTCATACTCTATCTCTCTTCCTCTTTCCACCATGCTTTAAAATCATGATGGGATACTCGTTTTTCTTCCGGCGGAAGTTTCATATAATCTCCATATTCAATTTCCAGAAAAGTTTCATATCCCTTCGGTGCCTGAAACACTTTATCCGCAAAATCCATATCCACCGTTTTTGCACATACCCAGGCAGGCATCATATCCTTTTCTTTATAACCGGATGTGAGACATCCTACAAATTCCGCTCCTTCTACCGGATATTTCTGACTGAGCTTATCCATAAGACGCAGAATGTTTTTTCCACCGATACATTTTCTTATAATCCAGGTAAAGAACCTTCTTCTGTTTCCTGTAGTATAATTCCGACATACGGTCTTATAACTGCAAAAAGCCGGATAACGCTGTCTATCCCAGAAAAGACATTGCTTTACATGTTTTTTATATTCATCTCTGCTCTTTCCAGGTAATCCGTCATAGGGAAAAATATCTACATAAATCCCCATTTCACATTTTTTTTCTATGTTCTCCACCAGCAATGTTCTGGTATCAATGACTTTTCCAAATCCATAAATATACCCTCTGGTATTCTGCCGGTTGATCAGCCGATAATGGGCATGGGAATCCTGATTGATAATTTCTTCTATTTTTTTATAATCTTCTCTCGGCATCCAGATATCCACATCATCATCCCAGGGAATAAACCCCTTATGTCTGACAGCTCCCAATAAAGTTCCATCGGACATAAAATAGTGCAGTTGATTTTCCCTGCATATTCGATCAATATATTCCAGGATGTCCAAAGCAATTTCCTGTATTTCCTGAACTTCAGAAATCTCTCGCATTTAATAACCTCTCAATTAAATCTATCCAGATTTTTACTATTGTCTCTTTGTCAAAGCGTTCCAGCGTATCCTGAGAATGCATAGACATATTACTTCTTAACGCTTCATTTTCCATAAGACAGGTGATTTTTTCGCACATGACATTCTTGTCATAGGCAGGAATCAAATAGCCGTTCACAGAATCTGTTATAATTTCTCCTGGTCCGGTTTCACAGTCAAAACTGATAATCGGAAGATAATTTGCCTGTGCTTCCAATAATACCATCGGAAGTCCCTCATGGTAGGAAGTCATGACATAAAAACTGTAGTCACCATACTTTTCATACATATTCGGGCACTGCCCTTTAAACAAAAGCTGCCGGTTCAGATGACGTTTTTCTGCTTCCTGACGGATTTCCGGTAAAAGCGGACCATCCCCGTAAATATGCCACTCCCAGTCAGGATGTGCAGAAAGAACCTTTTCCGCAACATCCAGAAGCATATCAAATCCTTTTACCCGGGAGATTCTTCCCACTGTAAGAATCTTCTTTGAGGTTCTGTCATATTCCAAAGACTGCTGTACATATTCCAGATCCAGCCAGTTGTAAATATTTTTAACATTCTTTATATGAAATTTTCTCTCATAATGAAGGGCATCTTTTTTTGTCAAAGTTATAACCTGATGAGCTGTTTTTGCGCCCAGCCATTCATAAAATTTCTGAGCAGTCCGGATATCAATTCTATTTGCCAGACTGGAATGCTCACACAAAACTCTTTTCTGTCCTGTAAAAACAGAAAAGGCATATACAAAAAGGTATGCACCTGCACCCACGGAAAATATGACTTCTACATTCTGATCTTTCAGTATTTTTCTGATTTTTTTTGCTGCAGGCAAAACTGCTTTTGTAGCATTTTTTATTCCTTTTGTAGCCCTGATCACTTTCACATTGTCCGGAAAATCATATGCGATCTTCCCCTCTGTATCTGTCATGGCAGAAACTACGATTACATTATAATATGCAGACAGTTCCTTCGCCATAAGAGAAGTCACTCTCTGCGCACCTCCTGCCACCGACATATTCTTTGTAACCAGACAAATTGTTTTTTTACTCAATACTTTTTCCCTCTGTAATACTCATATCCTCTTTCAACATCGATTAACACTGCATCATGTTTTGGAATCTGCTTCTCTTTTGGAGGCATTTTCATGTAGTCTCCGAAAGCCATTTTCAGATATGCGTCATATCCCACCGGAATTGGCATCTCCATTCCCTCAAATTCTTTATAGACTGCCTTTTCAAAAGCCTCTTTCGGATATTCGTTTGTCATATATTCAAAACGTACACACAATTCTGTAATTTTCTTACAATCCTTTATTTTATATTTGGACATCTGTCTTTCTGCAAATTTCCAGACTTTTGTTTTTCGTTCCCATCCTGGGAAACAGAACAATGCCGCCTTTCCTAATATCTCCGGTATTTTCCCCTTGCTGGTAGGCGGATCCTGAAGACAGAATACTTGATAAACCAATCCCCAGAAAATCTGTATCTTTCTCCGGATACGTGAATCCGGACATCCGTCCAGAGGCAGCACTTCCAGTCGAATTCCGTGAGGAATATCCAGATCTTTCTGATTTTCCTTAATAAAGGTTGTATTGGGATCCACAATTGCCGTCAGCTGTGACCGAATAAAATGATCTTTGTCGGCTCTGCAAAGAATATATTTTTCAGCAGGCACCTCTCTTTTCCATAATCTACACAGCTTTTCATAATCATTCCTTGGCATAAACACATCAATATCATCATCCCATGGAATAAAACCCTTGTGACGTAAAGTACCGATACAGCATCCGCCGCAAAAGTAAAACAACAAGTTGTGTTTTTCACAGAATTCTTTAAAAAACACAAGAATCTCCAGAGATTTTTTCTGGAGTGCCTCGATTTCCGGATTGATTGCATGCATAAGTTTTTTATCTCCTTATCCTTTAAATTTCCCAACGGAACACCGTCTTAAAAGGTGTGTTCATATCATTGTGAAACACTCTGTGCAAGTCATCAATACTTGCCACAGGAGAATCTTCGTAAATAATCAGGCGCAGACGGTTCTGAACCATGGGATCCCTCATAAATTCCGAAGCCTTCTCAAAATCTTCTCTTCCGGAACGGCTGCTTCCCACAAAGAGAAGACCTTTTTCCAGAATATCTCTGGTATTCACAGGCACCCGGTTTTCTGATACACCCATAAGCATAACCGTTCCCTGGGGATTGATGACACGAATAATATCTTCAATTGCCGTATAGCTTCCTTCTCCGCCGCAGCACTCAAATGCATGATCGACTGCAAAATTCTCCGGCAGTTCTTCCGGTTTGTAAATTTCGTCTACAAAAGAAAAATACGTAAGCTTTCTTTCATTTCTTCCGATTACGATAATCTTACTTTCCGGATAAAGTTTTCGAAGCACACAGGCCACCACAAATCCAAGACTTCCGTTTCCCCATATTCCGATTCTGTCTCTGCAGTTATGAGAAAGTTTCTCAAATCTTCCGGCTGCATGTACAGCAACACTGACAAACTCACTGATTGCTGCAATATTTCCCGGAATGTTTCCTGCGGAAACGACCCGATCCGGATCAAGGGCAACATACTCCTGCAAAAATCCATCTCTCCCGCTGGAAAGAAATGCAGCACCTTTTGCATAGTTTTCATAAATACCGGACTTCTTTTCTCCCGGTACATTTGGTATAAGAATTACAGCTTCTCCTCTGGAAAAGGTTCCGGAAGGATCATACACTACTTCACCACAGCATTCATGAATCAATGCCATAGGAAGCTTTTTCTTCAGAACTTTTCTGTCTCTCTTTCCCTGATAATATCTCTGATCTGCATGACACACTGCCATATATCTCGGCCGCACGATTACCTTATCCTCAAAAGGAATATCTTCATACTTAACGGAAAATACCTGTGGGCTGACCAGCTGATATACATAATTAATCAATTAGATTTCCTCCAACCATTGCCTGAGCAACTTTATAATCTGTCACTGTGGTTATTTTCAAATTGGATACTTCCCCTCTTACAAGGCGTACTTCTGCATTTCTTACAACACCAATTTTACAGGCATCTGTCAGAATCGCCTTTTCCTCTTCCGTCAGGTCATAATACCATTTTTTCAGCAGATTCATCTGGAAACTCTGGGGTGTCTGCCCCTGGTACATCCACTGACGATTTGGGATTTCTGTAATCACATCCCCGTCTTTTGAAGTTACGATGGTATCGCTTGCCGCTACTACTGTGTCGCAGGCTTTATATTTCAACACCGTATCAATATTATCATTAATAATTCTTGCAGTGACAAAAGGCCGTACAGAATCATGGGTAATAATATAATGTTCATCTGAACTTCCAAAATCCTTTTCCATTTGATCCACCATATTCATAATCGTAGTGTTTCGGTCTCCTCCTCCTGCAACAATATGAATCTGTTCTCTTCTGATTTTTACATATTTCCTGATGAGATCTTCCATATGAACCAGCCAGTTGGGATGAACGCCAATATAAATCTCGTCGATTCTTTCGCATAAAAGAAATTTTTCCAATGTATGGATAATAATCGGTTTATCGCCCAAAGGTAAAAACTGTTTCGGCATATCGGAGATATTCATTCTTGAACCCACACCGCCTGCCAGTATTGCGCCAAATATCATACTTTTTCCCTCCATATAAATCATTTTACACCGGTAACCTGTTTAATTCTTTCTGTCAGGGCTTCACAGGCTCTTCCTGATTCACAGCTTCCCAAAGCTCTGTGATGTGCCCGAATTTTTTCCCGGTTTTCTTTATCATTGTAATGTTCTATCTTTTCATACAGTTCCTCTTCTGTCCGGCACAATGGAAATGGCCACTCATGGATATCTGTATAAAAACCTGTATTTTTAATATAACTGTCCAGATCCGGCGTATAAAGAAAACACGGTCTGTACAAAAAGGAATATTCCCAGATGCAGGAAGAGTAATCGGTAATCAGCGCATCGGCTGCACAGAGAAGCTCCTGCATATCCGGATAATCTCCTGCTTCCAGAATCTTCTTTCCTGTTACCTGAATCTGATACCCGTTCTGATAGCGATGGGCTCTTCTCATAAAATACCAGTTGTTTCCATCCTGCCCCAGACATTCCAGAAGTTTATCTGCATCCAGTGTGATCACAGCTGCTTCCGGCCTGTAGGTAGGCGCAAACAATACAATCTTATCTTTCGGAGAAAGTCCGTATTCTTTCTTTACTTTTCCGGTCTGCTCTTCTGTCTCATGGCGTACGATTTTATCATTTCGGGGCATTCCCTGTTCCATAATTTCCCCATTATACAAAAAAGCACCCCGAAACAGCTTTTCACTGGCCGCTCTGCAGGTAGATACAAACAAACTGATATTATCTGCGCAGATCTGCGCACGCTTTCTCGTAAACCAGTTTGCATTTGGTTTGTTGTTTTCTATCTTTTTATAGGCGCCACCTCCATGCCATGTATTAATAAAATACTGTTTTTTCCGGAATGGAAACCAGGGGGCATATGCGCCGTTTGATACGATTACTTTGGCAGTCATCAACACAGGAAAAGAACTCAGAGAAAAATGTTTCACCACTTTATACCCCTTATCCTGAAGAAATTTATAATTGTCCGGTTCACTGACCGCCCAACAGATTTCAAATTTTCCCGGCTCATTTTCTTCCAGATACTCACATAGATATTTCAGGTTACACGAATACTCATTGGTCTTTCCACCTGTAAGACCGGTAAATAAAATACGGTTTTTCTTAACAGGAAGAATTCTCAACGGCATGAGTAACAGTTTCAAAACATAAAAAAATACGGTTTTCAAAAAAACTCCCATAGCACTCTCCATATCAATATATCATAAGTATTTCAGAATTCCATGAATGGCATAAGAACAGAAATAGAAACAGGAACGCACATACCCAAATCCCATATACCGATATACCTTCCAGTTCATCCCCGCAGATTTCAGTTTATTCCCGGATTTTCCGGTAGTAGTAAGCCGGTACAGAAGAAGCGGTTCATCAATTCCTGCAGCAAGACCATATTTTTTCAATATTTTCAGCCATGTAATATAATCTTCATGACTGTCTTCATGCTCCATCGGAAATTCTCTGGCCACTTCTGTCTTCAGCAAAACAGAGGAACAGTTAATGCTGTTATGTCTTAATAATTCTCTGTAGGTAATTCTTGTTTTTACAGGAATATATTTCTCTGTACAGGTACCGTCCGGGCGCATCAGCTGCCGTCCGGTAGAACACAGAACAACTCCTGTTTCATTCATAACCTGAAGCTGCTTTTTTAATTTTCCCCCTGCCCAGATATCATCTGCATCCAAAAATGCTACATAAGGAGTCTCCGCCATAGAAACTCCTTTATTTCTGCTGCCTGCAGCCCCAAGATTTTTTTCATTATGAATATATCGGACAGCTTTATTCTCCCTGTACTTTTCCATGACTGCATCCAGATGATCCGGAGATCCATCATTCAACACCAATATCTCCAGAGGAACTTCCTGATTCAACGCAGACGCAATCGCAGCTTCAATGGTATCGGCACAATTATAGGCAGGGATGATCACTGTAATCAATTTTTCCATAGTCAATTTTCTTTCTGTTCTGAAGAACCGGCAGTCACCTGTCCTTCTTCTACTCCTTCTGTGCTCTCTTTCATAAAAATAATTTTAATTGTAGTCAGAATCAACTTAAAATCAATCAGAATATGATATCCTTCTATATACATCATATCCAGTTTCAGCTTGTCATAAGCCGTGGTATTGTATTTCCCGTATATCTGTGCATATCCGGTAAGACCTGCTTTTACCTTCAGTCTGTATGCAAATTCCGGTATTTCCTTTTCATACTCTTCTGCAATTTCCGGACGTTCCGGTCTTGGTCCTACAATACTCATATCTCCTTTCAGAATATTAAACAACTGGGGCAATTCATCCATTCTTGTAGCTCTGATGAATTTTCCAACCGGTGTAATTCTGGAATCATTGGCAGAAGCAAGTCTTGCCACTCCGTCTTTTTCTGCATCTACAATCATACTCCGAAACTTATAAACATAAAATTCCTTTCTTCCCTCTGTCAGTCTCTTCTGCTTGAACAGAACCGGACCGTGGTCATAAGACTTAATGAGTATTGCTGCAATCAGCATAAAAGGAGAAGCGATCACAATCATGATCAGGGAAATCACAATATCTATCAGTCTCTTAAAAAATCTCTGTCCAATTGTAAGTCCGCTTCCTCTTACCAGCATAAGAGGCGTATCAAACATATGAAGAGGTTCTGCATTTCTAAGAAGAATATCTGATACTTTCGGAGTGATATAAACACGGATTCCTTTTGCATAACAATATTTCAGAATACGGTTACGCATTTCTGAATGTACATCGCTGATTACCACTCCACCATCTTCGAACTTGTCAATTTCTTTCTGGAGGGCTTCCCATCCTGCGGAAACATTCATACTTCCCCCGATCAGAAACTTGTCTTTTCTTGATTCAATTTTATTGCAGATTGGCTGAAACGGATACTCTCCGTAAATCACCAGAAGTTCCCTTGGGGGGAATAATACATTCAGAATAAAATCAAAAATATAGCTGAACACATAAATCAGAAGCGCCTCTGCTGCTGTAAGTAAAATAAGAGGCATGACCGGAGGCAGTCCACGATACAACAGAATCATCTGTCCGTACATAACAACATGAAGACAAAGGATTCCCACAATCTGAGAAAGCATCACATTTGTCCTGCGCAATGTTCCTATTTTCAATCCTCCAAGAACCGAAAAAAACAGAAACGCAACTATAAGGTAAATAATTACTATAACTACATTTCCCTTTGCATAAAAAGGCTCTTTCCATAATCCCTGACTATAGCATCTGTCCCATACGTAGCCAAACATAAATGAAAATAAAACTAAAAGTAATGTGCAAAGTCCTCCACGCACCAATCTCCTTAACTCATCTCTTCTGCGTCTTTCCATTTTTGGTCATTCTCCCATCGTGTTTTGCGTTAATATTTTGTAACATTTAGAATCAAAATTTAACAATCTGCTAATAATATATCATATTACATTTTAGAAAACAACCGTTACTTAACCGGTATAATATAAATAATACCCGTCTACTTCCAACAACATCTCATATTCCAGATCTGCCCATCTTTTCACCGGATGTTCTCCTTTTAACACCAGAAAATTGCACTCTGCCAGTTCAATTGCAGACACAAAAGTCTCTCTGTCCTGATGCTCTTCGTGAAGAACTCCATATAAAACGGCCGCCTCCATGGTTTCTGCCTGAAAATCCTTTGTGGTATTTCTTCCATAAACCATATGGATTCCCGGATCATACTGACGGATATACGGGAGCAATTCATCTGCCACTGCCGCTTTTATCCGTTCTTCCTGTGGATAATCCCGCATTTCCTGACAGATTGGAATCACCGTCTGGGGAATTTTATAAACATTGTCAGTTTTCTGAAACACCTCTTCCCGATAGATCCAGGTTCCTCCTGCTGCCGTAAGGACCAGACTCCCGGCCAGAAGCAGAATCTGTATGGATTTTCTCTTCGTGCTGAACACAACAGAAGTAAGCACCCAGCCAATCAGAAGGGGGATTGGTAAAAGCCAGAACACTCTCCAATAAACGCTTCTTCCAATCCCATAATCCATAATCAACTTTGCTGACACCGGACACCAGAAAAGAAACAACATAACCACACTGTATGCAGACAAAAATTTTGCTTTTTTATTCTCTTTTCTTTTCAAAAACAGAAATACAACTGCCACAAGGAAACAGGAAAGATACCATCCCTGTCCCCTGTATAATTCCCACATGTACTTCGTCAAATCCCATATTTCCTTCATACTAAGAACTCCTATTTTATAAAAAGATACAGAATTCCCAATATCCCACAGGGGATACAAAGAATGATTGTGTAAAACAGAATCTTTATTTTTCTCTCTTTCACACATTTCAGCAATCCGGTCACTCCAATCATAAGTGGCGCAAAAAAAATCCCCATAGAAGAACATAATGCAAGGGCAAGAGACACGACTGACAGGTACCATATCCCCTTCTGTTTTTTTTCTTCTATATACCATTGAATCAGATAAAAGAGCAGCAGAGGAACGAAAACCGCTGCCAACAGTGCTTTTCCCTGCCAGATACGAATCAGTAGAAAAGTAGAAGCTGTATAAATGGAATAATATCCAAACAGATTCATCCAGGCAATCAGCCAAAGAAAGATTCCTCTTTTTTTTCTGTTTTTCCCGAACAAAAATCTGCCAAACAGGCCATAAACTATATAAGCAAGCGGAATCATCAAAAGCGGCATGCAAGTATGAGCAAAGACAGCAGGCGGCATGCGATAAATTTCACTGAGCATGGCCATAAAGACAGGAAATGGTGAAAGCACATATCTGGCCGGCTTTTCTTCCATTCTTTCTCCTGTGTAAGAACTATATTGAAACAGACTGTCTGTTTCAATCGTAGTAGATGCCGTTGCAACATAAAAAGCATCATCATCATCAATGTGTGTAGCGGATACTCCCACATAAACCTGAAAACAGATCAGCAGCAGCGCGGGCAAACACCAGGCATAAGACTTCCATTTGTTCCAAAACCTTTTTTCAGACAAGTTCTTTAATATTCTTTTCCCCCATATCTTCACTCTATGTCGTCTCACATAGAAGGAACCTGTCGCTGACAGAATCAGGATTCCTTTATATAGAAAAACAAGACTATGATAAGAAATATCTAAAGCTGTTGCACCCAATGCTGCAATTTCAAAAACTGCCAATGCCGTAATCATGCCTTTTATAAGAATCTCCGGACCGCTTTCTTCTCTTTCCTCTTTTACCCAGAACAGTCCCAGTCCAAAGACAAGAATCAGCAGTCCTGCTGTTATCAGAAAAATTTTAATAAATGTCATAATCCCCATATCGCACCATTATTCCTTTATCCATTCTCCCGAATCCCCCAATTTGAACACCTGCCCCAGGGAATACTGTTCTTTATTTCTGTTCAATTTTCCGGATTTACTGAAAAAGTACCATTTTCCTTTTTCACACATCCATCCGGTCTTCATTCTTCCCTCGTCTTCTTCCTCTTCTTCAAAATAATATCGTTCTCCGTCAATATCTTTCCATCCGGTCACCATAATTCCATCTTCGTTGGCAAAATACCAGGAATCCCCATCATGAATCCATCCGCATTTCATTCTCCCCGTATCAGAAAAATAATACCAGTGGTCTTCTATTTTTTTCCAGTCCACTGTCATTTTTCCATCTTCTTCTATATAATACCAGTGATTTTCAAAGAAAAACCAGGTATCCTTCAGACAATCTCCATTTTCCCATCGATAATACCACTTTCTTCCTTCTTTGTTCCAGACACCTGTCTTTCCCTCTTTTTGGAGCTGATTTTCTGTTATTCTGTTTTCTCCTGAATCTGCATTTACCGGTGTCCATAAAAAACCGGCTATTTCTGCTGCAAGCAATAATAACACACAATATTTTTTCAAAACTTTTCTCCCCGATTTTTTCTGTATATAAAACTATTATACAATATTATCCTGTAAAACACAAATCCGCAAAACCTGGTAAAAAAATTCCCTGAGAGCCTTTCTGCCCTCAGGGAATTTTTTTTTATTATCTTACATTGTTTTCAGAGTATTGATCATTTCTACCAATTCATATCCGTATCTTTCAGATGATGCCCATCCCACATGATCTGGATTTTCCTGAATTCCCAGCCATTCTACATAAGGCGCACAGTTCCTGGTCACATACGTAAACCGTGTATCCACACATTCATTGACCAGTGCTTCTTCCGATCCATAAGCTTTCAGATGCTGCACCTGTGCTCTGAGCCCTGTTCTCACATCTGGAAAAGACTCTCCGGCTTCTCCGTTTCCGGTCGCTCCCAATCCGCCAAAATTAAACTGTGTGATTTTCACATCGCCTCCGTACTGAAGCCAGCCTGTTTCCTTCATAACCTGTACAAAAAGAACTTCTGCCCGAACACCTTCTGTTTCTGCCTCTTCTTTTATCATGTTACAGAATGTAGTGATGTCCCCGGCGCCTCCTTTTTCCAGTTCCTCAGCAGGGTAATCATATCCGGATTTTTCAAAATCTTTTATCATCTGTTCTTCCGATGCGGATGTTTCACCCATAATCGTGTATAAATTTTCTGTCTGATTATTCTCTTCTTCTCGCTTTGCATCCGGATTCCATTCACCGGACGCATTAAAGTAATACCATTCTCCCTCAATGTGCTGCCAGCCGGTCTGCATGATTCCGGATTCATTAAAATAATACCTTTTCCCGTCAATTTTTTTCCATCCCGTCACCATTTCTCCGGCTCCGTTCAGATAGTACCAGTTTCCGCTGGATTTTTTCCAGCCCGTCTGCATCACGCCATCGCTGTTCAGATAGTACCATTTCCCGTCAATCTCCTGCCAGTTAGTCAACATGGCACCATTTTCATCGAAATAATACCATTTTCCACTGAGACGTTTCCATCCAGTCACCATTTCTCCGGCTCCGTTCAAGTAATACCATTTCCCGCTGGACTTCTTCCAGCCCGTCTGCATGACTCCATCCGCATCCAGATAATACCATTTCCCGTCAATCTCCTGCCAGTTGGTCAGCATCACGCCATCTTCTTCATTAAAATAATACCATTTTTTACTGAGCCTCTGCCAGCCCGTCTGCATAACTCCATCCGCATCCAGATAATACCATTTACTGTCAATTTTCCTCCAGCCCGTCTGCATCACGCCGGCTCCGTTCATATAATACCAGAAACCGCCGATTTTCTTCCAGCCCGTCTGCATCACGCCGCTGCTGTTCAGATAATACCATTTCCCGTCAATTTTCTTCCAGCCCGTCTGCATCACGCCGGCTCCGTTCATATAATACCAGGAACTGCCGATTTTCTTCCAGCCCGTCTGCATCACGCCATCTGCATCCAGATAATACCATTTCCCATCTACTTCAATCCAGCCGGTCTGTTTTACATTCCCTATGTAATAATACCATTTTCCGTTGATCTTTTTCCATTCCCCGACCGGTTTTGGTACTTCCTCATATTCCTCACCGCCTGTTTCAATCCCAAAATACTGAGCGATTCCATAAGCATCAGCTTTGGCAAAATTCATCAGATCTTCTTCGCTGTCAAGATACTGGGCATCCTGCTCACTGCTGATAAATGCATGTTCTACTATAATAGAAGGAATACCTGCTCTCATACCTTTTTCAATGATCGTGTAATAATCCGAAGTACTTCCATCCGGATAAGTTCCTCCGGATGCAGAATCTCTGTATTTCAGTCCTCTGTCATAAAGTCCCAGAGATGTGATGCGTTTCAGAATATTGTTTGCCAGATGTTCTGCATTTTCTGCAACCTCTGTATTGTATCGTCCGGTTCTTGGAACAAGAATTTCCGCACCGTTGGCCGAACTGGATTCATAAGAATTCAGATGAAGGCTTACCAGAATATCCGCCTTCTTATCCACTGCATATTCCACACGCTCACTTAATCCTACATAAGTATCATCTTCACGAGTCATGAAAACGGATAACTCTGTGTATTTTTCCAGCTCTGCTTTCAGATAGGTTCCAATTTTCAAGGTAAGTATGGATTCGGACTCTTCTCCATAAGCATTCTCAGCGCCTCCGTCTGACCCTCCATGTCCCGGATCCAGAACTACGATATAATGATCCTTTTCTTCTGGTTTTTCCGACAGTGTTTCATTTTCCTGAGACTCTGTCACAGGCAGATTGTTCGTTTCCTCTATAGCACTTTCAATATCTTCTGCAGTCATACCTTCTTCCGATGTGATCACACATTGCTGAACCTGCTGAGCTGTATCCGTATCCAGCTCTTCTTCCGAAAAACTCTCAGTATCTGTTTCTTCTTCCTGTACTTCTTCCACAACAGAAGCCGCCTGCTCCTCAGAAACCTCAACATTTTTCATTTCCTCATTGCTGTCCATTTTCACGGCATGTATGGTTCCCTGTACCACAGCCTCCGCTGCAATAAATTCCCGCTGCACGTTCTCTGCTGCAACAGGAATCAGAA
Source organism: Blautia sp. (assembly GCA_051880075.1). GTDB lineage: Bacteria > Bacillota > Clostridia > Lachnospirales > Lachnospiraceae > Blautia. The sequence goes on along the minus strand of JBJENG010000035.1, from coordinate 39,851 downwards.
AAGCTGCCAGGTTTTCCTTTACTTCTTCTGCCTGCACTTTAATAAAATCCCCGTTTCCATCCTGATATGTAAGAACTGCTCCGTCCAGAACGGTTGTATCCTCATCTCCTATTTCAAGAATGACCGATTGATATTCTCCATCATTCTGTGTAAAAATATAGTTACAGGGAATCTCTGTCTCTGCAGTCTGTTCCGATTCTTCAGCCCCCAATACCGGACTGCAGTTTGTAAAAAGCATTGCCAAAGCCAAAATAATTGTCAACACTCTTTTCCACGACTCTCTCACAGTTATCCTCCTCCTAAACTCTTATTAGTTTTGTTGCAATTTCATTACATTTGTTAACCAGTTATTAAGTATACTATATTTAAAATTATAAAGCAACCGGAAGCATTACTTAATTATTCCTTTTTGTCCATATATGTGCTACAATAGTTCTGTTTGCAAATTGTAATATGTTTCCAAGGAGTGTACTATGATTGATTTTAATATTCCACCTTTCGTAGGGACAGAACTAAACTACATAGAAAAAGCAATCCGCAACGGAAAAATCTGCGGAGATGGAGAATTCACCAGAAAATGCAGCCGCTGGTTTACCCAACAGTTCTCTGTAAATCATGCTCTTCTTACTACCTCCTGTACCCATGCTCTGGAAATGGCCGCGCTTTTATCTGACATAAAACCCGGAGATGAAGTGATTCTTCCTTCTTATACTTTTGTATCTACAGCAGATGCATTTGTTCAAAGAGGCGCCTCTCTTGTTTTTGCGGATATTCGTCCGGATACTATGAATATAGATGAAACCCTGATTGAGGATGCCATTACCTCCCGTACAAAAGCAATTGTTCCCGTTCATTACGCAGGGGTAGCCTGTGAAATGGATACCATCATGGACATTGCTGCTCAACATCATTTGAAAGTGACAGAAGATGCAGCGCAGGGATTTTCTTCCCGGTATAAAGGAAAATTTCTGGGCACAATCGGTGATTTTGGCTGTCTGAGTTTTCATGAAACCAAAAATCTCAGCATGGGAGAAGGGGGTGCCCTGTTTTTCCAGGAAGAGTCTTATCTGGAAAAGGCGGAAATTCTCCGGGAAAAGGGAACGAACCGCAGTAAGTTTTTCCGTGGCCAGGTGGATAAATATACCTGGCAGGATTATGGCTCTTCCTATCTTCCAAGTGATATGAATGCTGCCTATCTCTGGGCACAGCTGGAGCAGGCTGACGTGATCCAGAAGGATCGCATGAACACTTATCAATTCTACGACGAAAGACTCCGTCCTCTGGCTGAAAAAGGATATCTGGAACAACCCTTTGTCCCGGAATATTGCCAACACAATGCCCATATGTACTATATAAAACTTCCGGATCTGCAATCCCGGACAGACTTTATCTCCTACCTGAAAGCGCATGGCATTATGAGTGTTTTTCACTATATTCCGCTTCACTCTTCCCCTGCCGGAATAAAATATGGACGTTTTTCCGGAGAAGATCGCTATACCACAAGAGAAAGCGAACGTCTGGTACGCCTTCCTCTGTACTATGGTCTTTCCGATGAGGATAAAGAATATATTGTAAAAACAATCTTTGACTACTTTTCCAGATAAAAACAGAGACAGACTTCCCAATGAACGGGAAGTCTGTCTTTTTACATCTGAGCAGTTACATCTGATATAAAATAATTCCTGCAATGATAATAAGATTTCCGATTACTTTTCCTCTTGTAAATTTTTCTCTGAGAATAAGACAGGATAAAATCATTACGAACACATAACTGAACGTATCTATGATTGATCCATATTTCATATCCACTTGTGTAAGAGCATATGTATTCAAAAGTAAAACCCCTGAAAAAATAATATAGGCAGTAATTACGCGCCAGTTCAGATATTCAAAAACAGGATGTCTGTAACTTCTGTTTGCACTCTGTTTTAATAAAAGCTGCGAAAATGCGGTAAAAAAGGTTCCGATATAAAGCAGCAACATATATTTATTCATATTTCTGCACCACCAATACTCCTGTTAATACGACCAGCATACCAACAATATTCATAACTGAAAGATTTTCATGAAAAATCAATACTGCCCAGACCTGTGACCAGATCAGATAAACGCTTCTGTTTGCATAAGCTACATTTAATTCAAACCGTTTAATTACTTTCTGCCAGGCTATCGCATACACAAAACAATTCAAGAACATGAGAAAAATGCATAGATATAATCGAACATCATAGATTCCATGACGGTTAAATTGTATGGATGCCATTTTTGTCAGTACACTGGTAAAAGAAAACAACAGAATATTAAGGTGCAATAAAATATAATCCTTTATCTTTTCCATAGTTCCTCCAGATTTCCCTGATCCAGCCAGATACAGCTGCGAAGTTTTTTCAAGGCCTGATCCAGTTGTGTTTCGTCTCCTGTTTTCATCAATATATGACCGATCCGGTCTGTTCCGTTTGAAACTTTCTCTACTGTACACCCTTCTTCATAATCGATCTGGCAAAGAATATTCTTTTTTTTCAGTGCTTCCATTCCTTCTCTGTCTATTTTAAGGATCTTACCTGTTACCGGAGAAAACACAAGTTTTGCCATACAGGGGATATTGGTCTTCCCGCCAAAATCCGGCTTTTCTCCTAATGCTGCCTGAAGTATTTTTTCATACCAGTCATAACCCTGATTTACAGAAATCAATTCCGGAATACAGGTAGCTCCGGTTCTTCCTCCCATTTCAATGATCCAGACCTTGTTCCCTTTTACAAAAACATCCGCATTTAAAGGACAGTTTTTCAATCCCAGCGCTCTTGCAGCTCCCAGAATCTGCTTTTGCAGTTCCTGATACAATTCCGATGATCCGATAAAAGGAAACCGATGACCGGATGGTATGGTGCTGTTCTCTGTCTGACAGATAAATTTCCTGTGTGGAAAAAATACTTCCAGCGTATTTTCCCCCATAAAAGCATCGACTCCGATTTCCTCTCCATCCAGCCATTCTTCCACCAGCACATAGCTTTGTTTTGTAACAGTCCCGGCATTTTCAAATGCCGCCTGCAGCTGCTGGTCATTTTCTGCTCTTAAGATTCCTCTACTTCCTGAACTGTCCACCGCTTTTACAACTACCGGATATCCGATCTTTTCTGCAGCTTCCAAAGCTTCCTCTATGGAACTGACTTTATAAAAATCTGCTGTTGCAACATGGTGCTGCCGAAAGGCCTCTTTCATGAGTGCCTTATCTGTAGCCCGTTCTGCCGCTGAAAAATGAATACCGGAAAGTCCCATGTGTTCACATACATAACCAATGGACCGTACTGCCACATCCGTTCCGGAAGTACAGATTCCCTGAATCTTTTCCTGTTGTGCCACTTGAAGAATTCCTACATAATCTCTGGTGTCCAAAGGAAAAAAGTGATCTGCCATCTGAATCCCCGCATAATCTCCCGGTATACTTACTACCAGAGTCTCAAGCCCCATTTCTTTTGCTTTCTGTATAAGGGGTACCTGATAGATTCCGGCACCCAGTATCATTACTTTTCTCTTCATTTCATTTCTTCTCCGTCTGTATTCACACTTTCCCTGACAATAAACTGAGGAGTATGATTCAATGTAAGTATGATTTTTCCCAGATATTCCCCTATAATTCCAAGACTCATCAGAATCATCCCTGCAAATACTGTAATGACACAAATCGTAGAAGCCCATCCTACCGGAATACCTGGATGGACCAGTTTTCGGATTATTGTAAGGATTGCAGCAATGAAGCCGGCCATTGCCATCACACCACCTGTTACTGAAGAGATTCGAAGAGGGATTACCGAATAATTCCAGTATGCCAGCCACAGACGGATCAGCTTTTTCAAAGTATAATTGGATGTACCTACTTCCCGTTTATGATGTTCTACTTCCACATTTCCGATGTTGTGTGTGACTCTGTAAAAAATCCCGTCAATATAGGGATTGTAGCTTTCATATTTTATCACTTCCTGAGCAACCTTGCGGGTAATGATCCAGAAGTTACTGGAAACGATTTCCTTTGGTCTTCCCAGAAGGATACGGGAGGATACTTCATTCAATTTACTGCTGAGATTTTTGAGAGCAGCATTTTTCCTTTTCCCATAATGTCCATAGACCAGATCATATCCTTCCTGTATTTTTTCTACCAGTTTATGGATCTGTGATGGATGAGTCTGCATGTCATCGTCCATTCCGAGAACATAATCTCCCCTTACATAATGAAGCGCAGCCATAAGTGCATTATGCTGTCCAAAATTTCTTAGTAAATTCACCCCCTGTACAAAGGGATATTTTCCTGCCAGTTCCTTTATTTTTTCATAAGTACCATCTGTGGATCCGTCATTTACAAGGACAAATTCACAATCGTACTGATTTGTTTTTGAAAATTCCTCTATTGTCATTTCCACAACTTTTTGAATGGTTTTTTCGGAATAATAACAGGGAATCACAATTGATATCAACATACTTTAAATTCCTTCCTGTTTTAATTTTCCTGCATTCAGGCAATCATAAAATAAAGGGGTTCCCCCGGTATGAAGAAACAGAATATTTTTATCCGTAATTTTATGTTCTTCCAGATATTTCTCCATTCCAAGAAAAGCTTTTCCTGTATAAACAGGATCCAGCGGAAGACTGTTTTCTCTGAACTGCTGCCTGATACAATCCAGCACTTCCTGGTCATAAAGACCATAACCTCCTTTGTTATACCGGCATTCCAGAAAAATCTCCCTGTCCGGCTCAAAAATCCGGGAATCATGAATTCCTTTCAGATAGCTTTCTGCTCCTGTCCGGATTACAGATACCCCTCTTTCATATTCTCTTGAGGAAACAGAAATCCCTATTATTTTTGTATGATCACCTGCCAGAATATGTCCGCAGATTAGACCGGATTGTGTGGCCCCTGTGCCAGATGCATGAAAAATATAGTCAAATGAAAATCCGTTTTTTTCTTCAAAAGCCTGTATTTCTCCGTATGCTTTTGCATAGGCTGCGGTTGCTGTCGCCTCATTACCTGTTCCCCACTTATTTCCATATATATAATAAGGTTTTCTTCCGGCTCTTTCAATAGCTTTCAGGGTCTCTTCCACCGTGGAAGCAATCTCTGATTTGCTGCAGGGAATAATTTTGGCGCCTAACAGTTCCATAATTTTGCTGTTTCCTGTTTCTTTTGCCTCTTTTTCATGTTCTTCTCTGGAACTGATCATATAACAGGGTATGTTCTGTATGCAACATTGATTCGCAATTACTCTGCAAAGATTTGACCGGGTATTTCCATAGACAACCATCGTATCGCAGCCTTTCGTTTCCATATCCCGAAAAAACTCACAGGCAATCCTCACCTTATTTCCCCCCAGAGAAAAGGGCAGCAAATCTTCCCGTTTTACATAAATCCGGTTTCCATTTTGCTGTGTACTCTTAATGGGATAAAGGGGTGAATTTCCATATATTTCCCACATTTTATTTATCCTCTCAATCTGTTTTCTGTTTATGCAGAGTTCTCATTCTGCTGTCAAAGTATTATATCGAAAAAAAGGAGACGTGTCAAAAACACGTCTCCCAAACAGTCCTGTCATTAACACTGTGTCGGATCTACTAAATTAGTTCCCGGTTTCAGCTTAATCGTTGCCGGTTTATCAAAGGGTTCATAGTATCCATCACCGATGGTTATCTGAGAGCCTCTGCTTACGTTTGTATAAATCCATTTAGCATCTCTTACACAAAGGCGAATGCATCCGTGAGATGCAGGCTGTCCCAGTTTGTTATAGTCTGCTGCATTCAGATTATCAATTCTCTTTTCTGCACCTGCCACTGAGTGAATAAAAATTCCCTGATAAACATGAGAAGTATACTGTCCCCAGGATGGTCCCATAAGTGCATGCCATCTGTCCTGATCACCAATATAGAATGTACCGGTAGGTGTAGGAGTTGCCGGAAGTCCTACAGAACAGGTCATGGATTTTACCGGTATGATCCATCCATTACTTCCGTCTTTTGCAAAAATTGTAACCATACATCTGGTACGATTCACTCTGATTCTGTACGGGCCACTGATCATATTGCTCACATCCTGAACCAGAACACCATCTGAGTTAAAATACAATTTGTATCCACTAACATAATTCCAGCCTGTCACCATAACACCGCTGCCTGGTTTCAGATAGTACCATTTACCACCGATTTTCTGCCAGCTTTCCATGCGGTAGCCTTTTTCCGGTTTCAGATAATACCATTTACCATCTACCTTACGCCAGCCATCTACCATAGCTCCGTTACCCGGTTTCAGATAATACCATTTATCGGAAACTTTACACCAGCCTTCCGCCATGGCTCCATTACCTGGTTTCAGATAATACCATTTACCGGAAAGTTTCAGCCAGCCTTCACGCATAGCTCCATTGCCCGGAGTCAGATAGTACCATTTGCCGCCAATCTTTTTCCAGCCTTCCTGCATAACTCCATCGCCCGGTTTCAGGTAATACCATTTGCCGCCAACCTTCTTCCAGCCTTCTGCCATGGCTCCGTTGCCTGGATTCAGATAATACCATTTACCGGAAAGTTTCAGCCAGCCTTCCTGCATGGCTCCATTGCCTGGTTTCAGATAATACCATTTACCGTCAACTTCTACCCAGCCTTCCTGCATAATACCACTGGAAGGATCCAGATAATACCACTTGCTTCCGACCTTCTGCCAGCCTGTTTTCATAGCTCCATCATCGGCTTTTCCAAGATAATACCAGTTTCCTTCGTACTCAAACCAACCATAAGCTATATAGCCATCTTTTCCAAAGTAATATTTTTCTCCATCGATTTCTTTCCAGCAGTTTTCCGGACGGGTACCGTCTTCATCCTGATACCAACGGCCTTTCTCATCGGAATGCCATCCTGCGTCTACAGGGACATACTCTTTTACACATTTTCCATTTTCATCAAAAACGTGTTTTTTGCCGTCAACCATTACACTGTCGCTTTTCAGTAAAGAAAAATCATCTTTCAGATAATATTCTGATCCGTCAATAGTCTGAAGACCTTTCTTGCTCTTATCCTGCTTGCCGTCTTCACCAAAATAATAATAATATTCTGTACCGGCCTCATCCTTATAAAGTTTCCATTCATTCTTTACAAGAACACCTTCCTCTTCCAGCCAGTAACTGTCCCCGTTTATATCGGAATAATAACCTTCTTTGATCAGATCGGAGGGTTTCTGCATTCCTACATAAAAACCTGCAGGCATTCCTCCCAGATTATCCTGTACCTCTTTTTCTTCTCCACTATAATAGTAGAAGAATTGATTTCCGTCCTCTGAAAGCTTCCATCCGGATTTTCCCTTTCCGGTATCGTCCAGCCAGTACATCAGGTCCAGAACTGCTGTTTCATCTTTCTTTAAAGCGCCGGTTTCATAAACGCCTTCTTCTGTTTTTTCCGGTACGGCATCTGCCTCGTTGGATTTATACTGCGTCCAGGTTTCCTGTCCATCATCATATACCCATTTGGATTCAAAGCCTGTTTTCGATGCTGCATCTGTGTATTTTCTGAAAATAACAGAAGTAACGTTCCCATTTTCATCCGTTACTTTTTCCACTGTCCAGTTGCTGTCCTGCATCTCTTCTGCACTCTTGTCTGCCTCTTTCAGATTCACCGGTTTTTCGGAATCCTCTTCTGTATCCGGGACATCTGTTTCCGTATTTCCCGGTTCCGCAACCGTCTCAACAGATACCTTATCTTCGGAAACTGCCGCTCCCGCCGGCACAACGGAATTAAAAGACACTGTCAAAGCCAGCAGCAACGCCATTAACTTCATTCTGCGTTTCTTCATACTTCACCCTCATCCTTTCCTGTTGATTAGCTCCTGATTCTAAAGTAATTCACCTTTAGATATACCTATATTCTAACACCTTTTTGCTTATGTGACAACTGACTGTATAAAAATCATTTGTTAAGTTTTCTTTACATGAAAATTCTTTCAACGACAAATACGGCCACGCAGGAAAAACAGGCTACCGTCACCAGACTTTTTTCTTTTACTGCAAAAACAACTGCTGTCACAAGCCCGGCAAAAGCGGAAACCGGCGATTCTGTTGCATAAAGAATTGCAGGAAATGTCATTGCTGTAAGACACGCATAGGGTACATAATACAAAAAAGATTTTACGTATACATTCGTTATCTTTTTCTGAAACAGTGTCAGGGGGAGCATACGAATCAAATAGGTAACCCCTGCCATAACAAAAATATATGCATAAATCATTCTTCTTCCTCCTTTATCGGAAACAGTATTGCTCCTATACCTGCTGCCAGAAGGGTACAGATAATGATCATGAATCCTCCTGAAATATTTTTCAGTACAGGAAGATAATAAAATCCCGTACTGAACAACAATGCCAAGAGCACCACTGTACGGACCGTTTTTTCCTTTTTTGCCGGCGGCACTACAATCGCAACAAACATGCCATAAAGAGCAACTCCCAGTGCACTTCTTACAAAAGCCGGCATTATGGTACTTGCCACTGCACCGGTAAACGTTCCTCCTACCCATCCCAGTACCGGCAGTGCAATCAGTCCATACATATAATAGGGACCCACCTTTTCTTTTTTTGAACTGGCTACTGCAAAGATTTCGTCTGTCACTCCATAAGCAATCGTCAGTCTGTGTCCTGTTTTTACACAGGGATCCAGTTTTTGTGACAAGGACAAAGACATCAATGCATAGCGCATATTAATCACCAACTGCGTGAGTGCCATTTCCAGGAAAGAGGAACCTGCCAGAATCACATTCAATCCTGCAAATTGTCCTGCTGAAGTCAGATTGAACAGAGAAATAAGAACCGCATGAAACGGTGACATTCCATTGTTTACCGCCAGCATACCAAAGGTAAAACTGACAGAAAAATATCCAAGTGCGATTGGGATTCCGTCTTTCACTCCTTCGTTTATATTGTTGTGCATCTTTTTTCCTCCTGTATTTTATTTACGCCAAAAATCAGGGATGAAGTTTTTCTTCATCCCTGATTCTGATTACGTGAACTTCTTTGTCCTGATTTATTCCTGCAAAGTATTTTCCAGTACATACACCAGATGCTTCAATGCTTCCTTTTCATCTTCCCCTTCACATACCAGCTCAATGGTATCTCCGCCCTTTACACAGGCTCCAAGTACACTCAGAACGCTTTTGGCGTTTGCGGTAACCTCTTTGTAACTGAAAGTGATTAAACATTTAAACTGCATGGCTTCATTGCAAAGCTTTCCTGCAGGTCTTAAATGAAGACCGATTAAATTATTTACTTTTACTTTCTGGCTAACCATATTTATCACTCCCTATTCATTTTCTTCCGCCTCATTTTTTTCGGTTACTTCTGCTGCCTTTACCAGTTTCAGCTTTACATTAACATCTTCCAGAGAACTGTATCCCTCCGGCAAAGTGATCTGAACCGGGACTTCATATTCCCCTTCTTTATCGGAATCGAGATCAATGCTCAGTGTAATCTGACTCTCATCCATGTTCTCCAGATCATTCTTTGTGCCAAGAATACGCACAGATACTTTTTCCCTGTCAAATACAAGATCCGTTCCGGAAGGTTTATTATTTACAACAATACGATTTACGGGAATCTCATATTCTTTACTGTTCAGAGGAAGGATTTTAACCGTGATCAGAGCTGTTTCACTGACATCTGTAGCCAGTTCAATTCCTTGCGGAAGCAGGTCTTCCAGATTAATCTTAACTTCATAATCCTCTGACTTACCACTGACATCCACCATATAATCCGGAACGATCACTTTATTTCCGTTCTTCTCGAATTCTTTCAGTGCTTCATCTGTTCCTGCTATATTTACAGTATTCGGTGTAGAAAATGCCTGGAACACATAATATCCATATCGGGGTTCTCCATGCCACTGCACTTCAACCGGAACATCCTGCTTGATTTTCCAGAGTTCCACATTAACATCCACTGTAGTAGAAGGAATATCAAATTTCAGATAGGACATCTGTTTCTCAGAAAGTTCATCCAGATTCTTATCAAAAATTCTCAGTTCTGACTGTTTTGTGGTACTTGCTGACATTCCATTGACATCCACTCTTGCTACCACATTTCCAATTTTATTTACTATGGATTCAGGGCCGATAATCGTAACTCTGTCCGGGCTTGTCTCTGTTTTCCCGATTTCGAATCCTTTTTCCGGTTTTGTTTCTCCCGTATTCACGGCAATGGTAAATTCCTTACTCACCCGGTTCTCGATTTCAATAGATATATTATGTGGTGTACATTCAATATTCTGACTGTCAATTCCCGGATAGCTGACATATACCGGAACCATAATCGGATCCGAGTCCATATTTACAATCTGTGTCAGATCTGCAACTGCGGAAATATTTTCTCTGTTGATTTTATTAATAATCGATGCTTCTGCCCGTACCTGAACATTAACTGTATCCTTGCCGTCTGCCATCAACGGCACCTGATTTGTACTTTCTATATAAGACTCATTCGCAAAAGTGACAGGCACATCGGTTATAACCCGGGTTCTTACCGGATTCTGAATATTAATCACCAGAAGCCAGATAAATATAGCGATCAGCAGGGAAAGAATTTTAAGGGTAAATTTATTCACCAGATTTTTCTCCATTCTTCACCCATCCTTTCCATATTTTTTTGTGTTTCACTTTATCCGGCGTTGCATTCTGTTCTTTCTTCAGTATTTCCCGCAACTCTTCTCTTGTTACACCCACCTGAAGTCTTCCCTGTTTTGCAACCGATACACGTCCGGTTTCTTCTGATACAATGATAGTCAGAGAATCGCTTACTTCACTGATTCCCACGCCTGCACGATGACGGGTACCAAGGTTCTTATTCAGTTCCATGTTATCTGACAAAGGAAGATAACAGGTTGCTGCCACGATCCGGTCTCCCCGCACAATGACTGCTCCGTCATGGAGCGGTGTGTTGTGTTCAAATATATTAATCAGAAGCTGACTGCTCACAAGAGAATCCAGATAAATTCCTGTACGTGCGTATTCATTCAGCACCGTATCTTTTTCTATTACAATCAGAGCACCTGTCTTCACTTCACCCATTTCAAAACTTGCTCTTACAATTTCATTTAAAGTACGATCTGTAAAAAGTCCGTCCTCTTCTTTTTTATTATTATCAAATGGGATAATGCTGCTGACAATTTTTTTATGTCCCAATTCTTCCAACGCTTTACGCAGCTCCGGCTGAAAGATTACAAGCAGTGCTGTAATTGCATAACCTGCCACATTTGTAACCAACCAGAGTATCGTATTCATTTTCAGCAAAAAAGCAATGAAGATGAAAACAAGAAGCACAAGGATTCCTTTCAGCAGGGAATAAGCTCTGGTATTTCTTACCCACAACATAAACTGATAGACAAAAAATGCAATCAGCAAAATTTCAATAATATCAATCCCCGCAATATGCGGCAATGTCATACCGCTTAGATAATTTCTGATTGGCGTAATAAAATTCCCCACATTTTCACCCCTTTATCCACTTTATTTTTTCAGAGCATTTACAGATTCTTCAAGGATTCTTCCAACTGTTTTTCAAAATCAAAATCCTCTTGGGAAACATGTTCCACCGGTGCCACATCTGAAATATCAAGTTCCTCCATCTGTCCGGATATATCCACTGTCTTCGATATAGTTTCTTCGTCCGCTGTCTCTTTTCTGTTTTCTGTAGTCGGAGAAAATTTCTTTACACTTTTCCTTGTCTCTGAAACCAGTGATTTTGGTACAGCTTTCACATAATAAACATACTCATCATCCTCAAACTGAGTCACTTCACTTCTGGAATAATCTACTCCAAGAACAAAAAATTCAAGCACGAATCCGATTAAAACAGAGAAAATCCCGGATATGATAATCGCATTCAATTCCATACTGACGCTCATAAACATACTTCCGAAAACCATCAGTACCACATATACAACTGCTCCTGTAACAATGGCAATTCTCCAGGAATAGTCAAAAGAAGAACTGCGAATCAGATGTACTACAATGGTAACAGCAGCAAAAACAATGATTGTCAGCCACATTTCCTGATTTTTAATCATGCCGTCCAGTAGAAGCTGAAGTTTCTGCAAAGCTTCTGTTTCTGTTCCCTGCAGAACAGCTGCTCTGTCTTTTACCAGTTTCATAAAACTATAGAGAATAACACCACATCCGGCAGGTATCGAACAAGCCGGTCCTCTCAACAATCCGCTGCTGATGGGGACTACAGCCGGCAGTCTGAATGTAAATGCTACCGGTGTCATTATCAGTGCCACATTATCCCTGGATGTAAACCGAAGGAACAATATTACAAGCAACATAAGAAGTACAAATGCAAATCCTGCCGTTTCAACCCCTACTGCATAACAATGTCCCAGAATAAACAGACAGCCGATTACCGTCATTGTATTTACAGGAAGCACGGAACACAAAAGAGAAAGAATCAAAACAACAAAAATATTATTAAGCCTGTCCATAAATCCCATCGTTCTGTTTATTTCCGTAAACAGAAGCAGGGAGAGAAAGAATTTTAAAACCGGAAGAATCCATGTATCATGTTCTCCGTAAAATTCTTTTATTTTCTGTTTCCATAATAATATTGCAGTCATGCATCCTTCCTCCTTCTGGTCAATCTTTCCATCCGTTTTTCTTCTTTATCATACATTTTTTTCAGCTGACTCAGTTCCTGATAATACGCTTCAATCCCCTTCTGGGCACGGCTGAATTTCACAGAACAATAGATATATGTAAATATACTGTAAACGATTATCATGACCACATATAACAGAATCAGCTTCGCTCCTACTGATACCAGATTCATTTTATGAATATTATTCATTAAATATTCACCCTGGCCTCCGAAATATACCAGCACCAGAAGTCCGTATGCTATTGTAGTGAAAAAAAAGTTCTTGATCAGGGCAAGTCCGATATAATCACTTCTATAATAATTACTGATACTAAGATCCTCTTTTCCTGCTCCTGACTCATAAGCAGCCAGTTTTCTCATTTTCTTTATTTTTTCTTCATTTAACATAAAATCACCTTCTGCTTCTCTGATGTAACTCTAATCATACGACAAATATTATAACATACCATAAGCAGACGAAGCAAGACTTTCCGCCCCCTAATCCATATAAAAGAGAACCGGTTGTTACTGCACCGATCCTCTTGTGCCTTTTAGACTTTATTTCTCTTTCAATTTCTTCCGGACCCAATGGCAATGGTAAGAAAGTAGACTTCCTGTACGCCGCATTTTTTCAGTACTTTACTGACTGCATCTATAGTACTTCCTGTTGTATATATATCATCTATTATCAACACTCTTTTCCATGGAATTTTTTTCTTCCCGGGCGCAAATGCTTTTTCCAGATTTTTCCTTCGTTCGGAAGGCCCCAGTTCTTTCTGAGGCTTTGTCTTGTGAATCCTTTTCACCGCCCTTGTTTCCACTGGAAGAACCAGCACTTTTCCCATCTCCTGTGCAATGACCTGTGCCTGATTATATCCTCTTTTTGCCAGACGTCCCGGATGGATGGGAACAGGAATCAATGCCTCTATTCCCCATGTTCTGATCTGCTTTTCTGCATAAAGGGCAGCATACTTCCCATAAAAAACACCATATTCTTTTCTGTTGTGATATTTTAGCTGATAGAGGGATTTTGCCAGAACAGAATCATAAGAAAAAACAGATATTCCGCGTTCATAAGAATGGGATCTTGTCCCGCAGTCATAACAGAATTCGTCTTCTGTATTTATAAGTGGCTTTGAGCAGCGAAAACAGCGAGGTCCCCGGACAGGCACAAGCCTGTCCAGACATTCCCTGCAGATCGTTTTTCCTGCCGGCACTACAATGTCATCACAGACAGGACACCGTCTTGGATAAAGCAGATCCAGCAGAAAATTTCCAATCAGTCTTCCCGCAGCCGCAAATCCAGCGTTGTATAACGACTTTGCTCCATCTGATTTTTTTCCATTTCCCAAAATGTATTTTCATCTCCTACCAATGTAACGCATTTTCGGGCACGGGTTACAGCCGTATATAACAGATTCCTGTTCATAAGCATTCTGGGACCACTCAGAAGAGGAATCACTACAGCAGGATATTCACTTCCCTGTGCTTTATGTATGGTAATGGCATAGGCCAGTTCCAGTTCATCCAGTTGCCGGAATGAATATTCCACAAAACGATTTTCTTCAAATTCTACCGTCAATGTCTCCGCAAATGTATTGATTTCCCGGAGAATTCCGGTATCTCCATTAAAAACACCCACACCTTTTTCTACGGGAATGCCATACTTTCCACGGATCTCCCATTCTGTCTGATAGTTGTTTTTAATCTGCATGACCTTATCTCCTTCGCGAAACAGGCCTTTTCCATGCTCTTTCTCTTTTTTATCCGGAGAAGGCGGGTTCAGATACTGCTGCAAGATTTCATTCAGTCTTTCCACTCCCAGAAGCCCCTTTCGCATGGGTGTCAAAACCTGAATATCATAAGGCGATGCATCCACAAATTTGGGCAGCTTCTTCTGGATCAGCGTAATCACTACACGGATAATCACATTTGCATCATATCTTTTCAGGAAAAAAAAATCCATACTTTTATTGTCCAGCACCACCGGTATTCCTCTGTTAATTTTGTGGGCATTCACCACGATATCACTCTGAGATGCCTGCCGGAAAATCTTGACCAGTTTTACCACCGAAAACTTTTCCGAACGTATCATATCTTTTAAAGCGCTTCCCGGCCCTACACTTGGAAGCTGATTTACATCTCCTACCAGAATCAACCTGGTTCCAGGACTGACTGCCGATAAAAGTGCATGCATGAGAAAAATATCCACCATGGATGTTTCATCTATTATGATCACATCTGCTTCCAGCGGATTACCGGAATTTCTTTCAAAATGAATACCCGCGGAGCTTTCATCCGGTATCCCGGACAGTTCCAGCAACCGGTGAATGGTCTTTGCCTCATAACCTGTAGTTTCCGTCATTCTCTTTGCTGCTCTTCCCGTAGGCGCTGCAAGCAATATCTCTTGTCCTTCCAGTTCAAAATATCGGATAATTGCATTGATCGTAGTTGTTTTTCCTGTTCCCGGACCACCGGTAATCACAAGCAGCCCGTTTCTGGCCGCCTCTTCTACAGCCTGACGCTGTTTTTCATCCAGTACGATCTCGTGAGATTTTTCCAGTCTTTCCATCTGAAGTCTCATACGGGTTTCATCAATTTCTTCTTTTAAATCCAGTTCTTTCAACATCTGTGCCACATGCAGTTCAATCTGATAATACTGGCTGGCATATACAACCGGTTCCGGATCCTGATCTTTCCGAAGCGGAACTTCTTTTACCACTACTTTTCTGTCTATGGCAAGATCCATAATGTGCTTTTTCATATACTCCTGTTCTACACCAAGAAGTGCCGAAGCCCGTTCCAAAAGAATTCTTTCAGGAAGAAATACATGTCCTTCTGCCGATGCCTGCACTAATATGTAGAGAAGACCACTTCTGATACGATAATCAGAATCTGTATGAATTCCGATTCTGGCTGCAATTTCATCCGCAATTTTAAACCCGATTCCCTCTATATCTTCTGCCATTCGATACGGATTCTCTTTTAAAATCCCATACATATCCTGTCCGTATCGATTATAGATTTTCGCCCCTAAAGTAAGAGATATTCCATATTGCTGCAAAAACATCATTGCCTTGCGCATATCTGCCTTTTCTGTCACCTGACGGGCAATTTCTCTTGCTTTTCGTTCGCTGATTCCCTTGATTTCAGCAAGACGTTCCGGTTCCTCTTCCACAATGCGCAGGGTATCCTCTTTAAACCGACGAACAATTCTGGCAGCAAGTGCGGCACCGATTCCTTTAATCGCTCCTGAACCCAGATATCTTTCCATAGCAAGAGAATCCTGCGGAATGATTGTCTCATAAGAGCTCACCGCAAACTGTCTGCCATATGCCGGATGCTCCGTATAATGGCCGAAGGCTTTGATTGTTTCTCCTTCATTCAGATACTGAAAAGTTCCTACACAGGTGATTTCTTCCTCTTCTGCAACTACCACCATAACCGTATATCCATTATCTTCATTTCTGAAAATAATATGATCCACGTATCCTTCTATGGTTTCTTCCATAATTAACCTCTTTATTTTCCGTTGATTTTATTCATAATTTCTATATATTCTCCGGTTCCCGCCGCAACTGTCATAGCCGGTTCCTCTGCAACTATGGTATTGATTCCTGTTTCCTCTTCAATCAACAGTTCTAATCCTCCCAGAAGAGCTCCTCCTCCTGTAAGGACAATTCCCCTCTCCGCAACATCTGCCGCCAGTTCCGGAGGTGTCTTTTCCAGAATACTGTGAATCAGTTCTATAATCTGCCCCACAGGCTCACGAACGGCTTCTCTTATTTCTTCAGAAGTCACAGAAATACTTTTTGGAAGTCCCGCAACCATGTCTCTTCCCTTGATTTCCATAGTCCTGAATTGTGATTCCGGATAAACCGTGCCGATTCGTATTTTGATTTCCTCTGCACTTCTTTCTCCTATGATCAGATTATATTTTTTGCGAATATACCGCATAATTGCTTCATCAAGATTATCTCCGGCTATTTTTATAGAAGAAGACACTACCGTTCCTCCAAGGGAAATCACAGCTACATCCGTGGTTCCTCCCCCTATATCCACAATCATGTTTCCAAAAGGTCTGGTGATATCAATTCCCGCACCAATGGCTGCAGCAATAGGCTCCTCAACAATCCACACTTCTCTGGCTCCCGCCTGATACGTAGCTTCTTCTACTGCCTTTTTTTCCACCTCTGTAATTCCGCTTGGAACACAGATACTGACGCGCGGCTTACGAAACGCCCGTTTTCCAAGTGTTTTTGAAATAAAGTATTTCAACATTTTTTCCGTTATTTCATAGTCAGAGATTACTCCCTGCCGCAAAGGCCGAACCGCCACAATATTTCCAGGCGTTCTTCCAATCATCTGTCTTGCTTCTTCTCCAACCGCTCTTATTTTATTTGTATCTTTATCGTAAGCTACTACGGATGGTTCTTTCAGAACAATTCCTTTTCCCTTAACGTATACCAGAATACTCGTAGTACCCAGATCAATTCCAATATCAGTGGCTCCCATATAAACTTAACCCCTTTCTGTTTCCGCTTCTGAAACTTTTTTCTATTTCTCTTCTCCCGGCTTCTGAAATCATTCAATTTTTCAGTTGCTCTCTGTCCGGTATGTTTGAAGCGGAGACATCCTTCTGAAATATTATAACCAACTTACCGGTAATTGAAAAGGGGCAATCATTTCAAATATTTTGACACATACCGACCTGTATAAGAGTTGGGATTTGCCGCCACTTTCTCCGGTGTGCCGCAGGCAATTACAGTTCCGCCTTTATCTCCGCCTTCCGGACCGATATCAATAATATAATCTGCAGTTTTTATTACATCCAGATTGTGTTCAATTACCACAACCGTATTGCCGCCTTCTGACAGTCTCTGCAAAATTTCAATCAGTTTGTGTACATCTGCAAAATGGAGACCTGTGGTAGGCTCATCCAGAATATAAATGGTCTTTCCGGTACTGCGTTTGCTCAGTTCCGTTGCCAGTTTGATTCTCTGGGCTTCCCCTCCCGACAGTTCCGTAGAAGGCTGTCCCAGTCTGATATAGGAAAGCCCTACATCATAAAGCGTCTGGATTTTTCTTTTAATCGAAGGCACCGGTTCAAAAAACTTCAATGCTTCTTCCACAGTCATATTCAATACATCATAAATACTTTTCCCTTTGTATTTCACTTCCAGCGTTTCCCGATTATAACGTTTTCCGTGACACACTTCACAGGGTACATATACGTCCGGCAGAAAGTGCATCTCGATTTTCAGTATACCGTCTCCGCTGCACGCTTCACACCTTCCGCCTTTTACATTAAAACTGAATCTGCCTTTTTTATACCCTCTGGCTTTTGCATCTGCCGTAGCTGCAAACAAGTCACGAATCTGGTCAAACACACCGGTATAAGTGGCCGGATTGGAACGTGGTGTACGTCCGATAGGAGACTGGTCAATTGCAATCACTTTATCCAACTGTTCCACTCCTTCAATTGCTTTATGTTTGCCCGGTATGATTCTTGCCCGATTCAGCTTCCTCGCCAGACTTTTATAAAGAATTTCATTTACAAGGGAACTTTTTCCCGAGCCGGATACTCCTGTAACACAGGTCATGACTCCCAGAGGTATTTTTACGTCAATATTTTTCAGATTATTTTCCGCTGCGCCTTTTACCGTAAGAAATCCGGAGGGCTGTTTTCTATTTTCCGGAACAGGGATCTTTAACTCCCCGCTGAGGTATCTTCCCGTAATGGACTCTTTGCATTTCATAATCTCCTCTGCCGTACCCACAGCTACCAGCTGTCCGCCATGTTCGCCGGCACCGGGACCAATATCCACAATACAGTCCGCCTCCCGCATAGTATCCTCATCATGTTCTACTACAATCAACGTATTTCCCAGGTCTCTCAGATGCTTGAGTGCAGTCAGTAATTTGTCATTGTCTCTCTGATGAAGCCCAATGCTGGGTTCATCCAGAATATAGGCCACACCCACAAGCCCGGAACCGATCTGCGTGGCAAGACGGATCCTCTGTGCCTCTCCTCCGGATAAAGTAGCTGTTCCTCTTGACAAGGTCAGATATTCCAGCCCCACACTTACCAGGAATCCCACACGGGAGCAAATTTCTTTCAAAACCTGTTGGCCGATCATCTGCTGTGTGGATGTAAGTTTCAGATTGGTAATAAAATCCTGCAGATTGCGAATAGACATGGAAGTTACTTCGTAAATATTTTTTTCTCCGACTGTTACTGCCAGAGATTCTTTTTTCAACCTCTGCCCTTTGCATGTTTTACAAGGGGTGATTCTCATGAAAGCTTCATATTCCTGTCTGCTTGCTTCCGATCCCGTTTCACGATAGCGGCGTTCTACATTCTTTAGAAGCCCCTCAAAAGCCACATCATAAACTCCTTCCCCTCTTTGTCCTTTATAATGTACTTTCACTTCTCTTCCATCGGTACCATTAATCAGTACCTGCTTTACCTGTTCCGGATACGCTTCAAAGGGAGTATTTAAGTCAAATCCGTATGTTTCAGAAAGAGCATCCAGTATGGCTCTGGTAAAACTCCCCTTATCCGTGCAGGACTGCCATCCCATCACTGCAATGGCTCCCTGTGCAATACTCAGGCTCTGATCCGGTATCATAAGATCTATATCAAATTCCATTTTATATCCCAGCCCAAGACAGTCCGGACAAGCACCGAAAGGGTTGTTAAAAGAAAAACTTCTGGGTTCAACTTCATCAATGCTGATTCCACAGTCCGGGCAGGAAAAGCTCTGACTGAAGTTCATCTGATTTCCATCCATGGTATCCACGATCATCAGTCCTTCTGCCAGATGCAGTACACTTTCTATAGAATCCGTAAGACGTTTCTCAATCCCTTCTTTTACGATGAGACGATCCACTACGATTTCAATGTTATGCTTAATATTTTTATCCAGTTTAATTTCTTCACTGAGTTCATAAAGATTTCCATCAATCTGCACCCGCACATATCCGCTTTTTCTTGCCTGCTCCAGGAGTTTTGCATGGGTTCCTTTTCTCCCTCTCACCACAGGTGCAAGAAGCTGAATCTTTGTCCGCTGGGGCAACTCCATAATCTGATCCACCATCTGATCCACTGTCTGTTTTTTTATCTCTCTGCCACATTTAGGACAGTGTGGAATTCCTACTCTTGCATATAAAAGACGAAAATAATCATAGATTTCCGTAACGGTCCCGACCGTAGATCTGGGATTTCTGTTTGTTGATTTCTGATCAATGGAAATGGCCGGAGAGAGACCCTCAATGCTCTCCACATCCGGTTTTTCCATCTGTCCCAGGAACTGCCTTGCATAGGAAGACAGGGATTCCATATAACGCCTCTGCCCTTCCGCATAAATCGTATCAAAAGCAAGGGAGCTCTTGCCGGAGCCACTGAGTCCCGTCAATACTACAAATTCATTTCTAGGAATATCCACATTCAGATTTTTCAGATTGTTCTCATTTGCTCCCCGTATTTTTATAAATTTATTCTCATGATTTCCCACAGCCACCTGCACTCCTTATCATCCTCATGATTTACTCATTTCTCGCATTTTTGTTCTTCTGGATATTATATCACAAGGGCAAACCCATTGCAAACATTTGTTCTGTCTCAGACAAAACATAAAACAAACCGCTGTATCCCCTGACATACATAAGTATACCTGAGAACTACAGCGGTTTATACATACTATTATTCCGTTCTTTTTCTGATAAAAGATCCGGAAATATCTTTATCAGATTTCCTGTTCTTTTTCCTTTTTCTGATGAATGGAACATATATACTGCATGATATCTCTTCTTGTAATAATACCGATAAAATTTTTCTGATCATCCACCACCGGAACAAAATTCTGACGCATGGCTTTTTCCAGAAGATCCTCCATATCTGAATCTACCCGTACCGGTGCGTAATCCATTCTCCTCTGAAATGCCAGAATCGGAATCTCTTCCGATGCCTTCAGATCCAGGCTGTCCCGGTTCTTCAATCCCCAAAGCAGATCCCCTTCCGTAATGGTTCCAATATACTTACCATTTTCACTGATTACAGGAATACAGGAATATTTATGGTATTCCATCTTCTCCAGGACCTGTCTCAGACTGTACGAATCATAAATATATGCCACATCACTTTTCGGAGTGAGAAAAAACAAAATGTTCATGATAGCCTCCCCAATTCTTTCTGTGCTCTTTTGCTTTTCCATTTTGCCATATTCTATACAATTTTTCCAGAATGAAACTGTAAAATTTTATTAAATTTCTATAACATGATCTTAGAACAGAAATTCAGACAGTATCTGATTGCTGACCAGAATTCCTTCCTTTGAAAGGAAAATTCTGCCTTTTTTCTCTACAAGGAGTCCCTGCCCCAAAAACGTTTCCAATGTTTTCTCATATACCATTTCAATATCTCTGCCAAATGTCCGGTAAAATTCTTTTTTGGATATTCCACTGGTCTTTCTCAAACCTAAAAACATAAATTCTTCCATCTGCTGAGGTTCTTCCAGAAACTGTACATCTGTACGCATGGTTTTAGGCGCTCCACATTTTTCCAGATAAGTTTTCATATCTCTGGTATTATTCATCCGAATATTCCGAACCAGAGAGGCCGCCCCCAGACCCAGGCCCAGATAATCTCCCCGTTCCCAGTAGCGGAGATTATGTCTGCAGGCTTTCCCTTCTTTTGCATAATTGGAAATCTCATAGGGCAAAAATCCATAATCTGCCAGAATCTCTTCTGTCATCTCATAAATTTTTCTGCTTTCCTCTTCATCCGGCAGAAGTTCCGGATGATTTCCATATTTTTCGTAAAAAGGAGTTCCCTCTTCCAGAATCAGCTGATACACAGACAAATGCTCAGTCCCAAGTTTTGCTGTCGTTTTCAGATCTTTTTCCCATTTTTCTATAGTCTGACCGGGAAGTGAGGAAATCAGATCCACATTTACATTATCAAATCCAGCTTTTCTCACCAATTCATAAGATTCCAGAAATTCTTCCCATGTATGAATTCTTCCCAGAAGTTTCAGATTTTCATTATCTGCGGACTGAAGCCCTATACTTAGCCGGTTCACTCCTGCTTCCTTATATTCCAGCAGTTTCTCACTGGTCACAGTTCCAGGATTTACCTCAATGGAAATCTCCGGACTTTTTTCCAGATTAAACGTTTCCTGCACTGCATCAAAAATTCTTCCGATCTGCCCCGGTTCCATACAAGAAGGTGTTCCTCCTCCCATAAAAACGGTAGAAACTTTATAAGAACTCCCGAATTCTTTATAGCTTTTTATTTCCCGGATCAGAGCCTGCACGTACACCTCTTTCGCTTCTTCGTTTCCTCCGTACGAAAGAAAATCACAATATCCGCATTTTTTTACACAAAATGGAATGTGAAGATACAACCCCAGATCTTTCTTCATTTTCCCTTCCCCCATTGCTGTTTTTCTGTTATTTATCGTCCAGTTTCAGAACACTCATAAAAGCTTTCTGCGGAATCTCTACATTTCCGATCTGGCGCATACGTTTCTTTCCTTCTTTCTGTTTTTCAAGAAGTTTTCTCTTTCTGGAAATATCACCACCATAACATTTTGCAAGTACATCCTTGCGCATGGCTTTTACTGTTTCCCTTGCAATAATCTTACTTCCTATAGCTGCCTGAATAGGAACCTCAAAAAGCTGTCTCGGAATCTCCTCTTTCAGCTTTTCACACATTTTTCTTCCTCTTTCATAAGCAGAGCCGGCAAATACAATAAAGGAAAGTGCATCCACTTCTTCTTTATTCACAAGAATATCCAGCTTCACAAGCTCACTTCTCTCATAACCCAACATCTCATAATCAAAGGATGCATAGCCTCTGGAACGTGATTTCAGTGCATCAAAGAAATCGTAAATGATTTCATTCAAAGGCAGATGATATTTCAGCAGTGCCCTGGTGGTTTCCATATACTCCATTCCCTGATACTGTCCCCGCCGTTCCTGACACAGGTCCATAATAGGTCCGATGAATTCCGTAGTAACCATGATCTCCGCTTTTACCATGGGTTCCTCCATATATTCAATCTCGGAAGGATCCGGAAGATTGGACGGATTGGTCAGTTCGATCATCTCACCGTTTGTTTTGTGTACACGATATACAACTCCTGGTGCAGTTGTAACAAGATCCAGATTATATTCTCTTTCCAGACGTTCCTGAATGATTTCCAGATGCAGAAGTCCCAGAAATCCACAGCGAAATCCAAATCCCAGAGCAATGGAAGTTTCCGGTTCAAACTGAAGCGATGCATCATTGAGCTGCAGTTTATCCAATGCATCTCTCAGATCCTGATATTTGGATCCGTCTGCCGGATAAACGCCGCAATAAACCATAGGATTCACCTTTTTATATCCGGGCAGGGGCTCTGCACAGGGATGTTCATCATCTGTAATCGTGTCACCCACACGGGTATCTTTCACATTTTTTATGCTGGCCGTAATATAGCCTACCATACCTGCAGACAATTCCTCACAGGGAATAAACTGGCCCGCACCGAAATATCCTACTTCCACGACCTCTTCCACTGCACCGGTAGCCATCATGCGGATTCTAGTTCCCTTTTTCACCGTACCTTCTTTTATACGACAGAATACGATGACACCTTTATAAGAATCATAAACAGAATCGAAAATCAGTGCCTTTAAAGGCGCTGCCGGGTCTCCGGAAGGTGCCGGAATTTTTGTTACGACCTGTTCCAGTACCTCTTCAATATTCAACCCCGTTTTTGCAGAGATCAAAGGAGCATCCTGTGCTTCGATTCCGATTACGTCTTCAATTTCATTTTTTACCCGTTCTGGTTCCGCACTTGGCAAATCAATTTTATTGATAACCGGAAATACATCCAGATCATGATCCAGCGC
This sequence comes from Blautia sp., assembly GCA_051880075.1. Taxonomy (GTDB): domain Bacteria; phylum Bacillota; class Clostridia; order Lachnospirales; family Lachnospiraceae; genus Blautia. Next base: position 16,309 of record JBJENG010000035.1, on the reverse strand, counting down.
CAGATATACATTGGCCAGTGTCTGCGCTTCAATTCCCTGCGCAGCATCCACGACCAGAATCGCTCCGTCGCAGGCAGCAAGGCTTCTGGACACTTCATAATTAAAATCCACATGCCCCGGAGTATCAATAAGGTTAAAAATATACTCCTCTCCGTCCTGGGCCTTATAGACAATACGTACTGCCTGAGATTTGATCGTGATTCCTCTCTCCCGTTCCAGATCCATATTGTCCAGAACCTGTGCCTGCATTTCCCTTGCTGTAAGCAGACCGGTTTTTTCGATAATTCTGTCCGCCAGTGTTGATTTTCCATGATCTATATGCGCAATAATACAAAAATTACGAATTTTACTCTGTTCTATTCCTGCCACTGATCGTTCCTCCTGTTCTCATAATAACCCAAAATAGTATATCATGAAACCCGGAAAAGAATCAAGCTATTACTGTTCCTATATGGTTGGCCGCTGCTCTATTTTTTCAGAACCTTGTTCAAAATATCTGCCAGTGGCTCCATTGCATTCATTTCTTCCTCTACCGTATTGGTCTGCGCACCGCACTCTACCAGCAGAGCTTTTGGACGCAAGTGGAGATTATAGCGATATCCTCTGAGATAAATTGTCCGCAGCCAGTCCGGATAATACTCTTTTGCTTTCAGAGCAAGCTGCAGAGAAAATGCCAGATTATCCTGTATGTACGGATTCGGAAGATAAGAAATATCGCCGTTTTTCGTAGTCCGGCTCAAACCATTAAAAAACATGATTTTCGCTGTAGGTTTTCCGTTCACTTCCGTTACCAGACGTTTATCCTCCGCCACACCGTCCCTGTGCAGATCAAGCACCACTTCAACACTGGGATTTTCTTCCAGTACCTGACTGATTTTTTCCTGAGCATAACTGTAAGCTTTATCTCTGTCCAGTATTCCTTCAACGATATCAAACGTATCGGTTACGTGAATCACATTATATCCATAAACATCCACAAGAATCGATGCCAGACGGGTCCCTGCCCCTACAATCGTCGTTTCCGGATCTCCCGGGACAGAATCAACAAATCCTTCCTGGGAATGACTGTGATAAATAAGAATCTGTGGCTGATCATTTTCTGTCTTTATACGCATATCTTTCTGAATCAGTTCCGGTGCATTCAACTGTTCCCTGTTGATGCTTGTAGTTTTATCAATTGTATAAAAATTGCTGATCACAAAATCAAAGTCCTGGAATTTTTCCAGTGGAATGGAAGTAATGGCTGTACTGGCCTCCACAGGTTCTGTTTCTTCCTGACTTTCTTCTTCCTCACCACTGGTATTTTCCTGTCCTTCCTCTTCCGGTCCTGCTTCCCGGTTCTCTTCAATCAGCTTTTCTGTCAGAAAATAAGAATTTTCTTTTAATATTTTTTTATCGGTTTCTCTGTCTCCGTCTGTCTGTTCCTTGACAGCCGAAAAAAAAGGCAGCTGCTCCTTCAGTTTTCCCGCCAGTGCCTGTACTGCGCTTTCATGAAAAGCCTCCTCTGTTACCAGAATTCCGGGAAGATATGTTTCTATGGCTCTTTCCTGGGCATCCCTGCATATACGGCCGGCGGTATCCTTATCCATAGAAATCCCTTTTATTATAATATAGCTCCCTGCTGCACAAAAAAGAAGCCACAGAAAAATCTGCAAATGGTTTTCCCCTTTTATCCGTTTCACGCAATCACCTCATATCTATATATGAGATATCCACGGCGGTTTATGCTTCTGACCGTAACAGACTATTCCGGTGAAAATGCCATATTTAACCCTTCCGAAATGGTAAAAGATAATCGTTTCACTGTCTCATCCACATCTTTTGGAGTAACAAACATACTATACAAGGCGGGGGCTATCATTTCCTCCAGAAATTCTTTTTTTTCTGATTCTTCCAGTGTATCCAGAAGATTCGCCATAGAATCCTGAACAATTGTAGCAGCATCCACTACGGTAGGAACACCGATTCCAATCACTTTCACTCCCAGTGTTTCTTCTGTCAATCCATTTCTGTGATTTCCCACTCCGGATCCTGGAATGATTCCCGTATCCGTAATCTGTATGGTACGATTCAGTCGTCTCACACTTCTTGCCGCAAGCGCATCCACAGCAAGGATCACATCCGGACTTATCTCTCCGGCTACCCCTTTTATAATTTCCAGCGTTTCCATTCCTGTCTGTGCCATAACCCCCGGTACAATTCCGCTGATCCGGTGCCTGTGTTCTTCTCCCATTCCGTGAACGCCATATTCCCTTATCACATGGCGCGTTATACACAGATTGGCAATCACATCCGGCCCAAGTGCATCAGGAGTCACATCACGATTTCCAAGCCCCACTACAAGCACAGTCATATCCTCTTTTTCCGGCAGAAGTTTTCTTATATGTCCAGCCAATTCTCTGGAAATTTCTCTATGATACGCATCATCCGGAACCGACATGTTAGGGGCTTCCATCGTAATGTAAATTCCCTGCGGCCTTCCCATAGATTTTGCCCCATTCTCTGACTTGATTTTTACAATGGTCGTGCTGATGTCTTTCTCCTCATTGTAATCTTCTTCAATGACAACCCCCCGTATCTCCACATTATCTTCTTCGTACTTTTCTTTTGCTTCCAATGCAAGATCTGTGTGTATTCTGCCTGATGTCATTCCCATTCGTTCCTTTCAGCAACATTTTATCGTTATTTTTTGCATTTTTCCGAATTTTATGTATTGACATTTTCTGATAAATAAACTAGAATGAAAAAGCATGTAAATACCGAAGTGTCCGTGTCTTCTTCGGTAAAGAATAACAATGAATGAGATTAAATATATTTTGGAGGTGTACGGTTTTGGCAAATATCAAATCTGCTAAAAAAAGAGTTTTAGTAAACAGAAAAAAAGCTGAAAGAAATAAATCTATCAAATCAGCAGTTAAGACTTCTATCAAGAAAGTAGAAGCAGCAGTTGCAGCAAAAGACAAAGAAGCAGCAGTTGCAGCATTAACAAATGCTATTTCTACAATTGATAAAGCTGCTACAAAAGGTGTTTACCACAAAAACAATGCAGCAAGAAAAGTTTCCCGTTTATCTAAAGCTGTTAATTCTCTGAACTAATTAATAGATAAACATATAACCTAGAAAAGTTATCCCCGGCAGGTCATCCGTCATTGACCTGCCGGGGATTTTGTTATTCCTTTCCCATAAACTTACACATATTCCGTTTTTCTGTCAGTCCCTTCTGACCCACACAGTCATTTCATTTTCTCCTCTGTTCGCCCATACATAATAAGGGACAAAATGAAGTTCTGCCGGTTCTTTTTCCACCTGACTGACAGGCATATATAAACTTCCACCTGTCTGTGTAAGCTTTTCTCTGTTTCCCTGTGCAGTAACTGCAATCACCGGTTCGCCGGCCACTTCTGTACACTCCTCTGTACATGATTTACTGCAATCCATTGTAAGAAGATGAAGGTTCTTCCCGTTATCAATCTCTTCAAGACAATATACAACAGGACCTCTCAGCACAGCCACTTTTCCAATGTTTTCTCTGACTCTGTTGTCTGCCTGTATGATCTGAACATCCATAGGGAATTCCAGTTTCAGAGTCTCTCCCTCTTTCCACACTTTCTTCACATACAGATAGCCGTCTTTTTCAAAGGTCTCACCATCTTCCACGCCTTCCACTTTATACTTTCTTCCCCACTGAGGAATACGAAGGGCCAGTGTAAGAGGTTTTTCTGTTCCTTTCACTTTAATTTCCACATGACCATTTGCAGGGAACCCGGAAGTAATGGAAATTTCTGCCTCCTGTTCCCCTGTTTTTTTCCGTATTTCACTTCCCATGTACAGATGTACAAACAGTGTATCTTCCGTTTCTGTATAAGCATAGCTGCTTACAGAACTTAAGATTCTTGCAAGATTGGGCGGGCAGCATGCGCAGCCGAACCATTTCTGTCGTACAGGTTTTACATGGAATTTTCGCTCATCTTTGTGACAGGCTTCCGGATTTACTTCCAGGGGATTTACATAGAAGAAACTCTTTCCATCCAGCGCCATGCCGCTGAGTACCGTATTATACAGAGCCAGCTCCATGGCATCTGCATATCTGGAATCCGGCTTTATTTCCAGCATTCTTCTTGCCATAAAGATCAAACCGATGGACGCACAGGTTTCTGCATACGCTGTATCATTCGGCAGATCATAATTAAACGAAAAAGATTCTCCAATGTGTGTGCCTCCGATTCCTCCTGTTATATACATTTTCTTTTCTGTCATATTATTCCACAGTTTTTCACAGGCAGCATACAGTTTTTCATCTTCTGTCAATCTTGCCACATCAGCCATACCGGAATAAAGATATACGGCACGCACAGCATGTCCAACCGCCTCTTCCTGTTCCCGGACAGGCATATGTGCCTGGTAATATTCATAACGGATTCCCTCCGGGTCTTTTGCAGCTTCCTCCGGTTGTTCTTTATCAAAATAATAGGGACGTGTTCCTCTCTGGTCCACAAAGAATTTTGCCAGATTCAGATATTTCTCTTCCCCTGTAGTCTCATACAGACGAACCAGTGCCATTTCCGCAATTTCATGTCCCGGATAACCTTTGCACTTTCCTTCTTCTTTTCCGAAACGTTCATTTACATAGTCCGCATAACGTTTTGCTGTATTCAGCAATTTGTCTTTTCCGGTCGCCTCGTAGTAAGCCACTGCTCCTTCCACAAGATGTCCCAGACAGTACATCTCATGATGATCTTTCAAATTGGAAAAAATTTTATCTTTTCCATTCAGGATATAATAAGTATCCAGATATCCGTCTTCCTGCTGTGCAGCACATACAATATCAATGGCTTCGTCTGCAGTTTTTTCCAGTTCCGGATCCGGATGCTGGGTCAGAGAATATCCCACCGCTTCGATCCATTTATAGAAATCACTGTCCTGAAATACAAAACCGTAGAATTTGTCTTCCAGGTGCTCCGGATCCTCAGGCAGTGCCTCAAATCCACGAAACGTATAAGAAGCTTCCTGATAATTTTCTCCCTGAGCCTTTCTTTCCTGATTCTGTTTTCCTGCTATCTTAAAATTTCGCATACAGAAACTCGGGGCTGCTCCTTCCACATTATCATTCAATGCATTCCACTGATAAGGAATCACTTCTTTCCTCACCAGTTCCATTTCCTTTTTCCAGAAATCATCGGTCACCTGAACACTTCTCAGTGACAAGGGTTTACTGATTTTTTGTTTATCCATTCTTTATTTCCTCCATGACTTTTGATCTGTTTTGATTTTAACAGTCCCTGCCCCAACTATCCATTGTCAATAAAGAAAAAAGCATGTATAATATGGAAAACGAAAAGGAGAAGTTTTATGCTGATGCTTGAAAAAATGGCACTGCGTGAAATCACCAGTGCCAATTATATTACTCCCGTTAACGGGATGGTTCATCCCGACCGTATTATGGATGAACACGATTTTCTCTATATTCTTGATGGAGAATGGGAAGTCTGGGAAGATGATATTCCCTATTCTCTTTCACAGGATGATCTGTTGATTCTTTCAGCAGGCAGACATCATTATGGAAAAAAACTCTGTAATCCAGGAAACCGGCACATGTACTTTCATGTAAAACCCACAGAGCTGGAATGTCTTTCCCCGGAATCTGCTTCCTCTTCTCTTTTTTCCTGTCACACTCTTATTCACTGTCAGAATCATCCACACATACGTCAGTATTTTCAGGATTTGATTTCTGCCTACTGGTCTTCCAGAACAGAACGGGAAAACCGGCTGTCTCTTCTGTTCAATATGATACTGTGTGAGATTTCAGAACTTCTCGCATCAGAAAACACCATTACACAAACAGATTCTCTGGTGGAAGAAGTAGAGCAGCAGATTCGTTCTCATCCTCAGCTTTTTTATACTACAGGAGAAATGGCTGCTTCTCATTTTATCTGTGCCCGCACCTTGAACAACCGTTTTTTGAAATCCTGCGGAAAAACCTTTTATGCATTTCAAATGGAAACCCGCCTGGAAATGGTCCGGCACTTCCTGATTTATCAACCGGAAGCAACCCTGCGTGAAGCGGCTCTGAACTTTGGTTTTTATGACGAATTTCATCTAAGCAAAGCTTTCAAGAAACGATATGGAATTTCCCCATCCAGATTCCGGGGGCATCTGTAAAATCAGCAGTGCTCCCCCTTTTCCTTAAGAATCTCCAGCAGTTCTCTGACTGCCCCTTCTGTACCGGTAACCACATCTGCAGATAACGTTGCCTTTAACACTTCTCCGGCAAAATCCGTAACTACACCTCCAGCTTCTTTTATCAGAAGCCATCCGGCTGCAAAATCCCATAATTTCAGATTTCTCTCCAAAAAAGCATCTGCTCTTCCAACTGCCACCATAGCCAGATCAATAGCGGCAGAACCACTCCTTCGGATATCCTGACTTTTTAAAAACACTTCTTTTATCCATGCAAAATTTTGATCTGCCAGATCTTTTCTATAAGGGGAAGTCCCTACTGAAACAATACTCTCGCAAAGGCCGGACGCTTTGCTTACATGAATCTGCGTCTCTCCCAGATAAGCGCCTTTTCCTTTTTCTGCCCAGAACATCTCTTTTGTATATGGCTGATAAATAATGGCCAGAACGGGTTCCTGTTCTTCAAGAAGTGCCAGTGAAATCGCACTTGCCCTATAATCATGAATCAGATTGGTTGTCCCATCCACAGGATCCAGAACCCATAAACGGGAAGAAAAATCCATAGTTTCTTTATTTCCCTCTTCTCCCAGAAACTGAATATCCGGATACTGCAGATCCAGTTCTGCCTGAATAAATTCCTGTATCGTCTTATCCGCCTCTGTCACAAAATCTGCCGGACCTTTCACAGAAACATCATCTGCCAGTTCTCTTTGCGATAAGATGCCAGAGGCATCTTTCACGATTTTCATTATATTGCGTATATCAATCTCCATTTTTATTTCCTTCTCTTGTTCCCCTGTCATGGTAAGATAATAATTCCAGCAATTCCTCTTTTGTAATTTTTTAACTTCTGTTTGCAAGTACCAGATTTTTCAACATCATTTTTGTCACCTCGGTTTTTTCTGTAAAATATTTTATGAACACAGACTTGCAAAAAACAGTTCATAAAAATCATCTTCTCCTTCTAACATTGGAGAATTTTCTCCGCCTCCATTGGTACTTCGTCTCATGGATGCATAAAATTCTTCTCCAGCTTCAATCAATTCCATTTCATAAACAGGATACCCCAGCTCCTGACAGACTCTGCAAAAAGCAGACAACGGATTTTTCTCCTGTCTGGTTGCCAGCAGTGTCTGTTTCAATTTTTCATCCTTCTTTGCTTTCTGCAGAAGTTCATCCAACATTCCTGTAATTTCCACGCCTATTCCTCCTATACAATTTCATCCAGAAATACTCCATCCAGACACCGGATCATCTTTTTTGCCCTGGAACAAAGAGAGGACGGGACTGCATACCCCAGCAACCACGCAGTCATTTCCTGAATAGACAAAGCGATTTCACACAAAATCCCGGTTTTTTCTTTTTTCAGTACCGGTTCCAGCCAGGAAGATTGATGATCGATATGCCAGAGCCAGGGGCCCTCATTCTTTTTCAGCAGTTGATCCTGTACCTCCAAATAGAATACCGCCTCTTCTGTTTCAATTTGATTTTTCAGACGTATTGCCTCCACAAACCTGGGCAGAGACACGATTCTTCCCATGATCGCAGCCTTCTCTTTCTCCAGTGTGCCATATTCTTCTGTTGTATAAAGAAGCCTCTGTTCACTTTTTTTCAGTCCCCATTCTGCATACAGACCTGCCATTTCCCACCGGGTGTCAGCCTGCTCTTTCAGTACATACAGGCTTCCCTGTTCACTTTCCAGTTCTTTTACAAGTCCTTCTACATATTTCTCGTCCCGATAAGCAAATACTTCATACCGTTCTTCCAGCCATCCATTCATCCAGCATGCCACATCTTTGTATTTTTCCTTTGTTACCTTTTCTTTCTGCAGCCGGCTGGATTGCCTCAGTTTCCAAATCGGTTGTCTGAAAATATAGGTAAAATCAAAGGGCAGATAAATGCGTTCATCTGCGGGCATAAGAAAACAAAAAGGCATTTCTTCTCTGTACATATCCTCCAGACATTGCACCAGAAGTCTTCGCATATAACCACGCCCTCTTCGATTCAAAGCAGTCGCCACACCTACCAGATAATCGGAATGCCACAGGCGTGTATTGCCTTCCTGTTTTTTTCCGACTGTAAGCATATAAGGATTCCTGTGAATCATAGATACGATCTTATCTGACTCTTCCCCTGCAAGAATCTGATTCTCTTTTACTTTATACGAAAAATAATAGTCTTTAAAAGAATCTGAATCTTCAAAAAAAGCTTCCTCCCACAAAATCCTGGTTTTCTGTTTTTCGTTTTCTTTCAGATATCTTATCTCCATATTACTGCTCCGATTCCGAAAAATCAATCTGTTCCACTTTGTATTTTCTTGCATAACCTACCGGATTATACGAAAGCTTCGCCTTTCTCAGTCCCTCAATTCCCAGATCATCTTCCCGATTGACCAATTCTGCATCCGGAAATTCTTCCAATAGAAATTGCTGGTTAATATACTGATACAATCCACGAATTTCAGGATTTGCCTTTTCAATATGAATGACTGCCATATTTTCATAAGCATTATAACTTCCTATAGTGAAAGCCTCCAGCTTCTCATCAATATAAACACCACCCATACGCACATTCAGCAAAGAACAGTTTTTCAGAATTTCATGAATTCCTCGCACTTCATAATCCAGGTGTTCTTCCACTTCTTCTCCTTTTTCTTCTCTCCACCTGTCCAGAAATTTCCATACATCTCCCCTGTCTGAACAACAAAGACGTCGATACTCATAACGTCCTTCATACATTCTTTTGAAAGCATTCAGATGATTTTTCTTTTTATGAAGCTTTTTCCCGGAAAGACTGCGCATGGCATCTCCTTCATAAAGATAATCTTTCAGATCCACCTGTTCCGTTACCCGAAATTTTTCCGGCATCTCCTTCAATCGCAGCTGGTCAACTGCCTCCTCATCTGCCAGATTGATATACAAAGGCTTTTTTAAAACACGATTAAAGTATTCCAGTATTTCATTGAAATAGTATTCCAGGTCCTCCCTTTTACAGGCCGGCATGGCGGTGCCCGGCACCCCATTATCTTCCATCAGCCACTGAATCGCTTTTCCGTCACTGACAGCAAACCGCACATCATAATACTCTCTCCAGATAAAACTATCCAGTAATACACTGTCACAAGTCTTATTCGGGCGCTTGCAGAAATACTGGTTTAACTGATCAATATCCTCTGCTTCTATTGATTTAAACTTTAATTCCATAAATCATTCGTTCTCCTGTTCTGTTTTGTTAAAAAACGATGTTGGGGTCAAAAATTCTTTTGACCCCAACATTACTTTTCCTTTATCCGACTTTCCTGTCAACGATAATCGCCCAGGAAAAACAGTCCTACTGTTCCAGGGCCAGCGTGAGCTCCGATTGTGGGTCCTATGGGGTTTATGAGAATATCCTGAAATCCGAATTTTTTCTGAACCAGAGATGCCACATATTCTGCATCTTCTCTGCAATCTCCGTGACAGATATAGATGACATCATTGCGTTCTCTGTAAGCTCCGATTCTTTCCTCCATCATGGAAATCAATTCACTCAGAGATTTTTTTCTTCCTCTTACTTTTCCAAGAGCAGTAAGTTTTCCTTCCCCGTTTACATGAAGCATTGGTTTTATATTTACCAAAGTTCCAAGGACTGCTGTTGCTTTCGATACTCTTCCTCCTCTGTGCAGATGATTCAAATCATCCACTGTAAATACATGGCATACATGAGAACGATTTTCCAGAATCCAGGAAATAATCTCATCCATATTTTTTCCTTCTTGTTTCATTTTCACCGCATAGTAAAGAATCAGACCCTCTCCCATAGATGCAGCCAATGTATCGATCACTTCGATCCGCCTGTCCGGATATTTTTCTTTCAATTCTTCTGCTGCAATGGTACAACTGCTGTAGGTACCGCTCAATCCGGAAGAGAAAGCAATATAAAGAATATCTTTTCCTTCCCGAAGGAACGATTGAAAAAAGATTTCTGCCTGTGTAGGATTGATTTGTGACGTGATTGGCATAGAACCTTCTCTCATTTTTCTATAAAATTCACTGATCTCTATTTTATTTTTCTTATCGTACACGACTCCATCCATTGTACATGGAAGATATTCACAATCCACTTCTCTTTCTTCCATCCAGGAAGCAGGCATATCTACGGTATTGTCTGTTAAAATCATAAATTCACCCATACAATTTCCCTCCGTGTTTATTTATATTGTCCTATTTTACCATTTCTCTTTTCACGATTCAACAAAATTTCTCCCGGAATCATTCCATTGCCTTCACTACCTGAATCGCCTTCTGCAGCTGATTATCTTCTTTCTCTTCAATAACTGCCTGATTCTTCAGATGTTCATCCAGTTCAACTTCCACATCAGGCTCCAGCCCTGTACCATGAATACAGCGCCCTTTCGGAGTATAATATTTTGATATGGTCAGTTTCAGTGCGCTTCCATCATCCATGGAAAATGTCTGTTGTACAATCCCTTTTCCAAAGGTAGTGGTTCCCACCAGTTTTGCAATTTCATAATCCTGCAGTGCCCCTGCAAAAATTTCCGAAGCACTTGCACTGTTTCCATTGACCAGAATTGCCATGGGCATATCAAACGCATCCTCACCGGAAGCCATGTACTCTTTCTTTTTTCCGTTTTTATCTTCTGTATACACAAGAAGTTCTTCCGGAAGCATCTGATCCAGAATCTGACAGACAGAGTACAGAAGTCCTCCCGGATTTCCTCTTACATCCACAATCAACCGTCCCATTCCCTGTTCTTTCAGTTCACTTAACGCATGCGCATACTGACTGACTGCCACTTCTGTAAACTCGTTGATTACAATATAGCCGATTTCATCTTCCAGCATCTTTGATTCTACCACAGGGACTTCCACTTCTTCCAGGGGAATCTGCATTTCCCTGTAGTCCTGATCCCCTTCTCTGGCAATGGTAAGAACGGCTGTATCATTCTCTGATGTTTTTATCATTTTTACAATTTCTGTCAGTTCTTTATCCTGAATCACTTCTCCATTGACTTTATAAAGTCTGTCCCCCGGCTGCATACCGGCTTTTTCTCCGGGTGCACCTTCAAAGCATTTTACCACTGTAACAACGCCTGTAGACGGATCCTGCTGCATGGTCACACCAATTCCTTTATATACACCTTCTATACTTTCGCTGAGTTTTCCATACTCATCTGATGTATAATATGCAGAATAAGGGTCTCCCAAACCGGCTGTCAGCCCCTTATACATATACGCTTCCAGGGTTTCTTTATCTGTTTCCTCCAGATAATAGGTATCAATGAGTTTTTCAATCTTTCTGGCTTTCTGTACGGCTTCCAAAGTCACTGCGTGATTTTTCTCTGACAATTTCACATATCCCAACAGTCCAATGCCTCCCACAAGTACTGTACATAAAACGCCGGCCAGAAACGGTTTTACATTCTTTCCTTTCAATTCTTATGCCCCTTTCCTTCTGTTTTTTCAGTTACACAGAAAAAGACACCGCCAGCCAAAAGGTCTGACAGTATCTTTTCTGATATTTCTACATCATTATACTCTTAAATGTTTTCTGACAGAAATCATACTTCCAATGAAACCGATTCCGATTCCAAGGCCGACTCCAACAGGAATCAGGATGCGGAATACGTGCCATGCATCCAGAAACTGCAGAAATCCTGTAAGAAGATGAAATTTTGTCATTACATATTTGATAACCTGATTATAAAGTCCGTACAATACCCCAAGAGGGATTGCAGCTCCAATGGTTCCCAGAATGATTCCTTCGATAACAAAAGGAGATCTGACGAAAAAGTCGGTAGCACCTATCAGCTTCATAATTCCAATTTCTTCCTGACGCACCGAAATACCCATGGTAATCGTATTACTAATCAGGAAAAATGCAACTGCCAGCAAAATAAATACAATCGCCAGGGAAACATATCCGATCAGTTTGTTAAATGTGGATAATGTTTTCGCTGCAGACTGAGACTGACTAACATCACGTACCCCATCCATCTTTTCAATTTCTGCAACTACCTTATCCTGATCTTCTACGTTTTTCAGATAAACCTGATAGCTGGCAGAATTTGCCAGAGGATTATCCTGATCCCGGAAACCTTCTGCAAGATTCTCATCTCCGCCCAGATAGTCATCACGGAATTCTTCCCATGCCTGATCGGCGGAAACATAATCTGCATGGTCAACTTCTGTCATTTTGCGGATTTTTACACCAATATCGTCAATCTGCTCCTGTTTTGCACCTTCATCAAAATAAACAACGACTGCTACGCCTTCCTCGGCAGAATGAACCATATAGCGGAAATTCATTACAAGAGCCAGGAAAAGCCCAAAAAGGAAAATACAGGCAGACATAGTAGCTATGGATGCCAGGGAAAAACGGATATTTCTCCAGATGTTTTTAAATCCCTGTTTAAAGATATATGCGATCGTACTAATTCTCATCCTGATATGCACCTTCTTGTTCGTCGCTTATAATGACGCCTTTCTTCATCGTAATCACACGTTTCTTAAATGCATTTACGATTTCTCTGTTATGAGTAACTACAAGAACGGTCGTACCACGTTCATTGATCTCTTCCAGAAGTTTCATAATTTCAAACGAATTCTTTGGATCCAGGTTGCCGGTAGGCTCGTCTGCAAGAAGCAGACTTGGTCGGTTAACGAGCGCTCTTGCCAGTGCCACTCTCTGCTGCTCACCTCCGGAGAGCTGATCCGGACGGGATTTATATTTTTCAGCAAGACCTACAAGCGTAAGCATCTCCGGCACACGTTTTTTAATCACACGTGTCGGACGTTCAATTACTCTCTGGGCAAATGCAACATTCTCATAGACATTTCTGTCTTTCAGCAGACGGAAATCCTGGAACACAACGCCTAATCCTCTTCTGTATTTTGCAACTTTTCTATGTTTCAGTTTATCAAGCCTCTGACCGTTTACAGTAATGGTTCCTTTTGTAGGCTCCAGTTCCTTCAGCAGAAGTTTGATCAGGGTAGATTTGCCTGAACCGCTGTTTCCAACGATAAAAACAAATTCTCCCCTTTCCACGTGCAGGCTCACATTATCAAGGGCCGGCTGGCCTTTGCTGTATGATTTGCTCACGCCATTTAAATCAATCATAAATATCCTCCTGTTTTCCTGATATCCGTTCCCTGTATATCAGTAATCAAGTGTCTCCATGTATTTCATGTATTTCACTACCATCAACGCAATCTTAAATGTTATGGCATCTTCAAACACCCGCAAATCCAGACCTGTGCTCTTCTGGAGCTTATCCAGACGGTAAACCAGAGTATTCCTATGTATATACAACTGTCTGGAGGTCTCTGAAACATTCAGGCTGTTCTCAAAAAATTTATTGATTGTAGTTAACGTTTCTTCATCAAAATCATCCGGAGATTTGCTGTCGAATATTTCCCGGATAAACATTTTACAGAGCGGGATCGGCAGCTGATAAATCAGACGTCCGATGCCAAGAGAGCTGTACGCAATCACTTCTTTATCGCCAAAAAAGATTTTTCCCACGTCAAGAGCCATACGTGCCTCTTTGTAAGAACGGGATACTTCTTTGAGTTCCTTTACCACAGTACCATATGCAATATGGGTTTTGCCGTCTCTTTCCATCCCCAGTGATGCAAGAATCATATTTGCAGCTTTATCCACCTGTGCATAGCCATCTGCAGCGGACAGTTCTTTCACAATGATGATACTTTTCTCATCCACTGCCGTCACAAAATCACCGTTTTTGCCTCCAAGAAGACTCTTTACATTCTCAAGAGAACCATAATCCTTATCCGGACTGGTCTCAAGAATAAATACAACCCTTCGGACATCCACTTCAATATGCAGCTTTTTTGCCCTGTTATGAATATCTACCAGCAGCAGATTATCCAAAAGCAGATTTTTAATAAAATTGTCTTTGTTAAATCTTTCTTTGTATGCAGTGAGCAGGCTCTGAATCTGGAAAACTACAAGTTTTCCAAGAGTATATACATCCTCTCCTGCACTCAGGACGACCAGAACATATTCCAGTTGATGGTCATCGTAGATTTTGAAAAACTGATATCCTTTAATCACCTGGCTGTCAGCCTGTGAATTGACAAATGCAAGTACCTCCTCCTGTGTACATACATTTTCAGAAAAAGTAGATGCCAGCACTTTTCCTTCCACATCTGTGATACATAAATCTGTTCTGGATATGGACTTTAATCCGTCCAGCGTGTTTTGTAATACCTGGTTTGATATCATGTTCATTCCCTCTCTCATCATATAGTTAATAACTTCTATCCCCAAAAAAACAAAAACCCTACTCTATATACTAATACAGAAAGAGAAAAAAATAAAGAGAAAATATTAATTATTACATATTTTTTTCAATTTGTAATAATTTGTTCATATTTTCCCTTTATTTTTTCACAGGCTCTCACTTCTGTGAAATCCCTCTCCTATCACCTCCCGGGCATCTGTTACAATGACAAAGGCACCCGGATCTGTCTGCATTACAATTTCTTTCAGACGCACGATCTGTTTTTTATCCACCACACAGAACAGCATGATTCTGTCCTTTCCCGAATATAAACCCTTTGAGGAAATTCCTGTGATTCCTCTTTCCAGATTTTCCATAATAATATCTGCCATTTCTTTATGGTTATCTGTAATGATAAAAGCAATCTTGGCAAATTTCATACCTTCCAGAAATCCGTCTGTAACTTTTGTGGTAACTACGATAGCGATCACTGCATACAGGGCTTTCTGAAGTCCGAATATAAAAACACCGAGAAGCACAATCAGTCCGTCAATCACCTGAAGAATCTGCGCAACAGAATAATGGCGAAGCCTATGCTGAATCAAGGCTGCCACCATATCCGTTCCTCCGGTGGTACTCTGTCCCATAAAAATAAAACCGATTCCGATCCCCATGATCACACCGCCGAACAAGGCTGCAAGAAGCATATCATCCGGTATAATGGGAAGGGGCGGAATCAGATACAGCCAAAAAGACAACATCATGGCACCAAGTACCGATTTTCTGGTAAATTCCCAGCCTTTGATTCTTATACCCAGAATAAACAAAGGCACATTTAATACTAGATTTGTAAACCACAGAGGAATTCCTCCCGGAAGGATTTTTTCCGTAATGGCCTTGATAATTATGGCAAGTCCGGAAAAACCACCTGTGACCATCTGCATATAATCATAAATGGATTTAATCGAGACAGCCATAACAGCTGTCCCGATTAATATACATCCATATGCCCGCCAGTCTTTTTTTTCTTTTGCAAGCATATTACTCTTCTCCTTTTTCCGTCCCTTCTTTATACTGAGAGACCATCTTTTTAAAAGAATTTTTCTCTAACAGTTTTTCCAGCCAGGTCTTTTTTACTCCTGCTTCTTTTCGGATTTCTTCACATTGTCCCAGACAGAAAAAGACTCTCGTATTAATTTTCCTCCTGTGCTCCTGCACAAACCGTTCGATTCCGAAATTTTTCGAACATCCCAGAACTGCCTGTGGCGTTAATGCATTGATATCGTTAATAATCTTATCAAATTCATCTCCATTACAGTCTTCCAGATTTCCTTTTCCCAGTATAACAATCCGGGGATACTTGTCTTTTACATAAGAATAAAACTCTTCTGTGTCTCTGGAATTTTCTCCCAGAAGAAAAATCTGATTCTGATAATAAGACAGATACCAAAACAAAGTCCCGAAGAAGCTGTGTCCCAGCACTTCTTCCTCCATTCTTGCATCACTCATCCCCGCAGCATGGAGTACCTCCGGTTCATCCACTGCTGCTTTATCCAATGCATCAATATAAGCTTTGAGCTGTTCATCTTTCCGGGCCGCCATAAGCAGCTTCATATTAATAACGCCATACGTTGCCAGAACATCCTCCCTGTTCCAGTTTTCATTAATATTATCCATTACTTCATCCACATAGCATTTCTCTACAGAAATACCCAGGACTTGTATTTTTTCATCCATAATACCTTCTCCAGCACATCTATTTCTCTCGCAAGTCTGTTGTACTTACTATAACAGAATGCCGGACTTTTTTCAAGGGAACGAGGTATGTTCTTCACGGTAAACGCACGTTTTCAGGGATGTTCAAAAAAAGATTAGTATGATAGATTG
>JBJENG010000034.1:0-2829 GCA_051880075.1 Blautia sp. | reverse complement strand
GATGAGATACAGCATCTCAGTGAAGCAAAAGGCGGCGGTTCCGATAAGATGCTGAATTTTTTTGTTACGCTGGTCAATACGATAGGAGTTCCGGTCGTTCTCATCGGAACAACCAAAGCCATGTCCCTCCTGCAGGGGGAGTTCCGACAGGCAAGAAGGGGAAGCGGCCAGGGGGACCTGATCTGGGATCGCATGTCAAAAGATGCCGCATGGAATCTTTTTGTAAGGTCCATGTGGAGATATCAATGGACAAGAACTGTGATCCCACTCAGCGCTGAATTGTCAGAAGTACTATATGATGAGAGCCAGGGAATCATAGACATCGCAGTCAAGCTTTATGCCATCGTACAGATCGATGCCATTACCAGTGGAAAAGAAAGCTTCTCTGTGGAAGATATCCGCAGAACGGCTGTTAAAAAGCTGGCGCTTGTGAAACCTATGCTGGATGCTCTGAGAAGTGGCGATAAAAAGAAGATACTTAAATACGGAGACATCACGCCTATCAGTATCGAAGACTATCTTTCTGCTTATCAGATGCCGGTCGAAGAAATCGAAAGAAAGACTCCCGAACAGAAGCTGTCAGTAATGGAACAGACTGTGATCAAGCTGATGGAAGTGGATGTTGCTCCGGGTACTGCGAGAAAACTCGCAGGTCGGGTTGCGGCTTCTCATAAGAATCCGATCACGGTGGGGCAGGCTTTTAAGGAAGCTTACCAGATGTATCTGTCAGATACTCAGGCAAAAGCAATAAAAGAGGAAAAACAAGTAGACAAAGATATCCGTAGAAGTGACAGCTATGAAGGTCTGAAGCAGAGCGGTCTGGTTGATGATTTAGAATGGTAGAAACAGGTCATCTTCCGTTTTTTCCTGCTCCTTACCCTGACGAGAGTCTTTACAGTATTTTTTGCCGGTTTCATGTTCGTTCTGGGATCACATCAACAGAAAAAGCTGCCGGTATGTTCTTTAAAGAAGGTAGGGGTATGCTTGCAGCGACAGTATTTTTTCCGAGAGGGCTGGAACTTATGGAGTACTGGCTGTTTCCGGGCAGTGGCATCACGGCAGAAAAACTGGTCTGCAATCACTCTGGTTATCCGTACTTCTCCGTTGCGGCAACAGATGAGATATTTTCTGACATGGAACAGGTAATCAGCGGTAATGTTGATAAAAATGTCCTTGAAACTGCTGTTCTGAAAATGAGACGTAAGAATAAGTATAGTGTTCCGATCCTGAACCTGCGCTACTGTCCTGCCTGTGCAAGGGAAGATATCCAGAAATACGGAGAGCCCTACTGGCATATCCTGCCACAGCTGGAAGGTATAGTGGTCTGTCCGAAGCACGAATGCAGGATACTTGAAGCAGACGCACCATTAAGAGAAATGCGGGTCAGAAGCTATCCCGCATCGTATGTTTTAAGAAATATCAATCTGGAACAGCCACTGGAATCTGTTAAGTTTCAGGAGAAATATCTGGCTGTGGCCAAAGACAGCGAATGGCTTCAGCGAAATGGCAGAAAATTTGGCGGGTATAAAAATCTGAGCCGGAAATACCGTATTTATTTATCCCAGAACGGCTACCTGTATACACATGGGGTAATCCGAAACAGGTCAGACATAAGAAAGGATTTCACAGAATTTTTCGGCATGGACTTTTTACGGGAAATCATACCCTATAAAGATGATCCATTGTTCTGGCTAAGATATCTTCAGGAAAGCATAGGTTTTAATCTCAGGCCTATCCATCACATCCTTCTGATGGAGTTTTTTGCCGGTTCGGCAGAGAATTTTTATCAGTCTGTTCCTGAAATTGACATCCCCTATGGGTCAGGTCCATGGTTATGTATCAACAAAAAGTGCCGATGCTTTATGAAACCGAGTATTACGGAGCGTAAAGTGAAGGCGGCAGGCTCTGAAATATGGGCCTGGTTCCGCTGTCCGATGTGCGGAATGATGTATAAAAGAAAAAATCCCCTGCAAAGCATGGATGATTATATGCTGGAACCAAGGATTGTTGACCAAGGGTTCCTGAAAGAAGAGCTGTTTCAGGAACTGCTCATGGATAAAAATACAACGATGAAGCAGATCGCAGATGATCTGGAAATATCGATATCCAGTATTTTGTATCGGGCACAAGCAAAGGGGATTGATCTGAGTTTCCGCCATAAATCAGCTTTCCTGTTGAGGGAGGATAAAAAAGGAATCAAAAGAAACGATGCATACAAGTTTTACAAAGAAAAGATTGAAACGGAGTATAAAAAAACTCCAGATCTTTCTTGTAAAGATTTGAAGGAACGGGTTCCGGGTGCGTATGAATATATGAATCGGGTAGATCCTGAATGGCTTTCAGAAAGACTGACCTGTGAGTTTGATAAACCACGTTGGAATGAATGGGGAGAAAAGGCGCTGATGCAGCTCAGGCAAGCCTATGAGATAATTCAGAAAACAGGTGATCCCCGAAAACGTGTAACTATCAGCTGGATATGTAGAGTGGCTGGAATAAACAGGGATGATGTCTATGGAAGACTGCGCTATCTTCCTGAAATGCAGAATTTTTTTGATGAGGTATGTGAGACACAGGAACACTGGATAAGGAGACGATATACAGAAATCGCTTTAGAGAAGAAAGCGAATGGAGGCAAGGATTTTTCATACAACGATGTGAAGAGAAAAGTCCAGATCAGAAGGCAATCTTATGTGCAGAATAAAGAGCTCATAGAAAGTCTGATAACAGAACTGAATAATGCTTTGTTTCAAAGCAAGTAAGAAAGGATGCAATCCAGTTAATGGGACAGCATCCTTTTTTGTATCCAAAATGAAAGGAGTGATGCCTATG
>JBJENG010000033.1:0-2879 GCA_051880075.1 Blautia sp. | reverse complement strand
CTCCGACTGCATCGGGCAGATAGTTTGAAAAGAATGCTTCAAGCAGTTCCAGAAATATCAGGTTTTTATTCTTCATAGGATACCTCCGGCCACACTGCTGATATATAGGTTTCAAAAAGATCCATATCTTCAGGGAATGCTTCACTGCTGAATTTAAGGTACTTTTCCGTTTCGTTCAGGCTGTCATGCCCGAGATATATGGAAAGATAGGGGATTGCGTCATTCTGAACGATCCCGGCTTCTTCGATCTGTTTAAATGATTTTAATGCAAAAGTGTGTCTTATGGTATGCAGACACGGGCCGCGTTCATGCCTGTTTCTTCCATTGAGAGTGATCCCGTTCTCATGAAGAATACTGTCGAATTTATGTTTTGCAGACTTTACTGTCAATGGATTATCTGACATCGAAGACGGAAAAAGATATGCTTCCGGTTTACCGACCAGGCACATCGCATAACAGTAATCGTGAAGTATTTCCGTCATGGTATGATGCATGGGGACAATACGCTGTTTTTTCCGTTTTGTCTGCCGGAGCAAAAGACAGCCTTTGTCAAAATCGACATCTTTTACCTGCAGTGAAAGTGTTTCTCCAATCCGAAGCCCACAGCCATACAGCAGGCGGATGATAACAGGCATTTCAAGATGAATCAGTTTGTTTGTCCTGACAGGCCCTTTTTTTAGATTGTCTGCAGAATTAATAATTAGTTTTACCTCATCATCATTATAGATGTATGGAACGTAATCATCATGGATTTTGGGAATCTCCGGAATAAAAGGTGACAGTCCATATCCACGAAGATAGATCAGAAACAATCGGAGAATAATCACCTTTCCGGCTACCGTAGAAGTCTTGCCGCTGAGTGTATGCATCCAATCAATGATACAGGTTTCTTTGATTTCCCTGCTCTCACATCCTGCTGACTGTAAATATCGATCAAAAGATTTCAATACTTCCCTGTTATGATCATAGGTGCTTTTACTGCAGGATTCCTTTCGCAGCATTAAATAACGCTGCATTTCTTCCCGAAATATACTGTTAAATTCCATTGCAGGTACCTCCTTTTAGAAATCTGAGAAAAGAACCAGACGGAGGGGGAACGGGAAGAGCACAGGTACGCAGCCTTTCGATATCAAGCTTCGCATAATGTTTTACAGCATCCGGATCCGTATGACCGAGTATCGCACGGATAGATTCATAGGGATGTCCGTCATTTACCATTGAACTTGCCAGGGATGATCGAAACACATGAGGTCCGTGTTTTTTACCTGTAGTATCAACTCCTGCCTTTTTGAAATATTTCGTTACAGCAAAACGTATTACTGAAGTTGTGATTGGAGTGTATGGGGCAGATGACCGTAAAAATATCCTTGATTCAGAGGATGCGGGTCTGGAATGATGAATATAATCTTCCAATGCATCAGAAACTTCCTGGATCAGAGGAAGGGATATCTGTTCGCCGGTTTTCTCCTGCACAAACTGAATGATGCCTCTTGATGGATCAATGTCTTTGAATGTTAGTCTGACAATGTCTCCTGAACGGATCCCAAGCCGTGTAGCAAGAAGAAGCATTGCATAATCACGCTTACCGACCGCAGTTGTCCGGTCAGGTGCATTTTCTACCTTGAGAATTTCATCCGGTGAATATACTGTAGGAATTGGAACTGGTCTATGAAAATGGGGAACCAGTGTAGAAAAATCAATATCCGTATATCCCTTTTGACAGAGATGAATAAGAAATGCTCTTATTATGTTCCAGTCATCTTTATCATTGACAGCAAGACAGGATCTTGTAACGATGTCAGGAGAAATTTTTGAAATCGTTTCACATCCATAAGATATGCATCTTTCCAAAAAACTGTATAGACAAGATTTCTTTGCATGAATCGTTATTGCTTTGTTGCCAGTCTTCCGACAGGCATCAAGATATGACTGAACCGCATTCTCATAATCTTCTGGAAGAAATACTTTTGCAGCATATTTCTGTTGGATTACGTATGGCTGACCAGATGCAAAAGCATTCAATCTTGTGATCATAGTCCGTACTGCTTTGCATCTGCTTGAAGCAGGAATTCTGTTATCCATATAATCCTGATAATAAGCATTTCCCACCGTAGGTGTATATGTGTCAAAACCATTTGAACACATATACACATCGATCTTGCATAATGTACGCCGGTAATTAATCATAGTGCCATCAGAATAAAGTTTCTCATTCCTGAGAAAGCACAAAAATGAATCCAGCAATTCACGGAAAGAACCGTTTTTGATTTCATCGAGATACATAGCCCGACCTCCTTAATAAATGTAGTAATTACATTCTAAAGGAGTTACAAAGATTATCCGAGTAATAATTTCTGAAAATGTACAGTTAATGAGGTTCTCAGAGAATCTGCTCGGATAATCATACTTTTCGGATAATGGGCGTTATCTGAAAACTCGAATAACGCCCACTGCCGGAGAAAGTTCTTTGAAGCTGTTCCCAAAGGGAGGAGGGACAGCATAAGGCTTCTGGACACTGCTTCCGATCAGGACATTGCGGATCCCAGCGGACAGCTCATCAAGGATGATTTCAGCTGTCCGGGAGAAAAGGGGGTTGCCTTCTGCAACCGGCTCTTCTATCTGGAACGGCTTTACCGGGAAATGACACCACAGGCAAGGAGTGAAAAACGCCTGGAAGAGGAAACCCCTGTATGGGAAGACTTCTGGGACTGGATCGAAACCCTGAATCCCGCCGGAGGAAGCAAACTGGAAACAGCAGTGAACTATGCGAAGAACCACAGGACTGAACTGATGAACTATCTCATGGATGGCCGCTGTGAGATTTCAAACAACAGGGCAGAGCGGGAAGCAAAAGCCTATGTGATCTCCAGAAAAAACTC
>JBJENG010000032.1:0-56278 GCA_051880075.1 Blautia sp. | reverse complement strand
GAAGTATTTGATTGTTCTTACCATCTGGCTTGTGTAAGAATTTTCATTGTCATACCATGATACAACCTGAACCTGAGTTGTTCCGTTGTCCAGTGGCAGAACCATTGTCTGTGTTGCATCGAACAGAGAACCGAATTTCATACCTACGATATCGCTGGAAACGATTTCGTCTGTGTTGTATCCGAAAGATTCTGTAGCTGCATTTTTCATAGCTTCGTTGATCTGGTCAACTGTTACTGTTCCTTCAACAACTGCTGTTAAGATAGTTGTAGAACCTGTTGGGGTTGGAACACGCTGAGCAGCGCCGATTAATTTTCCGTTCAGTTCTGGAATAACCAGACCGATTGCTTTTGCAGCACCTGTGCTGTTTGGTACGATATTAACTGCTGCTGCACGGCTTCTTCTTAAATCACCTTTTCTCTGTGGTCCGTCCAGAGTCATCTGATCGCCTGTGTAAGCGTGGATTGTGCACATGATACCTGTTTTGATCGGAGCCAGGTCATTTAATGCTTTTGCCATTGGAGCCAGGCAGTTTGTTGTACAAGATGCTGCAGAGATGATGTTATCATCTTTTGTCAGAGTTTCATGGTTTACATTGTAAACGATTGTAGGAAGGTCATTTCCTGCAGGAGCGGAAATAACAACTTTCTTAGCACCAGCCTGTAAATGAGCTTCTGCTTTTGCTTTGGATGTATAGAAACCTGTACATTCCAGAACTACGTCTACACCGATTTCTCCCCAAGGAAGTTCAGCTGCGTTTGCTTTTGCATAGATTTTGATTTCTTTTCCGTCAACTGTGATAGAATCTTCACCAGCTGTTACTGTATCTGCTTTTTCATATCTTCCCTGTGTAGAGTCATATTTCAGTAAGTGAGCTAACATTGCCGGGGATGTTAAATCGTTGATTGCTACAACTTCAAATCCTTCTGCTCCAAACATCTGTCTGAACGCAAGACGTCCGATACGTCCAAAACCATTGATTGCTACTTTTACTGCCATGATATTCATTCCTCCTAAAAGTGTTTGATTAACGTGAAGTTTCTAAGATTGTTAAAGAAACATCAACCTATTTGATATTGTACCTAATTCTGCACAAAAATTCAAGCATAAATTAAATATTTATTGCAGTTTTACATCTTTTTGTATCTTCGCTGTACATTTTGCCTTTTTTCTTATATAATGTTACAAAAAACTCAAGATAAAAGGAGGAACTTACTATGTATGCAGACTTTCATCTCCACTCTTCCTTCTCCAGTGACAGCGATACTCCCATGGAGCAGATGATCCTGGAAGGCATCCGTCAGGGACTTCCTGCCATGTGTTTTACGGAACATATGGACTTTGATTTTCCTCCGGGAGATTTGGATTTTCTGGTGGATATGCCCGCCTATCAGAATACCTGGAAAGCACTCCGGCAAAAATATGAGGACAAAATTTCTTTGTACTTTGGAATCGAATTGGGGCTTCAGCCCCATCTGACAGGAAAACTGCCGGAATTTGCCAGTCAGTATCCCTTTGATTTCATTATCGGTTCTGTCCATGTTGTAGACGGATGCGATCCTTATGAACGGATTTTTTTTGAAAATCGCAGTGAGGAAGCCTCCTATCGCCGGTATTTTACCTGTGTTCTGGAAAATCTTCAGAAATATTCCTGCTTTGATGTCTGCGGACACATTGATTACGTGGTACGCTATGGACCGAACAGAAATACTTATTACACCTATGAAAAATACAAAGATATTATTGATGAGATCCTGAAAGTTCTGATTCAGAAAAACATCGGTCTGGAGTGCAATACAGGCGGCTTCAAATATGGACTGGGACATCCCAATCCCACGGAAAAGATTCTGATCCGCTATCGGGAAATGGGCGGTGAGATTCTCACATTCGGTTCCGATGCCCATGCTCCCCAGCACCTGGCGTATGATTTTAACCGGGCTGCCATGCTTTTAAAAGAATGCGGATTTAAATACTATACCATTTTCAAAAACAGAAAGCCGGAATTTCTTCCTCTGTAACCGCTCCTGTATCCATAACCAGAAACGGGAAAATGAAATAAAAACCTTCTATAAAGAAAATTACAGCTACTTCTTTGCTTTTTTCTTTATAGAAGGTTTTCTTTACAGAATGTTCTTTTATCCGATAATGCTTCCGCCTCCGGCTACATACCCGTTTTCATAAAATACTACAGCCTGTCCCGGTGTAATGGCTCTTTGCGGTTCATCAAAAATAACTTTGATCCGGTCTTCTCCCACCCGTGTAATCGTGCAAGGAGCGCCTTTATGGTTGTATCGGATCTTTGCAGTTACACGCCTGTCTTCCCGCAAGTCTTCCATTGCCATAAAATTAATATGATTACAGATCAGTTCCCGTTTAAACAAATCTTCATTCTCACCAATTACTACTTCATTGGTTTCCGGACGAATCTCTGTCACAAACACAGGATGTCCCATTGCCAGATTCAGCCCTTTTCTCTGTCCGATGGTATAATGGGTAATGCCTTTATGCCTGCCAATAACTGTACCGTCTTCCAGTACATAATTTCCTTCCCGGATTTTTTTCTGTGTATTGGTCTCAATAAATCCGGCATAATCTTTATCCGGTACAAAGCAGATTTCCTGACTGTCCTTTTTATGTGCCACCGGAAGACCGATTTTCTCTGCAATTTTACGGATTTCTTCTTTCTCATAGGAGCCTACCGGCATCAGTGTGTGGGAAAGCTGATACTGGGTCAGATTATAAAGAGCATAAGTCTGATCTTTTCCCGCAGCTTCGGAAACTTCCAATGCATACCTTCCATTATCCAGGCGGGCAATTTTTGCATAATGACCGGTAGCTATATAGTCCGCACCGATTTCCATACTTCTTTGCAGAAGAGATTCCCATTTTACATACCGGTTACATGCGATGCATGGATTTGGTGTACGCCCTTCCAGATATTCCTGTATAAAATAATCAATAACGGTTTCTTTGAATTCTTTTTTAAAATTCATAACATAATAGGGAATCTCAAGAGCACGGGCCACTCTTCTGGCATCTTCCACTGCACTCAGTCCACAGCAGCCGCCATTTTCTTCCTGCACTGTGTTTTCTTCGTCCTGCCAGATCTGCATGGTCACACCAATTACCTCATATCCCTGCTCTTTCAGCAGATAAGCCGCTACGGAAGAATCCACACCACCTGACATTCCCACAACAACTTTCTTTTTTTCCATTAATAGTCTTCCTCTTCCTCATCTTCGGAAATATCTGTTTTTGGCTTTTCCAGGCCTTCAATTTTAATATGATTTTTTTCCGCATAATCCCAAAGTGCTGCATGAATGGCTTCTTCTGCCAGCAGGGAACAGTGTACTTTTACAGGCGGAAGTCCGTCTAAAGCTTCCATCACTGCTTTATTTGTAACCTGCAAAGCTTCCTGAATACTTTTGCCTTTTACCAGTTCCGTTGCCATACTGCTTGTGGCAACTGCTGCTCCGCAGCCAAAAGTTTTAAACTTACAGTCCTGAATAATGCCATTATCATCAATATCGAGATAAATTCTCATAATATCTCCACATTTTGCATTTCCAACAGTTCCCACACCGCTGGCATTCTCAATTTCGCCTACATTTCTCGGATTCTGGAAATGATCCATAACTTTTTCACTGTACATATTTTTATTCCTCCATTATTGTTCATTCTTATTCATTTATTATTTTTTCTGTTTTTTTACAAAGTCTTCATAAAGGGGAGATAAATCTCTCAATCTTGCAACAATCTCCTTAATCTGTTCCAATGTGTAATCCAGATCTTCTTTTGTGGTTTCTTCACTGATCGTCATGCGCAGAGAACCGTGTGCAATCTCATGAGGCAATCCGATAGCCAGAAGTACATGGGAAGGATCCAGCGAACCGGATGTACATGCAGAACCACTGGATGCTGCAATTCCCTTCATATCAAGCATGATCAGCAGAGACTCTCCTTCAATAAACCGGAAACTTACGTTAATGTTATTGGGAAGACGTCTTTCCGGATCTCCATTTAATCTTACATAAGGAATCTCATTTAAGATTCTTTCAATGAAATAATCACGCAGTTCGATTTCTCTTGCTGTACGTTCCACCATAGTTCTTGCAGCTCTCTCAGCTGCCACACCGTATCCTACGATTCCCGGAACATTTTCTGTACCCGCTCTTCTCTTTCTTTCCTGTGCCCCTCCATGAACAAAGGAACGAATTTTTACACCCTTTCTGATATACAGAAATCCGATTCCCTTAGGACCATTGATTTTATGACCGCTGGAACTAAGCATATCAATATTCATCTCATCGACCTGAATAGGTACCTGTCCGAATGCCTGTACAGCATCTGTGTGGAACAGAATATCATGTTCTTTTGCAATCTGACCGATTTCTCTGATTGGCTGAATGGTACCGATCTCATTATTTGCAAACATAACGGAAATCAAAATGGTTTCCGGAGTAATCGCTTTCTGCAGTTCATCCAGATCCACCACACCATTTTCATCCACATTAAGATACGTGATTCTTGCGCCTCTCTTCTCCAGATATTCACAGGTGTGAAGAATAGCATGATGCTCGATCTTCGTTGTGATAATGTGGTTTCCTTTGTTTTTATATGCTTCAAAAGCAGCTTTTAATGCCCAGTTGTCTGCCTCACTGCCTCCTGCAGTAAAATAAATTTCCTCACTCTTTGCTCCCAGCACTTCCGCAATCTGCTCTCTTCCTTTTGTGATGGCTTCTTTACTTCTGCCGGCAATTTCATAAATACTGGAAGGATTTCCATAGTTTTCCGTAAAATACGGAAGCATGGCATCCACTACTTCCTGTGCCGTTTTTGTTGTTGCTGCATTATCCAGATAAATTGTTGTCTTCATTTTTCTTCTCTCCTAATTGTCACATTTTTGTATTTGAATCTGCCCTTTCTCCCGCATAATACGGCTTTCTTCCACAAGCTGACTCAACATGATCGCGTCTACTGTTTCCCGTATACTTTTATTGATTCTCTGCCATACATATCTTGTTACACACAAATCTGCCTCCTGACAGCTGCGGTCTTCGCCTCCGCAGGTTACTGCCTCAAGACTGCCTTCCAAAGCACGTAATACATCTCCTACAGAAATCTCTTCTGCCGGTTTTGCCAGCTTATATCCTCCCTGTGCACCACGTACGCTGGTAACCAGTCCCGCATTCTTCAGTTTACGCACCAGCTGCTCCAGGTAACTGTCCGATATATTCTGTCGTTTCGCTATACTTTGTATGGAAACTGCGTCTTCCTCACTGTACAGAGCAAGATCGATCAACGCTCTTAATCCGTACCTTCCTTTGGTTGATAATTTCAATCAATCACCATCCTCTTCTCAATTCCGACCGTTTCACTCGGATTTATTTGTAGGATATCATTCCTGCGTGGTTCTGTCAAGATACTTTTTTGAATATATTTATGAAAAAGGACTTCAGGATTTTTCATGAAAAAAAGTGAACATCTGCTGCTGAAGGGAACTCTGATTCTCACGATGTCCGGTTTCCTTACAAAAATCATTGGCTTTCTCTATAGAATATTCCTTTCCCAGACAATTGGTGCACAGGGAATGGGCATCTATCAGCTTATTTTTCCCATTCATACCCTCTGTTTTGCACTGACAGTAGGCGGCATCCAGACTGCCATCTCCCGCTTTGTAGCCGCCCGGGCGGCCCTAAAAGATGAACAAGGTGCCCGGGACATCTTTTTTCTTGCCACAACTCTGTCCATGAGTCTGTCCTTTTTGGTCACCTTTCTCCTCTTTCGTCATGCCTCCTGGTTTGCTGTACATATTCTCCTGGAAGAACAGTGTACTTCATTACTGAAGGTTTCCGTCCTTTCTATCCCTATGGGTACTTTTCATTCCTGTGTAAACGGTTACTATTTTGCCCGAAAAAAAACTTCCATTCCTGCCTGGTCCCAGCTTGTGGAGCAACTGGCCCGTGTAGGTGCTTCTTATGTGATCTGGCTGATCTGGTGCCAGGAAAATCGTTCCATAACGCCTATGCTTGCTGTATCCGGTCTTTTCTTCGGCGAACTGGTTTCCATGATTTTTTCCATGATTTTTATTTTACTGGACTTTCGGAAATATGAATATCATTTTCTCCA
Organism: Blautia sp.; assembly: GCA_051880075.1. Classification (GTDB taxonomy): domain Bacteria; phylum Bacillota; class Clostridia; order Lachnospirales; family Lachnospiraceae; genus Blautia. The sequence continues at coordinate 50,149 of JBJENG010000032.1, read as the reverse complement.
TATGCATACACCGGGAAAATCCCTGAAAGAGATTATCTGCCTGGCTCTGCCTCTTACCGGAAACCGTCTGTTCATCAACCTGCTTCACAGCATGGAGTCTGTACTCATCCCCGGACATCTGCGCCTTTATGGTCTGGATTCCGCCTCAGCTTTATCGATCTATGGTGTATTGAACGGTATGGCACTTCCTTTGATCCTGTTTCCTTCTGCTATTACCAGTGCTGTTTCTGTTATGCTTCTGCCTTCTGTAGCAGAAAATCAGGTAACCGGAAATTATGATAAAATACGTTCCTGCATTTTTACCACTATACGATTTTGTCTGATTCTGGGTTTTCTCTCTACCCTCTTTTTCTACAGTACCGGAGACTTTCTGGGCCTTCTTCTGTTTAAAAATGAATTTGCCGGAACATTTATAAAGACCCTTTCTTTTATCTGTCCCTTTCTTTATCTGTCCGGCACACTCAGCGGCATCTTAAATGGTCTGGGTGAAACAGGCAAATACTTTCTGCAAAATCTTCTGGGCCTGTCCATCCGCCTTCTTTTTGTATTTTTTATAATTCCCCGCTATGGTATCATTGGGTATCTCTGGGGTCTTCTCATAAGTGAACTGTTTATCACCCTGCTGACAATCTTTTTTCTCCGAAAATATATGCACCCTGCAGACTGAAATGTTCTGACTGTTCTGATATTACGAAAAAAAACGGTCGACAACCCAATTTATATGTATTATAATAGTTTCGATTTAAATGTACGATAGAGAATAAAAACGAGGAGATTAGAAAATGAGTTTCAAATTCGTAAGACAGCTTCCCTCTCCGGAAGAAATCAAAGAAATGTCTCCGGTAACGGAGGATATGAAAAAGATAAAAGAACAGAGAGATCTGATGATTCGTGATGTCATTACCGGTACTTCTGATAAATTTCTTGTAATTGTAGGTCCCTGTTCTGCTGATAATGAAGATTCTGTATGTGATTATACCAATCGTCTTGCAAAAATCCAGGAAAAAGTTGCAGATCGTCTTGTATTAGTTCCAAGAATCTATACCAATAAACCCCGTACTACCGGTGAAGGTTATAAAGGAATGCTCCATCAGCCGGATCCGGAAGCAAAGCCGGACGTTCTTGCCGGTATTCTTGCCATCCGTCATATGCATATGCGTTCCATCCAGGAAACCGGTTTGACCTCTGCTGACGAAATGCTTTATCCGGATAACTGGCATTACCTTTCAGATCTCCTTTCCTATGTAGCAATCGGTGCCCGTTCTGTAGAAAATCAGGAACATCGTCTGATGGTCAGTGGCCTTGATATTCCAGTCGGTATGAAAAACCCTACCAGTGGTGATTTTTCCGTTATGCTTAACTCTGTAGTTGCAGCCCAGGGCGGTCATGACTTTATCTCAAGAGGATGGGAAGTCCGCACAGAAGGAAATCCTCTTACCCATACAATTTTAAGAGGTGCAGTGAACAAACATGGAAATACCATTCCAAACTATCACTATGAAGATCTGCAGCTGCTTCTTGAAATGTATAACGACAGAAATCTGGCAAATCCGGCTGTTATTATTGATGCCAATCATTCCAATTCCGGCAAAAAATATGAACAGCAAGTACGTATTGTAAAAGAAGTCCTTCACAGCCGCCTGGTATCCCGTGATATCCGTCATCTGGTAAAAGGTGTTATGATTGAAAGCTATCTTGTATCTGGTTGTCAGAAAATCGGTTCAAACCATATTTACGGAAAATCCATTACAGACCCATGTCTTGGCTGGGAAGAAACAGAAAAACTGTTATATACGATTGCAGAACTGTGCTAAAAATAAAGAGGCTGATTTCCAGCCTCTTTATTTTCTTGGATGCGCTTTCATATACACCGTTCTTATTTTATTTACATTCATATTCAGATAAATCTGCGTTGTTGATATATCGGAATGTCCCAGCATCTCCTGTACACTTTTCAGATCCGCACCATTCTGCACCAGATGTGCCGCAAAAGAATGACGCAATGTATGGGGCGTAATATCCTGCTGGATGCCTGCAGATGCCGCATAACTTTTCAGTACTTTCCAGAATCCCTGGCGGCTCATGGGTTTTCCTGAACAATTTACAAAAAGGATATCACTGTCTTTCCCTTTCAGTAAAGTTTCCCTGGACTTCATCATATAAGTCTCCACAGCCTTTCTGGCTGTGTTTCCAAAGGGAATGGCCCTTTCTTTTTCACTGGAATCGCAGGTGATATAACTTAACTTCAGATTAATATCCTGGATTTTCAGTCCGACCAGTTCACTGACCCGAATCCCGGTGGCATATAATAATTCCAGCATGGCTTTGTCGCGCATGCCTTTTGCTGTATTCTCTTTCGGCTGACTCAACAGCAAATCCACTTCTTCTACAGAAAGAATGCCCGGAATTTTTTTCTCTATTCTCGGTGTCTTCAATATATCCGCCGGATTTTCTTCAATCACACCCTTCTGACAGAAATACTGGAAAAACGCCCGTATGGAGGCAATACTCCGGGAAATGGATGAAGCAGCAAACTTCTTTCGCTCCATATACAATATATAAGAATTAAGACTTGTGGAAGTGACTTCTTTCACTTCTGTAATCCCTTCATTTCTTAAAAATTGTTCCAGTTTACGTAAATCCCGTTCATAGGAAACTTCTGTATTCTTAGAAGTGCCTTTGGTGTTATGTAAATAACCAATAAACTCTTCTATCTCGTATGTCATAATCTGTTTATCCCTCTTTTGCAATATTTACGATTCTGTCTCTCGCAACCATAAAGTGATTATATATCACATTCCCTGTAAAAATCAAACCTATTTTTCCCTGTATTTACATATTTTTTACGGTTCCCCGGTAATTCCACAAGATATCGAAAAAGATGATTTTATGTCTACCAGATGTGGTAACTGCAAATATATTAATTTTTTATTAACTTTTTACAAGCGATTCCGAACCACATAATTCAACACCTTTTGATTTACATAACTTTCCATAAAAATCCCCAGAAGAAAAAGTACAAAAATCCCTGTCATAAAAAAGAAATATGCTCCATAATCACCGGATGTCCTTCCCTGCGTCTGCCAGAATTTCTGGCTCATCTGCAGGATAAAAAAGAAAAAGAAAATCCATGCAGGCAGATAGAAGAACCCCTGGGGAAAGAAACAGATCAAACCTGTCAGTATTCCAACTAAACCATATTCCATCAAAAAAGCAGTCATCAGATTTCCTGCCAGAAAACCAAACCATAAAATTCCTCCCCAGACCAGAGGAACACCAAAAGGTGTCATGCCGCTGATGAAGTAAACCAAAAACCATTCTGCCCGTTTTTTCAGTAAATGCCAAAACACCTGAGACCTTGAAATGGTTTCTGTCCCCTGTTCAGCCATATAAATTCCAAGAAGACTGGTTTCATATCCGGAGGAAGCCTGCAGATAATTGGCACACAAAATACCACCTGCAAATCCGACCAAAAACAGAAGAAACAATATACGAAAATATTTATTCATAGATTTGCTCTCACCCTTTACAGTCTATGCCTCCCGTTTTTTCCAAAGAACAAAAAAACAGCAGCAAATCAAAAATTAAATTTTTCTGATTTGTTGCTGCTTTTCCTGTTGCTATTTTGCGTAATCAACTACGCGACTTTCACGAATTACACTTACCTTAATCTGTCCCGGATATTCCAGTTCTGCTTCAATTTGTTTTGAAATATCCCGTGCTAACAGTACCATATCGTTGTCATTTACATGATCCGGAAGTACCATTACACGAATTTCTCTACCTGCCTGAATAGCAAAAGATTTGTCAACTCCTTTAAAGGAATTTGTTATGTCTTCTAATTGTTTTAATCTGTTGGTATATGTTTCTAAAGTTTCTCTTCTTGCACCAGGTCTTGCTGCTGAAATAGCATCTGCTGCCTGAACAAGACAAGCCACCAGTGAAGTGGGTTCTACATCACCGTGGTGAGATTCCACGGCATTGATCACCAACTGGGACTCTTTATATTTTCTACATAAGTCAGCACCGATTTGAATATGGGAACCTTCCACTTCATGGTCGATGGATTTTCCAATGTCATGTAACAGACCGGCACGTTTTGCCATGCGTATGTCTGTCCCAACTTCACCGGCAAGAAGACCGGCAAGCTGTGCCACTTCGATTGAATGCTTCAATGCATTCTGTCCGTAGCTGGAGCGGAATTTCATACGTCCCAGCAGACGGATTAATTCCGGATGAATGCCGTGCACTCCTACTTCAAGTGCAGCTGCTTCTCCCTCTTCTCTCATCATGGTTTCTACTTCTTTTTGTGCTTTTTCCACCATCTCTTCGATTCTGGCCGGATGGATTCTTCCGTCCACAATCAGTTTTTCCAATGCGATACGCGCCACTTCACGCCTGATTGGGTCAAATCCGGAAAGCACCACTGCCTCCGGTGTATCATCAATGATCAGATCCACTCCCGTTAATGTTTCCAGTGTACGGATGTTACGTCCCTCTCTACCGATAATACGTCCTTTCATTTCATCGCTTGGGAGCTGCACTACAGAAATGGTAGCTTCTGCCACATGATCCGCTGCACACTTCTGGATTGCAGTTACTACATACTCTTTCGCCTTTTTATCGGCTTCTTCTCTTGCCTTGCTTTCCAGTTCTTTATAAAGCTTGGCAGTGTCAGTTTTTACTTCGTCTTCAACAGTTTTTAACAAATAATCTTTTGCTTGTTCGGAGGTAAGACCGGAGATTCTCTCCAGTTCCTGTACTCTCTGGTCATGTAATTCGTCGACTTTCTTTTCTTTTCTCTTCAGTTCTGCTTCTTTTGCTGAATAATCCGCTTCCCGTCTCTCAAGAGCATCGGCTTTTTTATCTAAAGCCTCTTCTCTGGAAACCACACGCTTCTCATATTTCTGCAGTTCAGCCCGTCTCTCTTTTGTTTCTTTCTCCAGTTCATTTTTGGTACGGAGATTTTCTTCTTTCGCCTCCAAAAGAGCTTCACGCTTTTTCGTTTCCGCAGTCTTCAGTGCATCATCTATAATACCGCGTGCTTTTACTTCTGCAGTCCCGATTGTTTCCGCATCCTTTTCTGTTTTTTTCTTAACAGAAATACTTGCAGTAACAGGAACCGCAATAAGTAATGTAATTAACACAGCAACAATTGCAGTTATTACATAGATTACCACAGGAGCACCTCCTTATTAAATTTTCATTGTACAAATACAACAGTATAATTTTATACTGTTTTTAATAAAAAGTCAACATAAAACCTATTTTAAAATCGCCTGTATATGTATAATCTGTCGAATTTTATTTCTCATATTCTTCTTCTTTTTGTTCCTCTTCCCGGATGACAGCCAGAATATCTGATGAAGAAAAACCCTTTCTCTGGAAAAATCCATACAGACGTCGCTTCTCTTTTTCATCGAAAAGGCAATTTCCTTTTCTCCTCTTCTTCATCATTTCCCGGATGACGCTGCGGGCATCTTCAAATTCTGTTTCCTCTAATGCTTCTTCAATGACGGAATCTGAAATTCCCTTCCGTGCAAGTTCCAGTTTCAGTCTTGCCTTCCCCTTCTTCTCTTTTCCGGATTCTATATACCGCTGTGCATATCTTTTGTCGTTAATATATCCGAAAGATTCCACATAAGCCAGTGCAGCCTCTACAGCCGCTCTGGGATATTCGCTCTGTATCAGTTTTCTTTCCAGTTCTGCTTTTGTTTTATCGGATCTTTCCAAAATATGCATAGCACGAAGAATCGCTCTCTTCTTTAATACTTTTTCTGTCAGTTCCTGATAGACAGAGAGAGGAAGTTCTTCCCCTTCTTTTATTTTATAGCGGAACAGCTCGCCTCTGTATATAACAAAGGCGGGCTGTCCTTCTATTACCACTCTGTATTTCTGCTTTGTTACAGCCTGTATTTGTGTGACTAACATACTTCTCACGCTTTAGCCGGATTTTCTTTTCCAGCAGTTTCACCCTTTTTCTTCTCTGCATTTTTCTCATCGGCAGCCTTCGTATCCTGACCAAGTCCGTATTTCTCACGTACCTGCGCTTCCACTTCCTCCATAATTTCCGGATTGTCTCTCAGATACTGTTTTGCATTTTCCCGGCCCTGACCGATTTTTGCATCTTTATAAGCGTACCAGGCACCACTTTTTACAATCACTCCCAGATTAACAGCGAGATCAAGGATATCCCCTTCTTTTGAGATTCCTTTTCCGAACATAATGTCAAACTCTGCCTCTTTAAATGGAGGTGCTACTTTATTTTTCACCACTTTGATTCTGGTGCGGTTTCCGATTACTTCTCCTCCCTGCTTCAGAGCTTCAATTCTTCTTACGTCCATACGAACAGAAGCATAGAACTTAAGAGCTCTTCCACCTGTGGTTGTCTCCGGATTTCCAAACATCACACCGATTTTTTCACGCAGCTGATTAATGAAAATAACGATACAGTTATATTTACTGATAATCGCCGTCAGTTTACGCAGTGCCTGAGACATGAGACGTGCCTGAAGTCCCACATGAGAATCTCCCATATCTCCCTCAATCTCTGCTTTTGGAACAAGGGCAGCTACAGAGTCCACAATCACAATATCCACTGCACCGGAACGTACCATGGTCTCTGTGATTTCCATAGCCTGCTCTCCGTTATCCGGCTGGGATATGTACAGATTATCAATATCAACTCCTATATTCTTGGCATATACAGGATCCAGTGCATGCTCGGCATCAATAAACCCTGCGATTCCTCCTCTTTTCTGAACCTCTGCTACCATATGAAGCGCTACCGTGGTTTTACCGCTGGATTCCGGTCCGTAAATTTCAATGATTCTTCCCTTTGGTACTCCACCCAGTCCAAGGGCAATATCCAGGCTGAGGGAACCGGTAGGAACAGATTCCACATTCATATTTACATTCGAATCTCCCAGTTTCATGACTGAGCCTTTTCCAAACTGCTTTTCAATCTGTCCAAGCGCTGCATCCAGTGCTTTTAATTTATCTTCTTTTACCATTTCTTACTGCTGCTATCAGAAACCTATACAAACATGTACAGACTTCCTCTCAATAGCTTTTCCTTTCTTGATTATTTTCCTTTTTCCATTTAATTTTCCTGCACTCATATCGTTGGTAAACTACCAACAAAGCCACTGGCGAACTTATGTTCGTTTTTTCTTTTATCATAGTATAATTTTTTCTGATTGTCAACTGCTATTTCTTTATTTTGCTTTTCTTCTTTTTTCATTTTCTGGGATTTTAACAGCAGACTGCTGTGTTGAAAAATAAATAGAATGTTCAGAATTCATTTTATGACTGTCAGAAATACCGATTTTATTTCCGTCTGTTTTCATTATGAAGGATATCAGAGCAAAAGTCAACAGCAGGCCAACGCAAAATACGGACTTTTTCGACAGGTCGTTACTGTCCAGACCGCATATAATAATCAGCCAGGCTGCTGCAAACAACAGCCTGGCCGGATATTTTTTACTGTGCCCCCATCTGGGTCAGAACCGATCTTACATGGGTGATTTCTTCCTGGCTTGCTTTCTCAGCCGGTACATAATAGCTCTTTGCTCTTGCAATCTGATAGATTTCCTCCTGGGACATTTCACACTGATTACGCATCTGTTTCAGCATCTGCTTTAACTGTGGATTCTCTGTCTGAGAAATCATTTCTCCATACCGCACCAGTTCTCCGTTGATTCCTACCAGTGTATCCGATACCATTGTCTTTTCTGTCATCTTTTCTTCCTCCTACTGCAGAAATTTCATAAGCTGCTGTTTTGATTCCATTGCTGACTGTGCAGATTTCTGGAAAAACTGTTTTACCTGAGGATCCTGGGATTCATTGGCATAATCTTGCATTTTGCAGTGCGTGGTATCGAATCCTCCAATTAAATGACGCAGATTCTGTAAATCAAGTACCGATAATTCTGTCATGACATTTACCTCCTGTTTCTATACGGCAGGTTTTCTGCCTTTTTCGTCACAGAATTAGTATGCCGAAAGATGCTTTTTTTATACTCACTGTTGTTATTTCCGTTTTCCTACCGGTGCAGCATATACCACGCATTCATATTCTCTGTCTGCTGAAGGTCCCGGCATAAATCCCAGAAGTTCATCCATCCCTTCCTGATCATAGGAGCCGATGGCGCAGGTTCCGCAGTTGATTGCTTCACAGGCAAGATAAAGATTCTCACATACATGCCCGGCATCCAGAAGGATATATTTTGCAGCTTTTTTTCCGTATCGCCACTCAGTTCTGTAAGGCAACGCACTCCATACAAAAAGAACAGGAGCTTCTGCTGCGAATTTCTGACCGCATAATGCCTGTGTCAGTTCTTCTTCAAAATCTTCTCTGTCTTCATACAGTTCCAGTCCATGCACTTCCGGAAGATAATGGTAAATCCCTTTTTTCAGTCCTTCCACATAATTTACAAACAAATACGTCTCAAAAGGATGTCTGGAACCGGCAGAAGGAACCATTCGAAATGTGATCTGCCTCTGATCTTGCGGAAGTTTCCGAGTTCCTTGACTTGCCCATAAAAGAAAAGACAATTCTCTTTGTGTCATCTCCTCTTTTGCATAGGTTCTCCTGCTCTTTCTCTGTTCAAACAAAACTCTTATATCTTCTGAAATTTCCAGTTTTTCAAAATCGGAAGGCAATAAAATATTCTGTTTCTCTTTCCCCTTTTTCATACTGGCAACAGGCGGAAGTTTCTGTTCCTGGTCGGTGGCTTCTGCCCCTACATCGCCGGAATGATAGCCTTTCAGCAGTTCTCTGTTTTTCATAATTTCGTATCTTGTCTGTTCGTTCACTCTTTTTCCTCCTGTCCCTGACTATTATCAAACATTATACTATTCCCGCATCCACTTTTCAACGCTCCGCAAAAAGAAAACATGCACTTGTCTATTCCCTTGACCGTTCTATAAAAACTTCATTTTTTTGATATATATTTGATGGTTTCTTGACGGTCTTCCTGTATAATTCAATTATAAACTGTATAATTTTTACATTACAAAAGTCTTCATTTATATCCCGGACAATTATCACAATGCAGGCTTTTGTAAAGAAAGGAGAATTATGGAAAAACTGATCTATTTTGCACCATGTATAGGTGCAGCAGCACTTCTGTTTGCCTTTTGCCTGGTTCGTGATATTCGTCGACAAAAAGCAGGAAATGCAAGGATGCAGGAAATTGCCTCCTACATTCACGAAGGTGCTCAGGCCTTTCTTTTTGCCGAGTACCGGATATTGATTTTCTTTGCAGCAATCCTTTTTATTCTTCTTGGAATCTCTCTAAACAGCTGGATGACTGCCTTTGCTTTCCTCCTTGGCGCTCTGTTTTCTTCTGTTGCAGGATTCTGCGGTATGCAGGTAGCAACCCGGGCTAATGTACGTACAGCCGGTGCAGCCGGTGAAAGCGGCATGGCAAAGGCTCTGTCCATCGCATTCTCCGGCGGGTCTGTTATGGGTATGTGCGTAACCGGACTTGGGCTTCTGGGTGTAAGTATGGTATATCTCATTACAAAAGACACGGGCATCATCTCCGGCTTTGGTCTGGGTGCTTCTTCTATTGCGTTGTTTGCCCGGGTAGGCGGTGGTATTTATACAAAAGCTGCAGATGTGGGTGCGGATCTTGTTGGAAAAGTGGAAGCCGGAATTCCGGAGGATGATCCCAGAAATCCTGCAGTGATCGCTGACAATGTAGGAGATAATGTAGGAGATGTAGCCGGTATGGGAGCCGATTTATTTGAATCTTATGCGGGATCCCTGATTTCTGCCATTACACTGGGGTTTATCTATTATCAGGCTCCGGGTGCTGTTTTTCCCTTGTTACTGGCTGCACTGGGAATTCTTGCTTCCATTGCCGGTACTTTTCTTGTGAAAGCAAACAGCAGTTCGGATCCGGGCAAAGCACTGAAAGCAGGCACCTATGGTTCCAGCTTTGTAGTTCTTGTTCTGTCCTTTCTTCTGAGTTATGCATTTTTTCAAAATTTTAATGCTGCTCTTGCCATTATCAGTGGTCTCATCGTCGGTCTTCTGATTGGGATTACTACTGAATATTATACTTCCGGTAATTTCCGACCGGTTCAGAAAATTGCAGGGCAGTCGGAAACCGGTTCTGCCACTACCATCATCAGCGGTCTTTCTGTAGGAATGCGCTCCACTATGCTTCCAATATTATTTATTGCTGCAGGTATCCTGTCTTCCTATTACTTCTGTGAATTATATGGTATTGCCCTGTCTGCCGTAGGCATGCTTTCCACCGCCGGTATCACCATTGCCATTGATGCATACGGTCCCATTGCGGACAATGCAGGAGGCATTGCAGAAATGTCAGGGCTTGACAAATCGGTACGTAATATAACAGACAAGCTGGATTCTGTAGGAAACACAACAGCTGCCATGGGCAAAGGATTTGCAATTGGTTCCGCAGCGCTTACTGCTCTGGCTCTTTTTGTTTCCTATGCGGAAGCAGTTGGACTGGATGCCATTGATATTCTCAGTCCAAAGGTCATCACAGGTCTTTTCCTGGGTGGTATGCTTCCTTTCCTTTTCTCTGCACTCACCATGGATTCTGTATCCCGGGCAGCTAATAAGATGATTGAAGAGGTTCGCCGACAGTTCCGTACTATTCCGGGAATTATGGAGGGAACAGGAAAACCGGATTATTCTTCCTGCGTACAGATTTCCACACAGGCCGCATTGCAAGAAATGTTGGTTCCGGGCATTATGGCTGTTGCTGCCCCTTTGTTGTGTGGATTACTTCTGGGTCCTGCTGCTCTTGGAGGTCTTCTGGCGGGTTCTCTGGTCACCGGTGTTCTTATGGCCATTTTTATGGCTAATTCCGGCGGTGCATGGGATAACGCAAAAAAATATATCGAAGAAGGTACACATGGCGGAAAAGGCAGCTCCGCTCACAAAGCTGCTGTCGTCGGAGATACGGTAGGTGATCCCTTTAAAGACACATCCGGACCTTCCATCAACATTCTGATTAAATTAATGACCATTGTTGCCGTTGTTTTCACACCTCTGTTTTTGTAAAGGATTGAAAATCTTGGCAAATGAAAAACGGATGCGCCAAAAGCCATCCGTTTTTTATTTGCTCTATTCAATTATCCAATGAGCCAGTTATACATTTCTTCATACTGTTTTGCTGAATTCTTCCAGGAATAATCCTTTGCCATAGCCCGGTCCACCAGTTTGTTCCATTCCCGTTTTTTATTGTAATAAACGGATTCTGCATAACGAACGGTAGCCAGCATTTCATGTGCATTGTAGTTTTTAAAGCTGAATCCTGTTCCTGTGCTCTCGTACTCATTGTACGGTTCTACGGTATCTTTCAGACCACCGGTCTCACGTACAATCGGAATGGTTCCATAGCGGAGACTCATCAACTGACTCAATCCACATGGCTCAAAAAGAGACGGCATCAAAAATGCATCACAGGAAGCATAGATTCTGTGTGACATGGAATTATCATAGAATATATTTGCGGAAACTTTTCCCTGATACTTCCACGCAAAATGGCGGAACATATTTTCATAACGCTCTTCCCCTGTTCCAAGAACCACCAGCTGAATGTTGTCCTGACACAGTTCATCCATCACGTAAGCAATCAAATCAAATCCCTTCTGATCTGTAAGTCTTGATACGATACCGATCATCATGGCTTTCGGATCCTGATTCAGTCCCAGTTCTCTTTGCAGATCCATCTTATTCTTTACTTTTTCTTTACGGAAATTCTTGGCATTGTAGTTTTTCGCCAGCCATTTATCTGTCTCCGGATCGTATTCATCATAATCAATTCCATTTACGATTCCCCGCAGATCATGAGCACGGGCTCTCATAAGTCCATCCAGTCCTTCTCCGTAGAATTCTGTTTTGATTTCTTCCGCATAAGTATCACTTACAGTCGTAATGGCATCTGCATATACAAGACCGCCCTTCAGAAGATTGGCGTCTTTATAGGCCTCCAGTTTATCCGGTGTAAAATAATAAGCAGAAAGTCCTGTCAGATCCCGGATTGTCTTAACATCCCAGGTACCCTGGAATTTCAAATTATGTATGGTCATGACAGTCTTGATTCCCTGATAAAAAGGTCCGTCCTGAAAACGGTCCTTCAGATATACAGGAACCAGTCCGGTCTGCCAGTCATGGCAGTGGATCAGATCCGGTTTGAAATCAATGACAGGCAGAATGGATAAAGCTGCCTTTGAAAAATAAGAGAATTTCTCAATATCAAACCGAATATCTCCGTATGGCTGATAACCAGAGAAATAATATTCATTATCAATAAAATAAAACTGGATTCCTTCGTAAACCATCTGCATGATTCCCACATATTCACGACGATATCCAATATCCATATAAAAATGTGTAATGTACTGAAGCTGATTCTTATATTCTTCCTTCATGCACATATATTTCGGAATAATCACTCTTACATCAAATTCTTTTTTGTCGAAGCACTTCGGCAATGCACCTACAACGTCCGCAAGACCCCCTGTCTTTATAAACGGAACGGCTTCTGAAGCCACAAACAAAATTTTTTTCACGGAAATACCTCCTTCATCCGATGTCTCTACAAAGTGATTATACCTTAAATTTCCTTTTAAGGAAAGTTATTTTTTGTATTCCAATCTGATTTTGTCTGCAATCAATGCAATAAACTCCGAATTTGTAGGTTTTCCTTTTCCCGTACTGACTGTATATCCAAATAATTCATCAATGGTATCCATTTTTCCTCTGCTCCACGCCACTTCAATGGCATGGCGGATAGCCCGTTCCACCCGGCTTGGTGTAGTCTGATGCTTTTTTGCAATGGTCGGATACAATATTTTTGTGATAGAATTAAGCATTTCCATGTCATTCACAGAGAGGATAATGGCATCTCTCAGATATTGATATCCTTTGATGTGCGCCGGTACTCCGATTTCGTGAATGATATTGGTCACATCTGCTTCCAGATTTCTCTCAAAATATGTGGTATTGTCTTCGTAAGCATTTACCGTTCTGCTTTCTCTTGTTTTGTTCTCTTTCATCTGCCGGATGTGTTTGATTCTTGAAAGAAGCATTTTATTATCAAAAGGTTTCAGCACATAATAATTAGCACCCAGATTAAAGGCATCCTCCGTAATCTGTTCTTTCCCTACTGCGGAAATTACGATAAATGCAGGATGTTTTTTAAGGTTTCCATCTCTTCCCACGCGTTCCATTACACTCAGTCCGTCCACTTTCGGCATAATAATATCCAAAAGCACTACATCCGGTTCTTTTTCTTTGATAATATCGTATATATCGGCGCCATTGTTGGCATGCCCAACCAGTTCCAGATCTTTATCTTCATTTATGAGGTTTCCCAGTAAATCCAACATCTTTTCATTGTCATCTGCAATTGCGACATTTAATTTTTCCATTACTTGTCCTCCATACCCATGTTGCTCTTTTTCTTCAGTAAATGACGGGCGCCCTGTTGAATCGCCATCCCTGAAGACTACTTGTATTATATTATCAGTTGTTTGTATAATCAAGCTAATTTTTCTGTCAATTATCTATCTATAATCTTATTTTTCGACATCTTTTTTTATCTTTATCTATTATCTCTCTTTTTTCTTTTTATTCCTTTAACATTTTTTCAATAAAAATCCCATATCCCCTGGAAGCATCCTGAACAAAAACATGGGTGACTGCACCAATTATTTTTCCATTCTGGACCACCGGACTTCCGCTCATTCCCTGTACAATTCCTCCGGTTTTTGCAAGAAGTTCGGAATCCGTCACCTGAATAGAAAAGGCTTTATTGGAATCTGCCTGATCCGGAAAAATATCTGTAATCCGTGCAGAATATGGCTGTACTTTCCCATCTACACCGGCCCATATCTGGGCTTCTCCGATCTGGACTTCCTGCTTATACCCAACCATCCTGTAAGAAATCGGAAGTCTGGAAAGGCATCCTGCATCCATTCTTCCATATACGCCTTTTTCTGTATTTGTCTGAATCTCCCCGATTTTGTTTTCCAGGCTGTAATCAATGTATCCGGAAAGCTCTCCCGGGTTTCCTTTGCTTCCCTTCAAAACAGAAACAATCCTGGCTTCATACAGTTCTCCTCTGGATACTTCCAGCAGCTGACCGGTATCCGTATCACTGATTCCATGTCCAAGTGCACCATAAGATCCATCATCCTCCACATACGTCAGGGTACCGATTCCCTGCGTATTGTCTCTTACCCATACGCCAAGTTTGTATCTGGTATCCTGTCCCATAACCGGTTCAATGGAAACGGGAATTTCCTCCCCTTCTCGTTTTACCAGAAGGGTCACCGGATTTCCATTTGATGCATTGATTTTCTCAATCAACTCTTTTTTTGTCTGTACAGCCTCCCCGTTTGCTTCCAGAATATAATCTCCGGACTTTACAATATTGGCAGCCGGCTCACAAGGAATTCCATCCATATTGATAATCTCTCCTGTATCGACAATAAGAACTCCTTGTGTTTCCATATAAAATCCTACGGGAAGACCGCAAATTCCTAATTTCTTTTCTTTTACTGTTTCTACTTTAACCTCTTTCAGAGGAAACACCCCAAGCAGATTACAGGATACCCTGTATGCGTTTGCATCTGAAACCTTAATGGTATCCTGACAGGTGACAAAAGGAATATCCAGTATCTGAGCAACTTCCTCTTTCCTGTCCTTTTGTACATAAATCGTATCCGGAATTACATTTTTCAATGCCTGCCATCCAAACACGCCCGTCATAATCAAATCTGCTGTTAATAATACGCAAAGAAATCGACGATAATTACATTTTCTCACCCAAATCACATCCTTTTTCCAAATTTTCTTCAAGAATGTATCCAGATTCCTGCATTTTTTCAGGAAAAAAAGAAGGATACAACTTTTGTACCCTTCTTTAGTATGTGAGAATTCATCTATTTCAATCTTGTATTTTTTTGTTGCCGTGCCATTTCTTTCATTTCTGACGCATTTGATAAAACTGCATCTGTAATCTTGTCACTTCCCAGCATTCTTGCCAGTTCTCTGGTTGCATCCTGGTCTGACAACCGGAAAATTCTTGTCTGTGTTTCCTGTTTTTCCACATTTTTTTGAATAAGAAAATGCGAGTCTGCCTGGGCTGCAATCTGCGGAAGATGAGTAATACAAAGAACCTGATGCTCTCTTCCGATAACTGCCATTTTTTCAGAAACTTTCCATGCGGTTCTTCCACTGATACCTGTATCAATTTCATCAAAAATCAACGTTTCCTTTTCATCCTTATCTGCAAGAATCGTCTTGATGGCAAGCATAATTCTGGACAATTCACCCCCGGAAACTACTTTTGCCAGTTCTCGCACAGGTTCTCCCGGATTTGTAGATATCAGGAAACAGATCCGGTCTTTTCCTCCCGGTCCAAAAACTTCTTTTTCCTGAAAATCAATGGAAAACGTAACTTCCAGAAAATTCAGATCCTGCAGACCTGCAATAATTTCTTTCTCCAGTTTTTTTGCCCACTTTTTGCGCAGCACTGTAAGTTCACGGCTCTCTTTTTCCAGAATCTTTGTTTTTTCCGTGAGTGCTTTCTCCAACTGTCCTTTATGCAATTCAAAATTTTCCAGACGTTCCAGTTCCTTTTCTTTTTCCTCTTTATAGGACAAAATATCCTGAATTTCTCTTCCGTATTTTGCTTTCAGGCGATTAATCCGATCCAGTCTGCTTTCAATCTCTCCGAACGCTTCCTGCGAAAAAGAGAAATCTGTCAGATAGCCGGACACTTCCCTGTTAAAATCAGAAAGCAGGGAATCCACATCATTCAACATGGAATAAAGTCCCTCCAGATTCTCATCCAGTTCCGCAATCTGAGAAAGTTTTCTTACACCTCTCCCGATCTGCTCTGCGCTTCCTTCCTGTTCATATCCAGTAAGTTCATAAACTTCGCCCAGGGTTTCTGTTATTTTTTTTCCGTTGAGAAGCTTTTTGTACTGAGCTTCCAGCTCTTCATCTTCTCCTTCTCTAAGCTGTGCCTCTTCAATTTCTGCAATTTCATAAGCAAGGAAATCCATTTCCCGCTGTCTCTGTTCTTCATCCAACTCATAAGCTTCCAGTTCTTTTTTCAAATCTGCGTATTCCTGAAACAGCTCTGCAGTCTTGCCTCTCTTCTCAAAGATTTCCTCTTTTCCGTACGCATCCAGTATTTCCATCTGCTTTTCCGGATACAATAAAGACTGATGTTCATGCTGTCCATGAATATCCAGCAAATAAGCTGCTGCTGCTTTGACTGCAGAAACCGTACAGGTTTCTCCGTTGATTTTACAGATGCTTCTGTTTCCTGTAAGTTTCCTGCTGATAATAACCTGCCCTTCTTCCGGGAAAATATCCATCTGACACAGTTGTTCTTCTGTCTTTTTGTTTACCTGAAATACCAGTTCCACAAAAGCATACTCTGCATTTTCCCGAATCATTTCTCTGGAAGCTTTCTGTCCCAGCGCCAGATTAATGGAGCCGATCAGAATGGATTTTCCGGCACCGGTTTCTCCTGTGAGAATATTCAGCCCTTCCGTAAAATCCACTTCTGCCTCATCAATCAGTGCCAGATTTTTTACATGCAAATGTACTAACATATTTTTACCTTGTACTCTCTTCGCCAGTTCCGATTATTTTTTTAATTTTTTCCATTAAAATAATGGTATCATCCACTGTCCTGTTGATACAGGCTATGGTGTCATCTCCTGCTATGCAGCCTACAATTTCACTCATATTCATACTGTCAAGAGCTGCCCCTGCCGCATTGGCCATACCGGCAACCGTTTTGATCACCAGTATATTCTGAGCCATATCCATAGACAGAAACGCATCCCTTAACACTCTTTTATATTTTTCACTGTTTTGATTATCCCTCTGCTCCATAACCATGTATCTGGAGCCGCCACCCGGTTTTGCAGCTTTCATCAGCTTTAATTCCCGAATGTCTCTGGAAACGGTAGCCTGCGTCACTGCAAATCCTGCTTCCTGCAGTTTTGCTGCCAGTTCTTCCTGGGTTTCAATATCGTATTGGTTAATCAGGTCAATAATTTTTGAATGTCTGGCAATTTTCATGACTGGCCTCCTTAATTCTTCATTTTCCGTCTCAATACTTCAAGAAAACTGATGTTACTGATTTTTACAATTTGTGTATCCTTTTCTGAGCGCCGGATAACTACCCGATCTCCTGTTTTCATTGTCACATTGGTGTCTCCGTCAAAGGAAACCACCGCTTTTGCCTCACCTTTGCGGCTGCCCTCTCCGATTTCCACGGTAATCTCATCTTCTGCGGGAAAAATTACGCTTCTGGTATTCAGGGTATGGGGAGCCACAGGAGTCATAATCATAATATTCGTTTCCGGAGACACAATGGGACCTCCTGCGGAAAGGCTGTAACCGGTAGAACCGGTAGCTGTTGCAATAATAATCCCGTCTGCTGTGTAAGAATTCAAAAACTCTCCATTCACATAATTATGAAATCTGGTTACCCGTAAAGGTCCCTCTCTGCCGATTACAATGTCATTTAAAGCCACATCTTCCGCTGTCATGCATCCCTCCTGATAGACTTTTCCCTGAAGCATCATCCGTTTTTCAATGGTATATTCATCCAGCATCAGATGATTCAGTGCACCTTCAATGGAGGAATGATCGATTTCTGCCAGATACCCGAGGGTACCAAGATTGATTCCGAGCAGGGGAATCTGCCGGTCCACCACATCTCTGGCCGCCTGGAGCAAGGTACCGTCTCCTCCCAGCACGATGATACATTCCACATCCTGTGGAATTTGTCGGACATCGGTATAATGATTGCTGATATCTTTTACATGCGGCCGCTCTGCCCTTAAAATACAGGATTTTCCTCTGCCTGTCAGATAGGTTTCTATCTGTTTTGCTGTTTTTAGTCCTTCGTCCTTCTGACTGTTTGCTATAATAAAAAATTTTTCCATTTGATTACTTATCCAATTCTCCATGCGCCTGGCTGACAACATCCCTGATGGATAACTGTATGCCCGGTTCCGGCTCCTGTATATGTTTTTTTGTCAGATGAAGCAGATATTCGATGTTTCCTTCCGGCCCCTTAATTGGAGAAAAATCCAGATGAAGCGGATGGAATCCTATGCTCTGTGCATATTCCATCACTTTTTCAATTACTTCTTCATGGACATTCGGGTCACGGACCACACCTTTCTTCCCTACTTTCTCTCTTCCTGCTTCAAACTGAGGCTTGATCAGGCACACCACTTCCCCTGTCTCAGTCAGCAGATTATAAACGGGAAGAAGTACCTTGGTAAGAGAAATAAAAGAAACATCAATGGATGAAAAATCAGCATGTTCCTGCAGATCTTCCGGTACTACATATCGGATATTGGTTCTTTCCATACAAACCACGCGGGAATCATTCCGCAGTTTCCAGTCAAGCTGTCCATGCCCCACATCAATAGCGTATACTTTCACTGCTCCGTTTTGAAGCATACAATCTGTAAAACCACCCGTAGAAGATCCTACATCCATACAGATTTTTTCTTTCAAAACCACCCCAAAGCATTCCATGGCTTTTTCCAGTTTCAGTCCGCCTCTGCTTACATACTTCAGCGTATTCCCCCGTACTTCTATTTTTGCCGTATCCGGAAACATAGAACCGGCTTTGTCTTCTTTCTGGTTATCCACATACACACAGCCTGCCATAATAACTGCCTTGGCCTTCTCCCTTGAAACTGCCAGTCCCTGTTTTACCAGCAGAACATCCAGACGTTCTTTCATTGCTCGTATGCCTCCTTGATCGTAGTATAAATGGAATCCCCGTCCATTCCTGCTGCTTTTTTCAATAATTCGGGACTTCCGTGGGTAATAAACTGATCCGGAAGAGAAATAATCTTCACCTGTACCTGCGGATGTTTTTCATTCATATAGCTGAGCACTGCACTGCCGAATCCGCCGTTTTTCACATTTTCTTCCATAGTCACAAGAAGTCTGTGATTTTTTGCAAGTCTGTCCAGCATTCTGGTATCCAGAGGTTTTACAAATCTGGCATTTACAAGAGAAGGATTCCTTCCCTCTTCTTTCAGTTTCTCATAAACCTGTACCCCTGTCTCTACCATACTTCCTAACGGAAGAAGTGCAATCTCACTTCCTTCAAATATCATTTCACTTTTTCCATATACCATAGGATCCCGATATTCTTCCAGGCCGTCATACGCCTCACCTCTGGGATAACGAATTGCCACAGGCCCCTCGCATCCCACTGCAAATTTCAACATATCTGAAAGCTCCCATTTGTTTTTCGGAGCCATAACTGTCATATTTGGAATCATAGACAGATAAGATAAATCAAAACATCCCTGATGGGTTTCTCCGTCACTTCCCACAAGGCCTGCCCGATCCACAGCAAAAATCACATGCAGGTTCTGCAGACATACATCCTCAATAATCTGGTCTACTGCTCTCTGCAAGAAAGAAGAATAGATGGCAACTACCGGGATCAGACCACCCAGTGCCATACCGGCTGCACATGTCACAGCATGTTCCTCTGCAATCCCCACGTCAAAGAACCGATCCGGAAACATGTTCCGAAAACGTTTTAATCCGGTACCATCCGGCATAGCAGCTGTAACTGCCACGATCTTTGGCTCCCTGTCTCCCAGCTTCCGCATCACTGTGGAAAAAATATCCGTATAATTTGCTTTTCCACTGTTTTTTAAGGGGACACCATTTTCCAGTTCAAAAGCCGATGTACCATGAAATCTGGCCGGATGGCGCATAGCCGGTTCGTATCCTTTTCCTTTTACTGTCTGCACATGAACCAGAACGGGTCCTTGTGTTTTTTTTGCTTCCTGGAAAATCTGAATCATCCGGTTACAGTCATGTCCGTTCACCGGTCCCAGATATTTGATCCCCATATCTTCAAAAAACATGCCTGGAATAACCAGCTGTTTCAGACTGTCTTTTGTTTTGTGTATAGTTTCCACCATGGCAGGACCGATTCCCGGTACTTTATTCAGTTTTTTCTTAACCTCGGTCTTCAGTTCCGTATAGGTATCTGTAGTTCTAAGATTGCTCAGATAACGGGAAATCCCCCCTACATTTTCGGAAATGGACATTTTATTATCATTCAAAACAATAATAAAATTTTTCTTCAGCTGAGAAGCGTTATTCAGTGCTTCATAAGCCATTCCACCCGTAAGAGCTCCGTCCCCGATTACCGAAATCACATGGTAATTCTCTCCCAGAAGACTTCCTGCGCATACATAACCCACACCTGCTGAGACCGATGTAGAACTGTGTCCCGTATCATAGGCATCACAGGCACTTTCACTTCGTTTCGGAAAACCACTCATTCCGCCATATTTTCTCAGTTCTTTAAATCCTTCTTTTCTTCCTGTAAGAATTTTATGGGTATAGGACTGATGTCCTACATCCCAGATAATCTTATCCTCTGGAAAATGAAAGACATAGTGAAGAGCCAATGTAAGTTCCACCGCTCCCAGATTCGATGCCAGATGACCACCTGTCTTACTGACATTTGTCAGCAGAAAATCCCGTATTTCCTGGGCTAGTTCCGGAAGCTGCTGCTGGGGAATTTTCTTTATATCGTTTTCTTTTTCTATTTTTTCTAACAGCATTAATCATGCACCTCTATTTTCTGCGGGTACAAAGAGAAACCAGCAATTCCCTGAAAAACTCCTTTTCTCCGGGCAGTTTTGCCAAAAGGTCTATGGCTTCTTCGGTCAGTATTTTTACCCTTTCTCCCGCTTTTTCCAATCCTTCCATGGTCACGTAGGTTGTTTTGTGATTCTTTTCATCACTGCCTACTGCTTTTCCAAGTTCCCGGGCATCCCCGGTCACATCCAGGATATCATCCTGAATCTGAAAAGCAATGCCGATCCGGCTTCCGATCTGTTCCATAATTCGGATCTGTTCTTTTCCTGCTCCTGCCAGAACTGCACCGATCATCATGGCACACTCAATCAGTGCCGAGGTTTTATTTTCATAAATGTAAATAAGCATTTCTCTGGAAAGAGGTTTGCCGTCATTTTCCACATCTACACCCTGACCTCCCAGCATGCCCCTGATTCCTGTTTTTTCACCCAGTATTTTCAGAGCATCTGCAACCTGCATCCAGGCGTCTGTCAGATCAAAAGCTTTAAAAGCTGTTTCATAAGCATAATTAAGAAGGGCATCTCCTGCCAGAATGGCAGCGGATTCCCCATATACAACGTGTGTGGTTTTTCTTCCTCTCCGGTATCTGTCATTATCCAATGCCGGGAGGTCATCGTGGATCAGAGAATGGGTGTGAATCATCTCCATGGCAGCCATAAAAGGTTCCACCACTTCTCCCTTTCCTCCAAACATTTTATATACTTCATACATAAAAACAGGACGCAGACGTTTTCCTCCGGACAGCATGCTGTAATTAACCGCTTCTGCCATTTTCGCAGAAAACCCTTCTTCTTCCGGAAGATAATTCCGGATGATCTGTTCTGCATACTCTGTTCTGTTTTTCAACTCTTCTTTAAAATTCACTTAATTCACCATTTTCGTTCATTTTAAGCATCTTTTTTTCTACAGTATCAATTTTTTTGCTGCATTCTTTCAGCAGTTCCATCCCTTTCTGATACATAACAAAAGAATCTTCCAGAGAAATCTCTCTGCTCTCCAGCTTTGCCACAATATCATCCAGTTCTTTCAAAGATTCTTCAATTGTTTTTTGTTCCATATGGTACACCTCTCGATTTCTTTTTTGTTTTTTCTGCTCTGGCTTCCACAGTCCCGTCACTGACCTGAATATACAGCCGGTCACCAATTTTCACCTGAGAGATGCTTGTCACTGCTTTCTGCTCCTGATTCTCCACATAGGAAAATCCCTGATTCAGTTTATCCAGGGGAGACAATCCCCGCATTCTTTCAATATACAGATTCAGTTCCTGTCTTGCCCGGTAAATCTGATTTTTCATGCCGGAATCCATGCGTTCTTCCAGTTCCATAAGATACGTCCTTTTTTCACGGATCTGATTCTCGGGACTTAAATACATCAGTTTGTTTCTGCAGAATTTCAGCTGCTGCTCCAGAAGAAGCAGGCGATTTTCCATTGCCCGCTCCATTTTTTTTCTGTATTCCTGAAAGGTATTCAGAAGTGTACGCACATCACTGACAGCCAGTTCTGCCGCTGCAGAAGGTGTTGGTGCCCGCAGGTCTGCCACAAAATCTGCAATCGTTGTGTCTGTTTCATGTCCCACAGCAGAAATCACCGGTGTCTCACAATTGAATATGGCACGGGCAACCTCCTCTTCATTAAAGGCCCACAGGTCCTCAATAGAACCTCCTCCGCGTCCTACAATGATCACATCCACTCCATATGCATCCAGCATTTGAATTCCCCGTACAATACTGTCTTTTGCGCCTTCTCCCTGCACCAGTGCAGGATATAGAATAATCTGTACAAAAGGATTTCTCCGTCCTGCCACATTCCGG
The DNA here is from genome assembly GCA_051880075.1 of Blautia sp. Lineage (GTDB taxonomy): Bacteria > Bacillota > Clostridia > Lachnospirales > Lachnospiraceae > Blautia. Next base: position 27,657 of record JBJENG010000032.1, on the reverse strand, counting down.
ATATCCTGAATGGCTGCTCCTGTAGGTGCCGTCACAACTCCAAGAGTACGGATATGAGCAGGTATGGGCTGTTTATACTCCGGTGCAAACATCCCCATCTCTTCCAGTTCTTTTTTCAGAGCAAGAAAGCGTTCATAAAGAAGACCGGAACCTTCCAGCCGGATTTCTTTTGCATACAGCTGATATTTTCCATCACGTTCGTAGACGTTCACACTTCCGGCAACCACCACCCGGTCTCCGTCTTTCATTCGGAAAGCCAGACCTTTCCTTGCCCCGGCAAACATGACACAGGCAATCGTCCCGGAACTATCTTTCAGAGAAAAATAAATATGATTGGAAGTATGATATTTACAGTTGGAAACTTCCCCTTTCACAGAAATCCTGTTCAGAAGAAAATCCTGGGCAAACATATTTTTAATATAATTGTTTACCTGTCCTACGGAATATATGCTGTTCATTACTGTTCCCTGGCGATTTTGCCCAGTACACCGTTTACAAAAGAGGAAGAATCTTCTCCTCCGAATTTTTTACTCAGCTCGACTGCCTCATTAATTGCCACCCGTACGGGCACATCCTCATCATATTTCATTTCATATACAGCAAGACGCAGAATATTCAGATCCACCTTGCTCATACGGCTGACTTTCCATCCGGCTGAGATCTGGTTCAATTCTTCATCGATTTCTTCCTGCCGTTCCAGTATTTTTCCATATTTATCCTGCATATAAGCTTCTTCTGCAGGTGCAAGTTCTTCCAGTGTTTCAAAATAAAGCTTTACCTGCTCCGGCATCTCCTCCGGTGCGTTAAACTCCTGCATGAACAACAGTTTAAAAATATGCTCTCTCATCTCTCTTCTTCCCATGATGTCCTCCAACTATCTTCGTTCTATTTTGTTTCTTTCAGAGTAAAAAAAGGTGTCTTTTCAAAGACACCTTTTCATTTTTCATTCTTACCTGTGCTTCACTTTTCAAAGAACTATTTTGTTTTGTCCATCTCCACACTGGCAATACGCACATTTACATCGGAAACGGTAAGGCCTGTCATATTTTCAATGGCAGCTTTTACTCTTTCCTGAACCTTTTTACTGGTTTCAAGAATATTATATCCATATTCAATATTCAGAGCAAGATCTACACATACCACATCTTCCAGTACATCCACCTTGACTCCTTTGGAAAGGTTCTTCATACCAAGTTTTCCTACCAGCTCGTTGGTAATATTGCCGGCCATAGAACCTACACCTTCTACTTCCGTAGCAGCAAGACCTGCAATGATGGCAACTACCTCGTCTGCAATTTTCACCTCTCCCAATGAACCATTATCATGTATCTTATAAGTATTTCTATCTTCCGCCATAATTCAACCTCCTAAAGGAAAATTCCTATTTTTTATTATAGCAAAATATATGGTCAGTGTCAAAACTTCCCTTATATTTTTAAGAAAGAATCCTGCAGTATAAAAATTCCGGGGAACAAAAGTTCCCCGGAATTTTAATTCTTACTGAATTCCGCCAGTTTAAGTCCTTCATTTCGATCAAGGGTCATACCTACACTCCAGCTGTTAATAAAGAGCAGCAGCGGATTTCCTTTCATATCCATAACTTTCTTCATATCAGAAGTACCTGTCAGTTTCTTTACATCCACTTCATCTTTATTTTCAATCCAGCGGATATGTTCATAAGGCAGAGATTCCAGTCGAATATCCACATTATATTCATTTTCCAGACGATATTTCAACACATCGAACTGCAGTACTCCTACCACGCCTACGATAATTTCTTCCATTCCGCCCATGATTTCCTGGAAAATCTGGATGGCACCTTCCTGAGCTATCTGATTGATTCCTTTGACAAACTGTTTTCTCTTCATACTGTCAAGAAGACGTACCCGGGCAAAATGTTCCGGAGCAAAGGTAGGAATTCCTTCATACTGGAATTTTTTTCCAGGTGCGCAGACTGTATCTCCGATAGAAAAAATACCGGGATCAAAAACACCGATAATATCACCTGCGTAAGCTTCCTCTACCACATGACGGTCCTGCGCCATCATCTGCTGTGGCTGTGACAGGCGCATTTTCTTATTCCCCTGCACATGATAAATTTCTCTGGAAGCTTCAAATTTTCCGGAACAGATTCGCATAAAGGCAATCCTGTCCCTGTGATTTTTGTTCATATTTGCCTGAATCTTAAAAACAAAAGCAGAAAAGTCTTCGTTTATCGGATTGATTTCTCCCACATCCGCTTTTCTGGGAAGGGGCGAAGAGGTCATCTTCAGGAAATGCTTCAGAAAGGTTTCCACACCAAAGTTGGTCAGTGCTGATCCAAAAAATACAGGAGAAAGTTTTCCTTCATTAACCAGTTCCTGATCAAATTCTGCACTGGCTCCGTCAAGCAGTTCGATTTCTTCCAGAAGCTGTTCTTTCTGATCCGGATCTACCACTTCATCCAGACGTGCTTCCGTAATACTGATTTCTTCTTCAATGCCCTCTTTCGTACCTTTCATCGTGTCAGAAAAGGTAAGAACCTTCTCTGTATTTCTATCATACACGCCCCGGAATTTCTTACCGGAACCAATTGGCCAGTTGACCGGACATGTGGGAATTCCCAGTTCCTTTTCAATGTCATCCAGCAGATCAAAGGTATCATTGGCATCCCGGTCCATTTTGTTAATAAAAGTAAAAATAGGAATATGACGCATTGCACAGACCTTAAACAATTTTCTTGTCTGGGCCTCCACACCTTTGGATGCATCAATCACCATAACCGCAGAGTCTGCAGCCATCAGGGTACGATATGTGTCCTCCGAGAAATCCTGATGTCCCGGAGTATCCAATATGTTAATACAATAACCATCATAGTTAAACTGAAGTACAGAAGAAGTAACCGAAATACCTCTTTCTTTCTCAATTTCCATCCAGTCAGAAACCGCATGGCGGGCAGTTGCCTTTCCCTTTACACTTCCTGCCAGATTGATGGCACCTCCATAGAGAAGAAATTTCTCTGTAAGCGTTGTTTTACCCGCATCCGGATGGGAAATAATTGCAAATGTACGTCTTTTTGTAATTTCTTTTGTATAGTCAGCCACTTAAGGGACCTCCTTCTTCATCAAACATAGGTAAATACCTAGCATATTTTAGTATACTGTACAAATAGTGTCAAGGATTTCCTGAAAGAATTATTCTGTCTCCGGATTTCCTTCTTCCAGAGGTGTGATCACAATATTTTCCACTGGCACCGATGTTTTTCGTTTTACAATGTCTTCAATCTGCGCTCTTTTATCATCTTCCATATATTTCCCGGGCACAATGATATCCGCAGAATTACTGGTAAGGTTCACTACTACATCGGTAAAACCTTTTGCTTCCAGAAGCAGTTCTGCCGCTTCTTCCTGTTCTGCCAGATTTGTCATCTCGACCATGGAAGCAATGGCTTCCTGTTTTTTATCATCCCCTATCGTTTCATTATTAATAATTTCCATCAGAGTTTCTTTATTCGCAGAGCGTACCTGCTCCCGGTTGATTCTGGCCTGTGCGGCAAAATTGGAACTTCCTGTGAGCACGGCCTCTCCAGGAGTTTCTGCAGATGCATCTTGACTGCTCTCAGATGTATCCAGTCCGCCTGCTGCTGCATTTTCTTCCAGAAGTGCACTTTCATCTGTCAGATCATAATCCAGACTCTCAATATCTTCCACAATTCCGTCAGTTTCTGCAGTCTCCTGTACTTCATCCGAAATTTCTGTGCTTGCCTTCTCAAGTGTTTTATCAATCCCCAGATAATTATCCGAGTAATTGATATACCCGGCCACTGCAATCATAATTGCCAGTGCAGTAATAATAACCTGATTCTTCTTAAAAATCTTTTTCATGCAAGCCTCTCCTTTATTTCATTTTCATTACTTTTATTTTATGGGCTTCCACCTGAAATAATGCCTGCACAGCCTCCTGAATATTCTGCACCACAGTGGGACTGTCCCCTCCCTGTGCAATCACCAGCACGCCGCTTACTTTCGGATATTTTTCCTGGGCAATCCAGGGTGTCTGATTGCCTTTTGCATCTTTTTCAAATACCGTTTCCTCTCCATCCTTTTCCACAAGGATTTCACCTGAATTTTCAAAAGTGATAAAAACATGGGTTTTCCCAACTCCTTCTGCTTCCATCAGCATATTCTGCAGACGTTCCTGCTGCTGCTCCTGCCACACACAGGTATCTGACCCTACCGTAACTGTTTCCTGTTTTTTGGTCTGTTCTTCTGTCTCCTCTCCTTCTTTTTCTTTTACCGGCATTGCAATAACCAGAAGCAGGATGCCTGCAAGAAGAAGAACCACCAGATTTTCTTTTTTTAAAACATCCGACCATCCCTTCATGGTTCCCCCATCCTTTCTTCCGGGGCCGGCAGCTGCCAGTACTGACTTTCTATCTGTTCTGCCTGTTCCTGCCACTGTCTGGCAGAGGATTCCTCCTGTTGATAGAATTTATCAAATTCCTCCTGGATTTTAGTTTCCAGGTTCAAAATCTGAAGCACAGGAGACAGTAAGAGCAGAATCAACAGAAGTCCCATATAATACTGAATATATTTTTTATAACTGTTATCTGGAAGGAAATGCATAACAGCTGAAAGAAAAATAAAATAACAGGCAATATCCTGCATCCATCCATAAATACTTTCTGCCATGCTGCTGACCTCCATCAATGACTCACAAAAGATACGGTAAGAATGGCGATTGTTATAAGGAAAAGCAATTCTACTGTAAGCAGAACTTTCAACAGAAGGCAACATCCATCTCCTGCAGTCGTCAGTGCCCCGGTCATCCGCTTATCCGAAACCGGCTGCATCAAAGCAGCAAGAAGTTTATACAAAAAAGCAGAGATTCCCAGCCGGATTACAGGAGGGATTCCAATAAGAAGGAGAACCAGAATCCCCAATACACCGATTCCGTTTCGAATCAGAACTGCCGTTCCGATTGCCACCTCTGTCACCCCGCTGATTGCATTTCCGATTCCCGGAATAGCACCGGCCGCCTTTCCCATAAGATCCCGTTTCAGCGAATCCACAGCAGGGCTGATCATATTCTGGATCAGCTGCATACCGATGATAACGGCCACACAAGTTCTCAGTGTCCAGTCAATCACTGTCCGGAGAAGTTCTGCCATTTTCGAAAGAAAATCTTCACTGTGCAGATGATTCACCAGTTCCATCAATACCAGCACATGAATGCCGGGAAGTACACCACGAAAAAATACCATCTGTACCATATAAATGAGCATAAGTGCAATCTCGTAAAATACCATGGCACCGGCACTTCCGGAGGCGGCAGTCATTGCCAGAAAATAGGAAGGCATCAGTGCTTTCAGAAACAGAATAAAATTTTCCAGTATTTCCTTTATATAATCTCCCAGACCCCCGAAAGCAGAAACCACTGAAGACAAAAGAAGCATATATACCACAAAAAAACTGGTTTCTCCGGTCTGCCCGCTTCCGAACACCTGACTGAAATTAGTAAACAACGCTGCCAGCAATATCAACAGTATCATATGAATCATAGAACTTCTTTCCCTGGCAATCTGACCGATTCCATATTCTTTCAATAAGCCCAGAAAATATTCCCGGGAAAACAACTTTTCCCCCCGCAATATTTTTTCCAGTGCATCTTCCAGCCGAAAAGTATCTTTTCCCAGAAGTTCATTTACTGCATCCTGCATGGCATCCAATTCCATATCCTCCAGCAGTTTCTGTTCCATATTTTCTTTTTCCTGTTCCAGTATGTCCTTTTCTGCAGAATTCTCTGCCCCGTAAACCGGCCCGATCAGGAAAACAATTCCCAGTATAAGAATTCCAAGCAGCCTGATGATTTTCTTTTCCTCTCTTCTCATGACAAAAACCCGTGTACCGTTTCCATAAGGGCCAGAAGCACAGGAAGAGACAACACCATAATATAAAGTTTTATGAACATTTCAATCTGACCTGCAATGGCCCCATAGCCTGCATCTTTGCAGATACTGGCAGTAAACTGCCCGATATAGGAAGCACCGATCATTTTCAGAAGAACTTTTATATATTTTGTATCCACCGGAATATACTCCTGTATTTTTAATACCGCTTCAAACAGATAGGACAGCTTGCCCGTCATGTATATAAAAATACAGATTCCTGCTGCAAGACTCAGATATACCGAATACTCCGGTTGTGTCTCTTTCAGAAAAAGTGCCAGAAGTACACCGGTGATGCCCAGCATTACCACCTTTACCACTTCCATATTTCTGTCCCCCTTTTCTTTAAAGTGCAAACAGTTCCTGTATAGTGCGGAATAAGTCATAAATATACGGCAATACCCAGAATAATACCAGCAGAAGTCCGGCAAGGCTTGTAAGAAATGCAAGTTCATCACGTTGACTATGTTTCAGAATCTGGCAAAGAACCGATACCAGGATTCCCACCGCTCCGATTTTAAATAAAATCGTAACTTCCATTTTTCTTCTCCCCTTTCCTTTCTTCTTACTTTTATGGCAGAAATAGAATAGAAATAAAAATCCCACCCAAAATCCCCATACTTCGGTACAATTTTTGTCTGACCGGCATTTCTTCCTGCAGAAGACGGATTTTCGTCTCCAGTTCCTGCAGATATAAAGCAATAGTATTTTCCTGCATATCAATATCCAGATACCCCAGATACTGACCAAGCAGAATCAGTTCCTTCCTGTCTTCTCCCGTCAGTTGTGTATGTTTAAAAGCCATCTCTGCTTCCTGTGCAAAAAGTTCCGAAAATCTGGTACTGTCAAAGGCATCGGCTCTTGCTGCTGTCTTTTTCAGAAATCCGGCAAAAGGTTCCCGGATTTTCCCTGCTGTACGCATCAAGGCTTCCGGCAAAGCTGCTTTGCGGTACGTAATTTCTCCTCTGAGTAAAAGAGTCATTCTCTGCAGTTCTCCCAGTTCCCGTATTCTTCCCGAATACTGTCTGCTTTTCTCAAATCCCAGCGCAGAACAGGCAAACAGAATCAGACACACACCTGCCGCCTTCAGCATAAAATTCCCTTTCTCAACATCCGGTCATAAAGACAGGTTCCCCGTTCATCAAAAATAGCTTTTACTCTGCCTGCCTTGTCCTTATTTTGAAGAATAATATAGCGTTCAAATATTTTTTCCTGTACCAGCCTCTGCATCAGAGGTTTTCGCTTAATGTCATCCACAGAACTGCCATGAACCGTGGCAAGCAGTTTACATCCACAGTGAATCACCGATTCAATTGCATGAATATCCTCATAATCTCCCAATTCGTCCACTGCTATCACTTCCGGAGACATAGAACGGATCAGCATCATCATCCCTTCGGCTTTTGGACAGCAATCCAGAATATCCGTCCGAATTCCCAGATCATTCTGTGGAATGCCCTGATAAGACCCTGCAATTTCCGAACGTTCATCCACTACGCCTACTGATTTTCCCGGAAGATATCCGGTACCGTCACTGATCTGCCGGATCAGATCACGAAGAAGGGTTGTTTTCCCACACATAGGGGGAGAAATGATCAATGTGTGACAGACATTATTTTTTTTTATGATATAAGGAAGTATGGGGGTGGCACACCCCTTTATCTGATGTGATAATCGTAAATTGATATAAGATATGTATTTTAGACTTTTAATTTTATCTCCGTCAAGAACAGTTTTTCCTGCAATTCCCACACGATGCCCGCCTTGTATGGTAATAAATCCCTGACGGATTTCCTCTTCAAAGGCATACATAGAATAACTGCTTACGTATTCCATTGTTTCATGCAGGTCTTCTGCCTGAATCAGACATACATTCTGCATTTCTTTTGTAAGTTTTCCGTCATTTGTAAGAAAATACTCTTTCCCGCCGTAGATCAGAATCAATGGGGCATTGACCCGCAAACGAATCTCATACAGCTGATCCATATCAAATCTGCTTCTTTCCAGGGCTGCTCTTATTTTTGCAGGAAAGAGCCGCGTAATCTCCTTTTCTCTCATGGGCTCACCTCTTTAGAAATAATATATGAGGACAATCCTTATTTAGTACAAAAAATCACACGATTCTTATCAGATCCACAGAACTTTTTTTCTCTCCGGTCACGTACCCTGCATATCCTTCTTCCGTCTGAAAAAATTCCTGCCAGACGTTTCCTGTTTCCAGCGTCCGCAGATCTCTGGTAATTCCTTCCCCGTTCCATTTCAGATAGCTTTCTTTCTGTGCCCACAGATGGCCAAAAGCCACATCCGAATCCGGTGCATTTCTTACATATTCCTGTTCAGCCGGAGACAAGGTTCGTTTTATAACTCCGGAATTTTTTATTTTCCGGATGATCTGCAGATCCACCCCTACAGGGAACCAGGCAATGGCACAGACTGCATAAGTACCGGAATGGCTGATATTGAAGAAAGGAATCCTGTCCCGATTCTGTTGGGGCATGAATTTGCGGGTCTCTTCCGGAATAAGAAATGGTTTTCCATGACATTTCTTACCCAGAAGTTTCTCCAGAATCACAAGACCTTCCGGTTCTTCCGGCAATTCCATCCGGCATTGCTCTTTTAACGCCCGATACAACAGTCTGCGCCCTGCAAGGGTTTCTCTTTCTCCCTTTTTTCCTGTCTCTTTTCTGTCCGGCACCAGACTTTCGATTTTCCCATAATACACCACAACTCTATTTTCCATGCACATCCTCCAAAAGACCGCTTTCTGTCAGAAACCGTGAAACCTCCAGTTCTTTGTCATGACGACTCTTTGCATAAAGAATCTGCAGTTCTTTTCTGGCACGGGTGATTCCCACATAGAACAGTCTCCGCTCCTCCTCCAGACTACTGTCGGATACAGCCTTATGATAGGGAATAGAGCCTTCATTCACATCCATAAGAAACACCCGGTCAAATTCCAGTCCCTTTATGCTATGCAGAGTAGAAACAGTTACACCCTGCTTCTCCTGATTCTGCTCTTTTGCCTTTTCTTTCAGTTTCTCTGTATACTCCTCAATATGTAAAAACCATTCTGCAAAGGTTTTGTAGCCTTTGGCACTTTGGGCCAGTTCCTCCATAACCTCATACAGATCCTCCACTTTCATTTTCCGATATGCCGCATAATCTTTCAGATACTCTTCATATCCGATTCCATAACGGATATAATTAATGGCTCCATAAGGGGTCATTCGCTTCAGAGCATTCAGATCTTCCTCCAGTTTATCGATTCGATCACACATCCAGTCCTTTCCTTCATAGAACCAGCGCAACCCCTCGAAAGAAACGGTACTGTCATCCAGCGCCTCCCTGGAAATATAGCGGTTGGGCCGGTTCATGATCTGAAGAAACTCCCGTCTGCTTCTGTCTCCCATGGCGACCGTCATGTACGAAATCACGTTTTTTGCAATCCAGTGTTCATATAAATTCGGAAGTGTATCCCGCATCTGAAAAGGAATCTGATAAGCCATCAAAGTTTCCACCAGAAATCTTCCTCCCAGATTGGTCCGGTACAAAATCGCAATCTCCTCATAGGGGCATCCGGCTTTTACAGCTTTTTCAATACAATCTTTCACATAAAGTTCTTCTTCTTTTTCCGTTTCAAATCCTTTTATCAGAACCGGTTTTCCATCTTCATGATTGGAATACAATTGTTTTGGATATCTGTTTTTATTTTTTTCGATTACCTTCTGAGAAAGAGAGACGATCTGTTTTGTGGAACGATAGTTACAGGCCAGCAGTTCTGTTTCGGCTTCCGGATAATCCTTTGGAAAGTGCAGCATGATCTCCGGCTTTGCTCCCCGGAATGCATAAATAGACTGATCATCATCTCCTACAATAAACAGATTATTCTGGGGGGCCGCCAACATACGGATGATATCATACTGAATCCGGTTAATATCCTGAAATTCATCTACCATAATATATTGAAATTTTCTCTGCCATCCACACAGAATATCCTTTCGATTTGCAAGCAGGTCATAACAATACAGAAGCATATCATCAAAATCCAGAAGTCTGGCCTGCTTACATCTCTCTGTATAAGCAGTATAAATTTTTCGAAATATATCATCGGAACAATTTGCAGAATAATAATGTTCAATGGGGATTCGGCCGTTTTTTACCATAGAGATTTCCTGGGTAAGACCCTGAAAAAATTCTTTTTCATCTTCAATCTCCACTCTCTGTCTATACACGATTTCTTTCAGAATATCAAATTTCTGTTCCTCACTTAATATATTTTTTGCAGAAAGTCTGTATGCATGTTTCAGAATTCCGTAAAAAATCCCATGAAAAGTTCCAAAAGTAACCTGCTGACAATTCCTATCCAGTCCTTCTTTGTCACAAAGATGTAAAAAACGCTCCTTCATCTCTCTGGCTGCATTTTTGGTAAAAGTCACCACCAATATAGATGAAGGAGTTACTTTGCATGTCTGTATTAAATTGACCACCCGTCTGGTCAGAGTGGTGGTTTTCCCGGAACCGGGACCCGCAAGAAGCATCATGGGTCCCCGGTTGTGGGAAATGGCACGTTCCTGTGCTGAATTTCTCTCCATAAAATAAAATTCTCCATTGAGGAATGCTGATTATTCAGCCGCCTGTGTTAATTTTTCCACTGCTGCTTTCAAACGTCTGACAGACTCTTCTTTACCCAGCACTTCCAGAATTTCTGTGGCGCCTGCCGGTGTCATCTGTTTACCGGAAAGAGCGGTACGAATCGGCCACAGAATCTGTCCGTTTTTGTAACCGTTTTCTTTTGCAAATGCACAGAGGAGTTCATACAGAGCATCATTGCTGTAATCTTCCTGTATCTCCAGAACCGGAAGCATCTTATTCAGAACTTCCAGAGAGATTTCCGGATTGGTTTTCATTTTCTTATGTGTATACATAGAAATATCATATTCCGGAACTGCTTCAAAGAAATCGATCAAGTTCGGAATATCCGGGAACACTTCAATTCTTGTTTTCACCATCTGTGCGATTTTCTTCAGATCCAAATCTTTCTGAATCACTTTCTGAATATAAGGAAGAGCCACTTCATAGAATTTATCAAAATCCATGGCTTTCATATATTCACTGTTCATCCATTTCAGTTTTGCCATATCAAATACAGCCGGTGATTTACTCATATGATGATAATCAAATTCCTTCACCAGTTCTTCCAGGCTGAAGATTTCCCGATTATCCTGAGGACACCAGCCCAGAAGAGCCACATAGTTTACAATGGCTTCTGAGATAAATCCCTGCTCAAGCAGATCTTCATAAGAAGAATGTCCGGAACGTTTGCTCAGTTTCTTATGTTCTTCATTTGTAATAAGAGGACAGTGCACATAAGTAGGAATCTCCCATCCAAAAGCTTCGTAGATTCTGTTATATTTCGGTGCGGAAGACAGATATTCATTGCCTCTTACCACATGTGTGATTCCCATCAGATGATCATCTACAACGTTTGCAAAGTTATAAGTAGGATATCCGTCGGATTTGATCAGAATCAGATCATCCAGTTCGTTATTCGGAACCGTGATGGCCCCGTAAATGTCATCATTAAAAGTGGTGGTTCCTTCTGTCGGCATATTAAAACGGATGACATGTGGTTCTCCTGCTGCCAGTTTTGCCTCTACCTCTTCTTTGCTTAAGTGAAGACAATGTTTGTCATATACAGAAATTTCCTTGCCCTCTTCTCCCACATTTGCTCTTAAAGATTCCAGACGCTCTTTTGTACAAAAGCAGTAATAAGCATCTCCCTGGTCAATCAGCTGTTTTGCATATTTCAAATAAATGCCCTGGGCATTTCTTTCACTCTGTACATAAGGACCGTATCCTGCATCTTTATCCGGTCCTTCATCGTGTACCAGTCCGGTTTTTGCCAGGGTACGATAAATAATCTCCAGTGCTCCGTCTACAAAACGTTCCTGGTCTGTATCTTCAATACGCAGCATAAAACTTCCGTTCTCATGCTTTGCAATGAGATATGCATAAAGTGCAGTTCTTAAATTTCCTACATGCATTCTTCCTGTAGGGCTTGGTGCAAATCTTGTTCTTACAGTACTCATCTATCTATCTCCTTCTGGGAATTCCCCCTGATTTTTTTCTTCATGCGAAAAGGGGTACATGGATAAAATCCAGGTACCCACATCGCTAAAATTATACCGTAAGGTTTTTTACTTTTCAAGTATTGAATGACTTTTTTATGCAAACTCTCTCATAATTTCTTCTACTGTCTCAATCTTTTCTGCCCGGTATGCATTGGCCCCGCAGAACAACAGCCCGTCATTTACTCTCCCTTCTGCGGCATTGACCAATGCTTCCGTAATGCAGTAGGGAATCTCTTTCTGGTCACAGGTTACAATACATTTATAACAATGGCTGATTTTACATTTTTCCCTTTTTACCCGTTCCAAAAATGGATTTGCAATGGCACGGCCCGGCATCCCTACCGGACTCTGTACAATACGGATATCCTCTTTTCGAGCTTGAATATACGCCTGTTTGTATGCTTCTGCAGCATCACATTCTCTGGTGGTCACAAAGCGGGTACCCATCTGTACTCCATCTGCTCCCAACTCCATAGCATGTTCCATATCTTTTCTGTCATAAATACCGCCGGCTACTACAACCGGTATCTTTTTTGCAAATTTTTCTCCGTATTCCTTCACTTTTCCGATGATAGACCGAATAACTTCATCGTAAGATTCCTCTGTGAATGTATCCAACTCTTCTCTGGAAAATCCCAGATGCCCTCCTGCTTTCGGTCCTTCGATCACCACCATGTCCGGTGCTGTTTTATATTTTCTTTCCCACATGCGGCAAATCACATTCAGAGATTTCAGGGATGATACAATGGGGGCAATCTTTGTTTTTGTTCCTGCAACATATTTCGGCAAATCCACAGGAAGCCCTGCACCGGATATGATCAAATCCACACCTGCTTTCACAGCTGTTTTCACATACTCTTCATATCTCTGGGTAGCAACCATGATGTTGACACCAATAATTCCGCCTTTGGCAATTTTTCTTGCCTTTTTAATTTCTTTTTCAATAGCCCGGAAATTGGCTTCAAACGGATTTTTATAAAAATTCGTTTCCCGCCATCCGATTTGGGCTGTGGAAATCACACCGATTCCACCACAGGCCGCCACACTGCCCGCCAGTTTGGACAAGCTGATTCCTACACCCATTCCTCCTTGTATTACCGGGATTTTTGCCTCTAAATTTCCGATTCTCAATGGTTTGCTCATACTCTTGCTCTTTCTTTTATCCTGATTTTTTGTTTACATTCTCCGAAAACGCTCATAACGAAGAGCGGCCAGCTCTTCCCCTGTTTTTCCTTCCATTTCCATAAGAAAATGCCGCATACGTTTTTTCATATCTTCAGCAATCAGTGGCAGATTCTTTTCACAAGCAGGAAATTCTTCCGGGATGATCTGCTCAATGATTCCCATATCCTGCAGATCTTTTGCTGTGATTTTCATAACTTCTGCTGCCTCTTTTGCCCGTTTGCTGTCTTTCCAGAGAATGGATGCAAATCCTTCCGGAGAAAGAATCGAATAGGTGGCATTTTCCATCATCCACACTTCATTTCCCACACCAATGGCCAGAGCACCGCCACTGCCGCCTTCTCCGATCACGATACTAAGAACCGGGATCTTCAGATCGGACATTTCCATAAGATTTCGGGCAATCGCTTCTCCCTGTCCCCGTTCTTCTGCTTCAACTCCGCAGAAAGCTCCCGGTGTATCAATAAAATTAATTACCGGCCGGTTAAATTTCTCTGCCTGTTTCATCAATCGAAGTGCTTTCCGGTATCCTTCCGGGGAAGGCATGCCAAAGTTTCTTGTAATATTGTCTTTTGTATTACGTCCTTTCTGGACTCCGATCACTGTTACCGGCTGTCCGTCCAGCACTGCAAGTCCACCCACAATGGCACCATCATCACGAAACGCACGGTCTCCGTGAAGTTCCATAAATTCGTCAAAAATTGCTTCTATATAATCAAGACTTGTAGGACGTTTGGAATCTCTTGCGATTTCCACACGCTCCCAGGCAGTCATTTCTTTATTTCCCTTATTTTTCCGTTTCTTCTCCGCTTCCGGTTCCCCTTCCGGAAGTGTGATTCTGGCAAACTGACAATACCCTTTATTTCGATTATGAAGTTTTACAAGCCCTGCCAAGGTCGAACGCAGCACACTTCTATGAACGATTCCATCAATGATTCCATGCTCCACAAGAAATTCTGCTCTCTGGAATCCCTCCGGAAGCTTCTGTCCGATGGTCTGGGCAATGACTCTGGGACCTGCAAATCCGATCAATGCGCCCGGTTCTGCCAGGATAATATCCCCCAGCATAGCAAAGCTTGCGGTTACCCCTCCTGTGGTCGGATCCGTAAGTACCGGAACATACAACAGTCCCGCTTCACTATGACGCTTAATTGCTGCAGAAGTTTTTGCCATCTGCATAAGAGAAACCATACCTTCCTGCATTCTGGCTCCTCCGGAACAACAAAACAGGATTACAGGAAGTTTCTCTTTTGTTGCACGTTCAAAAGCGCGGGTTATTTTCTCCCCTACAACATAGCCCATACTTCCCATAAGGAAACGTGCATCACACACACCCAGTACAACTTTTTCTCCGTCGATTCTGGCCTCTCCTATACGCACTGCTTCTTCCAGATGGGTCTTCTCCTGCGTCTGAGCAATTTTTTCTTCATATCCCGGATATTCCAGGGGATTAAAGGTATGAAGCCCTGTGCACCATTCCTGAAAGCTTCCCTTGTCTGCCACCATACGGATTCTTGTTTTTGCTTTAATTCGAAAATAGCCTTTGCATTTGGGACATACGTAATTATTTTTTACTACATCTTCTTTGTACAGAGGTTCTCCGCATTTGGGACATTTTACCCAGAGTCCCTCCGGAACAGAAGGTCCTGCTTCTTCTGTGGACTCCGGATTTACCTCCTGATTCACAGAATCACTCTGAGATATCTGCACATTTGTTGACTTTTTAAATAAATCCTTTAATCTGGACATATCCTATCTGCTCCTTACTCGTAATGCTCTTCTATAAAATGGGTCGTTACATTTCCTTCCAGAAAATCCTTCTGATTCAGAATATCATACTGAAAATCCAGATTGGTCTGTACCCCTTCAATAATTACTTCTCCAAGTGTACTGCGCATTTTCGCAATGGCTGACTCCCTGTCGCGGTCATGGACGATTACTTTCATAATCATGGAATCGTAATTCGGCGGTATATGGTATCCATTGTAAACAGCGGTATCGATCCGTACACCGTTTCCTCCGGGAATATAGAGATTCTCAATGGTTCCCGGACAAGGCATAAAATTCTTTGCCGGATTTTCTGCATTGATTCTACATTCAATAGCATGACCATTCATATGAATGTCTTCCTGTTTTACAGAAAGAGGCAGCCCTGCTGCAACCCGAATCTGCTCTTTCACCAGATCTACACCGGATACGAACTCAGTTACCGGATGTTCTACCTGAATCCTTGTATTCATTTCCATAAAGAAGAATTCCCCTGAATCTGCCAAAAGAAACTCAATGGTTCCGGCACTTTCATATCCTACTGTCTTTGCAGCCAGCACCGCTGTCTCTCCCATTTTCTTTCTGATTTCTTCCGTAATGGCACAGGAAGGAGATTCTTCAATCATTTTTTGATGCCGTCTCTGAATCGAGCAGTCACGTTCTCCCAACTGAACCACATTTCCAAAACGGTCACCTACAATCTGCACCTCAACGTGACGTGGACGTGCCACATAGCGTTCCAGATACATGGTATTATCTGCAAAAGCATTTACAGATTCTCTCTGAGCAGTGTTAAAATTCTCTGCAAAATCGGTTTCACTTTCCGAAATACGCATACCCTTTCCACCGCCGCCGGAAGATGCCTTGATCATGACCGGAAAACCGATTTCTCTTGCTGCTTCAAGTGCTTCTTCCACTGTATACACCGGTTCTTTTGTTCCTGGCACCACCGGTACACCGGCTTCCATCATAGTCTTTCTTGCTTCGGATTTATTTCCCATCCGATCAATCACTGCTGCAGATGGTCCGATAAAAGTGACGTTGCATTTTTCACACATTTCCACAAACCGGCTGTTCTCTGAAAGGAACCCGAATCCCGGATGAATGGCTTCCGCTTTTGTGGCAACAGTAGCACTTAATATACGCTCCATATTCAGATAGCTTTCTGCCGGAGCTGCAGGTCCGATACAGACAGCCTCATCGGCCAGCTGCGCATGGAGTGCATCCTGGTCTGCCTCAGAATAAACGGCTACTGTTTTGATTCCCATTTCTCTGCAGGCCCGTATAATACGAACTGCAATTTCTCCTCTGTTTGCAATTAATATTTTCTGAAACATGTTCTTCTCCTATCCGATTGCAAAAGTCAGCTCTGCCATGACTGTAATTTTACCATCCTGGTTTCTTGCTACTGCCTTTCCTACTCCGATTGGTCCTTTTTCTTTTATGATTTCCAATTCCAGAGTCAGTACATCCCCTGGAACTACTTTTGTCTTGAATTTTGCATTATTAATGGCCCCAAAATAAGCGGTTTTTCCTTTATTCTCCGGTTTGCTTAAGATAGCAACTGCACCTACCTGAGCCAGTGCTTCAACCTGAAGTACGCCAGGCATAACCGGTTCCTGGGGAAAGTGTCCTGCAAAATAAGGTTCATTATAACTTACACATTTTTTCCCTACTGCACGGATTCCCGGTTCCAGTTCCTCAATGGTATCGATCAGCAGAAATGGCTGTCTGTGAGGAATGATTTCCATAATTTCTTTTGTTGTCAGTTTCATTTCTTACGCCTCCTACTGGATTACAAACAACGGCTGTCCATATTCTACAACCTGCTCATTTTCTACAAGAACCTGTTTCACAACACCGTCAAATTCTGATTCGATTTCATTCATCAGTTTCATTGCTTCTACAATTCCCAGAACCTGACCTTTCTTTACGGTATCTCCCGGTTTTACAAAAGCTTCTGCCTCCGGTGAAGGTGCATTATAAAAAGTTCCAACCAGAGGAGATTTTACTACCTTTCCTTCCAGTACTGTCTCACCGGCTGCCTGCATCTCAACTTCCTGGCTTTCTTCCACTGCGGAAACCACTACAGAAGACACCGGTTCCCCTGCTGTCGGAAGGGACATTGCAGGTGCGGAAATTATTTTTGTCTGTTTGTCTGTTTTCATGGAAATTTTCAGATTTCCTTCTTCCAGTGAAAACTGTGTCAGGTTCGAATCACTTACTGTTTTGATCAGTGTAATAATTTTATCCAATTCCATAGTCTGCCTCCTCTATTCTGCAAATTTTTTGATTAAAAGACTTGCATTGTGTCCCCCAAAGCCGAGAGAATTTGTCAGTGCATAAGGAATTTCCATTTCCACACCTGATCCGGTTACATAATCCAGATCGCAGTCTTCATCCGATACCTGATATCCGGCTGTCTTATGCACATAATTATTTTCCATCTGTTTTACACAGGCAATCACTTCCACTGCACCGGCTGCACCAAGCAGATGTCCGATCATGGATTTTGTAGAATTAATTTTCATTTTATATGCATGTTCGCCAAAGAATTTCTTGATGGCTCTTGTTTCAAACAGATCATTGTGATGGGTGCTGGTTCCATGGGCATTGATATAAATCACTTCTTCCGGAGCGATTCCTGCTTCTTTCACTGCATTTTCCATAGCCTTTGCTGCTCCTGCCCCATCTTCTGCAGGAGAAGTAATATGATAAGCATCACTGGTTGCGCCATATCCTACAATTTCTCCCAGAATCTTTGCACCACGTTTCTTTGCATGTTCCAGTTCCTCCAGAACTACCACACCGGCACCTTCTCCCATAACAAATCCGTCTCTTTCCTTATCAAAAGGAATGGAACAACGATCCGGATCGGTAGATGTAGAAAGTGCAGTTAACGCCGCAAATCCACTGACACCTACCGGTGTGATACAGGATTCGGTTCCGCCTGCCACCATAATGTCCGCATCTCCAAACTGAATGGTACGATAAGCCTCTCCGATACAATGGGTACCTGTAGCACATGCAGTCACCACGTTGATGCTCTTTCCTTTCAGTCCGAACTGAATGGATACATTACCTGCTGCCATATTGGAGATCATCATAGGAACCATAAGAGGATTTACACGATTCGGTCCTTTTTCCAGAAGTTTGGAATGTTCCTTTTCCACTGTCTGAAGACTTCCGATTCCGGAACCGATGGAACATCCTACTCGATAAGGATCTTCCTTCTCCATGTCAAAGCCGGAATCTTCAATGGCTTCTTTTGCCGCTGCTACTGCATACTGACAGAACAGTTCCATTCTTCTTGCAGCTTTCGGATCCATATAATCTTTTCCTACAAATCCTTTGACTTCGCCTGCCATATGTGCCTTATATTCGGAAGCGTCGAATTTTGTGATTTCTCCGAATCCATGTCTTCCTTCTTTCAGTCCTGTCCAGAACTCTTCTACATTTAATCCCAAAGGTGTAATCGCACCCATACCTGTAATGACTACTCTCTTCATAACATCCTCCTACATATTCATGCCGCCATCCACGCTGATGACCTGTCCGGTAATATAATCTGCTTTTTCAGATGCCAGAAATGCCACCATATTGGCAATATCTTCCGGTTTTCCAAATTTTCCAAGGGGAATCTGTTTACATGCGTTTTCTTTAATATCTTCTGAAAGAACCGCTGTCATCTCTGTGTCTACAAATCCCGGTGCCACTGCATTGACTGTAATGCCTCTGCTTGCCAGTTCTCTTGCCATTGTCTTTGTAAGTCCGATCACACCGGCTTTACTTGCTGCATAATTTGCCTGCCCTGCATTTCCCAGAATACCGGAAACAGAGGAAATATTAATGATTTTTCCACTTCTCTGTTTCAACATCTGACGGGAAATATGACGAATGGTATTGAAGGTTCCTTTCAGATTGGTCTGGATTACAGCATCAAAATCTTCTTCCTTCATCTTCATAATGAGATTATCCTTTGTAATTCCTGCATTATTTACCAGAATATCTATGTGTCCATATTCTTTGATCAGGGACTGAATCATTTCCTGACAGGCTTCAAAATCACTGACACTGCACTGATATGCAGCTGCTTTTCCCCCCTGAGCGGTAATGGTATCCACTACTTCCTGCGCTCTTTCTTTGGATCCATTATAATTTACGATCACACAGGCCCCTTCTTTTGCCAGTGTAAGTGCAATCTCTCTTCCGATTCCACGGCTTGCTCCTGTCACAAGAGCCACTTTATTTTCCAGCATACTCAATCCTCTTCTTTCTGCTGTGCAAAGAATTCCACAGCCTTATTAAAATCATCTACATTCTGTATATTCATTACCGTTACATTTCTGTTGATTTTTCTCATAAATCCGCTCAGTGTTTTGCCCGGACCGATTTCCACAAAAGTATCTACGCCTTCTGCAATCATTTTTTCCACGCATTGCTGCCATTTCACAGAAGAGGACACCTGTTTCACCAGAAGTTCTTTTACTGCTTCTGCTTCGGTCACATATTCTGCTGTTACATTTGTTACATAAGGAATTTCCGGTTTTTTTACTTCTACGTGCGCAAGAACCTGTCGAAGCTTTTCTCCTGCTCCCTGGAGCATGGCAGAATGGAAAGGTCCGGATACCTTTAATGGAATGATTCTTCTTGCGCCTGCCTCTTTCAGTGTCACAGACGCAGCTTCTACTGCCGTTGCCTCTCCTGTAATAACAATCTGTCCCGGACAGTTATAATTGGCAATGGAAACGATTCCTTCCGTCTGTTCGCAGATTTTTTCAATCACATCTGCATCCATACCCATAACTGCTGACATAGCTCCACCTTCCGGAACTGCTTCCTGCATGAAAATTCCTCTCTGCCGTACCACTGCAAAGGCATCTTCTGCAGAAAGTACACCGGATGCCACGCAGGCACCATACTCTCCCAGACTGAGACCGGCACTGACACAAGGACGGATTCCCTTCTCTTCCAGTGCTTTTTGAATTGCTACTTCCACGCTTAACATGGCAATCTGTGTATATTCTGTAATATTTAACTGCTCATTTTCTGTAAAACAAAGATTCGGTATATCCAAACCCGAAACCTGAGATGCTTTGTCCATAACCTGTCTGCATACGGAAATTTCTTTGTAGAAATCTTCTCCCATACCTGTATACTGAGCACCCTGTCCCGGAAATATAAATGCAACTTTACTCATAACAAACTCCTTTGATATTAGAATATTTTGTATTTCAAAGTATATATGGAAAAAGAATCTGCCTGGGCAGCACGTACCATACTGCCGCGGCAGACTCTGAAAAACCACAGTTTTTCTTATGCTTCTACACCTTTATTTTTCAGATAATCAATAACAGAACCTACAGTTGTCAGTTCCTGTAATTCTTCTGCAGGAATTTCTACAGAATATTCATCTTCCAGAGCCATAACCAGTTCAAATAAATCCAGGGAATCTGCTCCCAGGTCATCCTTAAAGGATGTTTCCAGATTGATTTCTCCTTCGTCACAGCTTAACTGTTCTGCAATGATTTCTCTCATTTTTTCTAACATAATTTCTTAATCTCCTTTAAAATACATCTTTTTTTGAATTCTTTTGTTGAATTTGTTTGTGTCTAAAATTATTTTGATGCTCAAAGTATATCTTCTTTCCAGCTATTTGTCAACCCTTTTCTGTTCTTCAAATTTAATCTGTCCGGAAACACTTAGGGCAATCCCCATTTCTGCCATAAGAAACACGATGGAAGTTCCTCCATAACTGAAAAAAGGAAGAGTGATACCAGTTGTCGGTATCAGGTTGATCACAACGCAGATATTCAGAATCACCTGCAGCGCAATGTGAAAGAAAATACCGCAGACCATCAGAGACCCATACAGATCCGGTGCATTCTGGGCAATAAAAATCAAACGATACATCAGATATGCAAACAGCAAAAGAATGATCATACAACCGAATACACCCAGTTCTTCACAAATTATAGAAAAAATCATATCGTTCTGTGCTTCCGGTACTGCACCTAACTTCTGCACACTGTTTCCCAGACCCTTTCCGAAAAACCCCCCTGAGCCAATGGCATACATAGCCTGCATAATCTGGTAACCACCGGACTGTGCATATCGCTCCGGCTGAAGCCATACCATAACACGGCGAATGCGGAAATTTTCAATCTGTTTGATATCGATGGTACTTTGTCCAAGGGTCAGATGTAAAATCACAATCCCGCCCACAATCAAAATAAGCAATGCAATTCCTATTATAATAAAAGTTTTTGATTTCGGGTGAGCAAGGAAAATGATCAATACTGTCATACCTCCAATAATGATTCCTGTGCTCAGATTATCTGTAAAGTAAAAAGCACCGCCTGCAAGAACAACTCCTGTTCCAAACAGAAGTATCATTCCTGCTCTTTTCTGCATAAATCTTCCCATCTTAACAATCAGACAGGGAACGAAAGTGATAACTGCAATTTTTGCTACTTCTGATGGCTGAAACTGTATGCCCAGTCTGATCCATCGTCTGGCTCCATTTACTTCAACACCGAGAGGAGTATACCGGACCATAGCCATCAGTACAAGTGAAACCAGTGCAATATAAAAAGATAATTGAAACAAGATGTGATAATCAAAACGGGAGATATAAATTGCTCCGGCAATACTCAGCAGACTGAGAATCGTCTGTTTCAGAAAATAAAACATGTCATTTCCTTCTTTTACCGATGCCACATAAGCACTGGTACTGTATAACATAATCAACCCGAAACAAGTAAGCAGAACGACAACTGCCACCAGATTATAATCATAATAATGAACACGTTCTGCAAATCTTCCTACAGGTTTTCCTTTTTTTATATTCCGGAACAACAAATTCACTTTCTTTTTACTTTCCGACTTTTCTAATATTACATTTTCATCCATTTTTCCTTAAGCCTCTATCGTTCCTCAATATTTTCTCGTTTATCTTTGCATATTTTCAAATTTTAAGTACATATTTCATCAATTCAAAAAATCCGGTCTGTGCATCACTTTCCTGATTTTCTACCTTTCGCACAAGTACGGGATTATCTGTAATAATATTATCCACACCTGCATCCAGCATCTGTTTAATATCTCCACGATAGTTCACAGTCCATGCATGCACTTCTTTACCAAACGCATGCGCCTCCTGTACAAACTCCCGGTCTATATAGGTATACTTTACACTGAAAAAATCGGCAGCTGACACACCTGCGATACTTCCATAAGTCATGGTCATAATATATCCTGTACGAATCTCCGGATTTATTTTCTTTACCTGGGTCAAAAAAGAATAATTCATAGAAGTAATCACACAATGATTCTGAAAATTATTTTTTTCTATTGCACGGACTACTTTTTTCACAATTCCTTTATTTTTTCCATTATACTTAATCTCAATGTTTAAATCCAACTTTCCTTTACAAAATTTCAGGACTTCATCCAGAGTGGGAATCTTTTCTCCACGGAACTTTTTATGGAAGCTGACGCCTGCATCCAGCTGTTCAATTTCCGCATAAGTCATTTCCCATACATTTTTATTGACCCCGGCGGTTCTTTTCAGAGAATTGTCATGAAGCAGAATCAGTTCTCCGTCTGCTGTTTCCTGTATATCAATTTCCGCATAATCCGCTCCACATTCTATGGTGTATGACAAAGCACTGACTGTATTCTCCGGTGCCATCAATGCCCCTCCTCTGTGGGCTGTTATGGCTACTGTGGCCATCAGACTGTTTACTGCACTGCTGTGCTGGGATGCCATACCTACAAGAAAAACGATTTCTCCTGTAATCAGAATAAATGTAAGAAACGCTGCCGCTCTTCGCCGACCGATTTTTCGAAACCAGGCACGGTTTTTCATAATTGCCCCAATTCCTACTTCTGTTCTTACCTGTATATGATAGTGGGCATAAATAGTGTATACAAAAGCAAGGCTTGCCACAAGCTGAACCGCTCCTGCAAAAACACCCAGCCCCATATCAATCCAACTGCTGTAAAGAAGCACAGAGCTAATCACTGCAGAACCGTTTCGACTGCTCATAGCGTACAGGACCATTCCTGTTGTCACAACCAGATATACTGCTGCAATAAAGGCCAGCATCCACAGATGAAGCATCACAAATCCGGGAACAATCCGTTTCCATTGTTTCTTCAGAAGCAAGATTCCAGCTTTCATTCCTCTCAGACTTTTTCTCTCTTCCAGTAAACAGTAAGGAAGGGAAAATACAAAAAGGAAGGAGATCAGCAGCACCATTCCGATTATGCTATATAGAATCCAATGAGGACGGATTGTCTTATAAATCAGAGTTGCCGTATATTCCAGTACACCAAAATAGGTAATTTCCCGAACAAGAAAATATAGAGAAAGAAAAGGGGCAGCCAGGATGATACATACCAGCCAGGATCCTCTGCAATGCTTCAGAAAATGTCCGGTACGACGCACTCCTTCAATGAACATATCACTGGTATAAATTTTTCTTCCATGATAAGAATGACGCAAACAAGATAAAATTGCCGAAATTTCTATAAGAAAAAGCAACAGAATCAAAACCAATATGGACAACAACAGGATGACCGATACCGGATTGGCCAGAAATTCAATAAAATTTTCCGCAGTCAGATAACTGAATTTCCTCAATTTCAGGGAATACCTGACAGCTGCCGAAGTCAGATTTGTCACAATCAGAAATGTGGCAATGCGATATCCCAGTTCAAACAAAATCAAACTGCGCAGGTTTTTTTTAATTATGCTCCTCATGCTATCCAAAACAAGTTTCATGATGTTATCCTTTCCCTGTTGTTCTTTTCTATTTTACCAATATCCTCCTCTTTACACAAGACCCTTCCGTCATTTACACGCGCTTTGTAATCCTTGACTTTTCTCTCTGTTTATACGATACTATTCTATAGAAGGTATTGACTATATCATGTATGGAGGTAAAAATCATGACCAATCAACTTTATGAACAAGCAAAAGAAACTTCCTCTTTCTCTGCTGAAATTTCCAATATCATCATGGAATCTCTGGAATACAGCAGTATTTCTTTTCTGAATCAGGCTGTGGAAATTCTTCAGATTTTCAGGACCCGCATTGCAAGAGGTGATAAAATCATCAATGAGGCAGATGGGACTGTCTTCACTCTGAAAAGCTATAAAAAATTTGTGCAGAGTACCTTTTCCGATTACATATACGAACACGTTTTCCTGAAGGGCAATGAAATGCAGAAAAATTATTTTGAACTGGATCCCTGCGAAGGAGGCTACTCTCTGGTTCTGGCACCTGACGGCAATCAGAAAACCTACGAATGGATTTCTTCTCTCAGTGAACGTTTTTCTCTGGTATACATGAAGGCTACAAAAATAGTATACGTAAAAAATATGAAAACAGGTAACTATTCACCTTTTATCTCCGAAAAGGGCAAATACTGCCGCTATGATAAAGAAAAAGGCATGCTCATAGAAGTATAAAAAGACACCGCAGTTCCAGCGACTGCGGTGTCTTTTTATACTTCTCCTGTTATCTCTCTTATGTATATAATTGATCCAAATCATCCTGGCAAAGAGGTTTCACTCCATTTTTTGTAAGCGCCTGCACTGCTTTTTCATTATCTCCTACCCGGAGAATCATGCATGCTTTATCCTTTACACCAGATGTAAAAGCATAAGTATATTCTACATTAATCTCATTTTCTCCCAGAATCTTCATTACCTTTCCAAGACTGCCCGGCTGATTGGAAATGGCAATTGCCAGAACTTTTGTGATGGAGCAGATATATCCGCTTTCTTTCAAAACCCGCACAGCATTAAACGGATCATCCAGAATCAGACGTATGATTCCGAAATCCTTTGTCTCAGCCAGCGACAATGCACGCATATTAATCTGATTATCATTCAGCACATCCGCCAGAGCTGCCAGCATACCCGGCTTATTTTCCACAAATACGGAAATCTGTTTTACTGTCATAAAAATCCCCCTCCCTTTCAATACAAGTTACGATTGTCGATTACACGTTTTGCTTTTCCTTCACTACGGGCAATGGTTTTTGGTGCCACCAGTTTCACCACCGCATAAATTCCCAGCATAGATTTGAGCGCTTCAATCAGTTCTTTTTCTCTGGCTGCAATTTCCCGAATGGAATCAGAGAACATTTCCGGAGTCATTTCAACCTGTACTTCCAGTTTGTCACTGTTCTTTTCACGACTGACAATAATCTGATAATTTGCAGGATATCCTTTATTCAGCAATACGGTCTCAATCTGGCTCGGGAATACATTGACACCTTTTACGATCAGCATATCATCGCTTCTTCCCATTGGTTTGGACATTCTAACATGGGTTCTTCCACAGGAGCATTTTTCCCGGTTCAGGACACAAATATCTCTTGTACGATAACGGAGCAGAGGGAAGGCTTCTTTTGTAATACTTGTAAATACCAGTTCTCCTTTTTCTCCGTCCGGAAGGACTTCTCCTGTATTCGGATCAATAATCTCTGCAATAAAATGGTCCTCATTGATGTGCATACCGCCCTGGGCGCTACATTCATAAGAAACACCAGGACCGGAAATTTCGGTCAGTCCATAAATATCATATGCCTTGATTCCCAGTTTATCTTCAATGTCATGACGCATCTCTTCACTCCATGCCTCTGCACCGAAAATACCTGCTTTTAATTTTATCTTATCCCGAAGCCCCTGCTCACATATGGTCTCTGCCAGATAGGCCGCATAAGAAGGCGTACAGCACAAAACAGTGGAGCCAAGATCACACATAAACTGAATCTGACGATCTGTATTACCGGAAGACATAGGTAATGTAAGAGAGCCCAGTTTATGGGAGCCACCATTTAATCCCGGTCCTCCTGTAAAAAGTCCGTATCCATAACTTACATGTACGACATCTTCATTGGTTGCACCTGCTGCTGCAAGAGCCCTTGCACAGCATTCTTCCCATAAATCGAGATCGTGCTGGGTATAAAATGCAACGACTCTTCTTCCGGTAGTTCCGCTTGTAGACTGAATTCTCACACACTCAGACAATGGTTTTGCCACCAGTCCATATGGATAAGCCTCTCGCAGGTCATCCTTGGTGAGAAACGGAAGTTTATGCAAATCATCTACTGATTTAATATTTTCCGGAGATACACCCTTCTCTTCCATTTTTGCTCTGTAATAAGGTACATTGTCGTACACATGCTTTACCTGTTTCACCAGGCGTTCATCCTGCCACTGACGAATCTGCTCTCTTGATGCACATTCAATCTCAGGCTGAAAATAATGTTCCATAGTTTTTTCCTCTCTTATGTGTATTTTTCACTGTTCATCCGAACTTTTTTTACAATCTTTCATCAAAATAATAGCTGTCCGGTTTGTAACATCTGTTACCATTATAACATTTTGCCACTTTAACGTAAAGAACTTTTAATTTTTTGTTTACAATTTTTTTGATACTTTTTTTATCAATCTTTCTTGACTTTTTCACTCATATAGCATAGAATGGAAATCGCGTAAAACAATGACAATAATTTACAATAAAAAAGTGCCTCACATTTACCAGAATGTGGGGCACTTTTTTATCTTGAGGTATCGTATCCCTGAATATCATCCTTTTTCCTGCAAATTACTCCTTACTTCTCCGCATGCGATCTTCATGCCTGCATTTCCTGATGGCTGTGTGTGAAAATCATCCCGTTCTGCATGAATCACTACTGTGTGTCCCACTATTTCCTCCGGTAGAAAATAGTCTGTAAAAAATATAAGGAATGCGTATCCTTTATTCTGAATAAGCGGCGGAAAATCTCCTGTATGATCCGGATGTGAACAATTTTCAGGATTCCAGTGATTTCCGGTATTGCCAAATTCTTCTTTCTCATTGGAACTACAGGAATTCCCTTCATGGATATGAAATCCATGAAACCGGTTTGCACAGGACTCCTCTGTATAAGGAAGGCCACTGATATCAGCTACCACCAGAGACCCTCCCCAGAGCGGATAAAAAAGCACGGTGCCTTCTATGTCCGGGTAATTCTTACCGCCTCTTATAAGGGCGAAAGCTTCCGGATTCTGATTGATTATCTTTTGCATTGCAGCTGACCATCCCTCTTCCATTCTGCTTTCTGCAGAATAGATTTTTACTTTTTGCATGGGCAATCACAGCTGCATTTGGCCGGCATGTCAAAACTCGGGTTAAACGCATAGAAATTTCTGGAATCCAACTCTTCCTGCACAGAGCGAAGTGTTTCACCGAAACGCTGAAAATGTACCACCTCACGAGCCCGGAGAAAACGGATGGGATCAACGACATCCGGATCTTTTACCACACGAAGAATATTATCATACGTACTCCTTGCTTTCTGCTCTGCAGCCATATTTTCAAAGAGATCGGTAATCGGATCTCCCTTGGACTGGAGCTGACATGCATTAAAAGGAATTCCCCCGGCAGCCTGAGGCCAGATTCCTGCTGTGTGATCGATATAATAAGGTCCAAGACCGGAATTTTCAATTTCTTCCATAGACAAGTTTCTGGTAAGCTGATGAACAATGGTGGCAATCATTTCCATATGGGCCAGTTCTTCTGTTCCTACAAAGTGTTCATTATTATATCCATTCCTTTCGCTTCGCTCAAGGCACAAAACGTTATGAAAA
>JBJENG010000031.1:0-2894 GCA_051880075.1 Blautia sp. | reverse complement strand
GAAAATACAACGGTTACCTTCTGGAAGGTATGGCCTGCCCTGGTGGATGCATCGCAGGAGCAGGTACCTTGCGCTCGATAAACAAAGCAGCACAGGCACTGGCTGAATCTCAGAAATTAGCAGATTTTGCACAGGCAGCTGATACAACCTATGCAGACTGGATTCCGGATCTGGAACAATTTGAAAAATCGAATAAACATAACTGTTAAGAAAATACAATTAAGGGGACAGGTCCCTTGACTTATTCATGAGTCAGGGAACCTGTCCCCCATATATGCTAGCGTAAAATTTTAGTCGGAAAATTAAAAATGGTATAAAAAGAGAACACCATTTTGTGATAAAGTATTTAGCGACAAAAAATATACTAAAACAAAGGTAGGTGTTCTCTATGGTTAAGAGTATAAAACATTTTGAAGAAAAAAGCATTAAAATTTTCGAAAGTTTGGAAGATGATTTTTTTAAGCATCCGGAACGTATGGCTGAGTACATAACTGGTATTACAGAGGAGCTGCATAAGATTGGCCTGCTTATGCTGAAGGAATCTCTGGAAAATATGAATCAATTATTGAAGGAAAGCGGAAAAAGGAAGAGTTCCTGGCTGATAGAAAAGGATAGAGAGAAACAGCTGATTACCTCTCTTGGAACAGTATATTTTACAAAGACGCTGTTCATAAACAGGGATACCGGAAAGACGGAATACCTTCTGGACCGGATCCTGGGTCTGGAAAAACATGAACGCATGACGGAAGATGCACAGGCCCTGATGTTAAAAGAGGCCGTACAGACATCTTACCGCAGAGGAGGGGAAGAAAGCAGTCTTGGCAGTGGAGTAACTAAGCAGACGGTAAAGAATACGCTTCATGCACTGGATTTTCCTCAAAATACAGAAAAACCGGAGAAAAAGAAGGAAGTTGAATATTTGTATATAGAAGCCGATGAAGACCATACCTCCCTGCAGTTCCGGGAGAAAAAGGGTGACCTGGTTGAGAATGAAAACCATCAGAAGAATAACTGTCTGATCACTAAGCTGGTGTATGTCCATGAAGGGATCGTGCCGGAGGCACCTGGAAGCAAACGTTATAAGCTGGTGAACCCATACTACTTCTGCCGCGTATGTGAAGGGAAAGATAACGAAAAGTTCTGGGACGAAATATATGAGTATATAGATAACCATTATGACCTGTCAAAGGTGAAAAAGATTTATTTAAATGCAGACGGAGGAGGATGGATAGAGACTGCAAAGAAGCGGATCCACGGGCTGTTTTATGTACTTGACGAATTCCATCTGCAGAAATATATGATCCGTCTGACCAGCCATATGAAGGACAGTACAGATGATGCCCGGAAAGAACTGTGCAATGCAATACGCAGGCAGACAAAGGCAGATTTTATAGGGATAGTAGAACGCCTGAAGGATTACCTGCCCCAGGAAAGGAGAGAAAGCGGGATCAGGAGGCTGGAGGAAAGCCGCGATTACATACTGTCAAACTGGAGTGCCGCAAAGCTGCGATTGCTGCATAAGGAGGGGGTAAAAGGAAGCAGTACAGAGGGGCATGTAAGCCATGTACTGTCATCCAGAATGAGTTCGCGGCCGATGGGTTGGAGCCGGAAAGGGGCTGCAAAAATGGCACAGCTGCGGGCTTATTACTATAATGGAGGCGATATGCTGGAACTGGTAAGATACCAGAAAAAAGAAATGCCCAAAGCAGCCGGGGCAGAGACAGTCATCCTCAGCAGTGCGGAAATGCTCAGTTCTGAGAAGAGCAGGCACAAAGAACTTGGGAAATATGTAGAAGCAATCACCCATAGTATCAGCCTAGATACGAAGAAAAAAATGTATTTTAATGATCAGATCTGGGGGTTGTAAAGATGGGAAATATAGGGATGAAAAAGAGCGACCTTGCGGAACTGTATACTTTGTTGGAAATGTACGGAAGGACATACGGAGAAAAAGAGCCGGTAAAGATACTGCTTGAAGAAACGAAAAGGCTGTACGAGGAAGCAAGGGGAACAGGGGCGATCGGCAACAGCCGCGGAGCAGGAAGAAAGGGAAAATATCCGGAAGAAACCAAAAGAAAGATACTGGAGTTAAGGAAAGAAGGAAGCAGCATCCGAAAGATCGCTGAAGAAACTGGGTGTTCAACAGGGTATGTTCAAAAATTAATTAATGAACATATGCATAAAGAAGCTGAACCAGGGAAGTAAAACTGGGAGGTAAAACAGCCAATCCCAGCCCCATGGAAAGAACCACTGCTGGTCATCTGAAATCTGTTCTTAGGCACCTGAGCCGGAGGGAGTTGGTCAGCCACCCGAAGGGTATGGTCTTGATAGGGTTCTCAGATAATGCTAAACTGACTGGCCCCGGGGTGGATTAGATCATCTGTTCTTGAGTTCTTCGCCGTCGGGATAGGAATATTCAAGCATTATCTGAGGTTCGTGTCAAGACTGGCGTCCGGAATCAATAACTAATGGTTGTATCCGGTGAACTATGAGTGGTCGATTCCTGTGGACTTTATTGGAAGAAACAGTATTCCATAAGTTTTGGTCAAAGGTGGAGTATGCCAAAAAGAAAAATAGATTGCACGATGGGCTGAAATGCAGTATAGTGGAGTTGCAAATCTATGGTTAAATACTTTATCTAATACAGTTTCAGGTGGACTCTTCACCATTAAATCCGACAGTAAATTTACGCTATCAAATTCATTTCTTCACATTGAAAAGCCACACAGTCTATGATAGAATTACATGCAAACAGGAGGAAATACGTATGAAGCAGGAAGAAGCAACACTTAGAACAAAACAGGCGCTTGCCGCAGCGCTCAAAGAAAAAATGATGAAGAAGTCATTCTCCAAGATTACCGTCAGCGAATTGATTGAGGCCTGCAACATCAATC
>JBJENG010000030.1:0-14971 GCA_051880075.1 Blautia sp. | reverse complement strand
TTATCCCTCTACGGGCTTGAAGTGGGAGTATTCTTGCTAAGTCGTTTGATAAAAATCGTTGCAACCTCGCAGGCCTGCATCAAAATATCCCGCATTTGCTGTTTCAAACCATTTTTCAATCTGTTTTGATTATATACAAATCAGAGCTCATTCGCAAGGATGAAAGACACTTACCAAGTTCCTTCACATTTTCAATCTGATCGTTTGCCAGACTCTGATCAAAGGAAAACCGTTCATCTTTCAGTGCAGTTACTCGCATACCTGCGTCATAAGCCGCCCGGATCCCTACTGTAGAATCTTCCAGAACCATACATTCTTCTTCCTTTACACCAAGAAACTCTGCCGCCTTATGATAGATCATGGGGTCTGGTTTGCTTCTTGGCAAGTCCTGCCCGCTGAGTACCACATCGAAATATGACCGGATTCCATTCAATTCCAGTATATGAATCACTTTTTCATATTCGGTTGAGGAAGCTACAGCAAGTCTGTATCCCTGTTCTTTCAGTTCCCGGATCAATTCTTCTGCCTCCGGCCGAAAAATTTTCCTGTAATCAATCTTTATTTTTCGTTGCGGATACCAGTCCCTGTAATATTCCTGGCGAAGTTCCTGCCACTCCTGTTCACTATTCAAAAGTTCCTTTATAATCGTCCAGGCAGGCTCTGGAGCCTGCCCTACAATTCCATATAATTCTTCTATGGATGTTTCCGGTCGGTAAGACCGGACAAATTCCAGCATAAATTGAATATACACAATTTCACTGTCAATCAACACACCATCCATATCGAAGATCACTGCTTTTATCTGTGACATTTTAGTATTCCAGTTTCCACATATATCTTCTCTTTGTAAGAGGATGATTTCTTACAATTACAATCTGTTCTGCGTAAATACGTGCAACTGGAGAAATCATGATCGGGTTGAAGTAATCGATAACTTCTTTTGCTACTACATTGCTCAATCCAAAATCTTTTGCATCGATCAAAGTTACTTTCGCATCAAACCTCTGCATGAAATCAAGAGCACGGGAATCCATTACACGGGTTCTTCCTTCGTTCATGAACAGCAGATAAGGAACGTCTTTTTCTACCATTTCAAATGGGCCATGGAAGAAATCGCCATCATTGAAAGTTGCAGACGGAATCCACTGCATTTCCATCATCAGGCATGCGCTGAATGACCATGCCAGTTCCTGCATGGCACCGGAACTTGTTACATATACGATTGGAGCATCTTTGTATTCCTCTGCAAATTTCTTTGCTTCTGGAACTACGCTCTTAACTGCTTCATCAATAGCATCATAAATCTTTTCTGCTCCATCAATCATCTTGTCATATGCATCATATCCTTCTGTCTGATTCAGAATTTCTGCAGCCAGCACCAGAACTTTGATCATTTTATCCTGTTTTGCAGAATATCCGCCTTCCCAGTCAAAAACAACTGTGTAATCTGCATCTACTGTCAGTTCAGAACCGGCAGCATGTGTCACTGCAATGGTATGTGCTCCGAGAGATTTTGCAACAGAAGTTGCCTTTACAGTCTCCGGTGTATTTCCACCTAAAGAACAGGTAATAACGATCGCTGTTGCATCTACAGATACCGGTGTTGCATAATTAAACTCATTTGCTGTATGAATAGAAGTACGCAGCCGTTTTGCATTATTTACCATGAAATAGTATGCCGGATACAGATCGGAACGGGAAGCACCGCATCCTACAAAAAATACACTTTTAATTTCCGGCTGTTTTTCTACGATTTCTGCAACCATATTTTTTAATTCTTTCATCACATTGTCCTCTTTTCTTTTTATTTTGCATATGGTATATACCATATAAATTGCAAAATCATTTCATATAAGAAGCAAACTGATTCCTGTTTCTTCTGTCCTGTTGTAGGGGATCTTTAAAATATTTCGAATCTGTAATTTCCTGTCCCAGACCACCTGTATAACCATATTTTTTCAGAATCTTCAAATCCGATTCCAGATTTCTGCATCCATCCCCCAAAATCAGATGTCCGTATGGCATTCCATAATCTACATAAGGCAGCATTTCCTCCAGCTGCTCTTCTGTAAATTCACTGGAAAAGTCATAGGAAATACGGCATCCTCTCTGTTTCAGTGTCTTCAGGTCTTCTTCCGCAAAGCCAAAGAGGCCGGAATGAATCAGGTCAAATCCCTGAAGATAGGCGTAATCTTCTTCTTTCAAATGCAGTCCGATTGTACGAAGCACACCACAACGGTTGCTCCCTAAAAATACCCGGTCTCCATCTTCCAGTGTCACACGGGCACATCCATTTTCGCCTTCATATACTCTGCAATGACTGCTGTCAATTCCTGTCTGCTTTACTGTTTCCAGAGCATGTCTTCCTTCCATCTTTTGTGCGCAAAGACGCAGCAATAATTTTTGTTACTGCGTCTTTGCAAATTATCATTGTTCACTTTCTAGTTTATGGTATATACCTTAAGCAGCATATAAGTGGTAACTGAAGGTATCTCATTCCCGCTTTTGGTTTATGGTATATACCATTTCCTGATGAATTCATATTATCACCGATATCGTTTCTTGTCAACATTTTTTTTATTTTTCTATCACTCTATTTTTTTACCGATTTAATTCGGCGGCGTGCATAGAGTTCCTTCTCTATGCACGCCTTCCATATTTGCCGATATATGGACAGCATTGCATCCTAACTCATGATTTTCCTCCTGTCATCCCTGAGGAAGAATTTTTATTAATGCTGTATTTGCATACACCATGGGCTTATCATTTTCATGAAAAATCACACCGTCCACAGTTGCCGTCAATTCCTCTATAATTTCTCCCTCACAGGCATCCAGAATGTAAGCTAACTTCTGTCCCTGGCGCACTCTTTCACCCACATTTGTCATGCTTTTATAAATTCCGGATTTCATAGGTCTTACAGATACCAGTTCTCTGTCTGAAAATACTCTGGACTCCACACCGGAAAACACTCCCTCTGCAGATATATCTTCTTTCAGAAGATCATTTGCCTCCATAAAACGCAGAATACCGTGAATCATCATCTGCGCACTTTCTTCTTCTATATTCTCCGTAGTGGTGGTATACAGACTGAAGGCATCTGTTTTCCAGATCTGCCAGTTGTAGTTCAACGTGGTGGTATCATATGGTTTTGGTACTTTTAATACAATATAAGGCAGTCCGAATTGTCTGGCTTTTTTCACATTTTCGTATCCTGTTTTCATGATTCTTACATGCGGGCAAAAACGACCGGGCATATAGAACGAAGCAAATTGAATTCCATTCTCATATGTAGAAATCTCGTCGAATACACCAGCCGCAATTCTCTGAGTAGTTTCTCCCAGATTGTATCCCGGAAACATCCGGTTAACATCTGTATTATCTGTAGGCCAGAATCTCTTTCCGATATTCATAGAACAGGGATTCAGGCAGGGAATCACCAAAATTTCTTTTCCTTCTGCAAGTTTCCCTTCTTTTTCCAGTTGTTTCAACCGTTTTACCAGCTGAGAGCAGGTATAAACCTGCTGGTATTCATTTCCTCTGGTACTTCCTACAATACAAAGTGCTTTCTTGCCTGTTCCGAAGCGATATCCTTCCACCCGGAAATCATCCCGGAATAAAGATGGTATTTTATAAATCGTTTCTTTTCTCATTCTTCTGCTTCCTCCCTTTTTAAAATTCTGGCAAGAAGAGAGCCTTCATCTACCACCGGGTATTCACGTATCGTAAAAAGAAGTCCTTCAGACGGAGCACAGATGCTTTCCATCACTTGACCTGTAAACGGATTAAGAATGGCACCGATCTCCTCTCCTTCTTTCACTTGACTTCCATGATTTTTCTTCTTCAAAAAAATACCGGATACAGGTGCATTCAGATAACAGACTTCATCCGGATTCTGGGAAACAATGGGTGTTCTCACAGGCAAGGTTTTTTCATCCCATATATTCAGTTTTTCCATCAGATGGAAAAGCCCTTCTGTAAGCTGATCTCCATACTCCGGCGTCAGGCGCATGCCCACTCCCATTTCTACCACAAGCGTCGGTACCCCACGACTGTTCATACTGTGAGCAAGTGTGGATTCCAATACCGTATTGGCTCCATGTACCCAGACAAAATCTACATTTGCTTCTTTTGCAAGAGGCACCAGCTTTTCTTTATGCAATTCATTGATCCGAATCTGCGGCAATTCTGTCAAATAAATATTGCTGGCATGAATATCGATACATAAATCCGATCCCACCAGATCTTCCACGATTTTCATTGCAATATGTTCCGTCAGGGAACCGTCTGCAGTTCCTGGAAAAATACGGTTCATATCCAGATCAAATCCCGGGATTCCTCTTGTAATGGAATCAATACCCATAGGATTTAAAGCCGGATAAATATCTACCGTTCCCAGAAGCTTATCCGGATTCTCCCTGATTCGTTTTGCCACTTCATAGCAGACCAGCTGCCCTTCCAGTTCATCTCCGTGAATTCCTGTTACGATACTGATTCTTCTTCCATTTCCTCCATCGCACGGACAGAAACGGTTTTTCTTGATTTCCAGCGTTTCATTTACGGGAAGTGAAACACTGGCTACTGACATCATCATTTCTCTTCACCTGCTTCCTCCACATGGACCGATATACTCTGATGCTGATGGGCATTTCCTGTAAACATACCCTGATTAATCAGACAATCTTCATAATCTCTTCCATGGGATATTTTTATATGATTCTCTGACACCCGGACGCCATTGGTGGGATCCAGTCCATACCAGATACTCTGATCCGCTACTTCCACCCAGGCATGACTCAGTCCTTCTCCGATCAGCATTCCGACTACATACCTGGATTGAATACCTGCTATTCTGCAAAGAGAAAGCATAATATGCGAATAGTCCTGGCACACGCCACACCCCATATTCCATGCCTGACTGGCTGTAGTAGTAATATCCGTTTTTCCGGACACATAAGAAAAACGGCTTCGTAATGCATCCATGATTTTCAGACATTTATCTAAACTGGTACTGTATTTTTCCAGACCAAGACTTTTATAAAATTCAATCAAAGCCGCATCCGGTGTGGTATAACTAGTCTGTCTGGTAAACAATCCAAGCTGATAAGCTTCTCTGGCTGCTGTTCCCTCTGCCAGACCTGTCTGTGCAATTCCTTCTGTTACGATTTCAAACAGATTATGGGGATGCTCTGCCCTTCCAAAATAATAAATATTACCAAAAGAATCCCTGTTTTCACACAGGAATTCTTTTGGTAATATATGAATATTCTGCTGCAAAATTTTCTGTCGTTCATCTGTAACCGGTGTACAGCGAACTTTAAAATTATGATTTGTCACAGGACTGTCAAATTCGATTCTCAGACTGTACCTGTATCGGAGTCTCTTCAAACTATCAAACCTCCAGTATGCTTTCTACCTGTCTTACGATTTCCGGAAAATTCATAGTATCTTCCTCGATTAACAGGAGAAGTTTTTCTGTTACTCCTTTATTATACTTCAGACCGCTGCGACCGATTCTTCCATTTAATCGATGTACCTCGCGGGCCATGGAAACTTTGTCTTTATGTAATCTTCCATAAAGATCAATCCGTTCTACACGTTTTCCCACTTTAATAATATTTCTGGTTTCTTCATCTTCAATCTGATCATCTACAATTCCCCAGAAAGCCAGAATATAATCTAAAATATTCTGAAATTCAATCAACGGCGCGTCACTTTGTGCCGCTTTATTCAACTCATATACTGAAAGCTGAATGTATGCCAGTGTCTCTGTTCCGATTTCCTCACGCAGTTCAATGGCATTGTCATACGCCCGCATCAGATTGCTGTAGATAGAATTGGGATCTTCCTTTCCAAAGGGATATAAAACACGGAACTGTTCTGCAGATTCATAGATATCCGGAATGTCCAGAGAAGCACAAAATTCCTCGTAATTCTTCCCTTCCTCAATCATACTGTCAAAACGGATTCCATAAAGTTTCAAAGTCGTATATACCCGTTCCGAATATCTGCCCAGCCAGTAAAGCCGGTCCATATTTTCTACTGATTTAACACCCATGTATCTTTAAATCCTCCTCCCTGTGATGAATTTACGATAAATGAATCCGGATTTCTGGAAAAGCGGGTCAGACCACTTTTCCATACTACCGGTTCTTCTGATGATAATACAAATGCACGCAAATCTGCTTTACGCTCCACCTGTTCTCCTTTTTCAAGAATAGGCAGATCACAGAAATCAATGATTTCCTGTGCAATAAAACGACGGGGTTCTTTTTTCAGAAGCTCCATAAAATCTGCCTTCTGCTGTTTCGTCATACTGCTTCCGAACACAACACCGTATCCACCTGCCTCTGCCACATCTTTCAGTACCAGACGATCAAAATTTTCCAGTACATACTGCATGTCTTCTTCATAATAAGGAAGATAGGTCGGTGCATTTTTCAACACCGGTTCTTCTCCCAAATAATACTTGATCATTCTCGGAACAAAATAATAGATCCCCTTATCATCTGCCACCCCATTGCCCGGTGCATTTACAAGAGCAACGTTTCCTTTTCTGTAAATATCGAAAATGTGGGGAACTCCGATAACAGATTCCGGATTAAAATTCATGGGATCCATATATTCATCTGAGATTCTCCGATAAACAGCTCCTACCTGTTCTTTCTTTCCATTATAGGTTTTGAAATACAGCCGGTCTCCATCTACAATCAGATCATGGCTGCTGACCAGCGGCACACGCATCCGCTCTGCCAGATAAGAATGTTCAAAATATGCTGCATTGTAACGTCCCGGTGTGAGAACTACCGTCAATCCTCCTGTATTGACATAATCCAATGTTTCTTTCAGAAGATCGGCATAATTCCGGTTGTCTGCTATGGATATATTCTGAAATGTCTTTGGGCTGCTTCTTCTGCACAGTTTTCTGGCAATCATCGGATAGGAGGCACCGGAAGGAACCCGAAGATTGTCTTCCAGAATATACCAATTTCCATCCTTTCCATATACCAGGTCAATCCCTGAGATATGAGAGTATACCCCTTTGGATGGAACAATGCCCTCACACTGAGCCAGATAGCCACTGGAAGCATAAATAAACTCTTCCGGTATTACCTTGTCTTTCAATATTTTCTTTTCGTTATAGATATCTTTCAAAAAAAGATTCAAAGCCGCAACTCTTTGTTTTAATCCTTTTTCCAGGTAATCAAATTCTTCTTTTCCGATCACTCTCGGAATCGCATCAAATGGAAATAACTGCTCGTGAAAGGTATTATTTTTATAAATTCCAAATTTAACACCGTATCGTGCCAGCAGTTCATTTACCGTGTCTTCACGTTCATATAAATCAATCGTTTCCTGAATCTTCATTCTTCACATCACCTTTCCGACCCTCCATATTTTGAGAAAAAAAACGGCGCTCTGCTAAATTAGCAGAACGCCGTCGTTTCTATGTAAAGCATTTTACCCGATTTTAAAAAATCTGTCAATCACTTTTTCCAGTTTCTATCGCCAGACGATTAATCTGTGTGGCAATATAACCTGCCCCATACCCATTATCAATATTGACTGTCGCAATTCCATTTGCGCAGGAATTGATCATGGTCAGCAATGCAGAAAGTCCGTGAAAACTGGCTCCATACCCGACAGAAGTCGGTACTCCGATTACCGGTTTATCCACAAGTCCTCCAAGTACACTGGCAAGAGCCCCTTCCATTCCCGCCACTGCAACAATACAGTTTGCTTCCTGAATCACTTCCAGTCTGGACAAGAGTCTGTGAATCCCACTGACGCCCACATCATAAATTCTTTCTACTTGAGATCCGAAATATTCTGCAGTCTGTGCAGCTTCTTCCGCCACCGGAATATCAGCAGTTCCTGCCGTACATACGGCAATCAGACCTTTTTTCTCCCTCTTCTCCCCTTCTATTTTCAAAATCCGGGAAATACTGTCATACTGTATTTCCGGAAAGTATTTTTTCAAAAGTTCATACTGATGCTGCGATGCCCTTGTACCAAATACTTCTCCATTCTTTTCATACAGCTTTTTCACAATCTGAACCAGATGCTCATCTGACTTTCCACTGCAAAAAATCACCTCTGGAAAACCGGAACGTACTTCTCTGTGCATATCCAGCTTGGCATATCCCATTTCTTCAAAAGGTTCCCTCTTAAAATATTTTTCTGCCTCTTCTATGGTGATTTCTCCCTGTTTCACCTTTTCAAGAATTTTCTTTGTTTCCATTTCTTTACTCCCTGTATCACCTTCCGGTTAAAATCAACCGGTTTCTTCTCTTTCATACATCACAAAATGCATACCGGTTCCTTCCTTCCTCTTTTGCCCGGTATAAGGCCTCGTCTGCATTTTTAAAAAGCATCTCATAATTGTAGCCGGAAATATTCTGAGACAAATAACAAACCCCTACACTGCAAGTCATGGAATAACTATCCTCCTCAAAGGAAAGTCTTCGCACGGCACAAACCAGCTGCATGGATTTTTTCACAAGTACTGTGTGCGAAATATCTTTCAGAAGCACGACAAATTCATCTCCACCTGCCCGCATGACAATATCCTTTGGATCACAAAACATTTGGAGAAGTTTAGACAGTTCAGTCAGAACAACATCTCCAAACAAATGTCCATATGTGTCATTTACATTTTTAAAATAATCCACATCTACAACCATCAACCCACAGGAATCATGTAAATCTTTTTTACTCAGGTACTCATTTATCAGCCATTTTCCGTACTGTTTATTATACAAATTTGTAAGAGAATCTCTTCTTGCCTTCTCTTTGAGATGTTCTTCCTTTTGTTTCTCTGCTGTAATATCCTTTGACGTACCGATCAGAATATCCGGACAGTCTCCTTCTCTCTTCAGATAAGAAGCATCCAGAATTTTTCTTGCCATATGTCCATCGTCTTCTTTTATACGTACTTCAATTTTTCCTCTCATTGCTCCCCGGAAAAATTCTACCAATTTCCACTTATCCTTCGGATAAATTCTCTCTGTTGATTCTATCCAGAGCATCAGATTTACCAACTTCTTCACAATCTGAAATTTTTCATTATAGATAATCAACAAATCTTCTTTCGGAGAATATTCAAAAACAAATATCCCGCTGTTTCGTAAAAGTACAGACAGAACTGCCTGCTTCTTTTCATCATCTAAATACGGTTGCTCCATCTCTCTTTTTTTCATACTTTGCCCTCTTTTCTCATTCACTCAACATTTTTATCTGTTGTAAGAAAACCAAAGACCTTTCTGATATAAGAGAAGCCGCAACTATAATCCGATAGCTGCGGCTTTTTGACAGTAGCTAAATCAGATTTGTCCTATACTAATTTACCATACTTAAAGCTTTGTTTCAATTTTTATTTTTTCACTTCTTATTTCATTTCCCGAATCTTTTTCCGGATTGGAAGTATAAAGGAAGGTGAAACAGAAAGTTCATCTACTCCCATCTGAATAAATGTTTCTGTCAGGGTAAGATCTGCTCCAAGTTCCCCACAGATTCCTACCCAGCATCCATGTTTGTGCCCGTTTTCCACAGTCATCTGAATCATACGAAGAACTGCCGGATGATGGGAATTATAAATATTATCCAGTTTCATATTCTGCCTGTCTATGGCAAGGGTATACTGGGTCAGATCATTGGTACCGATACTGAAAAAATCCACTTCCTGTGCAAGCATATCACTAATCATAACAGCAGCCGGTGTCTCGATCATAATTCCCTGTTCCACATCTCCATAAGGGATTCCCTGTTCCTCCAGTTCTTTTTTAATGGATTCTACCATAGCTTTTGTTTCTCTTACTTCATTAACAGAAATGATCATTGGATACATCACAGCAAGATCTCCATAAGCACTTGCACGTAAGAGTGCACGAAGCTGTGTACGGAAGATTTCTTTCCGGTCAAGGCAGATACGGATTGCCCGGTATCCCATAGCCGGATTTTCTTCTTTATCCAGATGGAAATAATCCACCTGTTTATCTGCACCGATATCCAGTGTCCGTACAATGACTTTCTTTCCTGCCATGTTCTCTACTACGGTTTTATATGCCTGAAACTGTGTTTCTTCATCCGGATAATCTTCGGATTCCAGATAAAGAAATTCACTTCTAAACAGCCCGATTCCCGCACCGTCATTTGCCAGCACGCTTCCCACATCTTTCACGCCGCCGATATTAGCATACAGGCGTATCTTTTTTCCTCCTGCTGTAATATCTTCTTTCCCTTTTAACTCCAAAAGCAGTTCTCTTGCTTTTTTATCCTCTTCCTGTTTCTGTTTCATGCGGTTCAGCGTTTCTTCATCCGGATCCACATACAAAGTTCCTGTATATCCATCCACAACTGCCATTTTTCCATTCCAGCTTTCGGAAATCTCCACACCGATCAACGCAGGAATATTCATAGTTCTCGCAAGAATCGCTGTATGAGAGTTAGAGGAGCCATATCTGGTGACAAATGCCAGAAGTTTTTCTTTATCCATCTGCACCGTTTCACTTGGAGCAAGATCATCTGCCACTACGATCACCGGCTCTTCTCCGATGCCTTCACTGCTGTCTTGCCCTGAAAGAATATTAACCAGACGTTCTGAAATATCTTTGATATCTGCTGCTCTTGCACTGAAATATTCATCTTCCATATCCTGAAACATTTTAGCAAAATTATCTCCTGTAGAAGCAACTGCAAATTCCGCATTTACCTGCTGCGTTTCAATCATATTCCTGATAGATTCCACATAATCGTCATCTTCCAGCATCATGGCATGTACTTCAAAAACAGCCGCATTCACTTCTCCTACTTCTCTGACTGCCTTTTCATAAAGCGCATTCAGCTGCTCTGCCGCAAGACTGCTGGCCTCTTCATATCGTTTCAGTTCTGCCTCTGTATCCTGAATCTTTACCCGTGTTACCGGCTGCTGTCCTTTCTGAAAGAACAGAATTCTGCCTGTGGCAATTCCGTTAAAAATTGATTTTCCGGTATATGTCTCCATTCTATATCACCCTTTTATAAATTCTCTTTGAAGAATGTCTCAAGTGCTGCTGCTGCAGTATCTTCATCTGCGCCTTCCACTTCTACAGTTACTTCTTCCTGACATTTTACACCAAGCCCCATAAGCATCATAAGTTTCTTGGCATCTGCTTTCTTTCCGCCTTTTACGATCATGACAGAAGATTCGTATTTCTTTGCTTCTTTTACTAACATTCCTGCTGGTCTTGCATGGATTCCTACTTCGTCTGTGATTACATAATTAAATGATTTCATAATACTTTCTCCTTTATTCTTCTTTATTTTTTATTCTTTATTTTCCAGTTCGTCACATGCCACACGTTCAATATGCATAGCCAGATATCCGATTTCCACATCACTGAGTGTACATTTCAGGCTTCGTCCAACCTGCTTGCAGATATATCTTGCCGTTTCAAATGCCTGTGGAAATTTTACGGACATGTAATCGTTCATATTCAATTTCAGCTGTTCTTTGTTCATTGCTCTGGCTACCATATTTCGTACATGATTCATCAGACGGTTATAAGAAAGAGACATCACATCAATTGGTTTTCCTACCTCTTTTTCTACCAGTGAAATACATTCCCGAACAGCCTGTGCCATCTGCATCGCCTGTGAAATTTTTTCATCATTGATGGCTGTATGCACATGAAGTGCGACGTAACCGATCTCATCATCCTCGATTTCGATTCCCATCCGTTCCTTCAGAATCGGCTGAATCTGTTGTGCGACCTTATATTCCATATGAAATAATACACGAATATCATCCCGCAGAGGATTGCTGATCTGTTCCTGATTTTTGATACGTTTTACTGCATATTCAATATGGTCAGCCATGGGGAAAAGTACACTTCTATCTATTTTTTTAAAGACTTTCTCAGCCTCATCCAGAATCTCATTTGCAATCTCCAGGTAAACCGGTTCAATGGAATTCACCAGCTTTTCGGCACTTCCCCGCTCAGTAGATTCTTTCAGAGAATATACGGTATCTGCCGGTCTGCGCTCGATTCGTTCTGTAACTTTTTTTCCGAATCCAATTCCCTTTCCCATAATCAGATATTCCTGATTATCCTTTCCGTCAATTCCTATGACTGCATTATGATTCAATACTTTTTTTATTCTATACATAACCTTTTCCCCATATTCTTTCTTGCAGAAATTTCTCTGTGCTGAATGTTTTATTCACAGAAATCAACGGCAAACAATGGTTCTCCTGCCTGAATATTCCCTTCCTTCAGCAGTCGAATTTTCTGATTGTCTTCCAGTTCTGTACAAAGAACCGGAGATACCAGAGATGGTGCATTCTGTTTCAGATAAGCAAGATCCAGCTCAAGAAGTGGATCTCCTTTCTTCACTTTCTGACCATTTTCTACAAATACCTTGAATCCTTTTCCATTCAACTGTACCGTATCAATACCCATATGAATCAGAAGGCTGATTCCTGTATCGGTGAGAAATCCAATGGCATGCTTTGTTTCAAATACAAAGCAGACTTCTCCGTCTTCCGGAGCTCTGACTACAGGATTTTCCGGAGTTACCACTGCTCCGTCTCCCATCATTCTTCCTGCAAACGCTTCATCCGGTGCGGTTCCAAGATCCGCAGCAACTCCTGTTACCGGGCTGGAAATCACCACTGTTTTTACTACTTCTGCAGCTTTTTCTTCTTTCTTTTCTTCTTCTTTCACTTCCGGTACTGCATCCATTACCACTTCTTCATCCGGTGCAGTTTCCAGATAATCTTCCAGATTTGATTTGATTACCGTTACTCGTGGTCCATAAATAATCTGCACCCCATTTCCTTTATGCACAACCCCGGAAGCACCGGTAGATTTCAACAACCCGTCATTGACCAGATCTGCTTTGAATACCGTACAGCGAAGTCTGGTTGCACAGCAGTCCACATCAGAAATGTTTTTCTTTCCGCCCAGTCCTCTGCAGATTACAGCAGACAGCTCATCTTCTGTATTTTCTCCCTGTGCTGCACCCGCTTCACCAGCTTTCTTTCTGGCTTCTACATCACTTCTTCTATATAATTTTACCTCTTCACTGTCATCTCTTCCAGGTGTTTTCAAATCCAGTTTTTTAATGAGAAAACTAAACAGGAAATAGTAAACAATAAAATAACCGATTCCTACGATCACGATCCATATCCAGTTGGTTTTTTCATTTCCCTGAAGAATACCAAAGAGGAACATATCGATCAGACCGCCGGAGAAAGTCATACCTACACCTACATTACATATGTGCATGAGCATATAAGCAAGTCCTGCCAGTACACAGTGAATTCCATAAAGAAGCGGTGCAACGAAAAGGAATGTAAATTCAATAGGTTCTGTAATTCCTGTCAGCATAGATGTCAGTGCTGCAGAAATCAAAAGACCTTCTACTGCTTTTTTCTTGTCCGATTTTGCAGTTTTATACATAGCAAGTGCAGCACCAGGAAGTCCGAAAATCATTAACGGGAATTTACCGGACATAAATCTTGTAGCAGAAACTGCAAAATGTTCTACCGTCGGATCTGGCAGCTGAGCAAAGAATATGTTCTGTGCACCTTCTACCATAACACCGGCAACTTCCATTGTTCCTCCCACGGCTGTCTGCCAGAACGGAAGATAAAATACATGATGAAGACCAAAAGGAATCAGAAGACGTTCCATCAGTCCGTATACCCAGGTTCCTGCATATCCGGAATTGAGTACTACATTTCCAACTGCATAAATGCCGCTCTGAATAACCGGCCATACAAAATACATAAGAATTCCCACACCTGTATAGGCCAATGCGGAAACAATCGGCACAAATCTTGTACCTCCAAAGAAAGACAGCACCTGAGGAAGTTCTATTTTATAGAATCGATTATGAAGTGCTGCGACACCAAGTCCTACAATAATACCACCAAATACACCCATCTGAAGAGATGTGATTCCACAAACGGATGCAGTTGCTCCGCTGAGCATGTTTTCGGCACCACCATTAATGTCGATCAAAGCACCGATAGATGCATGCATAATAAAAAACGCAATTGCTGCCGCAAGTGCTGCAACTTCTTTTTCTTTCTTTGCCATACCAATGGCAACACCCATGGCAAAAATAATCGGCAGATTGGTAAACACAATGTCACCGGCACGGCTCATAACCTGAAATACATCGTTCAGGATCGTGCCCGGTCCCATGATTCCTGCCAGCCCATAAGTATTAAGCATGGTCTCGTTTGTGAAAGAACCGCCGATTCCGAGCAAAAGTCCTGCTACCGGCAGTATAGCGATGGGAAGCATAAAGGATCTTCCTACACGCTGAAGGACACCAAAAATTTTGTCTTTCATTCTTTTTTTCTCCTTTTCTTTTGCGGATATTTACTGTGCAGCGGGACGAAATCCTCTTCTGCATCCTTTCGATTAGTTTAACCACAAAAAGA
Source organism: Blautia sp. (assembly GCA_051880075.1). Classification (GTDB taxonomy): domain Bacteria; phylum Bacillota; class Clostridia; order Lachnospirales; family Lachnospiraceae; genus Blautia. The sequence goes on along the minus strand of JBJENG010000030.1, from coordinate 537 downwards.
GGCACTAACACACATAAATATCCAAAATAAATATTTACGTATAGTTAATGCCTCGTTCGTCCTAAACAAGTAACATGCTACAACATGTGTTTATGGTATCATTGAAATACCGAATTGTCAATATGGTAATTTTCGCTATTTTTGCAGACAATTTTTTATATATTGTGCAATAGCCGCATTGCCTTCTGCATTGGGATGCACTCCATCCATAAACCACTCCGGATGGTTTTCTGTAAAAGTATAGAGATCGATTACCGGAACCTTCAATCTTGCTCCTGTCTGCTGTATGATGTCATATATTTCCGTTGAAATCACTTCATTCTGAATAGAAAAAGCTACTCTCTCTGTACCCTTCTCTGGAAAACATTTCGACGGCTGCACCAGGAAAATCTGTGTATTCTCCTTAACTTTCATATATCTTTTCACAAATATCTCCAGCTGTTTTTTGTATTCCTGTCTGTTCCAGTTGAAGGTTTTAGAATCATTGGTTCCCAGCATAAGAATATAGATATCCCCTTTTTCTTTCAGACTTTTCTT
>JBJENG010000029.1:0-2945 GCA_051880075.1 Blautia sp. | reverse complement strand
AGGAAAGGACGAAAAATATGGAATTTGAAAAATTTGTAGAAACTGTAAAAGAAACAATCAAAGACTATCTTCCGGCTGAATATGACAATGCCAGTGTTAATGTTTATCCCCATGAAAAGCTGAATGAAAACTATCTGGGGATGACTGTAAGAACAGAGAACCAGGTGGCTTCCCCAACACTGAACCTGAACATGTTCTATGAACAGATGCAGGATGTTCAGATGGATATGGAAGATATTATGGAACAGATGGCTGAGGTTGTGCAGATCACACCTATGGCCATTGATATGGGTATTTTGACCGATTATGAAAAAGCAAAAGAGAATCTGTTTATCCGGGTATCTGATGCAGACAGGAATCAGGAAATGCTGTCAAAAGTTCCTCATACTCGTGTAGAGAATCTGGCGATTACCTATCATATCTTTGCTGATTCCGGAGCAGATGGCATTGCTTCTGCAATCGTAAATAACGAAATGCTGAGACTTTTTGGAATTTCAAAGGATCAGCTTCATCAGGATGCTCTGGAAAACAGTCCGAAGGTGTTCCCGGTCAAGGTGGAATCCATGGATAAAATGATGGAAAACATGATGAGAAATGATATGCGGGCTGCCGGTGTAAAGGAAGAAGATATTGACCAGATGATGGAAGAAATGTATCAGAATATTGCTGTTCCGCTCACCATTGTTACGAATGAGCAGATGCTCGATGGTGCTGCAGTTCTCTTCTATCCCGGCCAGATGGATCAGATTGGAGAATCATTAAAGGGAGATTACTATATTCTTCCCTCTTCCACTCATGAAATGCTGGTTCTTCCGGATAATGGAGAGATGACCTCCCGTGAATTAAAACACATGGTAATGGCAGTGAATAACAGTGAAGTCCGTCCTGAAGAAAAGCTGGCGGATGAAGTGTATCACTATGATACCAAGGACAGGATTTTTGAAAAAGCATCTGCTTTTGAAGAACGTCAGAAAGCGAAAGGAAAGGAACAAACAATGCCTGATAAGAAAGAGCCGAATATGTCTCAGCCGGTACATAAACCGAAGCATAAAGCAAATGATATGTCACTTTAAATAGTTTGTGTATGAGAAGCCCCGCCAGAATCAAAAACCGGCGGGGTTTTAGAAAGGAGTTCGAATGAACAAAGAGAATAATTTTGAAGAAATCCAGCCCGTTCAATCATCAACTATCCCACTTCCGGTTGCCGGAAAGGATATGAACAGTATCCTGAAATCTTTGGAGACAGGCGTGGAGAATATTTTTACCGGTGAGAAATATACCCAGTATCTGCAGACTATGTCTAAGTTCCACAGATATTCATTTAATAATACACTCTTGATTGCGATGCAGAGACCGGATGCAACCCTTGTTACCGGATATCGAAACTGGCAGTCAATGGGCAGACAGGTGAAAAAAGGGGAAAAAGGAATTACGATCCTTGCCCCTGCTCCGATCAAGAGGAAAAGGGAACAGGAAATTCTGGATCAGAACCATATGCCTCTTCTGGACGCAGATGGGAATCCAAGGACAGAGGAAGTCGAAGTGGTCATTCCGCGGTTTAAACCAACCACAGTGTTTGATATCAGCCAGACAGACGGTGAGCCTATAGAGATCCTTGCTCCCGAAGAACTGACGGAGGCGGTTGCGGATTATGATTTATTCATGAAAGCAATCACAGCAGTCTCACCGGTTCCGATCCGATTTGATGAGATTGCAGGAGAAGCAAAGGGATATTATCATTCCGGAGATAAAGAGATTGTGATTCAAAAAGGAATGAGTGAAAGCCAGACAATCAAAACAGCAATTCATGAAACCGGACATGCCCGGCTCCACGACAAAGACGTCATGGAGGAACAGGGCATAGAAAAGGATCGGCTGACAAAGGAGGTTGAGGCAGAATCAGTTGCTTATTGTGTCTGCTCTGCTTTTGGTGTAGATACTTCTGAATACAGTTTTCCGTATATCGCCGGATGGAGCAGCGGTCGTGATATGAAAGAGTTAAAAGCATCCATGGACATAATCCGAAAGACTGCAGGAGAAATGATTGATGAATTATCCGATAACCTGCAGGAACTGCTTGCAGAAAAAAAGCAGCTCCTGGAATCAGAACAGAAAGAGAAATTGATACCGGCTATGGAAGCTGCCGGGTATCATTTTGATGAGCTGGAAAGTACAGATGGCAATCTCCGTTTCCTTCCGGATGGTACGCATGAAATCGGCGGTGTTATGATTTCTGATTCATGGACTGATGTAAAGGAATGGCTGGAAGGTGTTGTTCTGGAAGATCCAGACACTGCGGAAAGAGTGGAACGGGTAATGCACCCGGAACGATATGAAAAAACTTCCGAAGAGTTGATGTTTGCAGGAGAAGAAAGATATGCCCTTTATCAGCTGAATACGGAATCGAAAGACGTTCCTTATGAGTTTATGGGCATGGATTTTGTAAAAGATCATGGGATGGAAGTAACTGCAGCGGATTATAAATGTGTATATTCCGGAATCCTGCATGATTCGGTTTCATTGGATGAGTTATACAGTATTTTTAATCAGAATCATCCGGCTGACTTCAAGGGTCACTCGATGTCTGTCAGCGATGTGGTGATTGTGAACCGGGATGGAGATGTGAAAGCTTATTATGTGGACAGTTTCGGTTTTGCAGATCTGCCGGACTTTGTGAGACAGAGACAGGAAGCTCTGGGAATTGAAAGTCGAGAGTCTCATCTGGATGTGGGAGAAAAAAACTCCTGCATTAGTTTCTACGTTGCAGAATGTTCCGAGTTTCCGGTTCTTGGGGAATTTCATCAGGATCTGACACTGGAACAGGCTTTTGAGTTCTTTGACCAGATACCGGGAAGCCGAATGAATGGAATAAAGAGTATTGGATTTAATCTGCAGGATGGCAGTGATTATGAAGGAATGTTTGATCTGTATGTGGGCAGAACCCT
>JBJENG010000028.1:0-2966 GCA_051880075.1 Blautia sp. | reverse complement strand
AGCGCAGGGTGCCAGATTTCAGTTATGGGGTACACCTTAAAACTGTGCGCTTACGCCCTAACAAATAGCCATTATCGGTCACTTCATTTTTATTACCTAATAAAATCATCTGGCCGCTGGTTTCATCTTTTACAGAAAAATAAATTTCATAGCTGCCACGTTCCAGATCTTTCACAGGGAGTTTTACTGTGAAAGATTTTTTTTGTCCGCTGCCAAGCCTTCTAAGATCAACATTTAAAGGAATGCCGGTACATGTTCCGGTCTCTGTATGTTTCAACAAAACAGAAGTCTGAAATGGTTTCAGTGTGTTGGAAAATCCGTTGTTCTGCAAGGTGAAAGAAAGAGTCAATTCAGGATTTATAAATCCTGATTTTTTAATTTTACAGGCACGAATCAAATAACGATATCCCAGATGCGCCTGCACATAGCTATATCCATCACAACCGTTAAAAGCATCATTTCCTTTCCAGACAGTGTTTCTCCATTTTTCCAGAACGCGGTTGTCGTAGTCTGCATTCAGGTAAGAAACATGCATGGTGCGAAGATCGGAAACAGAAGTTTCGAGATCACTGAGGTTATTATTAAAGATCACCTCACCGCCATTTGGAACATATTTGCATAAAGTATTTTGAAATTCCAGTTCTTCTTTTCTGGTACCCTGATAAGAAGGCGAAGTGGCATCGCGTCTTGCGGTATTTCCGTAAGTACCTAAATCGGATTCAGAGCCAAGCATTCCATCATTAAAAAGGCCCAGTCTTCCAATGAGAGAATCATCCGCTCCAAATGCCGGAAATTTTGCAGGAAGATTGTACAGATCATTGATCATCCGCCATTGAGCCGGTGTGCGGACGGAAAGATAGATGGAAGGGTCAATAACATCATTTAAATGCTGGATGAGGGTTTTCACAGAAGTGGTATCTATAAAACGAGAATGATGCATTTCGCCCCAATTTCCGATAAAAATTCCCTGCATGACATAAACAGAATCACGATACTGATTCACAAATGGACTGATCTGATCCATATGAGTCAGGATAAGATTCAAAGACTCCGGTTCTGTTATCAGTGCCAGGCCATCCCAGTCATAAAGAAAACGAAGGATCAGTTTTGTATGGAACGGGGACTGCCACCATGCAGTTAAGATATCGTTTAATTGCTTCAGTCCATTTTCACCGATCTCAGTCGTACGGTAATTTTTCAGGTTGATTTCCAGCAGCGCCAGAGAATCCGTGTAGGAATCTGCCTGATAAGAAAAACCATCTGTCGGTACATAATCGTCGGACAAAGTATAACCGATAATGTGATAAAAGCCCTGATAAGGATTGGAAAGAATTTCCGTGCTTTCTGAAAAAGATTCTGTCGTGTAAGTGATGCGGTTTGAGCAGACAATCAGCAGACAGAGAAAAAAGATGCCCAGCAAAATACACACAGGTATCAATAACCGGAAAGGAAAAATATTCAGAAGTTTCATTGTTTGCGCTCCATTTCAATGTGCCTGGGGACGGGTTCATGGTTACTGCTAACTATTATAACATGTCTGTTGCCGGAACAAAAGAGTGTGTCTGAAGAAGGGGTTCATGGTCACTACAAAAAATTTATATAGGGTCTGTCTGAAAATGTAAAATTATGGTAGGATAAAGGTGTAGTAAAAACAAATGCAAAGGAGTAGGAAAAATGAAGCAGGATATGATAGTTATTCTGGATTTGGGTAGTACTGAGAATACTGTATTAGCCCGTCAGATTCGTGATCTGGGTGTTTACAGTGAGATTCATCCACATGATATTACAGTGGGAGAACTGCAGTCTCTTGACAATGTAAAGGGAATTATTCTTAACGGAGGTGAGAACCGGATTGTTGACGGGGCACCGGTAGAAATCCGACCGGAACTTTATGATTGTGGATATCCTATGTTTTCTGTGGATTATCCTCAGTCAAAATGTGAAAAACAGTTTTCACAGATTCCGGAAGAGGCTGAATTAAAAGCCTTTGTTTTTGATGAATGTAAAGCAGAAGCAAACTGGAATATGAAAAATTTTATTGAAGATCAGGTAGAACTGATTCGAAAACAGGTCGGAGACAAAAAAGTTCTTCTGGCATTATCAGGCGGCGTAGACTCTTCTGTAGTGGCAGCCATGCTGATCAAAGCAATTGGACAGCAGTTGGTCTGTGTACATGTAAATCATGGTCTGATGCGTAAGAACGAATCGGAAAGTGTAGTGGAAGTATTCCAAAATCAGCTTCATGCAAATCTTATCTATGTGGATGCAACCGAACGTTTTCTTGGAAAACTTGAAAATGTAGCAGACCCGGAACAGAAACGTAAAATCATCGGTGGGGAGTTTATCCGGGTATTTGAAGAAGAAGCGAGAAAACTGGAAGGAATTGATTTCCTGGGACAGGGAACGATTTATCCGGATATTATTGAAAGTGGTACAAAAACTGCAAAAATGGTAAAATCGCATCATAATGTAGGCGGTCTTCCGGAAGATCTGCAGTTTGAACTGGTAGAACCTCTGAAACAGTTGTTTAAAGATGAAGTTCGTGCCTGCGGCATTGAGCTTGGCCTTCCTGCTTCCATGGTATATCGTCAGCCATTCCCGGGACCGGGTCTTGGTGTGCGCTGCCTTGGTGCGATTACAAGAGACAGACTGGAAGCAGTCAGAGAATCGGATGCAATTCTCAGGGAAGAATTTGAAAAGGCAGGACTGAATAAAAAGGTATGGCAGTATTTTACCGTAGTACCGGATTTTAAGTCTGTAGGAATGAAAAATCACGCAAGATGTTTTGAGTATATGGTTATTATTCGTGCGATCAATACTGTCGATGCAATGAGCGCTACGATTGAACGGATTGACTGGGATGTGCTTGAAGTGATTACGAACAGAATTCTGGCAGAGGTGGAGAACGTGAACAGAGTATGTTATGATATGAGTCCGAAACCACCGGCAACAATTGAGTTTGAATA
>JBJENG010000027.1:0-15330 GCA_051880075.1 Blautia sp. | reverse complement strand
CCCCCTGTCTGCGGGCGGAATCTTCGTTTGCTTCTGGATTACTGCTGACCAAGCAGGTAATCGATAAACTGCTGGGCAGTACGTCCGGAAAGACCTCCGTGGTGCAGTTCCCAGGCATTGGCCTGCAGCAGCAGCTGATCCCGGTCCATAGTAATCCCGTTCTTCTCTGCAAGTGCCAGTACAATGTTCTGGAATTCTTTTTTCTCGGGAGAGCCGAAATAAATGGTCACACCGAAACGGGATACAAGAGACAGTTTTTCCTGTACCGTATCATTTGTGTGAAGCTCTTCATCACGGTCGGCTTTGTCCCGGAAGGTTTCCCGGATCAGATGACGACGGTTGGAGGTGGCATAGATCAGGATATTATCCGGTTTCTTTTCCAGACCACCTTCAATGACTGCCTTCAGATATTTATATTCGATTTCGAATTCTTCAAAAGACAGGTCATCCATATAAATGATAAATTTATAATTTCTGTTTTTGATCTGTGCGATTACATCATTGAGATCCTTAAACTGATGTTTGTAAACTTCAATAATACGAAGTCCCTGATCATAGTACTGATTCAGGATAGCCTTGATGCTGGAAGATTTACCGGTTCCTGCATCTCCGAACAGAAGACAGTTGTTTGCACGTTTTCCTCTGATAAAAGCCTCTGTGTTATCAATCAATTTCTTCTTGGGAATTTCATAACCGACCAGATCATCCAGCTGGACATGAGCGATTCTTGTAATCGGTACGATCTGTACCAGATCATCGGTTGTTTTGTGCTCCAGACGGAAGGCTTTATGCAGACCCAGTTTTCCTACGCCGAAATCCTTATAGAAATCCACCATATCCATCATAAATTCTTCGGTTGTGGCAGCGTTGCTCAACCGGTCACTGAGGGTACAGATCCGGTCCCGGATGCGTTTGTTGAACAGCTTGCTGTTTTCATTTACATTGGTATAATCAGAAAGCAGTGCTGCACAGGTGCTGGAAAATAAAGAATCCAGCAGCGTAATGTCAAAATCATAAAGAGATTTGAAAATGCGGAAATCATTTTTAGCCAGTTCATTGATGCTTCCTTCTACAGGACCGGTAATTTCACAGGCGGTACTGAAAGCATTTTCATGATTTACCAGAAGAAAAGTCAGATAATCATGCCAGAGATTTCCGGAAAAACCATAAGAACCTGCCATTTCCACCAATCCGTTCATGCAATTATAGAAAACATTCCGTTTTTCTTCCAGACAGTCGGCTTCATTCAGAGAATCCTTCTGAAAGGCCTGAATGATGGAAACCATCTGCTCCAGAATTTCACCATGTTCAAAGTTACGATATAAAATACAGTCCTTTATATTTGTCATCTTTCTTCCTTCTTCCTTAGTAATTCCCGTGTACACGCAGATTCCGAACTTCCGCTTTCAGTCCCCGGAGGGCGTTCTTTACCGCACTCTGGCTGAGATTTCCTTCAAAATCCACAAAGAAGCGGTATTCCCAGTTACGTTCCAGAATGGGACGGGATTCGATTTTTGTCATGTTCAGACCATTGTAGATAAAATGGGAAAGGCTGTTGTACAGACTTCCGCTTTCGTGAGGCAGTTCATAGCTGACGCTGATTTTCCGTGCATTTTCCGCATAAATCTTATCCCGGGCAACAATGATGAAACGGGTGGAATTGTTTGCATTGGAATAAATGTTTTCGCTGAGAATCTTCAGACCAAAATGCTCTGCGGCATAACGGCTGGATATGGCAGCCTGGGTTTTATCTCCTTCATCTGCCACTTTTTTTGCTGCAGCGGCTGTGTTGTTCCATTCCATCTGATGCCATTCTCTGTGAGAATCCAGAAAAGAACGACATTGCATCAGTGCCTGAGGATGGGAGTAAACAGTACGGATATCTTCCAGAGAAGCCTCCGGCAGAGCGGTCAGCACGTGTTCACAGCGGATGATCTGTTCGCCTACGATTACGTGATCGTATTCCGTAAGCAGATCGTAATTGTCCTGAACAATGCCGGCTGTGGAATTCTCAATGGGAAGGACGGCATAATCCGCATTGCCTTTCCGGATTTCTTCCATAGCGTCTTTCCAGGTGTTCACATGGAAACTGGAAATATCATTGCCAAAAAAAGTCTTCATGGCTGCAAAACTGTAAGCACCTTCCACCCCTTGATAGACAACGGTTACATTCTCGTGCTTCAGACTGGAAACCAGGACGAATTCACTTTTCTCTTCAATACCGTTTTCCTGCAAAAGCTGGTACTGTCTCTTACGGCTGATGGACATAATCTGCTGAAACAGCTCCTCTACGCCGCAGCGGTTAAATTCACTATGTGTCTTGCTGCCAAGAGCTTTGAGCTTTTCCTGCTCACGACTTTTATCAAATACAGGTTTTCCTGTTTCAATTTTAAACTGCGCCACATTTTCACAGATCTTCATACGTTCTTCAAAGAGACGGACGATTTCACTGTCGATTACATCAATGTCAAGGCGCATTTTTCCTAAATCTAACATGTTCTGTGCCCTCTCTGTTTTTCAGTGTAGTACGCCTTTTATCATACACCGACACTTTATCGTGCGCAAGTTTTTTCTTAACCAAAGCTACTTTGAATCAGCCAGAAAATAAGAAATTCCGGCGGGCGGGGAGGGACGGAGGGAGCCGTCTGGCTGAATAGGGAAGGGAGATATGGATATACTAAGGAAAAACAAGGAGGAGACGGCATGAAAAAACATTCGTTTCTGTTTTGTGGAGCAGCAGGATGGTGTCTGGAAATTCTGTGGACAGGGCTGCACGCAGTGGGGAAAAAAGATTATCGCCTTATGGGGCAGTCTTCCTTGTGGATGTTTCCTATATATGGAATGGCGGCCTGTATCGGTCCTTTATCTAGGGTCTTGAGAAACTGTTCAGTTTTGGTAAGAGGAAGTATTTATATGACGGGGATTTTTGCGGCAGAACTGGGAAGCGGAGCCATTCTCCGACATTTTCATGCATGTCCCTGGGATTACAGCAAAACCCCTGTAAATTATAAAGGATTGATTCGTCTGGACTATGCACCGGTATGGTTTGCAGCCGGACTTTTTTTTGAAAAAATACTGTCAGATAATTCTTGATATTACCCCTGTTCTGGTATATGATACTATATGATACAATTTTTTAAATTTCAATATTATTTGAAAAAATACACAGGAGGTAATCTATGAGACACTTAATGAGTCCGTTGGATTTTAACTTGGATGAGTTGGATCAAGTCCTGAATCTGGCTAATGATATTGAGAAAAACCCGGAAAAGTATGCCCATGCATGTGACGGAAAGATTATGGCTACTTTATTTTATGAGCCAAGTACACGTACACGGCTGAGCTTTGAATCGGCAATGCTTCGTCTGGGCGGAAAGGTTCTGGGATTTTCCAGTGCGGATTCCAGTTCCGCAGCGAAAGGAGAGAGTGTAGCAGATACCATTCGTGTGGTTTCCTGTTATGCAGATATCTGTGCAATGCGTCATCCTAAGGAAGGAGCTCCTCTGGTGGCATCCATGGCATCTGAAGTTCCTGTGATCAATGCAGGAGACGGGGGACATCAGCATCCCACACAGACGCTTACGGATTTGCTTACCATTCGTTCCATGAAAGGACGTCTGGACAATATTACCATCGGACTTTGCGGAGACCTGAAATTCGGACGTACCGTACATTCTCTGATTGAGGCCCTGGTTCGTTATGAAGGTGTGAAATTTGTTCTTATTTCACCGGAAGAACTGAAAGTTCCCGATTATATCCGTGAGGATGTGCTGAAAGCAAGCGGTCACGAATTTGTTGAAGTAGAGCGTCTGGAAGATGCCCTTCCGGATCTGGATCTTCTGTATATGACAAGAGTACAGAAAGAACGATTCTTCAATGAAGAAGATTATGTGCGGATGAAAGATTTTTATATTCTTGATAAAGTAAAAATGAAACTGGCAAAACCGGATATGCTGGTTCTTCATCCACTTCCGAGAGTTAATGAGATTTCCACTGAGGTGGACAAAGACCCCCGGGCTGCCTATTTCAAACAGGCCAAGTATGGGGTTTATGTCAGAATGGCACTGATTCTTACATTGTTGGAGGTGGAAGTATGTTAAATGTTGGACAGTTAAATGAAGGCGTGGTTCTGGATCACATCAAAGCCGGTAAAAGCATGACCATTTATCATGACCTGCAGCTGGACAAGATGGACTGCTGTGTGGCAATTATCAAAAATGCAAGAAGCCAGAAAATGGGCAGAAAAGACATTATTAAAGTAGAATGCCCGATTGACAGTCTGGATCTGGATATTCTCGGATTCATTGACCATACCATTACCGTAAATATTATCAAAGACGGAAATATCGTGGAAAAGAAGCAACTGCAGCTTCCGAAGGAGATCAGAAATGTGATCAAATGCAAAAACCCACGATGCATTACATCCATTGAACAGGAACTGGATCATGTATTCATTCTTGCAGACCCGAAAAAAGAAGTATATCGTTGTCGTTATTGCGAGGAAAAATTCCGCCGTAAGTAAGGGCACGGATGATGAGTCAAAAAGAGCAGTCCTGTTTTCTTCGGAAAACAGGGCTGTTTTCTTCATAAGGGAGCGTGAGTAAATTATATGAGACAAAGAAAAGAGGCAGATCTTGGGAATGATTCTGTAGGTGGTCTGCTTTTTCGACTGTCCTTGCCGGCTATTACGGCTCAGGTAGTAAATGTTTTATACAATATGGTCGATCGTATGTATATCGGTCATATTCCAAAGACCGGTGCGGCAGCCCTTACCGGTGTAGGAGTAACCTTTCCGCTGATTATGCTCATCAGTGCCTTTGCTTCTCTGGTAAGCATGGGAGGCGCCCCAAGAGCATCCATTATGATGGGAAAGGGAAAGAAAGAAGAAGCAGAAAAAATCATGGGAAACTGTGCAATGGCATTGATTATCACAGGAATCCTCCTTACTGTATTCTTTATGGCTTTTTCAAGAAAGCTGCTTTTGCTGTTCGGAGCCAGTGAAAACACCATTGAATTCGGTGCTTCTTACATGCAGATTTATGCAGCCGGTACCTTGTTTGTCCAGGCAGCCCTTGGTATGAATGCCTTCATTACAGCCCAGGGGTTTGCAACGGTCAGTATGTTAAGTGTAGTGATCGGTGCAGTCTGCAATATTATTCTGGACCCCATATTTATTTTCGGACTTCATATGGGAGTAAGAGGAGCGGCCCTGGCCACCATTCTTTCACAGGCAGTTTCCGCAGTCTGGGTCATCCGTTTCCTTTGCGGAAAAAAGACCAGTCTTCGGCTGAAGAGAATAAATATGAAAATACAGCCCAGGGTATTTTTGCCCTGTATGGCACTGGGACTTTCCCCCTTTATCATGCAGTCCACAGAAAGTATTCTGAACATCTGTTTTAATTCTTCCCTGTTGAAATACGGGGGAGATATGGCAGTAGGGGCGATGACCATTTTATCCAGTGTCATGCAGTTTTCCATGCTGCCCCTTCAGGGACTGACCCAGGGCTCTCAGCCCATCGTAAGTTATAATTTCGGTGCAGGCAATAAAGAAAGAGTCAAAAAGACCTTCTTTTTGCTGCTTCGCACCTGTCTGATTTATTCTACTGCCATATGGGCATTGGCAATTTTCCTGCCTCAGATTTTTACCGGAATTTTCACAGGAGATCCGAAACTGACAGAGATATCCTGTTGGGCTATGAGAATTTACATGGCAGTCAGCTGTATTTTCGGAATCCAGATCGCATGCCAGCAGACCTTTATTGCACTGGGAAGAGCAAAAGAATCCATCTTCCTTGCACTGCTGAGAAAGGTGATTCTTCTGATTCCTCTTATTTATATACTGCCTGTGTTTTTTTCCGACAAGACCATGGCAGTCTTTCTGGCAGAGCCGGTGGCGGATGCACTGGCGGTTACCACTACAGGAACGCTGTTTTTCATCCGGTTTGGACGAATACTAAAAGATATGAGCAAAAAATAATAAAACTGGAGGATGTTACATATGGAGAAGGATCTGACCAAGGGAAGTCCTTTCAAACTGATTTTATTTTTTACGATTCCCCTTGTGATCGGCAATATATTTCAGCAGCTCTATAATATGGTGGATGCTGTGATTGTGGGAAGGTTCGTAGGTGTCAATTCACTGGCAGCAGTAGGGATGTCCGGCAGTATCGTGTTTTTGATTCTTGGTTTTCTTAACGGACTTTCCACAGGATTTACGGTTCTTACATCAAGAACCTTCGGAGCAGGAAATATGGAAGGAATGAAGAAGTCTGTGTTTTCTGCTTCTGTGCTTGCAGTACTGATGACCATTTTGCTTACCCTGATCAGCACGCTGGGACTTCCGGGTCTTCTGCATCTTATGAATACACCGGATGAAATCTACACAGATGCATACCAGTATCTGCATATTATGTTTCTGGGAATCTGGACCCAGGTGTTATACAATCTGCTGGCCAGTTTTCTGAGAGCACTGGGAAACAGTAAGATTCCTCTCTATTTTCTTATTCTGGCAGCTCTGCTGAATATTCTTCTTGATTTCCTGTTTATTCTGGGATTTCATATGGGAACAAAAGGGGCAGCCGTAGCAACGGTTATCGCCCAGGGCATTTCCGGTATCCTCTGTCTTTTGTACATAATCCGGAATGTTCCCATTCTTCATATAAAAAAGGAACAGCGGGTACTGGAAAAAAATGCAGTGAGCTTTCAGCTTCGGGTAGGAATTCCTATGGGACTGCAGTTTTCCATTACGGCCCTTGGCATCATCATTCTTCAAAGTGCTCTGAACGGTTTCGGAGCCAGGGCAATGGCCGGTTTCACCGCATCCACAAAGGTAATGCAGCTGGTGAATCAGGTTTATATTTCCATTGGAGTCACCATGGCCACATATGCCTCCCAGAATATGGGAGCCGGACGTCTTGACCGGATCCGGAAAGGGGCAAGAGTATCCACCACGATGTCTTCTGTTTATGCAGCGACCATCGGCCTGCTGTTGTATTTCTTTGGAAGATACATGGTACTTCTGTTCATTGAACAAGGACAGTCGGATGTACTTTCTTATTGCAGTACGTATTTTGCCACGATTACCCCCTTCATGATCCCTCTTGGAAGCATTTTTATTTACAGAAATATCCTTCAGGGAATGGGATTTGGATTTGTACCTATGATGGCAGGGGCGGCAGAACTTGTTGCCAGAACCATTGCGGCCTTTTATGCGGCCAATATTCAGTCTTTTCGTGGAATCTGCTGGGCAGATCCCCTTGCATGGCTGGCGGCTGCCACTCCATTGCTTCTCACCTATTTCTGGAGAATGCGGGAAGAAGAAGAAAAAGTGAAATTAAAACAGAAACAGTAGTTACGTTCAGGCGTCTGGAAGATGTCCAAGTGTTTCCAGGCAGGAGATAGCAGTGTGAGCTTTGAAAAATTTTCCTGCCATAAAAGATGATTGCCAGGAAATCCTGAAAGCACTGATGAACACGAATCAGCAATGAAAGAAACAAGAAAGGTAGCGAAAAACTATGAAAGAAATTAAAACAACAGAAGCAGCAGGCCATGTGTTGTGTCATGATATCACTCAGATCATCCGGGGGGAGAAGAAGGGGCCTGTTTTCCGAAAAGGTCATGTAGTTCGGGAGGAAGATATTCCCGTGCTTTTATCGGTAGGAAAAGAGCATCTTTATGTATGGGAGAAAAAAGAGGGCATTCTGCATGAAAATGAAGGAGCGGAAATCCTGCGGGATATCTGTAAAAATGAATATATGTCCGAGTCAGAAATCAAAGAGGGAAAAATAGAGCTTACAGCACAAATTGACGGTGTTCTGAAAATCCGCAGAGAAGGACTGCGCGCAGTGAATTCTCTGGGTGAAATGATGATTGCCAGCCGGTTTGGCGATACGCCTGTGAAAAAGGGAGACAAAATCGCAGGGATGCGTATCATTCCCCTTGTAATTGAAGAAGAGAAAATGAAACGGGCGAAAGAAGCGGCAGGAGAGGAACCGCTGTTTCAGATTCTTCCTTATAAACAGAAAAAAGCAGGAATCGTTACAACGGGAAGTGAAGTAAAGAACGGGCTGATCAAAGATACCTTTGGTCCGGTTATACGGGAAAAACTCAGTCATTTTCCGGTGGAAGTGCTGGGACAGGTTCTGAGCGGAGATGATAAAGCAGATATTACAAAAGCAATTCTGGACTACATGGACCAGGGAGCAGATCTGGTCATCTGTACCGGCGGTATGAGCGTAGATCCTGATGACTGTACACCGGGTGCGATTATGAATACAGGCGCAGATATTGTTTCTTATGGTGCACCGGTACTGCCGGGAGCCATGCTTCTGGTCGCTTATTATGAGAAAGACGGCAAAAAGATTCCAATTGTGGGTCTTCCGGGATGTGTCATGTATGCAGCAAGGACAATCTTTGACCTGGTATTGCCAAGACTGATGGCAGATGATCCGATTACAAGAGAAGAACTGGCAGCTCTGGGAGAGGGCGGACTTTGTCTGAACTGTGAACGCTGCACCTTCCCGAACTGCGGTTTCGGAAAAGGAAGGAGCTGATACACATGGCTGACAGAACTATGTATGAAAAAATTGCAGAGTGTGTTCGGAAGCAGGATGAAGTGTTTCTGGAAACCGTTCTGGAAGGCCCTCATGCAGGAGAGAAGAGAATCCTTTCGCAGCAGGAAGAAAAAATTTCTGCAGAGAAAGGGGTGTACCGGGAAGTCCTTTATGGCAAGCCCAAAGCAGTGGTGTGCGGAGGGGGGCATGTGTCCCTGGCAATTGTACAGCTTTTAAAAATGCTGGAATTTACCGTAGTCGTAGTAGATGAGAGACCGGAATTTGCCAACCGGGAGCGTTTCCCGGAAGCAGATGAGATTTATTGTATGGAGTTTGCGGATTTTTTCCGGGAAAATAAGTTTGGAAAGCATGCGTATTATATCATTGTTACAAGGGGACATCAGTACGACTACAGCTGCCTTAAGGCAGTGTTGGAACGGGAACGGGATTATGTGGGCATGATCGGCAGCCGAAGCAAAGTGGCGCTGTCCTTTGAAAAACTGCGAAAAGAAGGATATCCGGAAGATGTGATCGGCAGTATTCATTCCCCCATCGGTCTTGCTATTGGTGCAAAGACACCGGCAGAAATCAGTGTCAGCATCGCGGCAGAGATCATTCAGGAAAAGAACCGGCATCTGAGAAATACACTGGAAGCCTCGATTCTGGAGGGAATTCAGGATGAAGATGCCTGTACAATGGTAACCGTCATCGAGAAATCCGGTTCTTCCCCAAGAGGAGAAGGAACACGAATGATCGTGTGCAGGGATGGAAGGATTTATGGAACCATCGGAGGCGGCAGCGTGGAATATGCAGCCATCCAGGAAGCGAAAGGATTTGATGATCCATCGGGATTTGCTGTGAAAGAATATGACTTGACGAATTCAAAAGCAGCTACCCTGGGTATGGTGTGCGGAGGACATGTAAAGGTCCTTTTTGAGAAATTGTAAGGAGTGAAAAAGAAAAATGGAGCAGAATTTGAAACGACAGATATTAAATATTCTTGAAAGAAACAGTCGTCTGACAGCAGCGGAAATTGCCGTCATGACAGGCAGTGATGAAAAAACAGTGAAGGAAACCATAGAAGGACTGGAAAGAGACGGGATTCTCTGTGGCTATCATGCACTGATCAACTGGGATAAAATGGATGATGATACGGTTACCGCACTGATCGAACTGAAAGTAACCCCGCAGGGCGGAGACGGATATAATAAAATTGCAGAACAGATTTACCAGTACCCACAGGTGGAAACGCTTTATCTGATGTCCGGTGCTTATGATTTTCTGGTGTTGCTCAGAGGAAAGAGCATCAAAGATATTTCCCTTTTTGTTTCGGAAAATCTGGCTTCTATTGAAGAAGTACAGAGTACTGCCACGTATTTTACCCTGACCAAATACAAAGAGCAGGGAGTTAATCTCACAAGGAAAAAACAGGATGGAAGAATGGTGATCACCCTATGAGACAGTTTGTTACGGAAAAAGTAAAAAATATTAAGCCTTCCGGTATCCGAAAATTTTTTGATATTGTAAGTGAGATGCCGGATGCGATTTCTCTTGGGGTGGGAGAACCGGATTTTGATACACCCTGGCATATCCGGGAAGAAGGTATCCGCTCCTTAAAAGGAGGAAAAACCTTTTATACTTCCAATGCAGGCCTTATGCCTCTGCGCAGAGAAATCTGTAAATACACGGAAAATAAAATCCATGTGTCCTATGAAGCGGAGTCAGAAGTCATGGTTACAGTGGGTGGAAGCGAAGCCATTGATATTGCGTTTCGTACCGTACTGGATCCGGGCGATGAAGTGATTATTCCGGAGCCTGCCTTTGTATCCTATGTGCCTTGTGTTCAGTTGGCAGGAGGAATTCCGGTTACGATTCCTCTGAAAGCAGAAAATGAATTTCGCCTGACGCCGGAGGAACTGGAGGCAGCCATCACACCAAAAACAAAAGTTCTGCTGTTGTCATATCCCAATAATCCAACGGGTGCCATTATGGAGAAAGAGGATCTGGAAGCACTGACAGATCTTATTATTTCCCATGATATCCTTGTGATTTCCGATGAAATTTACAGTGAACTGACTTATAAATCCAGACATGTGAGTATTGCATCCCTTCCGGGTATGCGGGAACGAACCATTGTCATAGACGGTTTCTCAAAAGCCTTTGCCATGACAGGATGGCGCCTTGGCTATGCGCTGGCACCGGAAGAAATTATGCATGAAATGATCAAGCTGCACCAGTTCGCTATTATGTCTGCACCGACTACAAGCCAGTATGCGGCAATCAGCGCACTGAAAAACGGCAATCCGGACGTAATGGAAATGCGGATCGCCTATGATCAGAGACGGAGATTTCTTCTTCATACTCTAAAAGAAATGGAAATCCCCTGTTTTGAGCCTTATGGTGCTTTCTATATCTTTCCTGATATTTCAAAATTTGGCATGACATCGGAAGAATTTGCCACAGAACTGCTGCGAAAACAGAAAGTGGCCGTTGTGCCGGGAAGTGCATTCGGAGCATGTGGAGAAGGATTTATCCGTATTTCTTATGCGTATTCCATAGAAGAATTGAAGGCAGCGTTCTCCCGGATTCAGGCATTTCTTGCAGAACTTGAAAAAAAATAGTCGAAAGAAGAAGAAAATACTGGACATTTTTTTTCATAAAAGTTATTATTAATTCTATATTTTACTCTGATGCTTTAACTTAAGGGAGGATAAGATAAATGAAAAAAGTAGTAAAATTCGGCGGAAGCTCGCTGGCCAGTGCAGAACAGTTTAAAAAAGTGGGCAAGATCATCCGTGAGGATGAAAGTAGAAGATATGTAGTGCCTTCTGCACCAGGCAAGCGCTTTTCCGCAGATACCAAGGTCACAGACCTTCTTTATAAATGTTATCGGGCTGCTGAGAAAGGCCAGTCTGATTTTGCGTCTATACTGAATGAAATCAAAGGACGTTACCAGGATATCATCAATGGTCTGGAACTTACTCTGTCTCTGGAAGAAGACTTTCAGATCATCGAAGAGAATTTTAAAAATCATGCAGGGGAAGAATATGCCGCATCCAGAGGAGAATTCTTAAATGGTAAGATCATGGCAGAATATCTGGGTTATGAGTTTGTGGATGCTGCAAAGATCATTCGCTTTGACGGAGAAGGTCAGTTTGATATGGAGATGACCAACCGTCTTACAAGAGAATGCCTGAAAAATAAAGAAAATGCAGTTGTTCCGGGATTTTACGGAGCAATGGAAGACGGAACAGTCAAGACCTTTTCCAGAGGCGGTTCCGATATTACCGGATCCATTGTTGCAGGAGCTCTGGATGTGGACTTATATGAAAACTGGACAGATGTTTCCGGATTCCTGGTAACAGACCCGAGAATCATTGACAATCCCGAAGTGATTGATACGATCACCTATCGGGAACTGCGTGAACTGTCTTATATGGGAGCCACCGTTCTTCATGAAGAAGCAATCTTCCCGGTAAGAAAAGCAGGAATTCCGATTAATATCCGTAACACCAATGCACCGGAAGATGCAGGTACCATGATCGTGGAAGATACTTGTAAGAAACCGGCATTTACCATTACCGGTATTGCAGGAAAGAAAGGGTTCTGCTCTCTGTTTATTGAGAAATCCATGATGAATGCCGAAATCGGATTCGGCCGTAAGGTACTGCAGGTTCTGGAAGAACAGGGAATCTCTTTTGAGCATATCCCATCCGGTATTGATACCATGACCTTATTTATCCATCAGGATGAGTTTGCAGAGAAAGAGCAGCAGGTAATCGCAGGTATCCACCGTGCAGTGAATCCGGACTTTATGGAACTGGAATCCGATCTGGCTCTGGTAGCGGTGGTAGGCCGCGGCATGCGCTCCAACAGAGGCACTGCAGCGAGAATTTTCGCAGCCCTTGCTCATGCAAATGTAAATGTAAAGATGATCGATCAGGGATCCAGTGAACTGAATGTGATCATTGGCGTGCGCAACGAAGACTTTGAGGCAGCTATAAAAGCAATTTATGACATTTTTGTGGAAACACAGATTTGATTGGACAGGAAATTTATGGAGATTTATAAACATAAGACACAATATTATGAGACAGATCAGATGGGAATTGTTCACCATTCCAATTATATCCGCTGGTTTGAAGAAGCAAGAACGGACTTGATGGAACAGCTTGGAATGGGATATGACCGGATGGAAGCAGAAGGAATCATAAGCCCTGTACTGGAAGTAAACTGCCAGTATAAGTCCATGACCCGTTTTGGGGAAACCGTATCCATCGAGACACGGGTGGAAAAATACAATGGCATTCGGCTGGAACTGTCCTATGAAGTGAAAAATGCAGAAACAGGAGAAATCCGCGCAGTGGGAAACTCCAAACATTGCTTCCTTGACAGAGAAGGAAATCTGCTTTCTCTGAAACGTGCAGACATTCCTGCACACAATCTGTTTCTGTCAGCCATGCAGAAACATTGAGCAAGTAAAAAACAGCACCTGAAAAATCTGCCAGGTGCTGTTTTTTATGATCGAATCATGCAATAAAATGGTTGACACATGCAGTGTCCTATTGTATACTATAAGTGTACTATGATACACAGTACACTAGATACACGAAAACAGGAACAGGAAGGCTATATACAGTTAAGTAGAATTTATAAAAAGTTATAAAACTATGTTACTGTTTATAAGCTTTGTTGCTAAGGATAGAAAGATTGTAAGAGAATGGATCTGTATGGCCCTTTTAGGCAAAACAGAGAAAATTAAAATTTTTTTTACAGAGATTGCATTGTAAAAAATAGAATCGGACAGATTCTTTCCCGCAGGATTGCGTAGATCCTGTTTTTTTCGCCTTAGTCATTTTGACGGAAACACGCAGGGGAGCCATTCGCTTTTTTTCGGTTTTACGCTAGAATAAAAAGCAGAGGTGGTGAACCGAATGGTAAAAACAATCCGGGTGATGTTGCTCCCCAATAACAAACAAAAGACAAAATTATTCCAGTATGCCAATACAGCAAGATTCGCCTACAACTGGGCATTAGGCAGGCAACAGGAGAATTATAAAAACAGCGGAACGTTTCTTTTGGATGGCGCATTAAGAAAAGAATTTACGCAGTTAAAGAAAACAGAACCCTATGCCTGGCTGAATGAGATCTCTAATAATGTAACAAAACAAGCGATCAAAGACGCCTGTAATGCATACAAGAGATTTTCGAAAGGCTTCGCAGGATATCCCCGTTTTAAGAGCAGGAAACATGCCGTGCCAAAGTTTTATCAGGATCCGGTAAAGATCCGGTTTACGCATACGCATGTAAAGCTGGAAGGATTTGCGGATTCCAGAAAAAAGAACCGGCAGAAACAAAACTGGATCCGTCTTGCCGAACAGGGACGTATCCCAACCGAAGGGATAACGTATACGAATCCCCGCATCAAGTATGATGGGAGAAACTGGTGGATCACCGTCGGTATGGAATACGAAGCAGATCCCACCATCCCGGGGAACGAGGGGATCGGGATCGATCTGGGGATCAAAGAGCTCGCCGTGTGTTCCGATCAAACGCGCTATCCAAATATCAACAAGACCCGGAAAGTGAAGAAACTGGAAAAACGGAAACGCCGGTTACAGCGTTCCATATCGAGAAAATATGAAAAAAATAAGAAAGGGGAATGTTACTGGAAAACAAGTAACCTTATAAAAAGAGAACAAGAGCTTTTGAAGATCAGCCAGAGGCTGACGAATATCCGTCGGAACCATTTGCATCAGGTGACCTGTGCGATCATAAAACGAAAACCAAGTTTTATCTGTATGGAAGATCTGAATGTAAAGGGGATGATGAAAAACCGACATCTGTCGAAAGCCGTCCGGCAGCAGTGTTTTAGAGAATTCCGAAGACAGATCGAATACAAAGCGAGATGGAACCATATAGCAGTGATCTTTGCAGACCGTTTTTTTCCGAGTTCCAAACAATGTTGCTGCTGCGGAAAGATCAAGAAGGATTTAAAGTTATCGGAGCGTATTTATCGATGCGACTGTGGAAACCGGATCGACCGGGATTACCAGGCAGCGCTGAATCTGAAACGATATGGGGAAAGGATCTTTCGACAGGGGACGGCAGTCTGACACAGCTGGTTGCTTAAGAGGAGTACTGATTCGTTAGTCAGGAATTTACGCCTATGGAGTGTACCCGAACTTGTGAGTAGCATCTGCTTTTTTGCAGTGCAAAAGCATACACAGAGAAGTAGGAATGAAACAGAAAAGCTTACAACTTTTTATAAGTTTTCAGTAACGGAAAGAGGAGGCTTATGATTATCATTGATTATCAGAATCGAAAGCCCATATATGAACAGATTGTGGAGCGCTTTCAGATGCTGATTGTAAAAGGGGTTCTGGAACCGGATACGCAGATGCCTTCGGTACGTTCACTTGCTACTGAACTTTCCATTAACCCCAATACTATTCAGAAAGCGTATACACTTCTTGAGCAGCAGGGCTATATTTACCCGGTGAAAGGACGTGGAAACTTCGTCTCGGGAAGCAAAAACCTTTTAGACAAAAAAAGAAATGCATTTTTCCGACAGCTGGAAAGTCTGATAAGAGAAGGAAAAGAAATGGGAGTGACCAGATCGGAATGTATTGCATGTACAGAAGCAGTATTTGAGGAGGGAGAGCATGATTAGTACAAAGCAGATTTCCAAAAAGTTTGGGAAAATCAAAGCAGTGGATCAGATCAGTCTGGATATTTCCGACAACAGTATCTTCGGTCTGGCAGGAACCAACGGAGC
>JBJENG010000026.1:0-15984 GCA_051880075.1 Blautia sp. | reverse complement strand
TAAGCAGTACCGTTTTCTCTTCGATTCTTCTTTTCTTTGGTGAAGTCTTTTTCGGGTATTGGGAAATGGTTCCGTGTTTTACGGCAAGACAAAATCCGGATACAGGACACTGCTCACATTTTGGTGTGCCGTTTGGCACACAGACAACTGCCCCCAGTTCCATCAAACTTTGATTAAAAGTTCCCGGTCTGTCTCCCGGCATCATCTCTTCCAGAATCTGTTCTGCTTTCTTCTTTGTGGACTGTTTGCCAATATCCTCACCCCACTCTGTAATTCTGGACAATACACGCAGTACATTTCCGTCCACAGCCGGTTTTTTTATACCAAATGCAATAGAAGAAACTGCCCCCGCCGTATAGCTTCCGATTCCGGGAAGTTCCAGTATTTTCCCGTAATCCGCCGGCATATTTCCTCCATATTCACTGACCAGGATTCTGGCTGCTTTCTGCATATTCTTTACTCGATTGTAATACCCCAGTCCTTCCCACAGTTTCAGAAGCCGTTCCTCCTCACATGCAGCAAGATCCGGAATCTTTGGTAATGCTTCCAAAAAACGCCTGTAATATTCTTTTACTGCCTCCACTCTTGTCTGCTGAAGCATAATTTCCGATACCCATACATGATACGGCTCCGGTTCCCGCCTCCACGGAAGATCTCTTTTATTTTCCTCATACCATCCCAGAAGGGGGCCCGTAATTTCTTCAAGCATGTTCTTACGTCCTTTCTTTTCTGCAATTCTTCTACGTCAGATTAACCGTAACAGGTTTTCTCAGTTTTATCAAGTCTTTTTTTACTTCACAGTCATAAGCAAGAATATGAACGCCTGCCTCCTGTGCTTCCTTTAATGCCTCTGCAAATGCTTCATGGGTTTTTCTGTTTGGTTCAAAGTAATCCACATCCTCCATCTGTATTACAAACAAAAGATACGCTTCATATCCATCTTCTATACATCTGCACAATTCTTTTATGTGCTTGATTCCCCGTTCCGTAGGTGCATCCGGAAAACGTACCACATGATTTTCTTCCAGGGTAACTCCCTTCACTTCCATAAAGATTTTTCGTTCTCCTTGCTCAATATACAGATCAAAACGGGAATTTCCATATTTTGTTTCCCGCCGGACAGAAGCTTCTTTTCCAAAAAGATTTCCTTCCAGCAGCCATTCTTCCACCACTTTATTAGGTATCTGAGAATCCATATTGATCAGGCGGTTTCCTTTTTGTACAGCAATCAGATCATATGCGGTCTTTCGCTCTTTCCTGTCACTTTTTTGCAAAAAAACAGAAGCGCCGGGAACTAATAATTCCCGGCATCTTCCTGTATTTTTCACATGACAGATTTCTTCCTTACCCTGGATTTCCACATGAGCAATAAAGCGATTCGGCCGTTTTATAAAACAGCCCTCCTCTACATTTTCATACTTCATTTTCTGTCAGTCCTTCATAAATTTCTTTCACACTGTCAAAGATATAATCCGGCTTTATTTCACCTTCTTCAATATCCTTCATAGTTGCTTCGCCGGATAACACACAAATGGTGTCTATACCGGCCCTGAATCCGGTTTTTATGTCTGTATAAAGCCGGTCTCCGATGATTACAGCCTCTTCTGCTTTACATCCCAGCTTTTTCAAAACACAGTTTACCATAATCGGCTCCGGTTTGCCAATAAAAAATGGTTCTTTTCCTGTGGCATTTTTCAGCATAATACTCATAGAGCCACAGTCCGGAATATAACCGAAACTGACCGGACATACCAGATCCGGATTGGTTGCCAGATACACCACATCTTTTCCCAGCATGATACATGTTTTTCGAATTTTTTCTGAAGTGTTTTCCGTATCAAATCCAATCAGTACAATTTTTGCTCTGTCATCTACTTCAGTAACGACTTCAATCCCGGCTTCCTGAAGCTCTTTTATAAGAGAATCGGTTCCCATGCAGTATACTACCTGTTCCGGATACGTTTCTTTTATATACATAGCCGTAGCCTGGCTGGATGTATAGAAATTTTCGTAATCTGCCCGAATTCCCATATTCGTGACTTTTTCCACATAATCATTCACGGATCTGGAAGAATTATTGGTAATAAAAATATACTGACCTCCCCGCCTTTCTATCTCATCAAGAAAATCCAGGGTTCCATCAAATAGTTCATCCTCGTTATAAATGGTTCCATCCATATCCAACAGGTACAGGGTCTTATTTTTCAAAATTTCTGCATTTTTACCGGTCTTGTCTGTGAGCATTCTTTCAGTTCTCCTCAATATTCTTTGTAGAGATAATATCTACCCCGGTACCGCATACATCCGCCAGCACCACATCCCCAATATGAACAGGCGCTTTTACACATACCGTCTTCAATGCTTTTGCACACGCTGCAATCATTCCTTTTGGAATATCGGAAGCGGTCTTCACAGAAACCACCGGAAGATTTCCGCCTTCCACTCGCACAGAGGACGTTACGATTCTTGTTGGATTGGTTACTTCTTTTTCACCGTAAGCTTCCCCTTTCGGGCAGGTATTTCCTTCTACTTTTTTTACTGTTCCATTTTCCATTGTTACGGTGAGGCTGCATCCCAAAGGACAATTAATACAAATCAGTTCTCTTGTCTCCATCATTTTATGCCTCCTCTACTTTCACTGTAATCTTATCGAAACTTTCATCCGATGTCAAATCTGTTTTTTTCAGTACAACTTGTTCCATTTCTCCAGGTGCAAGTTTTTTCTTTTTTTTATGTACCAGCCGACGGTCTCCCAGATATACACTCACATAAGCATCTTTGTAAACAGCGCCTACCCGGAATCGAAGAGTAACCGTATCTTCCATATGTGCAGGACGGATAAACTGAGGAACCGTATAACGTACACCTTCCACTGCATCAATGGCAATGCTCCGTTCTTCTTTCTGCGTATCTTGTCCCTGAATATATTTTGCAGCATATACACCTGCTTTTGCTGCTTCTTCTGAAACATAATCCACAAGATCATGTACATGAAGTACATTTCCGCATGCAAAAATACCAGGAACATTTGTTTCCAGACTTTCATTTACTACCGGTCCTGATGTAATGCGGCTCATTTCTACACCAGCTTTTCCAGAAAGTTCATTTTCCGGAATCAGACCACAGGACAGAAGAAGGGTATCACAGGAATAAAATTCTTCAGTTCCTTTAATCGGTTTTCTATTTTCATCCACCTGTGCCAGTGTAATTCCGGTTACACGCTCTTTTCCATGAATATCCACAACTGTGTGACTTAATTTCAGCGGAATATCAAAATCATTGAGGCACTGTACAATATTTCTCTGAAGCCCTCCGGAAAATGGCATCAGCTCTGCTACCACCTTTACTTTGGCTCCTTCCAGAGTCATTCTTCTTGCCATAATCAGACCAATATCACCGGAACCAAGAATCACAACTTCTTTTCCCGGCATAAAACCTTCCATATTCACCAGACGCTGTGCCGTTCCTGCCGTATAAATACCTGCAGGACGATATCCTGGAATGTTCAGAGCCCCTCTTGGCCTCTCTCTGCATCCCATAGCCAGAATCACTGCTTTCGTTTTCAACATCAGAAGACCATCTTCCCGATTCATGGCAGTTACTGTTTTTTCTTCTCCATCCTGAATGTCCAGAACCATGGTATTTAACTTATAAGGAATATTCTGTTCCTTCACCTGCTCAATAAATCGTCCTGCATATTCCGGCCCTGTCAATTCTTCTTTAAATGTATGAAGACCGAAGCCATTGTGAATACACTGATTTAGAATACCGCCAAGTTCTTTGTCTCTTTCCAGAATCAGGATATTTTCTATCCCTTCTCTTCTTGCAGAAGATGCAGCAGCCAGTCCTGCCGGTCCTCCTCCAACAATAATCAAATCATACTTTACCATAAGTTTTCGTCCTCCCTGAATTTACTCCGACTATAATTACAGATTCTCTTTGATAGTTCCAACCAGAAGTTTTGATTCTTTACCTGACTTTGTAAGTGTAAGAGGATCCATATGAAGCTCTCTTGCCAGTATCTCCATGGTACGTGGGGAGCAAAAACCGGACTGGCATCTTCCCATACCGGCTCTTGTACGACGTTTTACTCCGTCCAGTGATTTGGCTCCCAGAGGCCTGTGAATTGCTTCCAGAATTTCCCCTTCCGTAACCGTTTCACAACGACAAATCACATTTCCATAAGCAGGATTTTTGCGAATCAATTCTGCAATCTCTTCAGGAGTAGATTCTGCCACACAAGGAATATCCCTTCTTTCTGAAATAAAATGTTCTTTCTTTTCTGCATGAAGCTTTCCTGCAACTGCCTCTGCAATATATTCTCCGATTGCAGGTGCACTGGAAAGTCCCGGGGATTCAATTCCTGCCGCATTGAAAAATCCCTCTGCATCTTCTGCTTCTCCCAGTATAAAATCTTCTCCTTCCTCTGTGGCACGAAGTCCTGCAAAGGAAGTAATCACCATATTTAGAGGAACCGTAGGTGCACTGAGTTTTGCCTGTGATACCACTTTTCCGATTCCTTCTACAGTTGTATGAATTCCTTCTTTATCAGATATATCGTCTGCTGTAGGACCTACCAGAAGATTGCCGTGTACCGTAGGGGTAATCAATACACCCTTACCCATTTTGGTAGGAAGCTGGAATATTGTACGAGAAACAAAATTCCCTGCTTTTTTATCAAGCAGACAATACTCCCCTTTTCGCGGAGTAATGGAAAGTTTTTTCCCACTTACCATATTATTAAATACATCCGCATATACACCCGCTGCGTTTACAATACAGGAAGTTTCATATTCTCCCTGACTGGTAAAAATACTATACCCGTTTTCTGTCTTTTCAATTTTATTTACTTCTGTATTAAAAGAAAAATCCACGCCGTTTACATTGGCATTTTCTGCCATGGCAATGGTCAGTTTAAATGGACAAACAATGCCGCCTGTTGGCGCATACAGCATAGCTACCACATCTTTTGAGAGATTTGGTTCCATTTCAAAAATTTCTTCTCCTTTTACAATCCGCAGCCCCTCTACACCATTCTGTTCTCCTCTTGTCTTAAGTGCTTCCAGTTTCGGAAGATCTTCTTCATGAAAGCAGAGAATAACCGAACCATTCTGCTCATAGGGAAAATCCAGCTCTTTCGCCAGAGCAGGCATCATACGGCTTCCTTTGACATTCATGATTGCTTTCATAGAATCCGGTTTTGCATCAAACCCAGCATGTACAATGGCACTGTTGGCTTTTGATGTTCCACAACATACATCTTCTTCTCTTTCCAGAACAACTGTTTTTACATCATATCTGGAAAGTTCCCTGGCGATGGAGCTCCCTATTACTCCGGCTCCAATAATGATAACATCGTACTTCATTCTTTCATCCTCCTGCTTTTTATTTTCAAATAAAAAGACAAAGCAAATATACATGCACATACTGCATGTAACTTCCGCTTTGTCTCTCATCTCTGCGTTTACATTTTTTCTATTTTTTTATCTTATCTTCACATGAACCATACATCCTGATTTGTCGTGGATATGGAAACTGCCCCTGCTCCAAGTGCAGCCATAATATCTTCCTTATCCGTAATCAGACCTCCTGCAATCACAGGTACTCGACTCTGGGCAGTGATCCTGGAAATAACTTTCGGCATTAATCCCGGTAAAATCTCCACTACATGGGGCCGTACACATTCTGTCTGCTTCTTAATATTTTCATAAGCCATGGAATCAATAACAAAAAAACGCATAATTGTAAAAAGTCCGAGTTCTCTTGCCTGTTTAATAATCGTAGGCTTCGTTGATATAACCCCATCTGCCTTTGTAGTATCTTTCAGAAAATTAACAGCGATTTCTCTGCTGCTCAATCCGAAAATCAAATCAATATGTACCATTACCGTTTTTCCTGCTGATTTCAGACGATCCACAATCTGTCCGATATTGCAGATATCTCCATAAAGTACAAACACAATCTGTATATCAGAAGTAATACATTTATTCAGGCCACTATCATCCTTTATGGCAGCTATCACAGGACAATCTCCAAATTCCTCAAGTATTCTCCGTTGATTCATTCTGTTACTCCATTTCAGTCTCATATGCTGCATACTAAGAAAAAAGACAAGACAATAAAGCTGTGTTAATACAGCTTTATCTCCTTGTCTCCTCTCTCTTACTTTATCTTATCATAAAGTATTTTTCCATGCAAGTATGAATTTTATTTCTCTGCACGGATTAATAAAAACACAATACCGGACATCCGGCTTCTATATTCTCATAAAGTGTAGCCGCTGCACTGGTGGGCAGATTGACGCAGCCATGAGAACCACTGTACAGATAAATACTGCCGCCAAAAGAGCCTCTCCAGCTGGCATCATGAAAACCGATACCGCCATTAAACGGCATCCAGTATTTTACCGGTGATTCATATTCATAAGTTCCATCCGGCTGTCTGGTTCCACGCAGGACCTGATCTTTCTGTTTGTACATAAGGGCATAAGCTCCGGAAGGTGTTCTTCTGTCTGAAGCATAATACGTACCGGATACAAAATCCGTATCCATAATAAGTGCACCCGCTTTATAGAACCACAAATGCTGGTAGGAAAGATCCACTTCCACATAAGTATTTCCAATATCGTTTTCCCCATAAGAAACTGCAGTGCTGGTATATATCGGCTCTCTGGTAGTTACTGCGTGGTTCATAATATCTTCATAAAGCTGTTCTGCTTCCTTTTGCTGATTAATCCGAAATCCGTAACTTCCTCCACTGATTGTGACCGGTTCTCCTGTAGCTGTACGAGTTATGGTTCGATTACGCCCTACCGTATTATACGTATTGGCAAGTTCTGCCACATAGCTGTTAATATTAGCCATAAGGGCATCTTTATTTTCCACATAATTTCCGGACTCATCATAAGTCATCCAGTCTTTTACTGTCAGTCCGTCAAGGATTTCCTGCTTGTCACCAAACGTATAGGTTACTGTCACCGTCGCACAGGAATTCCATACTTCCTTCTGATGAATCAAGGTTTCATTATCTTTCAAAACAGAAGGCGCTGCATAGGCTCCTGCGTCCTCTGCTGACACAGATTTTTCTCCTTTGTTCACAGCTTCTTCTACTGCCTCAAAAAGTACCTCTCCCTTTACAGTAGTTCCCTGAACTTCTTCCTGAATCACAAACTGATTATCCTGAAATGCAATCTGCGCATCTGCAGGAGCTTCCATATTTTGTACCTGCATACAGTCCAGTGCATACAGCTGTGCTTTCAATGCATCTTCATCAAATTCCACATTATGCCCGGTTTCATATTCTGTATTAACGAAATAGCCTTTTATCCATAAAAACGGATTCTGCTCGTCAATCACTTTCTTTGCAAAACCACTATCTATATATTTATAACTGATATCTTTTCCCTTGATTTCCCTTACCTGATCGTTTCGGAATTTTACTTCCAGTGTATAATCTTCCACCTTTTGCCGAATAAGATTTTCTGCACTTTCTGCCGTCTGGTTAGAACACACTACATGATTCACACTGGTTCCTTTAAATAATCTGTCTTTATAATAATATGTACCGGCTCCATAAACGCCAAGCAACAGGAGAACTGCTGCACCGACAATCCCGGAATACACTTTCTTTTTATCAACCTTCTTTCCGGTTGCAGGTATATTCTGTATTTCTATGAGTTTTTCCGATTCCTTTTGTTCTGTATACGTTCCTGTTTCTTCCGGTTTGACGGATTCTGTTATTTTCTCTGCTTTCTCTTCCGGCTTTTCCGGTTCCTTTGCTTCTTCTGCTTTCTCTTCTGCCTTTTCCGGTTCCTTTGCTTCTTCTGCTTTCTCTTCCGGCTTTTCCGGTTCCTTCGCTTCTTCTGCTTTCTCTTCTGCCTTTTCCGGTTCCTTCGCTTCTTCTGCTTTCTCTTCTGCCTTTTCCGGTTCCTTCGCTTCTTCTGCTTTCCCTTCTGCCTTTTCCGGTTCCTTCGCTTCTTTCGCTTCCTCTTCCGGATTTTCCGGTTTCTTTACTTCTTCTGCTTTTTCTGCAGACTTCTCCGGTTCTTTTTTCTCTTCCCGTTTTCCTGTTTTTTTCTCGGAAAGATGGACTTCTTCTCCGATTGTATCCAGAATAATTTTTTCCATTGCAGAAGTAATCTCTTCTCCTACATCTGCATTCTGTACTTTCTGTTGTTGGGCAGCAATCCTCTTTGCAAGCTTCCTTCTTTTTTCTTCTTCTGCCCTCTTTACCCTTGAAGTATGCGATTTTTCCCGGTCTTTCCTTCTTATTTCTTCTTTCATTTATCTTACTCCTGACCTCAACTGATCTTCCAAGAATTTTTCTGCATTTTTTGACATTTTCTGCGACACTCGTACATTATAACACAAAATTTTTCGGATGGTAGTTTTTTACATGGATTTAAAAAAAGTTAAAGAATTTGTCATATCTGCAAAATGAAAGTAGAAAAGACCGTACACTCACAGGTACGGTCCCTCTCTGAACATGGATTCCACATATTTACGCATGCCGTCTCTGGATTTTACCTGACGGGCATCTGCCTGCTCAAGCGATGAAAGCTCCGAAAAACGCCTTAATATATCCCCATGCATAGCCAGTTCCATTGTAAATCCAATTGGAAGCTCTTCATTTTGAATCATAACATCACCTCAAAATACTCTTTGGTGATTACTATATACACTTTTACTCTTTTTTATTCCGCATACAACTTTACAATTTCTGTCAATGTATCGACTACATGATCCATACCTTCTACTGTGGCATGTTCATAAGGTCCGTGACAGGCAAAAGATCCGGTTCCCAGATTTGGACACGGCAATCCCATAAAACTTAATCTTGCCCCATCCGTACCTCCCCGCACAGGAATCACATTCGGATTCAAACCTGCTCTTTCCATTGCAGTCTTTGCATTTTCAATCAAATGAAAATGTTTCTCTATAATCTCAGCCATATTCAGATACTGTTCTTTTATAGCAAGCTCTACAGTACCCTGACCATATTTTTCATTCAAATTTTTGCAGATATTTTCAAGAATTTCCTGCCGTTTTTTAAATTTTACTTTATCATGATCCCGTATAATATAAGAAAGTCTGGCCTGTTCCACACTTCCCTCCATGCTGCACAAATGATAGAACCCTTCATAGCCTTCCGTATCTCTCGGTGTCTCACCTTTTGGCAGTGCCTCATTGATTTCCATTGCCACAAGCGATGCATTGATCATAACATTTTTGGAACTGCCCGGATGAACATTGAATCCATGAGCCACAATTTCTGCCCCTGCCGCATTGAAATTTTCATATTCAATTTCCTCTTCACTTCCACCGTCTACTGTGTAAGCAAACTGTGCACCAAAATGTTCCACGTCAAATCCATCTGCACCTTCCCCCACTTCCTCGTCCGGAGTGAATCCGATTGAAATGGGACCATGAGGAATTTTATCCTCTTTCAGTCTTTCCACAAGAGCCATGATTTCTGCTACACCCGCTTTATCATCTGCTCCAAGAATCGTAGTGCCATCACTGGTAATCAAAGTTCTTCCTTCCAATCCGGACAAATGCGGAAATGTTTTGACTTCCAACGTTCTTCCACTGTTTCCAAGAACCAGATCCTTTCCGTCATAATTTTCATGAATGGCCGGTTTTACCGGATGATCTGCAAAATCCGATACCGTATCCATATGAGCAATAAAACCAAGTTTTATCTTTTCTTCGTACCCTGTTGTAGCCGGTATCTTTCCATATACATAGCATCTGTCATCCACATGCGCATCCTGAATACCTGCCTCTTTCATTTCCTTTACCAGCATATGTGCCAGATCAAATTGCTCCTTTGTTGTCGGATGCATGCCGCTTCCATCACAGCTTGCAGTGGGTACTGCCACATACCGCAGAAGTTTTTTATATGCCTGTTCCATTTGTTTATCCTCAGCTTTCTTCTTTCTATTACATACCATAACCCAAAATCTGCAAAATATCAAATCTTTATTGACAAATATTCTGAAATCTTTATCATTATAATCAAGAACTCTTTTCAGAAAGGATGGAATGATTTTGAAATTATTACACATAGGGAAACCAGGAAACATGGAACGCTTCACTCCAAAGAATCTTTTTACAGATTCTGTAACAAAAATTGATCTGCCTGCAGGACTGAAAACAGAAGAATATCTCGTCCAAGCTGGCGATGCTGACTTTCTCATTATTGACCCCATCACATGGCTGAAAAATGATCTGATTTCCCAAATGCCCAACCTGAAACTCATTCACTCTGAGGGCGTAGCCTTTAATAAAATAGATCTGGATTCTGCCACACGTAATGGCATCTATGTATGTAACTGCGCAGGGGCCAATGCATCTGCTGTAGCTGAGCAGACCCTCCTGCTTATACTGGGTGTACTTCGTGATGTAGTCAACAATGAAACCGCTGTCCGCACAGGACAGCAACTCTCCACAAAAGAAAATTATATGGTACACGGAAGTCTGAAAGAACTGGCTGACTGTACAGTAGGATTGATCGGATTCGGTGCAATCGGAAAGGCTACTGCTGCTCTCCTCAAACCTTTCGGAGCAGAGGTATATTATTACAAACGCAGTCCTCTTTCTAATCAGGAAGAAGAAGCTTTTCATGTGAAATATCTTCCTCTTGATGAGCTGCTTCATACCTGTAATATGGTCAGCCTTCATGTACCTGTCACCCCGGAAACCACCAAAATGTGCAATGATGCCTTCTTTGAGAACATGCAGGATGGGTCTTATCTGATCAATACTTCCCGTGGTGAACTGGTGGATAATGAAGCACTGATTCGCGCTTTGCACACGGGAAAACTGGCAATGGCAGGACTGGATACTCTGGACAATGAACCGGTTCAAAAAAATCATATTCTTTTAAATCAGCCGGAAGACATCTGCAAAAAAATGCTTCTCAGCCCTCATATCGGCGGAATCACAGGTTCCAGTTTTCGAAGAAGTTATGAAATGATATGGAATAGTATTGAAAAAATCACAAAAGGAGAAAAACCGGATCATATTGTAAATTCTCTTTGATTAATATAATATTATCAAGAATTCCTCCTGGCGTTCTTAAGGCGGCATGCGCGTCAATATAACTGATATTTTCTTCTGCGCATGCCTGCCATCCGTCGTAGACTATTTTCTGTAATCCTGTCTGATAAAAGGCTCTTCTACTTTTTCTGAAATAAGCAGACCATATTTCGAAGGATGTCTGTATGCATTCCCATGTACTTCCAATTTTCTGTATTCCCTCAATTCATCTATCGGAAAATCTGCCATGTAAATTTCCTCCCTTTCTCCTGCTTCCAGTATCAAAGTATCTCTGGACGAACCACCGGAAGGTTTATAAACAATTCCATCGAATGCGTTAGAATGGCCGTTGCAGTCCGGCTGACCTGTCGGATAATTCACAGTTGCAATTCCCACCATATTTTCATATGCTCTTGCCCTCAGTTGAGAAATCCTGTTAATTTCCATTGGACAGGCATTTGGAACGAGAATAATCTCTGCTCCTTTCAGCATCAGTATCCTTGCGCTTTCCGGAAATTCCCTGTCATAGCAGATCATTGCACCGATCTTTACGTTTCCCTTTCCTGTATCCAGATCTGCCGTATAAAAATCTTCGCCGGGACTTAATCTGCACTCATCCCCGAAATCACAGGTATGTACTTTGGAATACTTTAATATCTGTCTGCCGAATCGGTCAAACACACACAGAGTATTACCCGGCAAAGGTTCCTTTGCTTCCAGGAAGGTAATCCCTATAGCCATATTTAATTCCTTTGCAAGTATGCCAAACGATTTTACAAATTCACTGTCACAGGATACAGTAGCCTCTTTTAATCTGAATATATCCTCCGGTATACAATAACCCGTGCTCCACATTTCCGGGAACAGTGCAATATCAGCTCCCATCATTTTTGCTTTCCTGCAATATTCCATTCCTTTTTCAAGATTCTCTTCCAGACTCCCTTCCGGCAGAATCTGCAGCATGGCAACTTTAAAACTTTTCATTTCATCCTCTTTCATTTTTCTAAACAGGTTACTGTTTAATGCATACTTTTCAGTATCTCAACAAGTGCTCTTTCATTTTCTGGCATATCAGGTAACTCCGTCCATACACCGATATCTTCCGGCTGATGAAAATCAGACCCTTTTGTCTGAGCCAGGTGATACTTTTCAGCTGTTTCCAGAGCTTTTTCATTATGGGACTGATGCCTTGGATTGCCATTTAATACTTCAATTCCATGGAGATAACGAACATCTGCCTGAAAACACATGGAACGATAAGGATGTGCCTGTACAATAAATAGATTTTCCTCTTCTGCGATTTTATATAAATCCGGTAGTTCCTTCATGTAAATCCATGGATGATTTTTCAAAAATTCTTCACTGATTCCATATACAAGGAAGTCATTTTCATCATGGGGAAAACGGATTTCCATACCCAGTAATATCTGAAAATCCGTTCCTGCGGCCGCTTTCTTTGCATTTCTATATCCCTGCAGAAATTCTTCACAAATCTGATTCCAGTCCTTCTCTGATCCTCCCCACACGCTTTTGCTGAAATGATCCGTTACTACAAGTCCATTGTATCTGTTTTCTATATACAGGTTTATTCCCTGTTCAGCCGGAACTTTCCCGCAAGGGCTGGATTCATCTGTATGAAAGTGCATCTCAAATTTTATTTTTTTCTTACTGTTATTCATAACGTACCTCCGTAGATTCAGAACGCATTCATCTTTCTCGTTACTAATTATAATACAAAACACAATCTATAGAGAAGAATTATAAGAAAATTACATAATTCATTCACAAAATACAATTATTCTGTCCGGAGTTGTCTGGGGAGGAATACTTCTTGTGGTAACTCCATAAACTACAAACAAAACATGATTTCCCGGACTACAGGAGAAACTCTGTCCATTTGCTGATTCTACCTTGGTTCGGTTTCCTATATTCAGCTGCAGCGACCGGTCTTTCGCCAGCAAATTTCTGTCAAAATAATTGACTGTCACATTCTGCCCTATCTGCAATCGAGTAATCAGTGCCGCTCTGTATTGAGGCGGATAAATCAAAGGTACGGGCAGACTTCCGTCATAAAATACCGCAATACGCATTCCCGGACGCAGCCTTATGTTGTCTGTCACATAAGTTTCCCCTGTAACGATTATGGTTACAGGACCTTCCTCTGTACGCATGGATACTCTTAGGCTGCAGCATTCTTCTTCTGCATTTGCAATGTTAATGACGATTCCTTCTAATGTTATTAACGCACGATAATTCATAATTTTTCCTTTTTATTTTAAAATATGCTGGAATCACGAATATGACTACCCATCAATCATTTGGAGGCTATTCATTATGCAAAACTTAAAACGTTACATTTTAATTGGTGTTTTCTTTGTTCTTATAACAGGAACTCTATCACATTTTTTCTATGACTGGACCAATCAAAATACACTTGCAGGATTTTTCTTTCCTGTAAATGAATCCGTCAGGGAACATATGAAATTAATTTTCTTTCCTATGATTGTATTCTCCCTTGCTGTCTGCCCGAAATTAAAAGAAGAATATCCCTGTATTCCTTCCGCTCTTGCAGCCGGAATCTTGCTGGGAACGTTTCTGATGCCGGTTGTTTTTTATACTTATACAGGCATCCTGGGATATCATCTTTTATTTCTGGATATTCTGAC
Organism: Blautia sp.; assembly: GCA_051880075.1. GTDB lineage: Bacteria > Bacillota > Clostridia > Lachnospirales > Lachnospiraceae > Blautia. The sequence continues at coordinate 2,279 of JBJENG010000026.1, read as the reverse complement.
CTTTATATTGTGTGTAATTGCTGCATTTTACATCGTTTACAAACTGACATTATCCTGTAAAGCAGAACATTATAGTTCGTTGCTCAAAGCTCTGGTTATTCTGGTCTGTATCTACTTCATTCTGCAGACTTATCTCTGACAGACTGGAAAAACACAGCTTTATGATTTTTCTCTGAAAATGGACATCGTTCTTTGATGCACTGGCTATTCTGTCCGGAACGATGACAGACTGGTACGGTTTGTACCATTTCAACATTGAAATGTTCTTTCACAAAATTTACGGCAGCCAGAATAGCCAGATAAGAGTCTCTTTTGCAACAACGGGGTCCACCCGTTTTTCCAATATTTTCCAATGCTTTGGCTGTCATTTGGTTACTCATTCCCCATGATTCTTGGGTAAGTGGTGTAGAACCTGTCACAATTGCCATAAACTGCCCGGCACTGATTCCTGCACCGCAGGCACCCCAAAAACCACAGGCGCCCCCTGGGACTTCTTTACCACGACGATACATTTCTTTCAAAGCCTCTTCCAGTTCAATCTCACCACCAGCGTTTCTATAAGCAGTCAGAAGAGCTGCACCTACCATCACATGATGCTCCGGGCCATGCATATGACAAAATGGCATTTCCATCATTTTTTCCATAATTACAATCGGATCTTTGGAATTTTCTGATAAACACAGACTAAAAATACTATCTATTCCCTCTGTATGACATTCACTACACACATAGTGCCCCTTCACACATCGGGTTTTGCTCAGTTCTTTTCTATAACAAATTTCACATTCCATCCATGCATCTTGCAAAAGGTACTCTAAAGGTTCTTTACATATTAAACATTCTTCTTTCATATCTTTTTCTCGCTTTCTTGAGATTTTGTATGAGTTCTTATTATTTCAATATATCAGGATTCTCATTTTTTGTAAATTAATCTATATAGATACTTTTCAATAATTATATTTCCAAAATATTCATAAACGATGTATAATATAAATAAATTTTACGGAAAGAAACCGTTTTGAGCTATGAAAACAACAAAAAAACATATATTCTTTATGTTCCTGGTTCTTATTTTACTATAGGATGTTTGAATGGCTGTCAGAAAGACTCCGGTGTAGATTACTCACAAAAAGAAAACTGGGCCTATGTTGGAGAAACTGTAAACGATCGACCTGCAGACGTATTTTTTATCTGCCCAACTGTATATGGAGAATCTGACAATTCCTATAATATGGAATTAACCGATACAGATACAAAAGCAAACTTCCTAGGTGCCACCAACATGGAAAAAGGAATTTATGATCCTGAAGCCCGTTTTTTTGCTTCTTATTACAGACAGGCTGGACTCAACGTCTACAAAATGCCCATTGCAGATCGGGAAAAATATTTACAATTTGCTTATAAAGATACAAAAGACGCTTTTGAATATTATTTAAAACATTACAATCAAGGAAAACCCATTATTCTTGCCGGATTTTCCCAAGGGGCCGATTTATTATCCGCTTATTAAAAGACTGTTTTCAGGATGCCGATTTAAACAATCAGCTGATTGCCTGCTACGCAATCGGCTGGAGTATTACAGAAGAGGAATTACAGGAATATCCTCATCTGAAGTTTGCTTCTGCCGAAGACGATACCGGTGTAATCATTGCTTTTAACAGCGAAACAGAAACCATTGATGACTCTCTCATGATTCCAAAAGGACCCCAAACACTGTCCATCAATCCTCTGAACTGGAACCTATATTGGTGATATACGGGGAGCTCTTAAAGTGACAGATGTTACTCCGGAAGAATATCCTGCAGTCTTGGATATTTTTGAAGAAGGTGTTTATCACTTATACGATTATCAGTTTTTTTATCGTAATTTTCAGGAAAATATTCAGAAACGTATCCATGCTTATTCTGAAACAAAATAAAGATTGCAGAAAAATATGCAGATAAGATGTTGTAAAATAAAGTGTGTAAGTCGCGAAAATAAATTTCAAAACTTACACACTTTATTTTGTAACAGCTATCAATACAAATCCCTAAAAAATATACAAAAAAGTGCCCAAAAATGGACACTTTTCTAGCAGGGGATGAGGGATTCGAACCCCCATCGACGGTTTTGGAGACCGGTGCTCTACCATTGAACTAATCCCCTATATATGAAATTATTTCAAACACATTTACTATTATACACAAATTTCGAACTTTTTCAAGTTCTTTTTTTACATTTTATATACCTTCAAAACTACATATACAAAACCGAAACGTTCCAACACACTGCCGTTTCAT
>JBJENG010000025.1:0-3147 GCA_051880075.1 Blautia sp. | reverse complement strand
TGGGAAGCGTATTGTCATGGATGTATCATGTGATTCTGGGTATTAAAAGGGATGAAAATCATCCGGGATATGAACATATGTTGCTGTATCCGGTGATTGGTCCGCTGAAACATGCTGAGGGAAGTATTTCCAGCCCTTATGGCGTGATTCGTGCAGGATGGGAGAAAAAGGAAGACTATCTTATCTACCGGTGTCAGATTCCGGTGAATACAACGGCTTCTCTGGAACTTCCTGATGGACAGAAGAGGGAATTGGGTTCAGGCAATTATGAATTCCGGATTCCTTATCATGTATAATTTAGAAAGGATATAAAACTTATGGCGATTTATTATGCATCAAAAACAAATGAAATCAGTAAAAGAGAAATTGATCATATGAATCTGGTGCGTGGTCTGGCTGGAGAATGTATGACACTTTTGGAAAATGACGGAGTCCTTCCGTTAAAATCTATAGGAAACCTTGCCTTATATGGAAACGGAGCCCGTCATACAGTAAAGGGAGGAACCGGATCTGGTGATGTCAATACAAGAAGTGTGATTACCATTGAGGAAGGACTGGAAGATGCGGGATTTACGTTGACGACCAAAGATTGGATGAGAAGGTATGATGAAGTACTTGCACAGGCACAGGCAGACTATCACAGACAGGTTGAGGAAATAGCAAAGGAACTGGGTATAGCTCCGTTCGGAGTGTATTTTTCTCACCCGTTTCAGGAGCCGGAGGTGCCGGAAATAACTCAGGAGGATATAGAACATTCCCAGACGGATACGGCTGTTTATGTGATTTCCAGAAACTCCGGAGAGGGTGCAGACCGTTATTGCAGAAAGGGAGATTATCTTTTGATGGAGTCAGAATTAAAAGCAATTGCTAATCTGGCAAAACGGTATGAAAAGACGATTGTTATTCTGAATGTGGCTAATGTAATCGATATGACAGAATTAAAAGGTATTGCCGGTGTCAATGCGGTGCTCCTGGCAGGACAGGCAGGAAATATCGGTGGCTATGCAGTGGCAGATGTGTTGTTGGCAAAGACCATTCCATCAGGTAAGCTTACCGATACCTGGGCAAAGGATTATAAGGATTATGCATCCTCAGAAAACTTCAGTCATAATAATGGTGATCTGAATGATGAATATTATACAGATGGCATCTATGTGGGTTATCGTTATTTTGATACTTATAATATCACACCTCAGTATTGTTTTGGTTATGGAAAATCCTATACGGATTTTTCAGTGGAAACACTGGATGTGGAAGCGGACGGGCAAATCGTCTCCGTGAAAGTGAAAGTAACCAATATTGGTAATTGTTACAGTGGAAAAGAAGTTGTACAAGTATATTATTCTGCACCGGAAGGCTGCTTGGAAAAACCGTATCAGGAACTGGCGGGGTTTGGAAAAACCGATCTGCTGGCACCGGGAGAGTATCAGGAACTGACGATTTCATTCAAAACAACATCCATGGCATCATACAGTGAGAAAAAGGCAGCCTGGATTCTGGAAGCAGGTACATATTATATTCGTGTAGGAAGCAGCTCCAGAAACACGAAAGTGGAAGCAGCACTTAAGCTGGAGCAGGAGGTTGTGACCCAACAGCTGAAAAATCTGTTTGCGGACAGCGAAGATTTGCAGGAAATCAGCCGAAAGGGCGTGGCACCTTACAGCTATAACCAGGAAGCAGAAGAGATGGATGCAGCAAAGGTGATTGTTTTGGAGGGCAAAGATATTTCCACAGAAACCATTTCTTACCAGGGACATCCGGAAGAACTGTATGTTTATGATAAAAATGAAAAGCTGACCATGGATGATGTGCTGGCAAGCAGAGCTTCTCTGGAAAACCTGGTGTCTCAGCTGACGGTAGAAGAGATGGCTACTGTCTGTAACGGTACTGCTGCCGGAGGTGTGGCAGGTGGTTCCTTTGTAGGAAACGCTTCAGATGCGGCACCGGGAGCTGCCGGAGATACAACATCGATTCTTCTGGATCGAAATATCAAAAATATTATTCTTGCAGATGGACCTGCCGGTCTTCGTCTGCTGCCTCATTTTGCTGTGGATAAAGATGGCAACCGACTTCCGGGATATGAAGTATTTGGCGATATTCCGCAGGAAAAACCGGGAGAACTTCCGGAAGGGTCAGTTGAATATTATCAGTATTGTACTGCTATTCCTGTAGCTTATTTGCTGGCACAGTCCTGGAATATGGATTTGATTGAGCAGTGCGGAAAAATTGTAGGAAAGGAAATGGAAGAATTTCATGTGACTTTGTGGCTGGCACCGGGTATGAATATTCATAGAAATCCTTTATGTGGAAGAAACTTTGAATATTATTCCGAAGATCCGCTGCTGTCCGGTCTCTGTGCAGCGGCAGATACAAAAGGTGTGCAGTCTCATCCTGGTATGGGAACTACCATCAAGCATTTTGCTGCTAACAACCAGGAAGACAACCGCATGTTTACCAATGCTCATATCAGTGAGCGTGCAATGCGTGAAATCTACCTGAAAGGATTTGAAATTGCGGTTAAGACTTCCCAGCCTATGAGCATTATGACATCGTATAATCTGATTAATGGAACCCATACAGCAAACGATTATGATCTTTTGACTGCAGTGACCAGAGATGAATGGAACTTTGCGGGATTGGTGATGACTGACTGGGGAACTTCCGAAGATTTGAGTAAAATGTTTGGTATGGGAGGTCAGTTAAAATATAGTCATTCCTCACCGGAACAGTGTATCACAGCCGGCAATGATCTACAGATGCCGGGATGCAATGCCAATATTCAGGCGTTGATTACCGGGGTAAAAAATGGCTCTATCACACTGGCACAGCTTCAACTTTGTACGCTGCGGATTCTGAATATTGTCAGACAATCCTTGGCTTATGATGAAGCAAGACCATATGGTGAACAGTTTGGAGAACTGCCATGGATGGTACGGGTAAATAAATAAAGCACTTTAGTTGATTTTGGCATCAAAGTTCTGCTGAACTTTGGTGCCAAAATATTTAATTTGACAAACAGCCCGTAAGTAATTACAATCATGGTAACAGTTGTGAAATTTTCGTGTATTTCGAGGTAAAAAGATTATGAGTGAAGATACACCTATATGGAAAAAGTACCCTGAACAGGTATTGAAACGATTGCGAAAA
>JBJENG010000024.1:0-3284 GCA_051880075.1 Blautia sp. | reverse complement strand
ACCAAAGTTTCCAGAAAAGACATCAAATCCTCATCGGCTGTCCAATCTGTAGTTCTCTCCTCTGGAAAGATATCTTTACAGGCCTTTTCAATTGCATTTCTCTTGGTCTCTGTATCAATTCTGGCATAGATCTCAGTTGTACAGCAGTCTACATGTCCGAGGAAATCACGGATGTAAATCAGATTGATTCCTGCCCTGACCATGTGTACTGCTTTGCTATGACGGAACACATGAGGAGTGACATTGAATTCCACGTTAAAGCCAGAATCCTCTTTTGCCTTTTCAACATACTTACTTATTACATATGTGACACCCCATCTACTCAGAGACTGCTTTTTCTGATTGACAAATAGTGGTTGGTCTCCCTTTGCGATACCTGTCATTGGTTTATATTTCTCCAGATAGTTTCTCAGCAGTTCTGCAGTAGATGACATAATCGGAACCTGCCGGATCTTATCTCCCTTACCATGAAGTGTAATAACTGCTGGAGCTTCCGTCCGAACATCTTTTATTCTAAGATCTACCAGTTCCTGAACTCTTGCTCCGCTGTCATATAGTACTGACAGCATTACTTTGTCCCGGAATCCACACCATTTTTTCCCATCCGGCTGAGCTAAAAGGATCTTCATTTGCTCCTCCGACAGATATGGAACAACCGTTTTTGTCGTTTTCTTGTATGGAATCTTCAAAATCCTGATGAAGGTATCCATATATGCCGGTTCCTTCATCAGGATAAAACGGAAAAACGAGTGCAGTGATACAAGACGCTGGTTTCTTGTTGTTACAGAGCAGTTTCTGTCTGATTCAAGCCAGTCAAGAAATTCAGTAATCAAAGCTTCATTTATCATGGAAAGTTTCAATCTTTCCGGCTGGATATCTTTTTTATCTTTGCAAAAAGTAAAGAAGAGCTTGAATGTTACCGCATACGATGCTATGGTATTTTTGCTTAAGTTTTTCTGCCCGGGAAGGTACATGGTAAAAAAGTTTGTTACATAATACGGGAGGTCAGTTTTCTGCATTCTCTTGAAAACCTCCTTCCGGTATAATGTCAAAGCATGCTTTTTCCATCATCTCTACCATTTCCGGGTAGATTTCTGCTGTAAGTCTCAGATAGTATTGAGTAGCCCTGAAATCTGCATGCCCCATGTAAGCAGACAGATACGGAAGCTTATTGCCCATATCAGCCCCTTCTTTTGCCCATCTGCGAAGATTTTCCACTGCCAGACCATGCCGAAAATCATGGATTCTGGGGCCTTTATTATCATGGGGAATATCTGCCATTAAAAGATAATCCCTGAAATGAAGGTATGCAGTGCTCTTATCCATCTTTCCACCAGCGATACTTGGAAACAGATATTCCTCATCAGATAATTCTGTGAGAAACCGTTTGACGTACTTATTCAGCCGGTTGTTTAAAGATACTGAAAGCGGAATGATACGGTCACGGTTGTTTTTGGCACCCCGAATAAAGACTGTCCCATTGTCTGCATCATAATCCTCTTTCTTGAGACTGAGTGCTTCTGATAAACGTGCACCGGTGCAGCAAAGGAAGCGAAATAATTCCGGATCAACATCATTCCGATAGGAGAGTCTGGTGGCAGGATAATGATCCACGGCATAGAAAAAACGCTGTTTTTCTTCCGCTGTATAGATATGAGGGATGTATTTACTTCTTGGTATCTGATAGCGGTGCCCAATCCGGTATGCTGAATATCCTCTCTTTATCAGAAAATCAGCAAACTGCAGCATTACTACTTCCTTTGCGTAGTGAGTTGATTTCTGTTCCCTCTTATCATATATGAATTCTTCCAAAACATATTTTTTTAACTCAGGGCCTGCATATCCCTGCATTGAACAGAAGTGGTCAAAATGCTGCAGAATCCGTTCCTGCCGTTCAAATTTAAATCCGGCTAAGCGATACTGTTCCAGAAAAGCGTGGATGAGGGGTGAAAAATCACTTTTCCATTCATAATTCTGCATCTGCTTCGCCCTCCCATTCCAACTCAAGGGAACAATCCCTCAAATGTTCCGTGTCGATACGCAGATAATTCCCAACCGTAGTCCGTTCATCCCTATGCGCCAGTGTCTGTGAGATGACCGGAAGTTCGGTTCCACAGAATAGCATGTTTTTAGCAAGTGTGCTTCTCAGGGTATGTATTCCGTGAGCCTCTCCGGCTTTAATCTCAATCTCCGCTTTGATCAAATATTTGCGGAGTGCCCCTGTCAGGGAGGATGTACTTCCGATTGGACCATATGGGAAATGGTGAGCAAGAAAGACATTTGTATATCCTGACACAGGTCTTCCGTTCTTCAGGTAATCGATGATTGCCCATCCTACTGCTTCCAGTAAAGGCAGTTCCAGAGGTTCGCCGGTTTTGCCTGTAATGATCTTTAAAGTATGTGTTTTCCAGTTAATATCGTTGATTTTAAGATTTCGGATATCAGCTGCCCTGAGTCCGGTCTGAATACAAAGAGAAAACATAGCATAGTCTCTTTTTCCACTGGGCGATTGGCGGTCAACTGCCTCAAGAAGTCTTTTAAGCTCATCAGGTGTCCAAGCATGGGGAACATGACCATTTCTAGGAATACGAAGAGACAGGATATCTTCTGTATAATCGACCTCACAAAAGCCATTATCGAAGAGAAAATGAAGAAATTTTTTCAGCCCATAAATCAGGGTACCTCTATATTTGAGCTGGTTGTCTTTGTATTTTGACAAAAACAAATCAATATAGGACATATCCAGTAAACCCCAATCTGCCAGTCCGTCCTCAGATACAGACAGAATGAAGCGTTGGGTGGAGTTTATGATAGTTGATTTCGTATCTGCTGCCAGATGACTCTTTTGCGTTTCTGTTGCAAATGCTTCATAGGCAGATGCTAATGCAATAGGGCAGGAAAAAGGAACTTTCTTGCCTCTTGTACTTAGATCCAGAGAACCTGTTTTCTGGTATCTCAGCAGAATAACCAGAGCCCGGATTCTTCTGTTTAGACTGTCATTAGATGTAACGGTCATTAACGAAGACAATCGGATTTTATTTTTGATTTCGATATACTGGAGACAGACTTCTTCCGTTACTTCGTTGATGTCATTCTCATCAAGAAATTTGAGAAAAGACCTATAAACACTGAGGTATCCGGATTTTATAGATGATTCTGTCATTCCCTTCTTTTTCAGTTCTGCCAGAATCTGGTCAATAGTTTTTTGGATGTCATTATTATTGTTCATTATTGCATCCTCCTTTCGAAGAAATACTATAATAAACAGAAGTTAAATGGTGAGT
>JBJENG010000023.1:0-17942 GCA_051880075.1 Blautia sp. | reverse complement strand
GAAGCCATGAAAGTGTTTGATAAAAATGATCCCAAAAACAAAGAACTGTACTCAGATAAGGCTTACAAGATCATCACGGCAGACAAAGCATTTGACCTTGGCTTTTATGAAGAAAAGATTTTGAAAAACGGACGCAGGCGCAAGGTAAAATCAAAAGCAACCATAAAGCAGAAAATCATCATCACATTTTCCAGAAAGATGATGGAATACCAAAGATTTATCAGAAACCGTTAGATTGAGCGTGCAAGAAAACTCCTTAAGGGACTTGATCCTGAAACATATAAAAAGGGTCCTCATGATGTGACACGTTTTATCAAGCGGAGATCCTCCACCAAATCCGGAGAATCTGTGACTGATTTATACGAAATTGACCAGAGCATCATTGATGAAGAAGAAAAGTATGATGGCTATTATGCTGTAGCAACAAATCTGGATGACCCTGCAAAGGAAATCATTAGAATCAATTCCAAAAGATATAAAATAGAGGATTGTTTCCGGGTGCTGAAAACAAACTTCTCCGCCCGTCCTGTTTTCCATCAAAAAAGAGAACGAATTATTGTACATTTTATGATCTGCTACACTGCATTACTAATATACAGGCTGCTGGAGAAAAAGCTGGATCAGCAAGGGACTCATTTCACAATAGAGAACATCGTGGAGACTTTAAGAAATATGGAAGTTGCAAATATTGAGGACATGTGCTATATGTCAACCTATACCTGTTCCCAGGTCTGCACCGCACTGAATGCAGCCTTTGGTAAGGGCGACAAATCGCATATCTACGCGGTTTGTCGCCCTTTTCTCTCCTTCTAACTGTCGAAAACGGGCGCCTTTTATCCAAAATAGCGACTTGTATTAAGCAATAAATGGTAGTATAATACAATCATGAATACAACATATAAATCAAATAACAATGTCGTCTATTCTTGCAAGTACCATGTAGTATGGTGTCCCAAATATAGACGAAAAGTATTAACAGATGGTGTAGATGTACGATTAAAGGAACTACTTCAAGAGCATGCTACAAATCTGTCTGTAGACATTCTGGAAATGGAAATCATGCCAGACTATGTTCATATACGGATGGAAGTAGACCCACAATTCGGCATCCATAAAGCTGTAAAATCCTTAAAAGGCTATACTTCTAAGATCCTAAGGCAAGAGTTTCCATATCTACGGACAAAAATGCCTACCCTTTGGACAAACAGCTACTTTGTATCTACAGCAGGCGATGCCCCACTGGAAGTAATTAAACAATACATTGAAAATCAGAAAACATCGCAAAGACAAAAGGATAAACTGGGATAATGCAAAAAGGTATCAAATGTAAGAAAGCCTATGAGAATGGCAATAAAACCGGCTATTCCCAGACTTCCTCGACAGAGGTTTTGTAAACTTTTTTCAGAAACGTGCTGCACACCCAACATTCAAGAGTAGGCATAACCGCCACCAGTCGTACAGAACAGTAAACCAGGGGGATAATATACGCATTGTGGGAAGATATATAAAACTTCCCAAACTTGGTTTTGTAAAAATACGTCAGTTCATGGAAGTAGGGAAAATCAACAATGTAACGATTGAACATACTCCTACAGGCAAGTATTTTGGGGTTCTTAACGTGGAAATTGAGCCACAGCCAAGAACAAACAAAGGGGTTCACTGGTATTGATGTTGGGATTAAAGAGTTTTACTCCGACAGCAACGGAAATGTTGTGCCAAATCCGAAATATCTTGAAAAGTCAACGCGTAAACTCATTCGTGAACAGCGTAAGCTTTCAAGAAAACAGAAAGGTTCTAATAACCGAAATAAACTTAAGGTTGCCTTAGTCCATGAAAAGATTGCAAATCAGAGAAATATGATGCGTAATCATAAACTGGCACAGCACATCGGTTCTGTATCGTGGAGTAGGTTTTTTGATATGCTTGCATATAAGTCCGGTTGGTATGGGGAGTGTCAAGCGAACAGAGACAAAAAATGGGAAAAAGACAGTAGATTGCGAACAACAGGATTTACAATTTGACATATAATTCTATCGGAAGAGCATCAATATGGTCTGACATGGTAAAGAGGAAGTTTGTGGAACAGGGAAATAGATTACAAATGAAAAGAGGGAATAGAAAATGATACCACAAAAACAAATATTGATTGTTGAAGATAACGAACTCAACCGAGCTATGTTGTGTGAAATACTATCGGATGACTACAAAGTTCTGGAAGCGGAAAACGGACAGGAAGCGTTGGATATTCTGGAACAGAACAAGGATAGTATACTTTTGATCCTCCTGGATGTTATGATGCCTGTGATGGACGGATATACTTTTTTAGATAGAGTAAAAAAGGATGCAGAAATGGCATTGATTCCGGTCATTGTGATGACTCAGGGGGACAGCGAAGCGGATGAAGTAGCTGCATTAGCTCATGGGGCAACAGATTTTGTGCCGAAACCTTATCGCCCCCAGGTAATTCTGCATCGGGTGGCCAGTCTTATCAAGCTGCGAGAGACTGCCGCCATGGTCAACCAGTTCCAGTATGACCGACTTACCGGGTTGTACACCAAAGAATTCTTTTATCGGAAGGTCAGGGAACGTTTGAAAGCAAATCCTGAACAGGAATATACCATTATATGTTCTAATTTTGAAAATTTTAAATTGTACAACGATACTTTTGGACGAAAAGCAGGAGATCGCATGCTGGTGAAGGAAGCTGCTATTTTCCGGGAAACAGTTGGAGAGGACGCAATTTGTGGCCGATATAGTGCGGATCGGTTCTTATGCCTGCAGGAACGGGAAAGAATTGGCCGCGAATACTTCTTCGATGAAAGAAACAATATACGCTCAAATAGTATGGGGGATATGACCAGAAAGCTGGGAATTTATGAAATTACGGACCGTTCTATTTCTGTGGAACAAATGTGTGACCGGTCGCTGTTAGCGGTAGACAGCATTAAAGGGAAGTATAATCAAAACGTTGCTGTTTATGATGATGCTCTTCGTGGAAAATTGCTGCGGGAAAAGGCAATCACGGATGTCATGGAAACTGCACTGGCTGAGGGCCAGTTTGCCGTTTATCTTCAGCCGAAATACAGCTTAAATGATTATTGTATGGTTGGAGCGGAGGCTCTGGTGCGTTGGATACATCCGGAATGGGGATTTATGTCTCCGGGGGAATTTATTCCACTGTTTGAAAAGAATGGGTTTATCCCTTGTCTGGATCAATTTGTATGGGAAACCGTGTGTGCCAGGATTCGGGACTGGAAGGAAAAGGGATATCCATTGTTGCCGGTATCTGTTAATGTTTCACGAGCAGATATCTATCAGTCACATCTGGTAGATTCTTTTAGCAGGCTTATTAGGAAATATGACATTGATCCGGGATATCTCCATCTGGAGATTACAGAGAGTGCTTATACAGAACATCCGGATCAGATTATCAGTACAGTAGAGGAATTGCGCGATCTTGGCTTCATCATTGAGATGGATGATTTTGGAAGTGGATATTCCTCTTTGAATATGCTCAGTCAAATGACATTGGATATTTTAAAGCTGGATATGAAATTCATTCAGAACGAGATGGCGAAACCTGTGGAGCAGAGTATACTCAATGATATTATCAGTATGGCACACAGAATGCATTTGAGAGTGGTGGCAGAGGGAGTAGAGACAAGGGATCAAATGAAACGGCTGCAGGCTGTGGGATGCGATTATGCTCAGGGATATTTTTTCGCAAAGCCAATGCCTGTGACGGAATTTGAGGAATTATTGGAAGTTCAGTGTACGCAAAGTGCATCTCCTTTGTTACAGAAGGAAGTTCGTAAACGCAGCCTGTTGCTCATAGAAGAAGATGCAGATTACCGGAAAAGAGTCCGTGAGTATTTTGAGGGGACATATCATGTTTTAGAGGCAGTTGACGTGCAAAGTGCATTTACTTGTGTTTCACAAAAGGGCTGTGATGGTATTTCTGCGATACTTCTGAGTATGACGATTTCGGAAAATGGTGCCGATGTGTTCTTGAAGAAGATGCGGCAAAATCCGGCATTTTGGAAAATTCCTGTTGTTGCAACCGTATCCTGCATGAAAATGCAGGGAGATGTGAGCCTGGAAACTGACGATATTCTTTGCAAAAGTTATTCACTTGCCGAGTTGTACAGACATATTGAACGTCTGATTGACATTGCAGCTTTTAGTGAACGGGAGAGTGCTTTGCAGGATGAGGCAAACAGGGATTATCTGACAGGGCTTCTTAATCGGCGTGGACTCAATGTTGCTATGAATCCTATTCGTAAGGAAGAAAAACCGTGGGCAGTATGCCTTTTCGATTTGGACAATTTGAAGGAAGTCAATGATACCTTCGGTCATGATATGGGAGATCAAATGCTCAAGTCTTTTGCAGACATGCTTTGCCGCCAGACACGGGAAACAGATATCCGATGCCGTTATGGAGGAGATGAATTTCTGGTGTTACTCAAGAACTTGAAGGATGTGAATGACGCAATGAAAAAAGGAAGCGACATTTGTAGAGCGTTCCGTGAGCAGTTTGAGGCAGAGCATCTTCCTGTTGCTTGTTCCTGCGGTATTGCTTTATGCATGGAAAATGAAGTGCCTTATACAGTTTTGATCGAATATGCAGACCAGGCATTGTATCAGGCAAAAAGAGAAAACAAAGGCGGATGCTTTTTGTGGGAAAAGAAGTATTGATTGAATAAAAGATATTATGTATAAAAAACTAATTGGAATTATAAAAAGTCCGGTACTTGTTCCCATTTGGAAATGGTCAAAGAAGAGTCACGTACCAGTTTTTATCATATGTATATTAAATTTGCTGAAAACAGGATGTTCTCTGGGGATTACAGTTGCCACTAAGGGATTGATTGACGGAGCGGCAGATCGCGCAGTCAGAAAGATATGGTTTTATGGAGTTCTGCTTGTGTGTATGGTTGTGTTGATTCAGGTGTTTGTCCTTTTGGCGGATTTTCTGAATATGAAGACAAAGGCGGTATTGTTGAAAGACATGCGTACGATGTTTTTTGAACGGCTTCTGAAAAAGCAATGTGCATATCTCAATGGATATCACAGTGGAGAACTGGTGAATCGTATGTTTTCCGATGTGAGTGTGGTGGGAAACGGGATGATAGAGATTCTTCCCGGTCTTGTGAGTATGGCAGTGAGCTTTGCAGGAGCTTCCATCCTGCTGATTTCCATGGACTGGCGGTTTGTAATGGTATTGATTTTAAGTGCATGCTTTGGTCTGGGTCTGGCTCTGGTGTTTCGGAGGCCTATGAAAAGACGGCATAAAGCAGTGCAGGAGGCAGAGGGGAGACTACATGGAATTTTGCAGGAAACTCTGGAGAATGTAAGACTGATTAAAGCTTCCGGTTCCGAGGCACGCATGGAAAGACAGGCGGCAGTATATCAGAAGGAATTTCTGGAAGCACAGATGAAAAAAGGTACTTTTTCCGTTGGAACCAGCAGCAGTATTCATGTAGTATTTCAGTTTTCCTGGCTTTTCTGTATGCTGTGGGGATGTCTGGGAATTTATAAAGGAAATCTTACTTATGGAATGTTAGCTGCTATTATTCAGCTGGTGGGGCAGATCCAAGGACCTATTGCCAGTGCGGCGGGGATTGTCGGACAGGCTTACGCAGCCATTAGTTCAGCGGAAAGACTTCAGGAGATTCTGGAACTTCCGGAGGAGGAAGAATCTGGCTGTATTGATGGAAAAGAACTGTATGAGGAATTAACGGAAATAAAAATATGTGAAATGACATTTTCTTATGGGAGAGAGACAGAACCGGTTCTGGAACATGTGAATGTTTCCATAAATCCAGGTGATTTTGTGGCTGTTACAGGAATTTCCGGAGGTGGAAAAAGTACTTTGTTTCAATTGTTGCTTGGTATTTATCAGCCTATGGAAGGAGACGTGAAGTTCTGTTTTAAAAATCGGGAAGAGGCTGCATCAGGCAGAACCAGAGCGTTATTTGCCTATGTGCCTCAGGGGAACACTTTATTTTCCGGAACTCTCCGAGAAAATCTTACTATGTTTACAGATGCTGCAACGGAGGAAGAAATCTGGCAGGCCGCGAAGACAGCCTGTATCGACCAGTTGATACTGGAACTGGATGCCGGACTGAATACGGTGATCGGAGAACGGGGAATCGGTTTGTCGGAAGGGCAGGCACAACGGGTGGCAGTAGCCAGAGCACTGTTAAGTCAGGCTCCGATTCTTCTTCTGGATGAAAGTACCAGCGCTCTGGACGAGAAGACTGAAGCCAGATTGCTGCAGAATATTGCTTCTCTGAAAAATAAAACCTGTCTGATTGTAACTCATAGAAAAGCAGCCTTACATATCTGTCATTATCAGATACATATTGAGAAGGCAAAGGCTTATATTTTATTATAGAAGGGAGCCTGTATATAGGAATGCAGACTCCCTAATCTTGCGTCAGGGAGGAGAAACAAGTGAAAATAAAAATGAAGCAACAAGTAGATTTTCTTCATGGAAATATTTTTCGAGGATTGTTGGTTTTCGCATTTCCCATACTGCTTTCCAATTTATTTCAGCAAATGTATAATACTGTGGATACAATGCTTGTGGGACATGTACTGGGAGAGACTTCATTAGCTGCTGTAGGAGCCAGTGTACCTGTTTATGAGTTGTTGGTTGGATTTGCCATGGGAATCGGGAATGGCTTGTCTATTGTTACTGCAAGAAGTTACGGAGTGGGAGATTTAAAACTTTTAAAAAGGACGGTTGCCTGTGCCTTGCTGATCGGAGCAGGAATTGCCCTGGTGCTTACGGTGGCAGCAAGAATCGGAGTTTATCCCCTTCTGCAGTTATTGAATACACCAGAAGAAATCATACAGGAAGCAAACAGTTATATTTCAGTGGTTACTGTATTTCTGGGCGTGATGCTTGCTTATAATCTCTGTTCCGGGCTTTTACGGGCAATTGGAAACAGCGTAATGCCGCTGGTATTTCTGGTGCTGTCTTCGATAGGGAATATGATTCTTGATTATCTGTTCATGGCAAAGATGAACATGGGGATTCGCGGTGCGGCGGTTGCAACTGTGCTTGCCCAGGGAATTTCAGTTGTATTGTGTGTTATTTATGTGGTGAAAAAATTTCGGATGCTGGTTCCGGAAAAAGGAGATTTTCGTGTGGAAAAGGCATTGTTTGGAGAGATGTTTGCCCAGGGAATGTCTATGGCATTGATGAACAGCGTAGTCAGTGCAGGTTCGGTCATTCTTCAGTCAGGAATCAATAGTCTGGGATATCTGACGATTGCCGGTCATACAACTGCGAGAAAGATTTATCAATTCTGTAATATGCCGATTACGGCTATGGCCAATGCAGTCAGTACCTTTGTGTCTCAGAACCGGGGAGCAGATCAGCCGGAAAGAATCCGAAAATCGGTTTTCCTGGCTTTTCTGTATAATCTGGTTATCACAATGATAATAGTAGTTTTTTTGAATCTGACGGCTCCCATGCTGGTGGCATTGGTTTCCGGTTCGTCCGATTCAATTGTAATGGAGAATGGAACCCGATATCTTCGGGTAGTGGCGCCTTTTTATGTGGTTTTGGGTGTGTTGTTTGATGTCCGGATGTCTCTGCAGGGAATCGGACAGAAATTATTACCTCTGGTATCCAGTGTGATTGAATTGTTGGGAAAAATTCTCTTTGTGACAGCGTTTATTCCACGTTTGGGATATAATGCAGTAATTTTTTGTGAGCCAAGTATCTGGTGTGTTATGACAGCTTATCTTCTGTTTGTGTTTTTGCGTGATCCTTATATCCGGAACAGACAGGAAACAGAGCAGAAAATTTAGCAGAAAGTTTTCGGAATGGTTGCTTTGCAACAGCACAATCTATATAATGGTTTTAGCAAAATAATTATAAAAGACTTACATATAGTAGTAAAAAATCAGGAGGTAAGGGAATGGAGAAGCATCTGGGAAAACCGATGGAACCCAAACGTATGAATAAAATACGGATTGCAAAATTCATTTCTTCCAGAGGAGTTACTTCAAAAACAGAAATTTCCGGAAGTCTGAAAATCAGTATGCCTACTACGCTGCAGAATGTAAAAGAACTTATGGAATCCGGTGTGGTTGTGGAGGAAGGAGAATATGAGTCTACAGGAGGCCGGAAAGCCAAGGCACTATCCATTAATCAAAAAGCAGGATATGCCATTGGGGTGGACATTACGCGGAATCATATTACTACAGTGATCGTAAATGCAAGAAAAGAAATTCTGGCATCTGACAGAATCCGCGTGCCGTACAGAAATGAATCCGATTATTATGAAGAAATGGTCCGACATATTTTTGAATTTTCCGGGAAACAGAAGATCAAGAAGGAAAAAATCATGGGGATCGGTTTTTCTCTCCCGGGTTTTGTAAACCGGGAGCGGAAAGTTCTGACCGGTTCTCATGTATTGAAAGCGGAAAATGTAAGTTTTAAGAATCTGGAGAACATTCTGGATGTTCCTTATGCACTGGACAATGATGCCAACAGTGCTGCTTTTGCAGAATTGGGTAACACGGCAGGAAATGAAGTATACCTTTCCCTGAGCAATACAGTGGGCGGTGCCGTTTATTTTGAACGAAAACTCTACCGGGGAGAAAATTTTAAGAGTGGAGAATTCGGGCATATGATCATTGAACGCAATGGAAGGTCCTGTTATTGTGGAAAGAAGGGGTGTGCAGATGCCTACTGTTCTGCAAGAATTCTTCAGGAGCATGGAGATGGAAGCCTGGAAGGATTTTTTGATAAACTGAGAATGGGGCAGGAAGAGGCAGTTAATGTCTGGGAAGAATATCTGGAATATCTGGCAATTGTGATTACCAACCTGCGTATGTTTTTTGACTGCAGAATTGTTCTGGGTGGATATGTGGGAGGTTATCTGGATGAATTTATGCCGGAACTGGCAAAGAAAGTTATGGAATATAACAAGTTTGATCTGGATACATCGTACCTCAGTACCGGAAAATACAAACTGGAAGCAGCTGCTTACGGAGCTACTCTGGGATTTATCGAAGATTTTCTGGAAAAAGTCTAGTATTTCGATAAAAGTTTCAGTTGACTTTTTTCTCTGCTGGTGTGATAATTTAATTACTTTAATAAAAAGATTTATAAAAGTTTAAACAAAATAAAACAGGAGGAAAATGAAATGGACGGAAAAATGAAAGTTGCAGTTATGGAAGCAATCGGAAAAATTAAAATGGAGGAAAGAGACATTCCGAAAGCAAAAGACAATGAGGTGCTGGTAAAACTGGAATATGTGGGGATCTGTGGCAGTGACCTTCACTATTATGAAACAGGAGCAATTGGGGATTTTGTAGTGGAGCCTCCTTTTGTGCTGGGACATGAACCGGGAGGTACAGTTGTAGAAGTAGGAAAAGATGTAAAACATCTGAAAGTGGGAGACCGGGTGGCGCTGGAACCGGGAAAAACCTGTGGACATTGTGAATTCTGTAAAACAGGCAGATACAATTTATGCCCGGATGTAGTATTTTTTGCAACTCCGCCGGTTGACGGTGTGTTTCAGGAGTATGTGGCGCACGAAGCAGACCTCTGTTTTAAGCTGCCGGATAATGTAAGCACTTTGGAAGGTGCCCTCATTGAACCTCTGGCTGTAGGTTTTCATGCAGCAATGCAGGGGGGCGCAAGAGCAGGACAGACGGCTGTAGTTACAGGATCCGGATGTATCGGACTTGTAAGTATGATGGCTTTAAAAGCTATGGGCGTATCAAAAGTTTATGTAGTTGATATTATGGAAAAACGTCTTGAAAAAGCCCTTGAACTTGGTGCGGACAGTGTAATCAACGGAAAAGAAAAAGATGCCGTGGAAGAAGTGATGAAACTGACAGATGGGAAAGGCTGTGATCTGGTCATTGAAACGGCAGGAACACAGATTACCACAGTACAGGCCATGCGCATGACGAAAAAAGGTGCTACTATTGTACTGGTAGGATACAGTAAAACAGGAGAAATGACTTTACCAATCAGTATGGCTCTTGATAAAGAACTGACATTTAAGACGGTATTCCGTTACAGGCATATTTATCCCATAGCAATTGAGGCAGTTTCTGCTGGAAAAGTAAATCTGAAGGGAATTGTGACAGATATTTTCAGTCTGGATGAAGCACAGAAGGCAATGGATTACAGTGTGAACAACAAAGCAGACGTGGTAAAAGCAGTTATTCGTATTGCAGAATAAACAGAAATCAAAAAACATTGATTGAAAACCGGCATTGAAAGAGTTATAATTTTGAAAACGATGAGTTGAAAAAGGAGACTGATAAAATGCCATCAATTAAAAAAGTAACACCTATGACAGACAATCCCTATGTAAGGCTTTATCATCTTGATGTGGAAAGTAAAACCGGAAAAAGAGGAAATTATTATGTAGCATCCAGAGCAAAGAACGAAGAAGCTCTGAAGCTGAATACCGGAAAGAATATACCGGACGGGGTGATTATTTACAGTCTTTATGGAGAGGAAAAAGATAAAGTCGTGTTGGTCCGTCAGTATCGATATGCGATTGACGATTATATTTATGAGTTCCCGGCAGGTCTTGTGGAGCCTGGAGAAGATTTTAAGGCAGCAGGCATTCGGGAGATGAAGGAGGAAACAGGGCTTACTCTTACGCCGGTTCCTGTTGATTCGGCGTATGAAAAACCGTATTTTACAACCATTGGTATGACAGATGAGTCTTGTGCCACAGTATTCGGGTATGCATCAGGAGAGATATCAAATGAAGGACTGGAAGATTCCGAAGCTCTGGAAATCGTGTTGGCAGACAAAGAAGAGGTAAAACGGATACTGAAAGAAGAAAATGTGGCCATTATGACCGCATACATGCTCATGCATTTCATTCATGATTCGGAAACCTTTGGTTTCCTCAGGGAAATGGATTTATGAAAAAGTGGAAGAAATATCTGAGAGGAATGGTGGCTGCCCTCCTTACGGTTCTTGCAGTTATTCTTTGCGTGATTCTTGGAATTAAACTGTTAAAGTTCTTTCTTCCTTTTGTCATTGGCTGGATCATCGCTCTTATTGCCAGTCCCCTGGTGCGAATTGTGGAGCGAAGGTTGCGGATTGCCAGAAAACATACCTCTGTAGTGATTATTGTTCTAGTATTGGCAGCTCTTATTGGAAGTATTTATCTGGTAGGGGCTAAGGTGGCCAGAGAAACAGGAAGCTTTATACAACAGGCACCGGAACTGTATGGAGGATTTAAAGAAGAATTCCAGGAAGTTGAACATAACCTGGAGCGATTTATCAAACAGCTTCCGGAAGATGTGCAGATCAGTATTGATGATGCACAGGAGAAACTGGGTATGCAGATTGGTAAAATAGTGACCAGTTTGAGTGAAATTACCGTGGATTTTGCCAGTAATATGGCCAAAAATCTTCCGAGTGCTTTTATAGGATTTATTTTTACGTTGCTGTCTTCTTATTTTTTTATTGCAGACAGAGACCGGATCCTGGAATTCGGAAGAACCAATACACCTGTGGTAATACAGGAAAAATGGAAACTGTTTTCGGACAGTTTTAAACAGGTATTTGGAGGCTATTTTAAAGCACAGCTTAAGATTATGGCTGTAATCTGGATTATTCTGTGTGCAGGGATGCTGTTTCTGCATGTAAAGTTTGCAGTTTTTGTGGCATTTCTGGTTGCTCTTCTGGATATGCTTCCGTTCTTCGGAACAGGAACTGCTTTGATTCCATGGGCTATTTTTAAGTGTTTATCTGGAGACATGAAATATGCGCTTGGACTTTTGATTTTGTATTTGCTTACACAACTGGTAAGAAGGGTCATTGAACCGAAAATGGTAGGTGATTCGATTGGAATGAATCCGCTGCTTACACTGGTCTTCATGTATACAGGATATAAGATCAGCAGTGTGCTGGGAATGATTCTTGCAGTGCCTGTAGGTGCAATTGTTATCAATTTCTATGAAGCGGGAATGTTTGACGGACCGCTGAGAGCCTTAAGGGAAGTGTTGGATGATTTTCTGGCATGGATTCATAATTCAAAAGAAACAAAGTAACTGCCGGGAGTCAGACTCCCGGCAGCTGCCTGAAATAAAAAAGAATAAGGAGACGAGGAATGAATAAAACATACGATGTAATCGCACTGGGAGAATTGTTGATCGATTTTACAGAAAACGGAGTCAGCGGACAGGGAAATCCGATTTTTGAGGCAAATCCAGGAGGAGCACCCTGCAATGTACTTGCAATGCTCAACAATCTTGGAAAGAAAACATCTTTCCTGGGAGTTGTTGGAAAAGATCAGTTTGGAACCACGCTGAGAAAGACATTAAATGAACTGGGAATTGACACCAGTCATTTGTATGAGGATGAAGAAGTACACACAACGCTGGCTTTTGTTCATACATTTGAAGATGGAGACAGGGACTTTGCTTTCTACAGAAATCCTGGAGCAGATATGATGCTGGAAGAAGAGCAGATTGATGAAGAATACATCAAAGCTGCTAAAGCCTTCCATTTCGGGACTCTTTCAATGACACATGAAGGGGTGCGCAAAGCTACAAAGAAAGCAATCGCAATCGCAAAGGAAGCAGGTCTTCTGATTTCCTTTGACCCGAATTTGAGACCACCGCTCTGGAGCAGTATGGAACTGGCAAAGGAACAGATTGCTTATGGACTGGGACAGTGTGATCTTTTGAAAATTTCAGAGGAAGAACTGGAGTTCATGACAGGAACAAAGGATGTAAAAGAGGGAGCACATATGCTTCTGGAACAGTATCCGAACCTGAAAGTGATGAATGTAACAATGGGCAAAGAGGGAAGTATTTCCTTCCATGAAGGAAAAGAAGTGTTCCAGGCACCGTTCATTCAGGAACATACGATTGAAACAACAGGAGCCGGAGATACTTTCGGTGCATGTGCGCTGAATTATGTACTGGAACATGGAACAGCCGGTCTGTCAGAAGAACAGCTTTCTCAGATGCTTCAGTTTGCCAATGGTGCATCTTCTTTGATCACTACCAAGAAAGGTGCGCTGCGTGTTATGCCTTCAAAAGAAGAAGTTGAGACTTTCGTATCTCAGAGATTAAAATAAAGGTTTTGGTGGAAAAATCCTTCCAGACAATTCGGAAAAGTGGGTAAAAATAGTCTGAAATTAACTGGAAAAGTATAAAATCATTTTACATAAATCTTTCAGTTTTTTAATTGAATAGAGGATTGACAGTAAATAGATTTTATGATACATTATAGACATCAGATAAATAATAGTTTTGATTCCTGACGGGTTAATGTGGATCACCACAGTGGAGTCAAAGCGTGAAGGAAGCCGACCGTCTGGGCAACATTTGTGACCGACAAATGTTGCCCTTTTTTAAACATAAGTTTTATAAACTGTGTTTAATAAATGAGGTTTTCCAGAGGGTAAAAAGACAGGAGAACTGCGTATACGGGAAACGAAAACTATTATATGTTATTTTTAAGGAGGTTTTAAAAATGGGATTCAAGTCTGACATCGAAATTGCACAGGAGTGCACAATGGAACCAATTACCAAAATTGCAGAGAAAGCTGGCATCGATGACAAGTATCTGGAGCAGTATGGTAAGTACAAAGCAAAAATTGATTACAATCTGTTAAAAGAATCTGACAAACCAAACGGCAAACTGATTCTGGTTACAGCAATCAACCCGACTCCGGCAGGTGAAGGTAAAACAACTACAACTGTTGGCCTTGCTGATGGTATGCAGAAACTTGGTAAAAATGTAATGGTTGCTCTGCGTGAGCCTTCCTTAGGACCGGTATTCGGTGTAAAAGGTGGTGCAGCAGGCGGCGGATATGCACAGGTAGTTCCTATGGAAGATATCAATCTGCATTTCACAGGTGACTTCCATGCAATCGGTGCTGCTAACAACCTTCTGGCAGCTATGCTTGACAATCACATTTATCAGGGCAATGAACTGAACATTGATCCAAGAAAAATCACATGGAGAAGATGTGTGGATATGAACGATCGTCAGCTTCGTTTCGTAGTTGATGGTCTGGGCGGAAAAACAAACGGTATGCCAAGAGAAGACGGATACGATATCACAGTTGCTTCTGAAATCATGGCTGTTCTGTGTCTGGCTAGAGACATTACAGACCTGAAAGAAAGACTGGGAAGAATTATCGTTGGTTATACATATGGCAAAGTGTCAGAGCAGAAACCGGTAACTGCTCATGACTTACACGCAGAAGGTGCTATGTGTGCACTGCTGAAGGATGCACTGAAACCAAATCTGGTTCAGACTCTGGAACATGTACCTGCAATCGTTCACGGCGGTCCATTCGCAAACATCGCTCATGGATGTAACTCTGTAATCGCTACAAAGATGGCTCTGAAATTAGGCGATTATGCAATTACAGAAGCAGGCTTCGGTGCTGACCTTGGTGCTGAGAAATTCCTGGATATTAAATGCCGTATGGCAGATCTGCAGCCAAGCGCAGTTGTTATCGTAGCTACTGTACGTGCTCTGAAATACAACGGCGGCGTTCCAAAAGCAGATCTGAATAATGAAAATCTGGAAGCTCTGGAAAAAGGTCTTCCAAACTTACTGAAACATGTAAGTAATATCAAAAATGTATACAAACTGCCATGTGTAGTTGCTATTAATGCATTCCCGACAGATACAAAAGCAGAACTGGATCTGGTTGAAGCAAAATGTAAAGAACTGGGCGTTAACGTTGCTCTGTCTGAAGTATGGGCAAAAGGCGGCGAAGGTGGTGTTGCACTGGCTAAAGAAGTTATCCGTCTGGTTGAAGAACCAAATGACTTCCAGTTCTCTTATGAATTAGAGGGAAGCATCGAAGATAAACTGAATCAGATCGTACAGAAAATCTATGGCGGTAAGAGAGTTGTTCTTACAGCAAATGCTCAGAAACAGGCTGCTCAGCTGGAAGCTATGGGATATGGAAACTGCCCGATCTGTGTAGCAAAAACACAGTACAGCTTAACTGATGATCAGACAAAACTGGGTGCTCCGACAGATTTCGAAGTAACTGTTCGTAATCTGAAGATTTCTGCAGGTGCAGGATTTATCGTAGCTCTTACAGGTGAAATCATGACTATGCCTGGTCTTCCAAAAGTTCCGGCTGCAGAGAGAATCGATGTAGATGAGACAGGTAAGATTTCCGGTCTGTTCTAATTATTTTATCATCAGATTGAGAAAGTTTTTATAACTGTTCTTAATTAGAGAGTCAGGCACGGTTTTAAAAACCGTGCCTGTATTTCTTCAAATATACATTTAAAAGGAGGAGATAGGTGTGTTTCTTGACGAATATACAAATGTATGTAACGCAGCAAAAGGTAAAGTGAAATTTCTGGAACAGAATCCAGTTGGTTATATGATTGCTTCTGTGATTGCCGGCATGTTTATTGCTTTTGGTGGTTTCGTGGCGTTCTATCTGGGCTCATTCTTTTCCGCAGCAGGTTCACCTGCTACAAAAGGAATACAGGGCTTTGCATTTGCAGCAGCATTGAGTCTTGTTGTTATGGCAGGAGCTGAACTGTTTACCGGAAACAATATGGTTCTTGGTGCAGCAGCATTCGATAAAGCCATTACATGGGGACAAACCATCAAAACATGGGTATTCTGCTATGTTGGCAACCTGATTGGTTCTTTGCTGGGCGCTGGTATTTTCCAGCTTACCGGAATCCCAAAAGGAGATGCAGGTCAGTATTTTGTGACACTTGCTGTAAATAAGATGGCACTTACTCCGCTTCAAATGCTTACAAGAGGTATTTTCTGTAATATGCTGGTATGCCTGGCTGTATGGTGTGGAATTAAGATGAAATCCGAATCTGGAAAACTGATTATGATTTTCTGGTGTATTTTCATTTTTATTGTATGCGGTTTTGAACATAGTATTGCTAATATGAGTATTATGGCAGTTGGTCTCTTTAATGCAGGAGATGCAGCAGTCAGCATTGGCGGTTATGTATACAATCTTCTCTTTGTTACCATCGGTAACATGATAGGCGGTATATTATTTGTGGCATGGCCATATCGTATGATGGCAAAAGGCGGCAAAAAATAAATGAATTAAAAAAGTACAGGAATAAACAGGAGGACTGTTTGTTTCTGTGCTTTTTTTATGACAAATAAAATCCTGCTGAATAAAATGAAAGCATAAAACTTTTTCAGCATGGAGTAGAGAATGGAAGATCAGAAGCTGGAAAATCTGTTGAATCTTGCTTTGGATGCTACACAACAGGAGAGGAAGAAGTCCTTGAATCTTTCCGTAGGCTATGAGCCGGAAGAGCGAAAGTGGGAATTGATCGTAAAATATTCGGGAGATCTCAGTGAGATTGCGAGCGAGCAGATTCAGGTAGTGGAATTGTTGAATCAATTTGCGATTCTTACAGTTCCGGAAAGTCAGATTGATCGATTGTCACAATACCCTCAGATTGAATTTATTGAAAAACCAAAGAGTCTTTTCTTTGCAGTGGAACAGGGGCGGGCAGTCTCCTGTATCAATTCTGTTCAGAGTGAATATTCTCCCATTGGAAAACCATTGTTTGGAGAAGGTGTCTTGGTTGCATGTGTGGACTCCGGTATTGATTACAGTCATCCGGATTTTCGAAACGAAGATGGAACTACCAGAATTCTTCGGCTGTGGGATCAGACTGTTCCGGGAACACCTCCGGAGGGATACTTTATTGGGACAGAGTACACAAAAGAACAGATTGATGAAGCATTAAAGAGAACGGATGCAGCCGGAAGATATGAAGTGGTTCCCAGTCGGGATTTGAGTGGGCATGGAACCGGAGTAATGGGCATTGCAGCAGGAAATGGAAGAGCATCGGAGGGACAATACCATGGGGTAGCCCCTCAGGCTAGTCTTCTGGTGGTAAAACTTGGAAATCCACGAGAAGGGGGATTTCCAAGAACAACAGAGCTTATGCAGGGAATTGATTATTGCATTCGACAGTCTATAGCCATGAATATGCCTCTGGCATTGAATCTGAGTTTTGGAAACAATTATGGTTCTCACAGTGGTGAATCTCTGATCGAAGTTTATCTGGATAATGCGGCTGCCCTTGGGCGTACAGTTATTTGTGCAGGAATGGGAAATGAAGGGAATAAAGCGATTCATACATCGGGAATTCTGAAGCAGTCCAATCAGTCTGTGCCTTTTTCTATTGCAGATTATGAGACCGGTATGAATCTGCAGATCTGGAAACAATATGTAGACAGAATGGATATTTCTGTGGAACATCCTTCCGGTCCTGTAGCAGGCCCTTTTCAGGAAATTCTGGGACCGCAGCGGTTTCGGCTGGGAAATACGGAACTTCTTATTTATTACGGAAAACCGGGACCTTTCAGCCTTGCTCAGGAAGTTTATATAGATTTTATTCCCGCAAATACTTATATAGACAGCGGAGTGTGGAAAGTGAATCTGATTCCAAAGGAAATTGTGGACGGACGGTATGATTTGTGGATGCCCGGCGGAAGTACATTAAATGAAGGAACGAGATTTTTGTATCCGACACCGGATATTACCCTTACCATACCTTCTACGGCCAGAAAAATCATATCCGTGGGAGCTTATAACCCCCGATATCAGGCATATGCAGATTTTTCCGGACGTGGATACACAAGAATTACAAATGAAATAAAACCGGATATAGCGGCTCCGGGGGTGGATATTATTACCACAGCCCCTGGAGGAGGATATACTTCACGCACAGGCACTTCCTTTGCAACGCCTTTTGTGACAGGTTCGGCGGCGCTTCTCATGGAATGGGGCATTGTAAGAGGAGAGGATTCTTTTCTTTATGGGGAAAAAGTGAAAGCATATTTGCAGCGGGGGGCCAGGCATTTGCTTTCGGGGCCTTATCCCAATAATCAGTTGGGATGGGGGGTGCTGTGTCTAAAAGATAGTTTACCTTAAAAATTCCGTTAGATATCTACA
>JBJENG010000022.1:0-3486 GCA_051880075.1 Blautia sp. | reverse complement strand
GAGGAGTCGCGGACTCCCGTTTAAAAAAAACGGGTTGGTCCGGGACTGTTTCCGCTACCAATTTTTATATTCCAAACAAATGCAGACTGGATCACCCGTAGCCGAAAGGCAGAAAGGTGGTCCATATGATGACATTAAAAGATTTAAAGAAGAGAGTTCCGGTTGCAGACGAGAAAAAAGTGATTCTGAGAAAAAAAGAGCTTTTGAATACAGGCGCGGAAATTGTTGTAAAAGAAATTATCGAAGATGGTGTGGAAATCAGTGTTTATGATAACGGATATGTTTTGTATGAAGAGGGAAGACATAGAACTGTTTTTCGTTTACATGAATGTAAAGATTATGATTACAGCACAGTGGATGGCAGAAAAGATGCTTTTGAAGCAGACTTTTTTGAAAATGAAAACTGGTACATCTTACCGCTGATGGTTGGTATGGATCGGGTCGAAGACAGCAGGCGGAGAATTCTGTCAAATCATAAAGTCATTTCTATTGATATTGAAGAGAATGATTTCTTTAGTATCAAAGCTCGCTGTGTACCAGATATGACAGAAAAAGTACTTTGGAATGAAATGATGAGAGAAATCTCAGATCTTTTGAATGAACGTCAGAGATATGCAGTAATTGCATATTATTGTGAAGGTGCATCTCAGGCTGAGATTGCAAAGAATCTCGAAATTTCTCAGCAGGCAGCTAGTGGACTGATCCAGAGAGCACTTGTGGTTATCCGAAACTATATGCAAGTTAATCCCGGTGATGTCAAAAGAAAAAGAAATAAAAAATAATTTTCAATCCATGTTGTATAAGAGGCTCTGAATCTTTGGATAGGTATAGGGAATTCATTCCCGTGTACCTTGAAAACTTCATAGCCTGCCCAGAATGATACCTGGCTTGAATATGCATCTTCGCGTATCTGGTCAGAGCACACGTTTCGGAAACATGGAAACCGAAACAGGAACGGGTCTGGGAAAGAAAACAGGAAAATGCTCAAAACAGAATAATTATTTGTCTGAATCCAAATCGGAGGATGACAGTAGAAACCATGTGGCGGTGTTTGCTGAGATTAGTGAATACCGCCACATCTTTGTGCTGTTATCTCAGAAATCACGATATGTGAGTACTGACTGTCCCAAATAGTACAAATCTGAAATGAGAGGAGGATACGAAAAAATGAAGTGATGCGTTTTTTTACACAATGACATTTTGTATACAGACAAATAAGAAGAAAGGATGAGAACATGAAACTAAAAAGAAAAACAATGAAAATTGTATCTGGTATGCTGACAGCTATTACACTGTTTACTAATGCCCTTTCACCGGTGATCGCTTATGCGGCTCCCGCAGATGAAGCTGACAGTAGAATCCCTTATTACGAGGAAATTAAAGATCAGTTGGATCAGGACGAAGTGGTAACTGCCAGAGATATCGAAGTAACAGTGGGTTCCGGATTTGATGTAAAAGCTGACTTTTCCGGAATTAAGATCCCGGATAGTGAAAAAGCAAAAGTGAAGCTGATGACAGCACAGAATGAGGAAGGGAAAGAGTTTTCTACGGATCATGCAGATACTTATAAAACGGTATATTCTGTTGAACCACAGAAAACAGATCATCCGGTGTATCAGATCAGCAGGAACATTACGGTAAAGGATGTTTCCAAAGAAGCAGATACTACTGTGAATTCCGATAATTCTCCGGATCAGGACTCCGGTACTGGGGAGACAGAAGAATCGGAGAACTGTGATGATGAGTCGGAAACGGATTCTTCCGAAATGAAAGAGCCGGAAACGGATGAAGAAGAAAATGTATCAGAAGCTGAGACAGAAAAAGAAGTTACCGGCGAAGAAATCACTGAGGAAGAATTTGATGCAGAGATTGAATCAACGGAAAATCAGGAGACGGTTGATCCGGAAACAGGTACTACTCTTTCGGAAGTTATGGAAGAGGCGGTAGATCAGGGAATTGCCTTAAATGAACTGGAAGCCGGGGAAATGGTAACTTTTGAAATGCCAATGCTTTTAGCGGCTGCAGGAACAGGAAGTCAGTCCGTATCAATCACAAGAGGCAGCTGGTATCATTATGCTGATTATGGATTAGGTTCTTATATTACAGCACCCTATTATGTGTCATGGGGTGGAATCAAAGCGACAGCATATTGTGTCCAGCCATCTAAGAATGGCCCGGATGATGGTACGTATACTATCACAAAATTATCCGATGGAAAGACTCTGGCAAAGGTCTGCTACTATGGAACAAAAGCCAGTGATGAGAATGGATTCTTTGATGAAAAGCATCCGGATTTTTCAGCTGGAAAGAGGTTCATCATCACACACATTGCAGCAGCTTATGCGAATGGATCCAGTGACTGGGATTCCGGTACGAATGCAACCGGACGATCTCTCGCCAAGGAGCTTTATAACTACTGTATCAATATGCCGGATATCCCGGATGTGGATATGCGCTTTTCTGATAGTGATGTGAAAGCCTATGTGGAAGGAAATATTCAGAGAACAAAGACAATCACATTCAAAGCAGATGAATTGCAGACCATTACTTTTAAGCTTCCGACAGGTGTAAAACTGGTAAATGTGACCACAGGAAAAACCAGTGCAGCAGGTACGAGCGTTGAAATCTGTGGTGGAACACAGTTCTATCTTACTGCCCCGCTTTCCCAGGCTGAGGATGTGGGTGCTTCTTTCTCTTCAAAGATGAAAGGAAGTATTGATAAAGAGTATTCTGCCTATAAGATTACGACAGGATCTTCTACACAGGATCTGGCCTTGGTATTCGCAGAAGGTGTCGGCAATGAGAAGTATGTGGATTTTAAAGTAACATGGACAAAAGAATGTTATGTTTCCATCGTGAAGAAAGACAGTGAGACATCAAATACTCTGGCCGGTGCAGTTTATGGTATCTACAGCGATGCTGCATGTACACAGCTGATCAAACAGATGCCGGCAACGGATGCCAATGGTGCATCAAAGGTTACGATTGAGAAAACACAGGAAGTTGTATATCTGAAAGAAATCTCAGTTCCGACAGGATATACGATTGATGCCAAAGCGTACAATGTAACATTGAATATCGGAAAAACAACCAACAAGAACGTGACCGATAAACGAGTGACAGCAACGATTTCCCTTCATAAGCAGGATGCTGAGACAGGAAATACTCCTCAGGGTGATGCAACTCTGGAAGGTGCTGTCTATGGATTATTTGCACGTGAGGATATTGTACATCCGGATGGAAAATCGGGTGTCCTTTATAAGAAAGGAACTCAGATCACATCGCTGACTACAGATAAAAACGGACAGGCTTCGGTTTCCAATCTGTATCTGGGAAAATATTATCTTAAAGAACTGACTCCGCCGGTTGGATATTTGTTGGATCAGGAAGAGCATGAAGTAGATTGCTCGTATGAAGGTGCAAACGTCCCTGTTGTGGAAAGAAAAGCAATCTCCAAAGAAGATGTGATCAAACAGCCATTTCAGA
>JBJENG010000021.1:14640-169033 GCA_051880075.1 Blautia sp. | reverse complement strand
CTTACTTGTCAAAAGATGAAATTTGGACATAGCAATGGCAGGCCGTCTGACAGCTTGTAATTTTCGGTCGATGCTTGCTTGCATCCTCTCAATCCGAAACACGGACTCCCATCGCAGATTCTTCTGTATACAATGTTAGGGCGCTCCCCCTCCCATCGTCTGATAAAATACAAAAGACATATCTTATTATAATGTACAATTTGTAATTGTCAAGGACATATATTGACCGGGAAAAATCTTTTGATTAAAATAATTTGAAGATTATGGATGATCTGGAAGAGAACTGTACAGCATCCATGCAGAAGGATCTGGACAGAGGCGGAAATACAGAAATGGACGGATTGATTTTTGAGGTGGTTCGTATGGGAAGGAAATATCAGGTGCCGGTTCCGACTTATGAGAAGATTTCGGCAAAATTTGGATTTCAGTAAAAGATGACCAGGTGTGAGAGATTTACACCTGGTCGGATATACAGGAATTTCTGAATGCACTTGGTGTGCATCCATATTTTTTCAAAAATATTTTTGAAAAATAGCTTAAATGATTAAAGCCGCAGGAGGTGGCTATATTGGAAATGGATTCCTGTGTACTTTTCAGAAGATAACAACTGACTTCCAGACGATAGGCATTGAGAAAGTCAACAGGAGACTGCTGGAGATATTTTTTAAAGAGAATACAGCATTTGCTGCGGCTT
Organism: Blautia sp.; assembly: GCA_051880075.1. Classification (GTDB taxonomy): domain Bacteria; phylum Bacillota; class Clostridia; order Lachnospirales; family Lachnospiraceae; genus Blautia. The sequence goes on along the minus strand of JBJENG010000021.1, from coordinate 168,339 downwards.
ACATTGCCTGCCAGTGCGATATCTTCAAGAGAAATGGTTTCTTTATATGCCTGATGGATATAGGAAACCATTTTTTTCTGTATCAGGAGATCTTGGGGCTGGGAAGTCGGCTCATTTAAAAATTTTCGATTTCTGCAGGATTGGTAGATGAGCTTCCATAACTGGTAAAGGAATGAAAAAGTTTCCAGTTCAAAACAATCATTTTTCTGATTGTTGAGCGTGGCAATCTGTTTCATCAGCCAGGCAATCTCTCTGGCAGCTGGTTCATCCTGTTGGTAATAAATATATTCCATAAAAGAATTTTCTTTTACAGGAAGTACATAAGTTTCATAAGTATATTTGTTGTTTTCCAGAAGGAATGGGTGAAAGAGGATGCATAGAAACCGGCAGTCTTTGCCAGCATTGGAGTAACCATAATGCATTTGTCTGGAATTGACCAGAGCAATGTCCCCTTCTTTCAGGAGCAGAGTATTTCCGTTTACATCATAATTCATTTCTCCGTTTATAATGTAAATCAGTTCCATATCTTCATGCCAGTGACACAGAGCCCGCATATCAGGAAAAGAAGAGAGCCATTCCAGTTCAATATAGAAGGGAATGCAAGGATTATGGTAGTGAACGATTTCTGAAGCATCCTGCATAATATCTGTAGTAATCATAAAAAATCTCCTTAAAATACGATTGTTATAATATTCTGAGAGAATAGTGATAGATATTCCTTTAAATAAACATTATAATTATAACATACATGAAATGATGATGTCAGGAGGGTGTGTGTGAATCATAAAGTATTTTATAAAAAATTGTTTGTACTGGTATTGCCCATAGCTATACAGAATCTTATGTCAGCTCTGGTCAGTGCATCAGATGCGCTGATGCTGGGATGGTTGGATCAGGAATCTCTATCAGCTGTATCCCTTGCTACGCAGGTACAGTTTGTGCAGAATCTGTTTTTGTCAGCCATAACTATTGGACTGACCATACTGGCTGCGCAGTATTGGGGTAAGAGAGACGGGGATGCAGTGGAAAATGTTCTTGCAATTGCTTTGCGGTATTCTCTGGGAATTTCTTTTTTGTTTGGAATGGCTGCCTTGTGTTTTCCGGAATTGCTTATGAAAATTTTTACCAATGAAATCCAGTTGATCCAACTGGGGTCCGGCTATTTGCGAATTGTTTCGGTTTCTTATATCTTTACGGGAATCTCACAGCTTTATCTCTGTGTTATGAAGAACAGTGGAAGGGTCACGAAAAGTACGGTTTATGGTACAGTGGCAATTGTTTTGAACTTGATTTTAAATGGAATCCTTATTTTTGGTCTGGCAGGATTTCAGAGATATGGAATAAAAGGAGCGGCTATTGCTACGGTGATAGCAAGAACGGTGGAACTGGGACTTGTAGTATGGGAAAACAGGAATAAAGAGGTTGTGCGAATACGCCTGAAATGTCTGTGCAGGCCGGCAGCTTATTTGTGTGAGGATTTCTGGAAATATACGGCACCGGTATTTGCCAATGAAATTGTATGGGGCTGCGGCTTTACTATGTTTTCTGTTATTATGGGGCATCTGGGAAGTGATGCAGTTGCGGCAAATTCTATTGCGAATATTATGAAAAATATCATTGCCTGTGTGGCATTTGGAATCAGCGCCGGCAGCGGCATTATTATCGGAAATGAATTGGGAATGGGAAATTTGGAGCTTGCGAGAAAATATGGGGATAAGTTATGTCATATTTCTATTGTCATAGGGGTTCTTTCCAGTATTCTGATATTGCTGAGCAGTCCATTGGTTCTTAACATTTCCGGTACTTTATCTGTCCAGGCAAAAGAATATCTGAAAGAAATGATGTATATTTGTTCCTATTATATGATAGGAAAATCCGTAAGCAGTGTTACAATAGCCGGAATTTTTTGTGCAGGAGGAGATACCAGATTTGGATTGGTCTGTGATGCAATCAATATGTGGCTGGTGATTGTACCGATGGGGATGATTTCTGCATTTGTGTTTAAGTGGCCGGTCATGGTAGTTTATTTTCTTCTGAATCTGGATGAAATTACAAAACTGCCGGCTATTTACATACATTATAAAAAATATAACTGGGTAAAAAATATTACCCAATGAAGAAAAGGAGAAAAAAGATGAACAATATTGAAAGAAGAGACAGGGAAATGCCTTATATTTCAGATGATGAAATTTTTGAACAGCAGAAGCCTGCAAGAATTCTTACACAGAAACTGAATACCGTAGATCGTTCTGATTTTGATACAATCAAGGAAATTGTAAAAGAGCTTCTTGGAAAATCAGAAGGTGCATTTATTAATCCGCCTTTCTACTGTGATTACGGATTCAATATTGAAGTAGGAAAAAACTTTTTTGCAAATTATAACTGTACGATTCTGGATGTGGGAAAGGTAATCATCGGAGACAACTGTCAGTTGGCGCCTAATGTTGCTATTTATACAGCAGGTCATCCGGTACATCCAGATTCCAGAAACAGTGCATATGAATATGGAATTGATGTAACAATTGGAAACAACTGTTGGATCGGGGGAAATACGGTCATTTGTCCGGGCGTGCATATTGGAGATAATGTAGTAATCGGTGCGGGAAGTGTAGTGACAAAGAATATTCCGGACTGGTCCATAGCTGCAGGAAATCCCTGCAAGGTAATTCGGAAGATTACGGAGGAAGATCGCAGATATTATTATAAAAACAGAGAATTTGATGAGGAAGCCTGGGCGCATATTAAAGAATTGGGCCTTGGGGGAGAATAAAAAAATCCTGTTCCGGTTGGAGATGCCGGAACAGGATTTTTTTATTCGATTCAGAATCAGATTCTTTTTAAGTTGAACAGACTTCCGGGATTGAGGAAATTCTGTCCATCGTTGTGATGAGAACGGGATAAAGTTCCATTTGCCAAAGGGTCTGTAATACGTTCTCTGCAGAACTGAATGGCAGGTCCCATGCAGAAAGCAACACAGATTGTACCAACGCCCAAATCCCCGCCAAGAAGAAATCCGATTGCGATACATACCAAATCCGTACCGATTCTGCAAAAGCGGAAGGGTACCGGCGTTTTAACGGAAAGGATCAGAGCCTGTGCATCATAAGGGGACACACCCAGATTTGCTGAGTAATAAAGTGCAGAGGCAATGGAAACAAGAATAAGGCTGATGATCAAGAAGGTAATTCTTGTAATAAAATCCGGATTTTTGAAAGAATATCCCAGGATTGTAGTTGCCATATCAACAGCTGCGCCGCTGAAAAAAAGGCTGATTACAGTTGCACATCCAAGAAGGGATTTTTTTAATGTAAGTGCAATGATTGTCAATATGGAACAGGATATAATAAATGTAGGCTGATAAGATAAACCAATAGTCTTAGCAAGGCCAAACATAAGAACGCTGAAGGGGTCTACGCCGAAACCAGACAATTTACTGAATGCCACAGATACAGAGGTAAGGAAGATACCGATTACAGCCATTAAGATTTTTCTTTTTATCAGATTTTTTTCTGTCTTCATAACAAACTCCTTTATTTTTTTGTGGATGATTTCCTTTTTGTCAGGGACAAGTATAGCATCTGCAAATTGACATTTCTATGACAATTTCGGCTGTTTTTATAACAATATCGATTACTGGTGCGCTTGTTGTCAGTATAGAAATCAGGTATAACAACAGAAAAATATGTATCAGGCAAACAGGCAAACGGGAAACACTTTGACATCCATGGGCGTGTATGGTACACTGAAAATAATTATGGGGAAGTGTACCTTACCGTAAGAACTAGTATAAACAAACAGAGGTGAAAACATTGGATAAGAACGAATATCGTGCCAGGCTGGACGAGATCAATGCTCTGGTAAACCGGCAGGATTACAAAGGTGCTTTAAAAATCGTAGACACCATTGAATGGCGCAGAGTCAGAAGTGCAAGAACCCTTTGCATGGTCGGAGAAATCTATGAAGCGAATAAACGGTATGAAGACAGCCGCAAGCTGCTTTTGCTGGCTCATCAGAGAGCTCCCATCGGGAAGACGGTATTGTATCGTCTGGTGGAGCTGTCTGTTAAAATGGGTGAATACGAAGATGCAGTAAACTATTATAATCGATTTGTGGAAATTTGCCCCAATGATAACAGCCGTTATATTTTGAAGTATAAAATCTGCAGAGGAAGAAAATCGCCTGTGGAGGAGCAGATTGCAATTCTGGAAGAATATAAGAGTAAAGAATATACGGAGCGCTGGGCATATGAGCTGGCAAGGCTTTATGCAAAGGCCGGAATGAAGAAAAAGTGTGTGGAAGAATGCGATGATCTGATTCTCTGGTTTAGCGAAGGCAAGTATGTCACAAAAGCCATGGAACTGAAGATGAAGTACGAGCCCCTTACGCCAAGTCAGGAAGAAAAGTATAAGAGCTCTCATGAAGAACCAGCTCCTGTAAGACTGGCTAAAACAGCGGCAAATCTCAGTGCTGCTTCCGTGGCGGCAGCAAGACTGCTGCAAAATGCAGATACATTTAAAAAAGAAATAGTTTCAAATACAGAAGTGAAAAAATCCAGTCCCGGAACGATGGATGCACCAAAAGCAATGGAAATGCCAAGTTTCATAAAAACTCCTGGAAGTGGAAAATCTGTTTTTACACCGGCACCGGAAATTAAAATGCCGGAAGCTTTGAGAGAGGAAATCGAAGAAGAAAAACGGAAACGTCAGCAGAAAGCAGCAGAAGAGGAAGAGGAAATACCGGATTTTCCGGAACCGGATCTGGAGGAACTTCTTTCACAGACTGCAGATGAAATAGTTCAGTCCATGTCACAGGCAGCAGGAGAAACAGAAGTCGTTCTTCCGGAAGAGGAAGAAGTGATCCTGCCGGAGGAAGAACCGGTAGAAGAAGTAAGTGTACCGGAAGAGGAACCTGCAGAAGAGCCAGAAGAAGCAATTGTACCGGAAGAGGAATCGGCAGAAGCGGTTCCTGAAGCAGTGGAAGAGACGATTGATCTGTCACAGGTCCTGGAGGCGGCTATTGCAGAAGTGGCAGTAACAGGAGAAGAACAGTCGGAAGAAGTACAGCAGGAGCCGGCAGCAGAGGAAACCAGAGTGTTTGGTCAGGAACTGCAGGATGCAGTACGGGAAGCGCAGGAAACGGATTATCTGCAACAACCGGAAGAAACTGCAGAGTATACAGAAACGGAAACTGCACAGGTAACAGAGGAGATGGATTCTGCTCTGCGTCATCATCTGACAGATGAGGAACATAGACGTTTGTTTACGTATTTTGCACCGATTCCCGGAATGAAGGAACAGGTAGATGAAGCACTTGATATCGCACAGGAGTCTGCATCTGAGAAAACTTCAAGATCGGGAAATATTGTAATCACAGGCCGTTCCGGGTCTGGAAAAACCAAGTTCTCAGAAGGACTTGTTAAGGCATTGTGTAAAGAACGTCATATGGAAGCTGCTAAAGTGGCCTATCTGGATGCAGAAGAGATGAACAAAAAAGATCCTGCGTTTATCGTGGATAAAATGGCCGGAGGATTTCTTGTAGTGGAACATGCTTCTGCCATGAAGCCGGAAATTGTGGAAAATCTGTCCAGAGCCATGGAATTTAAAACAAACCGTCTCACGGTTATTCTGGAGGATGTGAAACAGGGAATTTATGAATTGAATGACAAGTATCCGGAATTCATGGAAAAATTTAATTCAAAAATTGTAATCCCTGTATTTACAAATGACGAACTGGTTTCTTTTGCAAAGACCTATTCCAAAGAGACAGGATATAAGATTGATGATATGGCAGTTCTGGCCCTGTACACACTGATCGGAGACAACCAGAATGAAGAAAACCCCGTTGCAGTAGGACAAGTGAAAGAAATGATGGATGATGCTATCAAACATGCTGCAAAAGGCGGAAGACGTCCTGGAAAAAAAGTAGCAAAACGTCATCTGGATGAAACAGGACGAATTATGCTGTATGAAAAAGACTTTGATGTTTAAATAAGAAAATGGGAGATGAGAAAATGACAGCCCCTTATCTGGGAAATCCAAAGGGTACCATAGAGGTACTGCAGAAATATGATTTTGTTTTTCAAAAGAAATTCGGGCAGAACTTTTTGATTGATCCCCATGTGCTTGATAAGATCGTAAATGCGGCAGGAATTACAGAAAATGACTTTGTACTGGAAATTGGTCCCGGTATCGGGACCATGACACAGTATCTGGCGGCAGTTGCCGGTAAAGTGTTTGCGGTGGAAATCGATAAGGCGTTGATTCCAATACTGGAGGATACTTTAAAGGATTTTCCGAATGTTCAGGTGATCAATGAAGATATTTTAAAGGTTGATATAAAGAAACTGGCAGAGGAGCACAACAATGGCAGACCCATTAAGGTTGTGGCGAATCTGCCATATTATATTACAACGCCGATTATTATGGGATTGTTTGAAAGTGGAGTGCCGGTAGATTCCATTACTGTAATGGTACAGAAAGAAGTGGCCGAGCGAATGCAGGTAGGACCGGGAACAAAGGACTATGGTGCTTTGTCTCTGGCGGTGCAGTATTATGCAGAGCCGTATATTGTGGCAAATGTGCCCCCCAACTGTTTTATGCCAAGACCAAAGGTGGGAAGTGCGGTAATCCGTCTTACAAGGCATGAGAAACCTCCGGTGGAGGTAAAAAATGAAAAGCTGATGTTCCGGTTAATTCGGGCGTCTTTTAATCAGAGAAGAAAGACCCTGGCAAACGGATTAAACAATTCTCCGGAATTGTGTTTTACAAAAGAAGAGATTCAGCAGACCATAGAAGCATGCGGATTTCCTCCGGGAGTGAGAGGAGAAGCTCTGACGCTGGAGGATTTCGCAAGACTTGCAAATCGGTTCGCAAAATAAAAAACAAAGTCATCGCCCGGACATATCCAAAACCGGGCGATGACTTTTCTATAAATATTAAAGGAAGGAGAGCCGGTCTTGCGACCGACATATGAAAAAGAAAATATAAAAATAATGTTTATTCTTTATTATTTTTATGATATAAGTGTATTCCAAAAATATGTGCAAATAATGTTGGAATTGTGAAGAAATCATGAACGAAATTATAAACTTTTATGAATATAGACAAATTATCTGGAAACTGATGAAATTTTTGTATTTACATTTAACTGTCTGATACCAAGGAAACGTTCCACACTGATGCGGATACCTCCCATAAGTCCGGAAATATCCTGAAGTCTGGAAGAGATAATATGGCATCCTCGATTTTGATGTCTGGCCAGATATTCTTCCATCCGCCTGTTGATATCAGGGATATAGTTGGAAAAAGAGCTGTTCAGTACAACGAGTTCAATATTAAAGGTATTAATAATATTATTAATGGCAATAGACATATATTTCACAAAAAGTTCTGCCATGTGCAGTGCTTCTGGTTTTTGTTCCTGATATTCCCGAAGAAAGAGATCAATGGTAATATGAGTTCTTCCTGTCAGAATGGCGTATTCTTCCAGAATTGCCTTTTCGGAAGCATATTGCTCCAGACATCCGTTATTTCCGCAGGGACAGGGTTTTCCGTCAGGGAACAGAATCGTATGTCCGATTTCTCCTGCAAACCCATCCTGCCCTTTGTAAAGCTGTCCGTTTAGAAGAATTCCCATACCGATACCGTCGTGAACATTCAGATGAATCATATTTTTGCATTGAGAATGAAAAGCAGATTCCCCCAGAACAGACAGGTTAGATTCATTTTCTACAGTGACCGGAATCTGAAACTGTTCTTTAAGGATTTCTGCCAGATTCGGGGCCGGAAGAGGATAATAAGGTGTAAACTGAATGAAATTATCCTGTACAACACCGTAAATCCCAATGGAGATTCCTACAATTTTATAGCGGGAATCCTGACACAAAGGAAGGGTAATGGAAATGATTTTTTTTAAACAGGCAAGAAGATCATCATTTTTTTTAAAAGGATATTCTTTCAGTCTGCAGTCTTCCCCTTTCAGGTCGGTGAGCAGGGTGATAATTCGTGAAGGGTGTACGTCAATGGAAAAAGCATACCCGCATTTTTTGTGGAATTCCAGTAATATGGGTTTTCTTCCAAGCGATGTCTGTGCACTGCCGATTTCCCGAATCAAACGCTGATCGATCAGCTCCTGTACAATATTGGAAATAGTAGCTTTTGTCAGATTCAGTTTTTTGGCCAGGGCAGCCCTGGAAACAGGTGGATGATTTGCAATGTATTCCAAAACCTGCCGGCGATTATTATCTCTTATCATTTCTTGATTTGCAATTGGCATTAAAATCTCCTCCGGAAAATCGTTGATGTGTGGTTTATTATGACTCTTATCATACCACTTTGCAGGTACATGGGGCAAGGAAATTTGATATGCAGTAAACAAAATGGGAACAGTAACAATTGTTAAGAAAAACTTTAGATGCGTTACTTGACAGAGTGTGCTATGATTGTAAAGAAAATGATTTTACAGACAGAAAGGGGAATTCCATGAGAATAAAAAAAGGAAAACTGGCGCTGCTTATGGCAGGGATTCTATTAATGTCATCTCCGGCCAGTGTTATGGCAGATAGAGAAGATGCAAAACTGGAGAAACCTTATGTGTCTCTGGGGGCAGATCTGAATACACAGGAACGTGCTGAAGTATTGAAGCTTCTGGGCGTGACAGAAGAAGAGTTGAAGCAATATACAGTTGCAACTATTACAAATCAGGATGAACATGATTATCTGGATTCTTATCTCAGTAAAAGTGTGATTGGAACCAGGGCTCTGTCATCGGTTTTGGTGAAAGGAAAGACAGACGGAAGCGGTATTCAGGTCACAACACATAACATTACTTATTGTACGACCGGGATGTATCAGAATGCTCTGGCTACAGCAGGAATTGAGGATGCAGAAATTGTGGTTGCAGGACCTTTTAACATATCCGGTACAGCAGCTCTGGTAGGAGCCATTAAGTCTTATGAAAATATGACCGGAGAGAAAGTAGAACAGGAAAACGTGGATACTGCTACAAATGAACTGGTTGTAACCGGTCAATTAGCAGAGTCTGTAGGAGACTCGGAGAAGGCAGAACAACTGGTGGGAGCAGTAAAAGAAGAGGTTGTAGAAGGGAAGAATCTTTCAAAAGAAGAAATCGGAGAAGTAGTGGATCAGGCTGCTCAGGAGATGGAAGTCAAACTTTCAGATGAAGACAGACAGGCAATCATAGACCTGATGGAAAAAATCAAAGGGCTGGATCTGAATATTGACAGTCTGAAACAACAGGCAAAAGATTTGTATGATAAGATCGATAAACTGAATCTTGATATTAATCCGGAAAAGGTCCAGGGATTTTTTGAGAGAATTATTGCTTTCTTTAAAAATCTGTTTAGCTAAATGACAGGGAGGGCAGACAGGGGGACAGGTACATGGATACAAAGTGTCCATGTACCTGTCCCCCTGTCTGCCTTGTTCTTTTGCATGGTTTATTTTTCTACATTTCCAGTTTCATATCTCCGTCCTTGATCCATCCCAGTTTGCGCATACAGTTTGCAATAAAAAGAGAAATAAGACCAGGAAGAACAAAGTGAAGAAGCAGGATTTTGATCAGTACCAGTACAGGACCTTCGTTTGGAACCATAGTCTGCCAGGTCATGATCTGACCTACAAGACCGGCCGTTCCCATACCGGAACCAGTGGCATTGTTGGTCATTTTGAAAAGCAGGGTTCCTACAGGACCCAGGATTGCACTGGATAGAATGGCAGGAATCCATATGGTTGGCTTGCGCATAATGTTGGGTACCTGGAGCATGGAAGTTCCAATGCCCTGCGCCAGAAGACCGGATACTCCATTTTCTTTGAAGCTTGCTACAGCAAATCCAACCATGTTGCAGCAGCAGCCTACGGTTGCAGCACCGGCGGCCAGACCTGAAAGGTTCAGGATGACACCAAGTGCAGCGGAACTGATGGGCAAAGTAAGAATCATACCCATCAGTACGGAAACTACAATTCCCATGAGAAATGGCTGTTGTTCGGTTCCCCAGTTGATCATATCACCAAGACGGGTCATGAGCCGGCTGATGGGAGGACCTACTAAAAGCCCTGTGACGGATCCGGAAAAAATTCCTACCAGAGGTGTAAGGATAATATCAAGACGAGTTTTTCCGGCCACCAGTCTTCCCAGTTCAATTGCTACATAGGCGGCAATAAATGCACCAAGAGGCTCACCCGGTCCTGCCAGAAGTACAGCACCTTCTTCCGTGAACAGGGTACCAGCCATGATTTTTCCTGCAAAACCACCAACCATACCGGCAGTGGCAGCAGAGAGAACCACAAGAGGGCTTTCCTGAAACTTGCATGCGACACCAACACCAATACCGGCACTTGTCATGGAAGCAGCCATTTTACCAAACTGGTAAATATAAGTTCCGATTTCTCCTCCGATCAGGTTCCCCACCTGCTGTATAATGGTTCCGATGATTAGAGTAGCAAAAAGACCGTATGCCATGCCACTCAAACCGTCAATGAATATTCTGTTCAGTAATTTCTTCACGTTTTTTACCTCTGTTTCATTAATTCAGCTTAATATTTTTAAATAAAGAGCCGAGAGATGTGGTCAGTTCTTCTGCCTGTGGAAGATCATAATCTATAGTTTCTTCTTCCTCTTCCGGAACTTCCATAAGAGCTTTCATACTTAAACTGATCTTTCCGTCTTCGTTTTTGATTACCTTTACAGTTACTTTATCTCCGATGGATAATACGGCTTTTGGGGATTTGATTCTTTTCTGGCTGATCTGTGATACATGTACCAGACCAGAGATGCCATCACCAAGATCAACGAATGCACCGTATGTCTGAAGGCTTTCCACAGTACCTTCCATCACACTTCCTACCTGAATACTGTTTCGTTTTGCCTGTTTTTCAGTATCTGCTTTTTCTTTCAGAAGTTCTCTTGCCGAAAGGATCAGCCGATTTTCCGATTCATCTACTTCAAAGACACGTACAGTTAAAGTCTTTTTCAGATAATCTTCCGGATCTTTTACATATTCCAGAGACAATTTGGATACGGGAATGAATGCACGGATTCCTTCCACGTAAGCGATTGCGCCTCCTTTTACGATTCCCTCAATTGTAACGTCAAATGCTTCTTTGTCTTCTTTCATCTGAGCCAGTTTATCCCAGATTTCCATATCTGCATCACGGAAATTACTGAAAGAAGCATCAATCTCCTGTGCGAAATCATCCATGGTTTCCTGTTTTTTCATTTCGTCGGTCATAATAGATTCCTCCTGATTACTAATCTTTTATATTCGATTATAGCACAGAGACAGGAAAAACCGCAATGAAATTAATATTATTGCACAAGAACAAAAAATGGGATATGATAGGAGAAACGGAAGATACTAAATAAAAAAATAAGAAATCAGGAAGAATATAAATTAAGAAATAGTAAGTAATTCACTATATTATATTTAAAGGAAGGATATGTAGATACATGGCAAAACAGGGAAAAATTTATATACTTGGACATAAAAACCCGGATACGGATTCCATTTGTTCAGCAATTGCATATGCAGATATTAAGAATCGTTCTAATGACGGAAGAAAATATCTTGCAAAGCGTGCAGGTCAGATTAATGAAGAAACAGAATATGTACTGAAACGTTTTGGAGTAGAAGCACCGGGGTACCTGCCGGATGTGGGAACACAGGTAAAAGATATGGAAATCAGAGAGACGCCGGGTGTAGCAAGTAATATTTCCATAAAAGACGCATGGGCAATTATGAAAGAGACCAATGCGGTAACACTTCCTATCACAAAGTCAGACGGACAGCTGGAGGGACTGATCACAACAGGTGATATTGCAAAATCTTATATGGATGCTCATGACAATTATTTTCTGTCCAATGCCCGTACACAGTACAGAAGTATCGCAAATACTGTGGAAGGAGAGGTGGTTACGGGAAATCCGCATGGATATTTTCTGAGAGGAAAAGTAGTCATCGGTGCCGCTCATCCGGAAAAACTGGGAAAATATCTGGAAGAAGATGATCTGGTTATACTGGGAGACCGGCATGAAGACCATCTGTGTGCCATTCAGGAGAATGTAAGCTGTATTGTTGTGTGTAACAGTGCCCGGATTGCAGAGGCAATTAAGGAAGAAGCGATTAAAAACGATTGCGTAATCATCAGTTCTCCATTGGATACTTTTACAGTGGCTCGTCTGATTAATCAGAGTATACCGGTGAAACATATCATGAAAAAAGACCATCTGATTACCTTTCAGACCGATGATTTTACAGATCAAATAAAGGATGTGATGGTAAAAAACCGTCACAGAGCATTTCCTGTAGTTAATAAACACGGAAAATATATGGGGACTGTATCAAGACGAAATCTGTTGGGAATGAAGAAAAAACAGGTGATTCTTGTGGATCATAATGAAAAATCCCAGGCTGTGGATAATATTGATGCGGCAGAAATTCTGGAAATTGTAGATCATCACAGAATCGGTTCGCTTGAGACCATGTCACCCATTGTATTTAGAAATCAACCGGTAGGATGTACAGCCACTATTATGTATCAGATGTACACAGAGAAGAATCTGGAAGTGTCTCCGGCAATTGCAGGACTTCTGTGTGCTGCAATTATTTCCGATACGCTTATGTTCCGTTCGCCTACTTGCACACATATGGATAAAATGGCAGCCGGAGCATTGTCTCTGATTGCCGGAATCAATATTCAGGAATTTGCTAAAGAAATGTTTACAGCTGGAAGCAATCTGAAAGGAAAAACCACAGAGGGTATTTTTTATCAGGATTTCAAACGTTTTACAGCAGAAAAAACAAGTTTTGGGGTAGGACAGATCAGTTCCATGAATGAAGAGGAGCTGCTCAGTCTGAAAAAACGTCTCATTCCTTTTATGAAAAAAGAATGTGGAAAAAACGGAATTACGATGGTATTTATTATGCTTACCAATATTCTGGAGGAAAGTTCAGAAATTATCTGTTATGGAAGCGGCAGCGAAAAGCTGGTTCAGGACGCCTTTGGAGTAAAAGAAGAGGATGGAGGCTATATGCTGAAAGGAGTAGTGTCCAGAAAGAAACAGCTGATTCCTGCATTTATTACAGCTTTGCAGCAGAATGGCTGATGCAGGAAATGACAATGTAAAGAAAAAGTGAGGAATTATGGGAAAAATCGAGTGGAGACCCGGAAATATGCTTTATCCACTGCCTGCAGTGCTGGTAACTGTGGCAGATGAGAATGGAAAAGACAACATTATAACAGTAGCCTGGGCAGGGACCGTGTGTACCAATCCGCCTATGGTTTCCATATCTGTAAGACCTGAGCGGTATTCCTATGCCATACTTTGTGAAACAAGGGAGTTTGTCATTAATCTGACTACAGAGAAAATGGCATTTGCTACGGATTACTGTGGTGTGAAATCAGGCAGAGATGTAGACAAATTTAAGGAGATGAAGCTGACAAGAGAGCAGGCTTCTCATGTAGGAGCACCTTTGATCAAGGAGTCACCTGTATCCATAGAATGCAGAGTGAGGGAGATTCAGGAACTGGGCAGCCATAGTCTGTTTCTTGCAGATGTTCTGGCTGTACATGTGGAGTCAGATTATATGGATGAAAAGGGAAAATTTGATCTGGCTAAAGCACAGCCTATGGTCTATTCTCATGGGGAATACTACGGAATCGGTAAAAAACTGGGGACATTTGGATACAGCATAAAAAAACGAAGAAAGAAGAAACAGAAAAAATGAATAAAAATATTGTTTTGACAGGGATGCCAGGTGTAGGAAAAAGTACAGTGGGGGTTATTTTGGCAAAGGTCCTGGGATATCAGTTTGTAGATGCCGATCTGGTGATCCAGAAAAGAGAGAACCGTCTTCTTCGTGAGATTATTGAACAGGAAGGACTGGGCGGATTTTTAAAAGCAGAGGAAGAAGCAAATATTTACATTGCAGAACAATATGAAAAATCAGTGGTTGCTACAGGGGGAAGTGTGGTATACTGTAAGAAAGCAATGGAAAAACTTAAAGAAACAGGTCGTATTGTGTATCTGAAACTGGATTATGAGAATCTGAGCAAAAGACTTGGGAATCTGAAGGGCCGCGGTGTGGTGCTGAAAGACGGACAGGATTTGAAGGGTCTATATGAGGAACGGATTCCCCTATATGAAAAATATGCAGATTTGACTATTGATGAGCAAAATCTGGATGTAGAACAGACTTTACAGAAAATAATGGAAAGTTTATCTGTCTGACAGACAATAATTCAAGGAAAAAGGCCGGTATTCCAGGAAATAATTAATTTTTATTTACAAACCTTTCTATCTGTTATAATATGATACCAGGATTTAAAACCCTGTACTTTTTTACATATATAAAAAGTATGAATCAAGAATCTGTAAATAAAAAATTAAGGTTATGTTTTCCCGGGAAGAATCGGCAGGGAGCATAAATAGAATATATAGAGGTGTGTATATGGAACAGTATGTTATCAAAGGCGGTAACCCGTTAGTGGGCGAAGTGGAAATCGGTGGTGCAAAAAACGCAGCACTTGCAATTCTGGCAGCAGCAATTATGACGGATGAAATGGTTTACATTGAGAATTTACCGGACGTACGTGACATCAATGTTTTATTAGAAGCAATCAGAGAAATCGGAGCTACTGTTGACAGAGTCAGCCCTACAGAAGTGAAAATTACAGGTTCCACAATTTCCAATATCAGTGTGGAATATGAATATATTAAAAAGATTCGGGCTTCTTATTATCTTCTTGGTGCGTTACTGGGAAAATATAAGACAGCAGAAGTGCCTCTTCCGGGAGGATGCAACATCGGAAGCAGACCTATCGATCAGCATCTGAAGGGATTTCGTGCACTCGGAGCTTCTGTGGATATTCTTCACGGAGCTGTTGTGGCAAAAGCAGAAGAACTGAAGGGGAAACATATTTTCCTGGATATGGTATCAGTAGGTGCCACCATTAATATTATGATGGCAGCAGCTATGGCGACAGGAAATACGACCATTGAAAATGCGGCAAGAGAGCCTCATGTGGTAGATGTTGCTAATTTTTTGAACAGTATGGGCGCCAATATTAAGGGTGCAGGTACAGATGTGATTCGTATCAAAGGCGTGGAAAAACTTCATGGCACCAGCTATTCAATTATCCCGGATCAGATCGAGGCAGGTACTTTTATGTGTGCGGCAGCGGCTACCAAAGGGGATATTATGGTAAAAAATGTAATTCCAAAACATCTGGAGGCCACTACAGCCAAACTGGAGGAAATCGGATGTCAGGTGGAAGAGTTTGATGATGCGGTTCGTGTTGTTGCAAATAAACGTCTTACACGTACGCATGTAAAGACGATGCCTTATCCCGGCTATCCTACTGATATGCAACCTCAGTTTGCAGTTGCATTGACACTGGCAGAAGGTACCAGCATTGTGACAGAGTCTATTTTTGAAAACCGGTTTAAATATGCGGACGAGCTGTCCCGTATGGGTGCTAATATTAAGGTGGAAGGAAATACGGCAATTATTGATGGAGTACAAAAGCTGACAGGTGCAAGAGTAAGTGCACCGGATCTTCGTGCAGGTGCAGCGTTAGTTATTGCCGGGATGGCAGCAGAAGGAATTACAGTGGTAGATGATATTGTTTATATTCAGAGAGGATATGAACGTTTTGAGGAAAAACTGAGAAGTCTTGGCGCGGAGATTGAAAAAGTTACCAGTGAAAAAGAAATTCAGAAATTTAAACTTCGTGTTGGGTGAAGAAACGAAAACTTTAAATGTGAGATAGAAAGGCTGCCGCAGATTTTTGCGGCAGCCTTTTCCAAATTTATATGATAATTCCGTATTTTTTGATTCTGTACTGAAGACTCTGACGGCGGATGCCAAGAGCATCTGCTGTTTTTGTTATATTATATCCAAATTGTTCCAATGCCTGTCGGATAATCTGATTTTCATAGTCATCCATAATGCTCTGAAGATCCTGAGAAGAAAAGTCAAAAACAGAGGGAAGAAGAGGTTCATTCTCTGTTAAAGTCCTGGAGCTTGTTATATTTTTAGCCAGATAAGAGGGAAGGTGTTCCGGCATGAGAAGATTGGAGTCCGCCACATTCTGGGCGTAATCCAGAACATGATACAGTTCTCTTACGTTTCCCGGCCAGGAATAGGATTTCATAATCCGTAATGCTTCCGGATGAATATCGGTTATGGCATGAACATACTGAAATGCAGTGGTGCTCAAATGGTTATGTATGAGTTCTTCCAGATCTTCCATGTGTTCTCTTAAAGATGGCAGATCGATCATAACGGTAGAAAGCCTGTAGAACAAATCTTTGCGGAATTTATTCTCTGCAATGGAACGGAATGGATCTTCGTTACAGGAAGAAATGATACGTACATCCAGATGGATATCCTTCTGTCCTCCTACCCGACGGAAAGTATTCTCCTGGATTACACGGAGAATCTTGGATTGCATGCCAAGACTCATGGAATTCAGCTCGTCCAGAAACAGAGTTCCACCATTGGCTTCTTCAAAATACCCGGGTTTGTCTTCGCTGCCTGTAAAGCTGCCTTTTTTTGTTCCAAACAACAGACTTTCAATCAGAGACTCGGGAATTGCGGCGCAGTTCAGACCGACAAAAGGTTTGCTGCTTCTGCGGCTGGCATGGTGAATGCTCTGGGCAAAAACTTCCTTGCCTGTTCCTGTTTCGCCTACAAGGAGGATGGAACTGTCCTGTTTGGCCACTTTATTGGCTATTTCTACTGCATTTCGAAGTTTTTCTCCGTGACCGATGATATTGTCAAAGGTGTAGCCTGTAAAGCGTGTGTAATGAGAGTGCTTTTCATAAAGACGAAGGGCTTTTTCTACTTCTTTCACGGAGTTTTTGTAGGTATCCACGATATCCTGGTTCTGTTCAAAAACAACAGCTCCCAGAAGTTTTCCGCCTTTTATAATAGGATAAGCCGTATTGGCAGTGGAAATGGTGACCCCATTGCTGGAGGTATAATGGTCAACACGGTTAATGACAGGAGACTGTGTCCGGAGAGAAGTCATAACCGTGCTGATTTCTTCTTTCAGGTTATACATATCGAGAAGATGCCGTCCCCTTATATTGGTGTTAGGAGGAATCTGGGAAATCTTACGGCTGGCTATATTGAAAAATACAGCACAGGCATTTTTGTCATAAATCTGAATTCCATCCTGTACGTAATCAAGTGCTTTTCCAAGGAGATATTCCCGTTGATTTTGTTTTTTCAGAAAAAAATATTCATGATTGTCAGGGGCGGGTCTCCGTTCATAGTTAAAAAGATCGTCGTCCCATACGAAATCACCGGAAATAGATTCTTTATCTATAGGAAATACAGAAGTAATATGGCGCCGTCTGGAAGCCCAGTTCTGGAACAGAAGGTGATAGAGTTCTTCTGCTTCCGGGTTTCCCCATTCTATCTGGAGTATTTCCAGACGTTCACTTAATATAAACAGAACATCATAAATGTACATAAACAACTCCTTTATCACATGAGAAAAAACAATTTTTTTATACACGTGGCTTTGTTGCTTTTAGTATCATAAGAAAATTGTAGCATAGTGTCAGAGTTCCTGCAATAAAAAAGCAAAATAATTATGCTATATGCAAAATAATTTTGCACTAAACAAGAAATATTCACAGGATTTTTTTTAGAAAGAAGGAGAAAAATAAAAGAAAATAAATTTTTTTGATCTAAAATAAAGGGAAAATGAAATGAAAAGAAAAATTTATAAAAAGTTGGCACGAATTTTGCTCTATATAGAGAGTAAAAAGAGGGAAAGGAGTGCAGTGACAAATTTTAAGTCCTGCGAAAAAAGCTATGAGCGAAAAAAAATCAAACCCAAAGCCGATACGTTGGAGCGTGTTTATTCCATGTTTTATAGTAATCGGTGGTGCAGCTCTTCTTGGTATCGTAAACAATGAATGGCTGACAGCAGTGACCAGCGGTATATTCGGATGGTCATTAAGCAACTTCGGATGGTTATATCAGATTGTTGCTATGGTAACTCTGGTAGTTGCATTTCTGCTTACCTTCTCAAAGGTAGGTAAAATCCGGTTCGGAGGTCCGGATGCAAAATCAAAATATTCTTTTGGTTCCTGGTTTGCAATGACTCTGACCGGTGGTATTGCAACAGGTCTGATTACTTATGGTGTGAATGAAGTACTGATTTATTTCGGTAACATTTACGGAGAACTGGACGGATATGGAATCCAGCCATTGTCTGATGAAGCGGGATATTTTGCAATGGGCCGCTGTTTCTATAACTGGACTTTTATTCCATATGCCATGTATGCTCTGTCCGGTGTAATTATTGCATACATGTATTTTAACAGAAAAAAAGAACTGTCTGTTGCAGCATCTCTTACACCACTTTTCGGTGACAAGATTACGACAGGTGCTTGGAAAGCAATTATTGATACCTTATCAGTTCTTGCTATTGCCCTTGGTCTGGCTGCTTCTCTTGGTGCAGGTCTTGCACTGATTGGAACAGGTCTTTCCGCTGCATATGGTGTGGCACAGGGACCGGTTGTGTGGTTCGCACTGACAGCAATTATTACAGCTACATTTACTGTTGCATCTGTTACTGGTATTGACAAAGGAATTAAATGGCTGGCAGGCCTGACATCCAAAATTTTCTATGTACTGTTGATTCTGCTGTTTATTATCGGACCTACTGTTTATATTCTGAATATGGCCAATGTAGGTCTTGGATACTGGTTAGACCGTTTCTGGATGTGGGGATTTGACCCTTATCTGGTAGGCGGGGAAGCACTGGTTACCTGGTGGACTATGTATGACTGGGCAATCTGGATTGCATACGCACCTTTGATGGGTATTTTCTTTGCAATCATTGCATATGGAAGAACGGTTCGTCAGTTCCTGATCATTAACTGGCTGCTGCCTTCTACATTTGGTTTTGTATGGTTCTCTGTATGGGGAAGTACTGCACTGAAATGGCAGACAGACGGAAAGGCAGATATCATTACTGCAATTCAGGAGGGCGGTGCCGTGGCCGGTATCTGGGAATTCCTGAAACATGTTCCACTGGGAAGTATTCTGATTCCTGTTATTATTGTAGCGTTGATTGCAGCATTCTCGACTACTGCAGATACCATGTCCACCACGATTGCAACTCTTTGTACAAAGGATTCCCGTCATGATGAAGAGCCGGCAATCTGGCAGAAAATCGTATGGGGTGTAAGTATCGGTCTGATCGCATGCATCATGGTTGCTTTCGGCGGCGGTGCACAGGGTGTTGACGGTGTAAAATATCTGGCAGCCTGCGGTGGTTTCGTGGTACTTGCTATCTTTATTCTGCAGGTAGCAGCAGCAATCAAAGTATTTTTCCTTGATCCGGAAACAAAGAAAGACATTGTAGACAGTGTGGATCAGATTGAATCAGCAGAATAAGAGGCTGCAAACTGGTAATGGATTGAACTTGGGAGGTTTATTTTGAAAGACATCACAAAGATTAAAACAGTTATACTTGGTGAGCCCATAGGTCTGGAAGAATTTGTAGCAATTGCCAGACATCATGCACAGGTTGAATTTTCCCCCGAATACTGTCAGCGTGTGAAAAAATCAAGAGCTCTTGTGGAAACATGGGTAGCAGAAGAAAGAGTTATGTATGGTGTGACTACAGGATTCGGAGCTTTGTGTACAAAGGCCATAAGCAAAGAGGAAACTGCGAAACTTCAGGAAAATATTATTCTTTCGCACTCCGTTTCTGTGGGAGCCCCCTTATCAGAAGAACAGGTGAGAGGAACCATGCTTATGGTTCTTCAGAATCTGGGACAGGGCTACAGCGGTGTTCGTCTTGAAGTTCTGGAAAAATACAGAGAGTTTCTGAATAAAGGTCTGACACCTTATGCACCGGGAGACGGAAGTGTCGGTTATCTGTCACCCGAAGCACATATGGCTCTGGTCATGCTTGGAATGGGAAAAGCCTATTACGAAGGAAAACTTCTGGAAGGCCCCGAAGCTCTTGAAAAAGCAGGAATTGAACCATTGGTACTCAGTTCCAAGGAAGGTCTGGCACTGGTATCAGGAACTACTTCACCTACAGCTATGGCAGCCCTTGCTTTATATGATCTTCTTGGAGCTGCAAAGGCGGCAGATATTATTGGTGCAGTAAGCCTGGAAGCATCCAAAGGAGTTATGCGTGCATTTGATGAGCGGATCATGAAGGCTCGCCCTCATAAAGACCAGGCAGATACTGCAGAAAATGTAAGAAGAATACTGGCGGATTCTGGAATTATGAAAAAGTATGAAGGAAGCCATGTACAGGATGCCTTGTCTCTTCGCTGTATTCCACAGCTTCACGGGGCAGCCAGAAAGACGCTTATGGATGCGAAAAAGACAATCGAGACAGAAATAAATTCCTGCTGTGATAATCCGATTATCTGGCCGGAAGAGGGATTTGAAGATGTGATTTCTGCCTGCAATGCAGATTCTTCCTATGTGGGAATGGAAATGGACAGTGCAGCCATTGCAGCCACTTGTCTTGCAAAAATGTCAGAAAGAAGAAACAATCGTCTGATCGACGAAAGTCTTTCCGGATATCCATGGTTCTGTATTAAGACACCGGGACTGAATTCCGGACTTATGATACCTCAGTATACCCAGGCAGGTCTCATTAACCAGATGAGAATACTGTCATCTCCTGCCACAGTTGACAATACACCTACCTGCGGAAATCAGGAGGATTATGTGGCAATGGGTTACAATGCCTGCAAAAAAGCAGGAGAGATTGCCGAGAAACTGGAATATGTTCTTGCAATTGAGTTGTTGTCCGGCTATGAAGCACAGCAGTTTCTGGATCCGGACGTAAAACGGAGTCCGGCTACTACAGCCCTTCTTGCAAAGATTGGGGAACAGGTGCCGGTTATGGAAAAAGACATGCTTCTTCATCCTCATATTGAGTATCTGAAAGAAATGATTCATTCCGGAGAAGTTGTGAAGATTATAGAAGATACGATTGGGGAACTGAAATAAAGATATTAAGGAAGGTGAACAAGAAGAACTATGGGAAAAATTGTGTTAGGGAAGCCTCTTACAGTTGAAGAATTTGTAGAAGTGGCCCGTTTTCATGCAGAAGTTGAATTTTCGGAAGAATACTGCGAACGCGTGAAAGAGTCGAGAGAAATTGTGGAAAAATGTGTGGAAGAGGATCGGGTTGTCTATGGTACTACCACAGGGTTTGGTGCACTCGTAACAAAAGTAATCAGTAAAGATGAAGCAGCCAGACTTCAAAGAAACATTATTATCACCCATTCCACATCAGTGGGGGATCCCTTCGGAGAAGAGGAGGTTCGGGCAATTATTCTCATGGTTCTTCAGAGTCTTGGCCGTGGTGTCAGTGGTGTTCGTCTGGAACTGTTGGAGAAATACAAAGATTTTCTGAATAAAAATCTGATTCCTTATGTGCCAAAAGAAGGAAGTGTGGGATATCTCTGTGCAGAAGCTCATATTGCCAGTGTTCTTCTGGGAGAAGGAAAAGCCTGGTTTGACGGAGAGCTTCTGGAATCCAGAGAGGCTCTCAAACGGGCAGGAATGGAACCTTTTGTATTAAGTTATAAAGAAGGTCTGGCTCTTACAAACGGAGCTTCTTCGCCAACTGCCCTGGCAGCTCTTGCTGTTTATGATTTAAAACGGGCGGCACGAAGTGCAGATGTAATAGCAGCCATGTCTCTGGAAGCTCTGGGAGGTATTATCCGGGCTTACGATCCTCACGTAACAGCCTGCCGCCCGCAGAAAGAACTGACAGCAACTGCAGAGAATCAGAGAAGAATACTGGAAAAATCAGATGTAATCGCAAAAGCTGCGTCAACTCATCTTCAGGATGCACTCTCTCTTCGCTGTGTACCGCAACTGCACGGCGCTTCAAAACGGATTCTGGAAGACGCGTATGATGTGGTGACCTGTGAAATTAATTCCTGCGCAGATAATCCTGTGGTTTATGGAACAGGAAAGGAACCGGATGTATATTCCAACGGCAATCCGGATGCCTCTTATGTGGGAATGGAAATGGATGCTGCATGTATAGCAGCTGTAAATCTTGCAAAAATGTCAGAGCGGAGAAATGCCAGATATCTGGATGAAAATCTGTCAGGACTTCCCTGGTTTCTGGTTAAGAATCCGGGGCTGAATTCCGGACTTATGATACCCCAGTATACGCAGGCAGGTCTTTTGAATGATCTGCGCATGCTTGCTCATCCGGCAACCTGTGACAGTGTGTCTACAAGTGCAGGTCAGGAAGATTATGTGACCATGGGATATAATGCCTGTAAAAAAGCAGTTCAGGCTGTGGAAAAACTGGAATACATACTGGCCATTGAGCTTATGTCAGCCTATCAGGCACAGCAGTTTATAGATGAAAATCTGAAACGTGGTGAGGGAACCGGAGCGGTCTATGAGAAACTGAAAGACAGAATTCCGGTTATGGAAGAGGATATGTATCTGTACCCTTACCTGGAAATTTTGAAAGAATTTATTCATTCCGGTGAATTACTTGGAAGTGTTGAAGAAAAAATCGGAAAATTGAAATAATATAATTGCTGTCTTCTGATTGCACCCTCTTTTTGTTGTGAGCCGCAACCCACAGCATATGTCAATCAGTGGATATATAGAAAAGGGAGCTTCGGCTCTCTTTTCGCTTTTTTGTAGAGGCAGAATGGTTGTACTTTGTAAAAAACGGTGTTATGATTTGGATAAGTTTGGAAAGGAGCAGGCATTATGAACGAAAAAAATATAGAGAAAAGAGCAGAAGAATTGGGATTTGAAAAGATGAAATTCATGAAAACAGAAGACCTGAAATTTGTTCCTGACTTCCGGAAGTTCTGTGAGCAGAACGATTGTGGAAATTATGGAAAGAATTATGCCTGTCCGCCTGTCTGTGGGACACCGGAAGCAATGGAAGCAAAGGTAAAACAGTATGAAAATGCATTGGTATTTCAATCAAGGACTCCTGTGAACAATATTTTTGATGACGCAGAGACAAAAGCAATAAAGAAAATACATACGAGAAAAACATTGAAAGCAGTGGAAGAACTGAAAAAAGGAGGGCTTCCGGAGGACGGTACATTTATCATGTGTGGTCCCTGTAATTTCTGTGATGTCTGCAAGATGGCAGAAGGAGAAGCCTGTGTGAAGGAGAATATGCGATTTTCCTGTTTATCTGCTTATTGTATTGATGCCATGAAGATGGCAGAGCATTGTCAGATGGATATGGAGTGGAATGGAAGTGAGGTTTCCTTTTTCAGCTTGTATCTTTTTAAATAATTTTTGTTAAGACTTTACAGGACAGGAGAAGTTATGATAGAATAAAGCACTACAAGTTTTATAGAAGGTGTGCCCGGATTAGACAGATCGGAAGACTGCCATTCAGAGTCCCAAAAGAGGGATTCTGTTTTGGCAGTCTTTTTTCATTTCTAACAGAAAAAATGGGGATAAAAGAAAAAAAAGAGGAAGGTATTTTTATGTATTTGATGATTGATAATTATGATTCCTTCGTGTATAACTTGGCCAGGTATCTGGAAGAATTGGGTGAGAAGGTAGAATTGGTACGCAATGACAGAATAACAGCGGAAAACATAGAATCTATGCTGCAGGGAGGTAATCTGGAGGGGATTATTCTCTCTCCCGGACCGAAGAGCCCTGCAGATTGCGGAAACTGTAAAGAGATTCTGAAACGGATGGCAGGAAGAGTTCCCATCCTGGGAGTGTGTCTTGGTCATCAGATTATTGGACATGTTTTCGGTGCGTCTGTAAAAAAAGGAAAACGACCTATGCATGGAAAGGTAACGACGATTACCACAGATAGAACAGGGTTATTCCGGAATCTTCCTGGAACCTATCATGTGACCAGGTATCACTCTCTGGTGGTCAGCGATGAGAAATTCCCGGAGGAGCTTCAGATTAATGCCCGTTCAGAAGATGGGGTGATTATGGGAGTCAGCCATAAAAAAATGCCTATATTCGGAGTACAGTTTCATCCGGAAGCGGTATTGACAGAATATGGACATGAACTTTTGGAAAACTATACAAAAATATGCAAAGAATGGTGGAAAACATATGAGAACAGCAATTCGCAGGCTGTCCTTTTATAAAGAGACAGCAGATATTTTTGAAATTTATAAAGACAGGGAAATGGCGGTATTTCTGGATTCGGCACTGGAAAACAGTTTGGGACAGTATTCGGTAATTGGTCTTTTTCCCTATCTGGTTTTAAAGGAAGAAGAGGGCATCTGCTATAAAAATGGAGTGCCAGTTTCCCTTTCTTTTGAAGAAGCCATGAATCAGGAATTGAGAGTGCAGCAGGAGGAAAATCCAACAAATCTGCCGTTGACAGCGGGAGCCATCGGTTATTTTTCTTATGATTATGGAAGAAAGTTTGAACAGATAAAAAGCCGTCATACAAAAAAGATATCTATGCCGGAGGCGCTGTTTGCTTTCTATGATGTGTTGATTATAGAGGATAGAAAGGAAAAGGTGCTCTATCTTACAGCAAGAGGAGAGACAGGAGAACAGGAGGAGATTCTGGATGCCATAGAAAAGGAAATCCGACAGTGCAGTGTTAAAGAAAAAACGGAGAAACAGAATATTCTGGCAGAATTCTGCCCCAATTTTGAAAAAGAAGAATACAAGAACACGGTTGATAAAATGATTTCCTATATTGTGGAGGGAGATATTTACATTGCAAATATGACCCAGCAGCTGGAGGCAAAAAGCAGAAAGGAACCTTATGAGGTATACCGCTATCTGCGTACTCACAATCCGGCACCTTTTGCGGGATATTTTAATTATGGAGATTTTCAAATCGCAAGTGCATCTCCGGAAAGATTCCTGCAGGTAAAAGATGGAATAATAGAGACAAGACCTATAAAAGGAACCAGAAAAAGAGGAAATACACCAGAAGAGGATGCAGCACTGAAGGAGGAACTGCGAAATTCATCCAAGGACAGAAGTGAGCTTTTGATGATTGTGGATCTGGAGAGAAATGATCTGAATCATGTATGTAAACCGGGAACAGTAAAAGTAACGGAACATTTTGCAGTAGAAACGTATGCTACGGTCTTTCATCTGGTGACTACGATTGTAGGAGAAATGAAGGAAAATCTCCAGATCATGGATCTGATACAGGCAGCATTTCCAGGAGGCTCTATTACAGGAGCGCCGAAAATCCGTGCCATGGAAATCATTGATGAGCTGGAGCATGACAGAAGGGGATTATATACAGGATCTATGGGGTATCTTTCTCTGGATGGAAACTGTGATTTGAATATTGTAATCCGTACGGCTGTGTATCAGGATGGAGTCTATCATCTTGGAGTAGGCGGAGGAATTACCTGTGAGTCGGAACTGGAATTTGAATATGAGGAAACGCTGCAGAAAGCAAAAGCAGTGCTGGAAGCAATCCGGGAAAAAGGAGATGAAAATAATGCTGACACCTGATGAGGGATATTTTTTCGGTATGGGAGCTTTTGAAACAGTGGCTGTAGAAGAAGGAAATCCTGTGTTGCTGAAAGAACACTATGAGAGGCTTTTCCGTGCCATGGATTTTTTTCATCTGAAACTGTCAGAAGATGAGCTGGAGGAAAAGGTGGGAAAAGCGCTGGAGGAGCCTCTTATGAAAATCGGGCGGAAGGTGCTGAAGATTACTGTTTCCGAAAAGAATCTTCTGGTGACAACAAGAGAAAATATTTATGGAGAAAAGTATTATGAGCGGGGATTTACAGCTGATTATTCCTGTGTGAGAAGAAATGAGACTTCACCCTTTACGTATCATAAGACTTTGAATTACGGAGATTGTCTCAGGGAAAAACATCTGGCTCATAACAGGGGAATTGATGAACCGGTGTTTCTGAATACAAAAGACATTTTGGCAGAGGGGGCTACTACGAATGTATTTTTTGTAAAGAACGGAGCCATTTTTACTCCATCTGTGGAATGTGGAATTCTGCCGGGAATTTTGCGGGAATACATTTGTGAAAGAAATCCGGTACAGGAAACGGAGATTTATCCGGAGGAAATAGAAATCTATGAGGAGATGTTTCTGACGAATTCGCTTTTGGGAATCATGCCGGTCGTATCATTGGGATCACACTGTTTTTCCTCCCGGTCGGTAAGTCAGAGGCTCATGGAAGAGTACAGGAAATTTTGCAGACAGATTGAATGAAAAATTTGAATTATTCATTGACAAACCAGAGAAAAAGCGTTATCGTATATACGACAAATCAATAGGTTAATATTTCTCTTATTCAGAGTGATGGAGGTACATAGGACCTGTGAAGTCACGGCAACCCCTTTTGAAAGGAAGGTGCCAGCCTGAGCGAGTTATTTCGAACAATAAGAGGATTCATTCAGATAATTATGGGTCCGCTTAAAGTGCGGACCTTTTTCAATGGAAAAAGTCCTGGGAGAAATACCTATGAAAATGTAACCATAAATCAAAATTTAGTAAAGGAGAACTCATGGAAAAAAGATTATTTACTTCCGAATCAGTAACTGAAGGACATCCGGATAAAATGTGCGATGCAATTTCTGATGCCATTTTGGATGCATTAATGGAAAAAGACCCTATGAGCCGTGTGGCATGTGAAACATGTACTACAACAGGTGTGGTTATGGTAATGGGTGAAATCACAACAAATGCTTACGTAGACATTCCGAAAATCGTAAGAGATACGGTACGTGAAATCGGTTACACGAGAGCAAAATATGGTTTCGATGCAGATACCTGTGGTGTAATCACAACTATCGATGAACAGTCTGCGGATATCGCTATGGGTGTAGACAAAGCACTGGAAGCAAAAGAGAACAAAATGTCTGATGAAGAAATCGAAGCAATCGGTGCCGGAGATCAGGGTATGATGTTCGGATATGCGACAGATGAAACAGAAGAATATATGCCGTATCCAATCGCATTGGCTCACAAACTGTCACGTCAGCTTACAAAGATCCGTAAAGATGGTACACTGACTTACTTAAGACCGGACGGTAAGACACAGGTTACGGTAGAATATGATGAGAATGACAAACCGGTTCGTCTGGATGCAGTAGTTCTTTCTACACAGCATGATCCGGAAGTGACACAGGAACAGATTCATGAAGATATTAAGAAGTATGTATTTGATCCGATTCTGCCGGCAGAAATGGTAGATGCAGATACAAAATTTTTTATCAATCCTACCGGACGTTTTGTAATCGGCGGACCTCATGGAGACAGCGGTCTTACCGGACGTAAAATTATCGTAGATACTTACGGCGGATATGCCCGTCATGGAGGCGGTGCTTTTTCAGGAAAAGACTGTACAAAGGTTGACCGTTCAGCAGCATACGCAGCTCGTTACGTGGCAAAAAACATGGTTGCAGCAGGACTTGCAAGAAAATGTGAAATTCAGCTTTCTTATGCAATCGGTGTTGCACAGCCTACTTCCGTACAGGTAGATACTTTCGGAACAGGTAAACTTTCTGATCAGAGACTGACGGAGATTGTTCGTGAAAACTTTGATTTAAGACCGGCAGGAATTATTAAAATGCTGGATTTACGTCGCCCGATTTACAAACAGACAGCAGCTTACGGACATTTCGGAAGAAATGATCTGGATCTGCCATGGGAAAAACTGGACAAAGCAGAAGACCTGAAAAAATATCTTTAATAAAACAGATTTTATAAAAGTCTGGCGGCCGCTGTGTGAGGCCTGCCAGACTTTTTTGGCGTATATTTGTTAAAGAGCGACAGAATCCGCAAGGGTGCACATGCGCTCCAGGGTGTATACTTTTACAGAATCTCCGTATATAGTTTCCATACCGGAAACAAAATCGGATTTTGCAAAAAGTATGTACCACTTGGTACTGTGAGGAAACAGAGATGCATGCTTTTGAAGTTGTGTGAGGGCATCCAGATCAATCCATTCATCTGTCCAGAAACAGGCTCCCAGAAGCATATTGTTTTCATCCGAGGCGGCAATGGGAACATATTCGGTTCTTTTTTTTGTGGGATGTTGTCCCCACCAGCTGCCGATCCGCCCATACGGAAAGGGAGCCTGATTGACCTGTTTCAGCAGAAACAGGAATTGTCTGCAGATATCTTCAAAAGTATCTTTAAAGTAAGTATCCAGTTCGGGAAGTACCTGGTTTTTAAAGAAATCGTGTCCGGCACCCATAGCAATCTGATTTGCACAGGGAGAAACAAAGGTATACCAGAAACGAAATACACCGTCACATATACGGTACATGGTTCTTCGGCTTCCTTCTTCTTCTGTTACAGGAATTATTTTTTCGGCCAGCTTCAGAGCATCCAGTCCTGTCAGGAGGCTTCCGGCTGCACTGGGGGTAAGTTCTGTACGTTCACAGATTTCATGAAGCTTGCGCCGTTGACTTCCCAGGCTAAGAAGAGCAGAATGGGACAATTCCGGCAATGGTGCATGAATACGCAGATATTCTTCCGGCAGTCTGTAAAACGTTCCGGATTCTGTAAAAAACAGTTGGAACAGATTTTCCTCCAGAGAAAGATTTGTATCAAAATACTGAAAATAGCCGGGAACACCGCCTGTAATGCCGTACAGATAAATCTGTTCTTCCAGTGTATACCTGCAGAAAAGACGACGGGTTTCAAAAAAAGTGAAAGGGCGCAGAAACATTACATTGGGATTTTGTGCAGCTTCTTTTTCGTATACATCCACAGGCTTACAAAATACTAAAAACAGGCGGGAAGTTGTCCACTCTTTCTTTATATAACTTTGGATCAATGTGGATAATCTTCTGTTTTGTTTTACCAGATGTGGATAATCATCAATGATAAAAAGCAGTCTTTGTTCGCTGGCTGCTTTTCCTATGGCCCGAAGAAGTTCGGCAAAACGTCTGGCATCTGTCAGTTTCTTATTTTCTCCCAGAACACGAATGGCTTCCTTCTTTAATGCGTGAAAATTTTCCTTTTCAGTAGTCAAAGCGGCTCTGAAATACAGGCAGGTTTTTCCACTGGAAAAATGTTGGAGAAAAGTGGTTTTACCCATGCCGGGAGCAGAGCAGAGAACAGCTGTCTCAAAATTTTCACCGTTATACAGAGTATTTAATTTTTCTATATAAGAATCCCTGTCTAAAAACATAGTATTTTTAACGTCTCCTTCTGAATGTGTGGATTTTTCATTATTATATCGAAAAAATAAACGGCTTTCAATTATGACCGTTACAATATTTCATAGAAAATTTAGATTTGATTCGTTTTTCTTTAGATAAAAACAAAAAAATTTATGCTATAATTCCTATAAAGAAATGATCGGAAGGTGAGAAAAGTGAAACTTAAGACAAGAATTATCATCTCTTTTTTCATTATCATTCTGGAACCCCTGATCTGTACAGGTGTTGCGTTCTGGGGATTCAGTCAGTATCAGCTTAAAATGCTGGAGAAACAATATGGTATAGAGAATGCCACATATGAATCTCTTTCCAATACAGCAGAAGTAATTAATAATATGACCAATGACATAGAGATAGAATTGAGAAATATTGCGGAGAATACACCGGGAAAATTTGAAAGTATAGAATATCTTGCTCAAATCAATGAAGACCTGAAGGGAATGCATTCGTATCTTCTGGTAAGAAAAGGAGAGCAGATTACTTATTATGGATGCGAATCCTATCCTTCTGAACTGGTAAAAAGACTGCCTGGATATTCCGATAAAAACACAGATCCCGGGATTTCCAACAATGATGGATTTTATCTTGGAGGACGTCTGCAGGCACTGGTAAAACAGATTAATTTTAAAACAGAGGACAAAACAGAGGGAAGCGTATTTATTATTTCCAATATTTTTAAGACATTGCCTCAGATACAGGAACTAATAAGAAGTATGCTGGTTGCGGCTGTTCTGATTCTGATTATTACAGGTCTGGTTCTTACCTGGTGGATTTACAGAGGAGTTATTGCACCTCTTGATAAGCTGCGTACGGCCACTCAGAAAATCAAAGAGGGAAATCTTGATTTTTCCATTGTACCAGAAGGGGTTAGTGAAATTTCTGATTTGTGCAGGGACTTTGAGGATATGCGATATCGCCTAAAGGAAACTTCGGAAGAGAAGATTCAGTTTGATAAAGAAAATAAGGAGTTGATCAGTAATATTTCCCATGATCTGAAAACGCCCATTACTGCAATCAAGGGATATGTGGAAGGAATCATGGATGGTGTGGCAAACACGCCGGAGAAAATGGATAAATATATTCACACCATTTACAACAAAGCCAATGATATGGATCGTCTGATCAATGAGCTGACTTTTTATTCCAAAATGGATACTAATCGCATTCCATATACATTTAACAAGATTTCTGTTACAGATTTTTTTGATGACTGTGCAGAGGAATTGGGGATGGAGCTGGAATCAAAAGGCGTTCATTTCACTTATTCCAATTATGTAGAGCCGGATGTGGTGGTTATTGCGGATGCAGAACAGATTAAGCGGGTTATCAATAATATTACCAGCAATTCCATTAAATATATGGACAGCACCCGGGAACGGCGGATCAATCTTCGAGTAAAAGATGTAGGAGATTTTATACAGGCAGAAATAGAAGACAGCGGAAAAGGAATTGCAGCAAAGGATCTGCCGAATATATTTGATCGGTTTTACCGAACCGATGTATCCAGAAATTCTTCCAAGGGAGGCAGCGGCATTGGACTTTCCATTGTAAAGAAAATTATGGAGGACCACGGAGGAAAAGTGTGGGCCACAAGTAAGGAAAATATAGGAACGGTTATGTATTTCGTTCTGAGAAAATATCAGGAGGTACCTGTCAATGAGTAAAATATTGATTATTGAAGATGAAGAAGCCATTGCAGATCTGGAGAAGGATTATCTGGAACTGAGTGGATTTGAAGTGGAAATTGAACATCGTGGAGATGTGGGACTTAAGAAGGCTCTGGAAGGAGAGTATAATCTGTTTATTCTTGATCTGATGCTGCCGGAAGTGGATGGATTTGAAATCTGCCGGGAAATCAGAAATGAGAAAAACACGCCGATCATTATGGTATCGGCAAAAAAGGATGACATTGATAAAATCAGAGGTCTTGGTCTGGGAGCAGATGATTATATGACAAAACCATTCAGTCCCAGTGAACTGGTTGCCAGAGTAAAAGCTCATCTGGCCCGTTATGAACGTCTGATCGGAACCGGTGTTCAGGAAAATGATATTATTGAAATCCGGGGACTGAAAATTGACAAAACAGCCAGACGTGTATGGATCAATGGAGAAGAAAAGAATTTCACTACAAAGGAGTTTGACCTTCTTACGTTTCTTGCACAGAATCCCAATCGTGTATTTACAAAGGATGAACTGTTTAAAGAAATCTGGGATATGGAATCCATTGGAGATATTGCAACGGTAACAGTGCATATTAAGAAAATCCGTGAAAAGATTGAATTTAATACGGCGAAACCTCAGTATATTGAGACAATCTGGGGTGTGGGATACCGATTTAAAGTATAAGAAGGAGGCAGAATCAACTGCCGGTTGAAAAGCACTGTAAAGTTCCATGATTCAGTTATTGTTATTAAGAAAGTGTGTGGAAAAATGATAGATTTAAAATATGCCAATAGAGAATTTCAGAAATTTCTGGATGAATATGACAGAGAAGATGAAAAGGTAAATCTGAAAATTGTTCATACGGAAGGTGTAGTAAAGTGTGCAGATGAAATTGCAGTACGTATGGGGGTTTCAGAAGAAGATCGGGCCCTGGCAGATATGATTGCACTTCTTCATGATATTGGGCGTTTTGAGCAGTTGAAACTTTTTGACAGCTTTCAGCCTGATACCATGGATCATGCGGCGTATGGGGTTCAGCTTCTGTTTGGACCAAAGAAAATGATCCGCAGATTTGTGCAGGAAGATACATGGGATGAAATTATAGAGACCGCCATTGCAAAGCACAGTGATTTTCGACTGAAGGGAATTGTGGATGACAGGACGTTGCTTCATGCAAGATTGATTCGTGACGCGGATAAACTGGATAACTGCAGAGTTAAACTGGAGGAATCCATAGAAGTTCTTCTGGGAGTCGGTGCAGAAGATGCAGGAAAACAGGAGATTACAGAAAAAATATGGGACACCTGTATGAAAAAAAGTTCCATTTTGTCAGCTGACCGGGTAACAGCCATGGATTACTGGATATCTTATCTGGCATATTTTTTTGACATTAATTTTCCGGCTACTTTTTCTATTATTAAAGAACAGGATTATGTGCAAAAACTGATAAACAGAATTCCTTATGAGAATCAGGATACAGGGAAAAAAATGAAGTTTTTGTGTGATGTGCTTCAGGAATATATAAATGAAATGGTTGGATGAGATAATTGCAGTCAGGGTATTGGAGTATACCCTGACTGCTTTGATATCAGAATAAATGTGGATTTGTTTTCTTAAGCCACATGAACGAAATAATGAAAAAAATAATTCCGTATACAGTGGTAATGGGAGTGGCCATACCCATGTAGGTAAGATTTGTATCCGGAAGGTGAGACATAAAAACGGATACAGGAATACGGATGCAGAAAGCAGATGTAATTCCCTGCAGCATGACAGGAATGCTTTTTCCGCAGCCGTTAAAATATCCGATGCTGCTGAACAGGATGCAAGTCAGAATACAGTCTATGGAAAAACCTCTCAGAAAATCTGCACTTTGAGCAATGACTTCCGCTTCCTTCGTAAACAAAGAAGAAAGCTGTGCACCTCCGAAAAAGCCTGCCATGAAAATGATAATTCCCAGAGAACAGCCCGTAATAATGGCTGTGAAGAAACCTTTTTTTGCACGGCTTATTTTTCCGGCACCTACGTTTTGGGCTACAAATGCGGATACACTCTGCATGATTGAAGATGGAATCAGCATGATAAAAGAGGTTACCTTCTGAGCAATTCCATATCCGGCAGCAGGCATCAGTCCCATACCGTTGACAATTGTATTGATTACCAGAAAAGAAATCTGTACCATTGCTTCCTGAAGGGCGATAGGAATGCCTACATTGAGAATCAGCTTAAGTTCATGGGAGAAAATCCGGCATTGTGCTCTGGAAAAGGCAATAGGAAGATTCTGCTTTCTCAGAACTGCGATGGAAATAATTACCGATACCATCTGTGCTGCTATAGTAGCAATTGCGGCACCCGCTGCATCCAGTTTAAAAACACCTACCAGAAGTAAATCACCGATAATGTTTACCACACAGGCAACGCCTACAAAGAGAAAAGGAAGATTTGCATTTCCCACACCGCGCAGCACGCCGCTGATTACATTATATGCAATAATAATCAGAATTCCCGCAGAACAGATGCGGATATAGAGAATTGCTTTTTCCATGGATTCTGCAGGAACCTGCATAAGTCCTGCAATACTGCCCGCAAACAGTTCCAGAAGGACAGTGAGAACAATACCGATTATGGAAAACAGGACGATTGTGGTGCCTACGGCATCTCCTGCAGCTTCCGGCCTTTTTTCACCGATGTGTTGTCCTATGATAACGGTTGATCCCATTGCAAGGCTGGTGATGACAAAAGTTACCATCTGCATGAAGGAACTTCCGGATCCTACAGCGGAAATGCCGGAAGCGTCCCCGAACTGGCCGACAACCAGAAGGTCTACGGCACCGTAAGCAGCCTGAAGGATCAATGCGCCCAGTACCGGAAGAGCAAAACGAATCAGAGAGCCAAATACGGAGCCTTCTGTAAAGGAAAGTTGTTGTTTGTTTTTCTGTGTCTTTGTCATAGTTGTTTGTCCTTTCTTCCCGGCATCGTGTGATTCAGGCGTTCAAATACATGAATGGCCTGTTGGACTTCTTCGTTTGTAATATCAGACAGTTGTGAGGCCCATGTCCGGTGAAAATCCAGAACATATTTTTCTACGCAGGCCAATCCCTGATCTGTAAGGCGAAGAAGGATGACACGCTTGTCGGAACCATTTCCATATTTTATCAGAAGATTTAAATCTTCCAGTTCCTGTATTAGTTTGGTGATGCTTGGCATGGTAATATGGAGCCAGGAACTTACATCGCTGACTCGGCAGGGC
This sequence comes from Blautia sp., assembly GCA_051880075.1. GTDB lineage: Bacteria > Bacillota > Clostridia > Lachnospirales > Lachnospiraceae > Blautia. Next base: position 134,260 of record JBJENG010000021.1, on the reverse strand, counting down.
TGATTCCGGGATTGAAATTCATGGACTACATCCAGTACATGAATATGCCGGGGCTTCATGTGAGAAGGCAATTCCGGGAGGGTTTCCACCATGCGTCTTGCTGCAAAGCAAGTATCGATCATTTTCTTTAAATGACAGGTATCCATAAAAGCATTCTCCTTAAAAAAGTTACTATTAGTAATTATCACAAATAAATATAGGCGGTATCAGGTGGTTTGTCAAGAAGTTCTTGTTGACAAACAGAAAGAAATAGCATATTATGATTTTAAATTCTAAAAAAGGAAATAAGCAATACCATTGAGAGTGAATGAGAGTTCATGAAGGGGTACACCACCGCGGGTGTATTTCTTTGTGTACTCTCTTTTTTTGTTGTAATGGGAAAGGAGAAGACTATGCTGAAAATAAACGGAACAGAAAGAGAATTTGTCTCGGGAATGACCATTCTTTCACTTCTGGAACAGATGAATTATAAGGTGGAAAGAGTAGCGGTTGAATGTAATGGAGAAATTATTCCAAGAAAACAGCTGGCAGAGACAGAAGTAAAAGACAACGATGTGCTGGAAGTTGTAAGTTTTGTCGGGGGAGGCTGAGAGGTTGACAGAAAATGAAATCAGGCAGGCTCTCATCTGTCGTCATTCCGCAAAAGTACAGGAAAAGCTGGATAATGCCCGGGTAGCAATCGCCGGACTTGGGGGATTGGGATCCAATGTGGCATTTGCCCTGGCAAGGATCGGTGTGGGACATCTTCATCTGATTGATTTTGATCAGGTGGATATTACAAATCTGAATCGTCAGCAGTACTTCATCAAACATGTGGGAATGTATAAAACAGAGGCGTTGGCACAGGAGTTGAGGGAAATTAATCCATATATTCAGGTTGTGACCGATTGTGTGCGTGTATCAGAAGAAAATCTGGAAAGATTGTTTGCAGAAGAAGAGATTATCTGTGAGGCTTTCGATGTGCCGGAGGCAAAGGCGATGTTGGTAAACGGAATTATGGAGAAATATCCGGACAAGATTCTGGTGGCAGCCTCCGGAATGGCAGGTTATGGAAGCAGCAATGAAATAAAGACAAGAAAAATTACAGAACATTTTTATCTGTGTGGAGATGAGCATACAGAACCAACAGAAGGAATGGGGCTGATGGCACCACGAGTTGCAATCTGTGCTGCTCATGAAGCAAATCTGATCACAGAACTGATTATAAAAGAATAACAACAGAAAGGAGATAAATAAAATGGAAAATAGAAAGAAAGATATCTTTACACTGGGAGGACATACTTTTGAGTCACGTTTCATTCTTGGATCCGGAAAATATTCTCTGGAACTGATTCGTGCAGCAGTAGAAAAAGCAGGTGCTGAGATTATTACACTTGCTCTTCGCAGGGCAAACGAAGGAGGTATGGCGAATATTCTGGATTATATTCCTGAAAATGTGACTTTACTGCCAAATACTTCAGGCGCAAGAAATGCAGAGGAAGCAGTACGTATCGCAAGGCTGTCAAGAGAGCTTGGCTGTGGGGATTTTGTAAAAATCGAAGTAATCCATGATTCCAAATATCTGCTTCCCGATAATTATGAAACCATAAAAGCAACGGAAATTCTGGCAAAAGAAGGATTTGTGGTTATGCCTTATATGTATCCGGATTTAAATGCGGCCAGAGATTTGAGAGATGCAGGAGCTGCCTGCATTATGCCTCTTGGATCCCCTATTGGTTCCAATAAGGGGCTTTGCACAAAAGATTTTATCCAGATTCTCATTGATGAAATCGATCTTCCTGTAATTGTAGATGCAGGAATTGGAAAACCGTCTCAGGCCTGCGAAGCGATGGAGATGGGAGCCGCAGCCGTTATGGCAAACACTGCCATTGCAACAGCAGGGGATATACCGGCTATGGCAGAAGCGTTCAAGAAAGCCATTGAAGCAGGAAGAACGGCTTATCTGTCCGGTATGGGACGGGTAATGGAGAAAGGGGCCAGTGCTTCTTCCCCGCTCACAGGATTTTTACAGGACTAAAAGGAGAAAAAAATGAGTACGGAAAATCATGTAAATGAAAGTATATTAAATGATGAGATCAAGGAATGGCAAAAGAAAAACAGGATTGATCATATGACCTATCTGCCCGGAATGGAAGTGCTGGAATCAGAGGTGCAGGAAAAAGTAATTGCTGCAATGAATGATTATGATTATAGTAAATATACGGAAGAAGATGTAAAAAGAGCACTGGCTCACAGCAATCGTACACCGGAAGATTTTGCCGCTCTTCTGTCACCGGCCGCTCTTCCTCATCTGGAAGAGATGGCAGTTTGTGCACAGAAAGAAACGAAGAAACATTTTGGAAACGGAGTGAATATGTTCACACCGGTTTACATTGCCAACTACTGTGAAAATTTCTGTATTTACTGCGGATTTAACTGTCATAATAAAATTAACCGTGCCTGTCTGACTGAGGAAGAAATCGAAATGGAGATGGGTGCTGTTGCAAAAAGCGGTCTTCAGGAAGTTTTGATTCTCACAGGAGAAAGCAGAAAAAAATCGGATGTGGAGTATATCGGAAAAGCCTGCCGTATTGCCAGAAAATATTTTAAAGTCATTGGTCTGGAAGTGTATCCTATGAATTCTGATGAATATGCCTATCTTCATGAGTGTGGTGCAGATTATGTAACCGTATTTCAGGAAACTTATAATTCCGATAAATACGAGACCCTTCATCTGGCAGGGCATAAACGGATTTTCCCCTACAGATTGAATGCCCAGGAAAGAGCATTAAAAGGAGGCATGCGAGGGGTTGGATTTGCGGCTCTTCTGGGGCTTGATGATTTTCGAAAAGATGCTTTTGCCACAGGTATGCACGCATATCTGATCCAGAGAAAATATCCCCATGCGGAAATTGCATTTTCCTGTCCCCGCCTGCGTCCTATTATCAACAATGATAAAATCAATCCTATGGATGTACATGAACCGCAGCTTCTTCAGGTGGTTACAGCATATCGTCTGTTTCTGCCTTTTGCAAGTATCACGGTATCTACCAGGGAATGTGCCCGGGTAAGAAATAATCTGGTAAATATAGCTGCAACGAAAATTTCTGCAGGAGTCAGTACAGGAATCGGAGAACATGTGGATGATATTGAACATAAAGGGGACGATCAGTTTGAAATTTCAGACGGAAGAACGGTGGATGAAGTGTATCAGGATCTTCTGAATCTGGGGCTTCAGCCGGTTATGAATGATTATCTGTATGTGTAGAGGAAGAAAATGGAGAAAAACAATTGGAAGAAACAGATTCTGGCAGTGACCAACCGGCATTTGTGCGAAGGAGGGGAAGAAAAATTTCTCAGACAAATTGAGAGAATCTGCAGTCATCATCCACGTGCATTGTTGTTGAGAGAAAAAGATCTGACAGAAGAATTATATGAAGTACTGTTGGAAAAAGTACAGAAGATATGCGAGAATTTCTCTGTAATCTGCATTCCCCATACCTACTGGAAAGTTGCTTATGAGAAGAAATTTAATCAGATTCATGTATCTATGTCTGTGTTGGAGGCAAATCCCCAGATTGTTGAGTTATTTGGAATAGTAGGAGTTTCTGTACACAGTTCGGAAGAAGCCATTCATGCAGAAGAAATCGGGGCTTCTTATATAACGGCAGGGCATGTGTTTACTACTCAGTGTAAACCTGGACTTCCTGCCAGAGGAACGAAATTTCTGAAGGAAGTATGTGAAGCGGTAGAGATTCCTGTATATGCCATTGGCGGTATGAAAGGGAATGAAACTTGTGTAAAAGAAATGCAGGAATGCGGTGCAGCAGGGATCTGTGTCATGTCAGAGTGTATGCGGTGGAAGTTCCCTCTTGCAACAAAGGAAAAAGTATGCTAAGATTCCATCAAAAGCAATAAATAAAGGCTGAGAAGAGAAGTAGTAAATATTTGTTCCATGTACAGAGAGAAGTCGGGTGGTGAGAGGCTTTCATGAGAGGATATTGAACCCGTCCCGGAGCTGCATGCCGAAAGACAAGTAGGTATTGACGGATTTCCCACGTTAACAGGAAGCAATATAAAATTTACATTTTGTATTGGATGAGAGCAGGAATATTCCTGAATTCAGGTGGTAACACGGATCATCATTCGCCCTGAACTGACGAAAGTCGGTTCAGGGTTTTTTATACCATAGAAAAGTGCCTTGCATTTTCCGATGATATAAAAAAAGCCCTCCGGGCAAGATCGCATTGTGTCGGAGTAGAATTATTTCTAAGGAGGAATCAGATTATGAAAATGGATAAAATAGTAGGAGAAAGATTTAAAGAAAGACCTTCAGACTGTGTCATTGACAGTCATGCACTGATGGTCAGAGGCGGTTACATGAAATATGTGGCAAACGGAATTTATTCCCAGTTTATGCCTCTTCGTCGGGTGTGCAGAAAAATCGAAGGGATCATTCGTGATGAGATGGATAAAATTGACGGACAGGAAGTGCAGCTTCCGGTAGCTTTGCCGGCATCTTTATGGGAAGAATCCGGAAGATATGAAAGTGTGGGAAGTGAACTTCTTCGCTTCAAAGACAGAAACGGAAGCAAAATGGTTCTCGGTATGACACATGAAGAAGCAGCTGTTCAGCTGGTAAGAGAATATGGACAGACTTATGCAAAATATCCGTTTATGATTTATCAGATTCAGACAAAGTTCCGTGATGAAGCACGCCCAAGAGCAGGTCTCATCCGTGTACGTGAATTTACCATGAAAGATGCGTATTCTTTCCATACTTCTCAGGAGGATCTGGAAGAATATTATGAGAAATGTTATCATGCATACGAAAGAATTTTTGCGAGAGCAGGAATTCCGGAGACCATTGCGGTAGCTTCCGATTCCGGTATGATGGGAGGAAGTCTTTCTCATGAATTTATGCTGTTGACTCCTGTGGGAGAAGATTCCATTGCAATCTGTCCGGAATGCGGATATAAAGCAAATGTGGAAATGGCAGAAAGTATTATAGAAAATTCACAGGAAGATTATGAAGAATTAAAACTTGTGTATACACCAAATATTCATACCATTGAAGAAGTGTGTGATTTCCTTCATGCACCGAAGGAGAAATCCTGTAAGGCAGTGGTATACCAGAAAAATTCCAATGACGAATATGTGGTTCTGTTTATCCGTGGTGATCTGGATGTAAATGAAACAAAATTGACAAATTACCTGCACGAAGATGTACATCCTGCAGAAATTACAGAAGAGTGCGGTCTTCATGCAGGATATATCGGACCATATAAACTGGAAGGAAACTTTACAGTATTGTATGACAGCTCTCTGAAGGGAGCATGCAATTTCTCCTGCGGAGGAAATGTGGAGGAATATCACTATACAGGTCTTTGCATGGAAAGAGATCTTCCGGATGCAGAATATCATGATTTTGCAAAAATTATTGACGGAGGTGTCTGCCCGGAATGTGGCAAACACAGCATTACCGTTTCCAGAGGAATTGAAGTTGGAAATATCTTTCAGTTGGGAACCAAATATACAAAGAGTATGAATATGAAATATCTGGATAAAGACAGTACAGAAAAATACCCGATTATGGGATGCTACGGAATCGGTGTGGGAAGACTGGCTGCTTCTGTATGTGAAGCACATCACGATGAATATGGTCCGATCTGGCCAATGGCAATCGCACCATGGCAGGTACATCTTTGCTGCGTACGTCCGGATAATGAAGAAGTAAAGAATTATGCGGATAAACTGTACGAAGAACTGCAGAACGCAGGAATTGAAGTGCTGTATGATGACAGAAAAGTCAGTGCAGGTGTTATGTTCAGCGATGCAGATCTGATGGGTATTCCGGTAAGAATCATTGCAAGTCCGAGAAATATAAAAGAAGGATGCTGTGAAATTGTTACCAGAGATAAATCTGTACAGAAGAAAATAGCTGTTGCAGAAGTATTTGAAGAAGTAAAAGCAATGGTGGCACAGGCAATGGAGAAATAAATCCGGATGAAGAAATATCTTGATGAAGCTTTGTATGAATATAGCCAGGATACCTGTTATCCGTTTCATATGCCGGGCCATAAACGAAATTATTGTCCGGAAACTTTGCGTAATCCTTATCAGATTGATATAACAGAGATAGATGGTTTTGATAATCTTCATCATGCGGAGGGAATTCTCAGAGAGGCACAGAAGAGAGCGGCAGCTCTTTATGGAGCAGAAGAAAGCTTCTATCTGGTAAATGGCAGTACCTCAGGACTGCTCAGTGCCGTTTCTGCCTGTACTTCCAGAAACGGTTCTCTGCTCATGGCAAGAAACTGTCATAAGGCAGTTTATCATGCAGTGTATCTGAGAGGCATTCAGGTTCATTATCTTTATCCTCCATGTGAGAAACAGATCGGATTAAATGGAGGAATTGCTCCGGAACAGGTGAGAAAAATGCTGGAGCAGTATCCGGAAATCGAGGCGGTACTTATAACTTCACCTTCTTACGATGGTATCGTCTCAGATATTCAGGCAATCAGTCATGTGACACACGAATGGGGAGTTCCGCTGATCGTGGACGAGGCTCATGGGGCTCATCTTTGTTTCTCTGATTATTTTCCGGATTCTGCTCTGAAATACGGGGCAGATCTTGTGATTCAGAGTCTTCATAAAACACTTCCCGCTATGACTCAGACTGCCCTGCTTCATGTGCAGGGCAGTCTTGTGTCCAGAGAAATACTCCGGCGATTTCTTGGAATTTATCAGAGCAGCAGTCCTTCTTATGTGTTTATGAGTAGTATGGAAGCCTGTATTCGACTGATGGAACGAGAGGGAACAGAACGGTTTCATTCTTATACCAAAAGATTGGAAGTCTGCAGAGAACGTCTGAATTCCATGAATCATCTTCATCTGATCGTCCCAGGCCAGGTAGCAGGCAAAGGAAATATTTATGATGTGGATCGGTCAAAGCTGATTATTTCCACAGCTGGTACTTCCATAGATGGGGAAATGCTCCATATGGAATTGCTGCATTCTTATGGAATACAAATCGAGATGACAGCGCCTTCTTATGTATTGGCACTTTCCAGTGTTATGGATACGGAAGAGGGGTTTTCCAGATTGGAACAGGCATTACTGGAAATTGACGGGAAGCTGTGTAAAGAAAAGGCGTACAGGAGAGAAATAGAATTTGTTCAGGAAACGTATGCCGGAAAACAGACACCGGCTGTAAAACTGGCAGATGCTATGGAATCATCCTGGAAAGAAATGAAGCTGGAAGAAAGTATGGGACAAATTTCTGTGGAATTCGTTTACTTATATCCACCGGGAATTCCCTGTCTGGTGCCGGGGGAAATCATCACGGGGGATTTTCTGAAAAAAATCCATATCTGGAAGAAGCAGGGACTGGATATACAGGGGCCTGCTGACTATACGTTGGAAAAAATTCGTGTTCAGAAGAGGTAGGAAGTATGGGGAAAATATTTTACATTATGGGAAAAAGCTCATCTGGAAAGGATACGATTTACAGTCGTCTTCTGGAAAATAAAGAACTGGGGCTGGGCAGAGTTGTTTTATATACGACCCGCCCTATTCGTGATGGGGAGGTTCCAGGAAAAGAATATCATTTTGTGGATGAGGAGAAATTCCGTCAGTTCTGGATGCAGGGAAAAGTAATAGAAGCAAGGACCTATGATACGATTTATGGTCCGTGGACTTATTTTACGGCAGATGATGGACAGATTCGGACAGAAGAGAAAAATTATCTTGCCATAGGAACATTGGAATCCTACAGGAATATGCGGGCATATTACGGGAAAGAAATGATCTGTCCCATTTATATAGAAGTAGAGGATGGCGAACGCCTGAAACGGGCTATTGCAAGAGAAGAGGAGCAGGAACAGCCACACTATGCAGAAATGTGCAGACGTTTTCTGGCAGATACGGAAGATTTTTCTGAAGAAAAACTCGAGCAGGCAGAAATTTTCTTGCGTTTTTATAATAGGAATCTGGATGAATGTATACAGGAAATCAGTCAGTATATGAAAAAGTTAACAGAAGCTTAATATAAATGTTAGAGATAGAGTCGTTGAGTGACGGTAGATTGTGTGTTATAATAAACATTAAGAATTTAAAAGAACAGAGGTGATTGCAATGCAGGAAGTTGAAAAAGTATTGGGACATGAAGAGGTGCTTAGACATTTACAGAATGCGGCTGCTCAGAATCAGATTTCTCATTCTTATATTTTTGCGGGAGAGAAAGGAAGCGGGAAAAAACTTCTGGCGAAGTTGTTTGCCATGACATTGCAATGTGAAGAACACGGGAAAGAACCCTGTATGCACTGCAGTGCCTGCAAAAAAGCCATGAATAGAAATCATCCTGACATTATTTATGTGGAGCATGTAAAGCCTTCGTCTATTGGTATAGAGGATATTCGGGAACAGTTGATTGCAGATGTGCAGATCAAACCCTATACAGGTCCTTATAAAATCTATATTGTGGATGAAGCGGAGAAAATGACGGTACAGGCGCAGAATGCGCTTCTGAAGACCATTGAAGAACCTCCGGCGTATGCGGTGATTCTTCTTCTGGCTAATAATAATACAGGGCTGCTCTCAACAATTAAGTCCAGATGTGTGACGCTGAACTTTAAACCTGTGCGGGATGAAGTGATCCGTAAATATCTTATGGAGGAGCTTCACGTTCCGGATTACCAGGCAGAAGTCAGTGTCGCATTTGCTCAGGGAAATGTGGGAAAAGCAAAACAGATTGCTACAGCAGAAGACTTTACGGAAATGATGGAAGCTGCTTTCCGGATTTTGAAACAGGGAAGCAATATGGAAGTTTATGAAATGGTGGATGCGGTAAAGAATCTGTCAGAGGAGAAGCATACCATATATGAATATCTGGATTTGTTTCTTGTATGGTTCCGGGATGTGCTTCTGTTTAAAGCTACAAAAGAGATGGATAATCTGGTATTCAGACAGGAGTATAACTATATCAGAGAAAGAGCAAAGAGAAGCTCTTATGAAGGTCTTGAGACGATTATTAAGGCAATTGAAACTGCGAAAGCACGTCTTCAGGCGAACGTTAATTTTGACTTAACTATGGAACTGCTGTTCCTGACAATCAGGGAGAATTGAGATGACAAAAGTAATAGGAGTCAGATTCCGTAACGTGGGCAAGATTTATTATTTTTCCCCGAAGGATTTTGAAATAAAGTCCGGAGACCACGTGATTGTGGAAACCGCGAGAGGAGTAGAATACGGACAGGTAGTATTGCCGCCAAGAGAGGTAGAGGATGAGAAGGTCATACAGCCTCTTAAGGAAGTGATTCGTATCGCCAATGCCCAGGATGATAAGAAAGAAGAAAACAATCGAAGAAGAGAAAAGGAGGCATATCAGATTTGTCTGAAAAAGATCCGGGAACATGGGCTTGAGATGAAGCTGATCGATGTGGAATATACCTTTGATAATAACAAAGTACTTTTTTATTTTACTGCAGATGGGCGAATTGATTTCAGAGAGCTGGTAAAAGATCTGGCTGCTATTTTTAAAACAAGAATCGAGCTTCGACAGATCGGTGTAAGAGATGAGACAAAGATACTGGGAGGAATCGGCATTTGCGGTCGAGCTCTTTGCTGCCATACGTATCTGTCTGAATTTGCACCTGTTTCTATTAAGATGGCAAAAGAGCAGAATCTTTCCCTGAATCCGGCAAAGATTTCAGGAGTATGCGGACGGCTCATGTGCTGCCTGAAAAATGAAGAGGAAACCTATGAAGAACTGAACAGAAAACTTCCCGGCATCGGTGATCGGGTAACCACACCGGATGGACTGAAGGGGGAAGTGCAAAGCGTCAGTGTACTGCGCCAGCTTGTGAAAGTGCTTGTGGATGTAGAAGATGAAAAAGAAATCAGGGAATATCCTGTAGAAGAGTTAAAATTTAAACCGCGTCAGAAAAAAGAAAAGCTTCGTCTTACGGAAGAAGAGATGAGGGCTTTGAAAGAACTGGAGAAATAGGAAGGAAAAGAGATGGCAGACAAACCGGTTATTTTGGAAAATGAGCGGCTGGATGATCTCCAGAATGGTTATATGCTGATTCAGAATCCGAAACAGTTCTGCTTTGGGATTGATGCAGTACTTCTGGCCTGGTTTGCCAAGGCAAAACCGGGAGAGAGAATATTAGACATGGGGACGGGCACTGGTATCGTCCCTGTTTTAATGAAAGCAAGATATCCCAAGGGACATTTTACAGGACTGGAAATACAGGAAGAAAGTGCTGAACTGGCCAGACGGAGTGTTGCTTATAATCATCTGGAAAAAGATATAGATATTATTACCGGAGACATTAAAGAAGCAGGTGGGATTTTTGGCGGTTCTTCTTTTCAGGTGGTAACCTCGAATCCACCTTATATGATTGGAAATCATGGGCTGACCGGGGATAATACAGCGAAGACAATTGCCCGGCATGAAACTTTATGCACACTGGAAGATGTGGTTTCTCAGGCAGCAAAGGTCCTTGTACCAAAAGGAAGATTTTATATGATACACCGACCTTTTCGTCTGGCTGAAATTATGTCAACTATGGTACGTTGTGGGGTAGAGCCGAAAAGAATGCGTCTGGTGCATCCATTTGTGGATAAAGAACCCAATCTCGTATTGATCGAGGGGATGCGGGGGGGAAATTCAAGAATTCAGGTGGAAAAACCTTTGATTGTTTATAAAAAACCAGGTGTATATACAGAAGAGATACTGGAAATATATGGTCGAAATACAGAAAGTATTTGGAAGGAAAAGGAGAAAGTATGAGCGGAAAATTATATCTGTGTGCCACACCCATCGGAAATCTGGAAGATATGACATACCGTGTAGTGAGGACTTTGAAAGAAGTGGATCTGATTGCTGCTGAAGATACCAGAAACAGCATCAAGCTTCTGAATCATTTCCAAATTAAAACACCTATGACCAGTTATCACGAATATAATAAAATTGATAAAGGACATTATCTGGTAGGGCAGCTTCTGGAGGGGAAAAATATTGCACTGATCACAGATGCAGGAACACCGGGAATTTCTGATCCGGGAGAAGAATTGGTTGCCATGTGCTATGAGGAAGGAATTGAGGTCACTTCTCTGCCTGGAGCCGCTGCTTGTATTACGGCGCTTACGCTGTCAGGATTGTCTACCCGCCGTTTTGTTTTTGAGGCATTTTTGCCATCGGACAAAAAAGAGAAGAAAAAGATTTTGCAGGAACTGGTCAATGAAACCAGAACTATGATTCTTTATGAAGCTCCCCATCGACTCCTTCGTACGTTGGAAGAGCTTCTACATGTACTGGGAGACAGAAGAATCACTGTATGCAGAGAATTGACAAAAAAGCATGAAACCGCATTTCGTACAACCCTTTCTGAGGCTCTGGAATGGTACGGACAGAATGAACCAAAAGGAGAATGTGTTCTTGTAATAGAGGGAAAAGACAGAAAAGAACTGGAGCAGGAAGAGCAGAAAAAGTGGGAAGAAATGTCTATGGAAGAGCATATGGAATATTATGTAGATCAGGGAGCAGATCGAAAAGAAGCAATGAAAAAAGTAGCCAAGGATCGTGGAATCAGTAAGCGAGATGTCTACCAGGAGCTTTTGAAGAGGGGATAAGGATGGAAGAAAAGAAAGAGAAAAAGGATAAAGACAGGAGTTTGTGGATGAAAAAACTAAAAGAATTTCATCCGGTAGAGAGAATTATAGATTCGGAGGCTGTGGAATGGCTAAGTCAGACAGAACCGGGCAGATGGCTGAGAGAGAATAAAATGCTCCAGAGTTCTCGTGTGAGAAAAATTATGGGAATGGATCTGATTTTAATCCTGGCTTTGCTTCTGGTATTAGTTGTAGTAAATCTCAGTGATTCCTCAATGAAAACTTCCGGAAAGACAAAAGAAAACACGGATGCGGAACAGATTGTGAAAAATAAAACAGAAGAAAAAGGCTCAGCAGAGAATCCTGAAGGTGAGCCAGAAGGCAGTGGATCAGAAAATAAAGAATCGGAACCGGTGACAATTACTGTCAGTGCAACAGGAGACTGTACTCTCGGAACAGATGAATTTTTCAGTTGGGAGGACAGCCTTCCGGCGAAGTATGAAGAAACCGGTGATTTTTCTTATTTTTTCCAGAATGTAAAGCCTGTTTTTTCGGAAGACGACCTGACAATTGTGAATTTTGAAGGAACTCTTACAGACAGTGAGAACCGGGCAGATAAACAGTTTGCTTTTAAGGCAGATCAAAGTTATGCAAATATTCTTACAGAGGGTTCTGTGGAAGCAGCCAGCCTTGCCAATAATCATAGCAAAGATTATGGAGAAGAAAGTTATGCAGACACCATTGGGGCACTGGATGAGGCAGGTATTGTAAATTTCGGTTATGACAGAACTGCAATGATGGAAATCAAAGGTGTGAAAATCGGTCTGGTGGGGACTTATGTACTGGCGGAAGGAATCGGTGTAAAGGATTCTATGGTTGCCAACATTCAGTCTCTGAAAGAGCAAGGAGCACAGCTTGTGATTGTAAGTTTTCACTGGGGAGAGGAGAAGGCTGCTTATCCCGGAGAGGTGCAGAAAGAGTTGGCACATGCAGCAGTGGATAATGGAGCAGATCTTGTGATTGGGCATCATCCTCATGTACTTCAGGGAGTTGAAGAATATGAGGGCAGGAATATTGTGTACAGCCTTGGAAATTTCTGCTTCGGCGGAAACTCCTATCCTTCTGATATGGATACTGTGATCTTTCAGCAGACGTTTACCTTTGAAGGAGGAGAACGGAAAGAAGATAATGTGACCAGTATTATTCCATGCAGCATCTCTTCCGCAAGTGGATATAATAATTACCAACCGACTCCTGTCCAGGGAGAAGAAGCAGACCGGATTTTGCAGAAACTAGAAGAGAGGAGTGCCGGTATTTGAGTTATTTATAATTCTTTATATAAATCCCTGCGTCGGTTCGCCAGCGCAGGGATTATTTTCTGCGCTTCTTTTGTCTGTTCTGGTTCTACGTTCACAAGAATTATTTCTTCTCTGCTTTTTCCTTCTGCCAGAGCTTGTCCCATAGGGCCGAAAGCACAGCTTTGCCCCAGATAGGTGTTTTCTGTATACTGGCTGCAGCCCAGTACATAAATACCGTTTTCAATGGCACGGGCAGCAAGAAGGGATTTCCATTGTACATCTTTCAGAGTTCCTTTTACCCAGGCCGCAGGATAGATCAGGATTTCTGCTCCGTGCAGTGCCTCGTATCTTGCCAGTTCAGGAAAACGAAGATCATAGCAGGTTCCAAGACCAAGGATTCCAAAGGGTGTCTGTACAGGAGAGAAGAAGCGGTCACCGGGAAGAGTGGAATCGGATTCCTTCCAGTTAAAGGCATCAAATAAATGGGTTTTCCGGTAGGTTCCCTGAAGGGTGCCTTTATTGTCAAGAAGTACCAGGGTGTTATAACTTTTGGACTGGTTTGTGTCTGACTGTTCATTCATGCCGAAGAGAATCCAAATGTTATATCTGACAGCAAGTGCAGCCATAGATGTTACAAAAGGACCCTGGGTAGTCTGGGACTGATTGACATAATCATCAGAAGAAATCAGGTTAGAAAGCATGAAATATTCGGGAAATACAGTCAGACAGGCACCTGCCTGTGAAGCTCGTGAGATATATTTTTCTGCAGTTTCCAGATTTTCTTCTGTACGATTCCGGGAACCGCATTGGATAAGTGCAATCGTATGAGACATAAAATTTTCCTTTCGTTGAAAAAAGTTGTAATGTTGTGGTGAAAAGCTATTTTGATTCTGGGATTATTTTATCAGATGAGAGAAAAAAATAGAATAAAGAATTGAAAAACACCGGTGTGAAAGGTTACAGAGCATATTCAGGCAGGATTATCATAAAATAAATACAGGACAGAAAAATAATGAGGTATGGATATGCTGAATATTCTCTGGGGAGCAATGATTTTAGTGGGTATTACATACGGTGCCATGACGGGGCATCTTGGTGCTGTTACAGATGCGGCCCTTTCTTCGGCCAAAGAAGCAGTTATGTTGTGTGTAACCATGTCAGGAATTGTGGCATTGTGGATGGGAATTATGGAAATTGCCAGAAGTTCCGGACTCATTGATAAGATGACAGAAAAAATGCAGCCTCTCCTTCATTTCCTTTTCCCGAACATTCCCCCGAATCATCCGGCTATGGAATATATTTCTGCCAATATGCTGGCCAATTTTCTGGGGTTGGGCTGGGGAGCAACACCCTTCGGGTTAAAAGCCATGGAAAAAATGGCAGAACTGGAGGAAGACAGAAGAAAGGGAAAACGGTCGGAGAAAGGGCAGGAAGAAGGGATGGCCAGTAATGAAATGTGTACCTTTCTTATATTAAATATTTCATCTCTCCAGTTAATACCAGTGAATATGATTGCCTATCGGAGTCAGTACGGGAGTGTGAGTCCGGCGGCAATTGTGGGACCATCCATAGTGGCTACGGCATTGAGTACAGGAGTGGCAGTAGTATTTTGTAAGGTGATGGACAGAAGAAGTCACTTATAACAGACACTCCCTTCTGGAATACTATAGGGTATTTCAGAAAGGAGTGTTATTTTTATACATCCCGGTGTTCTTTGTAGAATTTTCTCTGTGTAATGAAGTAATAAATAATAAACAATATGGCAGTCAAAGCCCAGGACAGAGGATAGCTTGCAAGAATGCTTTTGATTCCAGGAAAATGAGGCACAACGGCAAAAATCCAGAAAATACGTACCAGGCATACACCGCCGCAGGTCATGAGCATGGGAATCATTACATCTCCGATTCCGCGCAGGGCACTGGACAGAATCTCTATGAAAATAAAAAGAACGTAGCTTGGAGCAATGATGGAGATAATGTCCATACCAACAGCAATAACATCCGGATCCTGCGTAAACAGCTGGAAAATATATTTGCCGAAGAAAAGGAAGAGTGCACTTACCAGCAGAGAAGCAATGAAATCCATGAAAAGACAGACAAAAACACTCCGTTTCATTCGGGAATATTTTCCGGCCCCGTAATTTTGCCCTACAAATGTGGTAATGGCAATGGAAAAGGCTCCGGAGATCATCCAGTAAATGGAATCCATTTTTCCGAAAGCAGTGTAGGCTGCCATAGTATCTGTACCGAGACTGTTCAGTGAAGTTTGTATAATAATATTTGAAATGTTATACATGACTGACTGAAATCCGGCAGGAAGTCCGATGGCAATGATGGATTTCAGAAGAAAACGGTGGAAACGGATTTTTTTCGGTTCCAGTTGATAGAGTTCTCCTGGCTGCATCAGAGCGCGTACAATAAGGAGGGCACTGACTGCCTGAGAAAACAGAGTAGCCACAGCTACTCCGGTCACTCCAAGGTTAAATCCCATAACAAGAAGAATGTCCAGAAAAATATTAAGAAAGCAGCATACAATCAGGTAGTACAAAGGACGTTTGGAATCGCCCATTGCACGGAGAATTGCGGATCCAACATTATAGACAAATACAAAGAAAATCCCGCCGAAATAAATACGCAGATACATAGCGGAACCTGCCATAACATTTTCCGGAGTATTCATAATACGCAGCATGGCAGGTGCCAGAACAAGGCCAAGTATGGTAATGATCAGGCTTCCTGCAATAGAAAGGGCAGCTGCCGTGTGAAGAGAACGATTCAAATCCCGTCCATTGCCGGCACCATAATATCTGGAGATAATAACAGTTGCACCGGAAGAAAGGCCTACGAAAAATCCAACTACCAGATTGATCAGTTGTCCGGAAGAACCGCCTACACAGGCAAGGGCCTCTTTTCCGACAAATCGTCCTACTACAATGGCATCTGCTGTATTGTAAAGCTGTTGAAATAAAGTACCCAGCATAATAGGAAAAAAGAAGAGGAGAATCTGTTTCCAGATGATGCCTTCTGTAATTTGATTGGTTGTTGCTTCTTTTTGTTTCATAATCTATAACGCCCCCAAAATAAAACTTTGTCTTATATTCATCACAATAGCATATTCGGGAAAGAAAGTCGATAAAAGAAACGAGTTTTACTTATTTTTTTCAGGAAGTATGCTATAATATCTACAATAATTAAAAATGGCGAGGTGTTTTGTTATGGAGGTTAAAGTACGTGTGGCAGACCCGGCCGGAAATATCACGATTTTTGTAACAAGTCCGGTGGAACGGGCTCTGTATCCAAGGGTTGCCAATGCATTGCTGGAAGTTAAAGAATTCCATGGAGAACAAGTGGGGTTTATTGAAGAGAAAGCAGACGGAACCAGTCATATGCAGATGATGGGGGGAGAGTTCTGTGGAAATGCCACCAGGAGTTTCGGATATCTTCTCAGTATGGAACATGCCAGTAAAGACGGAAAACCGGAGATGGTAGAAGTGGATGTCAGTGGTTCTGTCGATGCCTTATTGGTAGAGATAGATCATGAGGTGGGAACCAGTAAAACCACTATGCCGCTTCCGGAGAAAATTGTAGATGTTGAAGTGCCGGAATATGGAACGTATCATATGGTAGTATTTGATGGGATCAGTCATGTGATTGTAAAGGGTCCGAGAAGAGAGGAAACATTTGTAAAAGAGGTTGTGAAGGCAGCCATGGAGCAGTACAGGAGTAATGCAGTGGGGATTATGTTTCTGGAACCAAGTGGAGACGGTATGGAAAAACGGTACCGTATCACACCTGTAGTGTACGTGGAAGAAACAAAGTCTCTTGTATGGGAGAGCAGCTGCGGAAGCGGAAGTATAGCTACAGCCGTATATCTGTCCAAAATGAAAAAAGACGGAACCTATGTGTATGTGCTGAAACATCCGGGTGGTGTGATTGAAGCAACTGTAGTAAAAGAAGGTGAAAAGGTAGTCCAGTGTAAAATGGGAGGACCTGTTTCCATATCAGAAGAAAAAAGTCTGGAAATCAATCTGTAATACATAAGAGGATTTGTGCACATGAAGAGATATGGTTTACATAATCCGTTTCTTGTGGTGGAAAACGGAGGGGATCTGTCCTATGGGGGAAATCAGAACTGGAGTAAGTCCAAAACCGTTCAGAAGTGTGGATGCGGTGTGATCGGGGGAACAGACTTACTTTTGTACATGAGTTTGAATAAAGAAAAATGCAGAACAGAAGTATTTAATCAGGCCAGGTATTCCAACGGGATACTGGAACTGGATGAGTATCTGCAATATGTAGATTATATGCGAAAAAGATATTTTTTCCTTTTTCCTCATTTTGGTATGCCGGGGTGGATTCTGGCAGGAGGAATTAACCGGTATTTTGTACGATATCATACAGGGCTGCGGGCATCCTGGGGAGTCCGTCCAAGAAACCTGTGGAACAGGATCAGTGCCATGCTTTCCCATGATATTCCCGTCATTCTGTCCATAGGTCCCAACTTTCCCTTTATGTGGAAGAAGAAAAAACTGACGCTGTATCAGAAGACCAGTCGGGAAGGTTATATTCCCGTAAATGAAGTATGTGCCCATTACGTTACGGTAACAGAGATGGACGAAGAGTGGCTGCGTGTTTCTTCCTGGGGTCGGGAATATTATATCAACCGGCTGGAATATATGAAATATGTCAGAAAAACCAGTACTCCACTGGTAAGTAATATCTGTTATATCAGAAAAAGATAAGGGAAAAGAGGAAAACCGTTTATGGAACGAAGGGAAATTTTTGAAAACGGCATTCGTATGGTTTGGGAAATAACAGATGCAAATGAGATAAAATTACTGCATTTTTCTGTATTGCCCTTTGAAGATAAGAATATAACATCCGAGACAGGAACCCAGTCTTTTTATCCAGTGGAACTGCTGGTATCCGGTCAGTGCCAGAATTTTCGAATTAAATTATAACAAATCTAAAAAAATTGCACATTGATTTTTTCTTCGTTTTGGTGTATCCTTTAATGTAATAAAGGAAATCGGTAAAAATTTAACAAAGGATACAAGGAGAGAAAAGATATGCAGGAAAAAGTAATACGTTTCAGTACAGTAGATGAAATTAAAGAATTTGTAGGAGCAGCATGTAAATGTCCTTTTGATATTGATGTGGTAAGCGGAAGAATCACCATTGATGCAAAATCCATTTTGGGAATGCTCAGTGTCAACTGGCAGGATGAACTGCACGTAGTTTATGAAGCAAAGAATGAACGTTTTAATAACGTAGTAAAGAAATATGCAGTTGGATGAACCACATCTTTACAAATGAAAAAAAATGTGCTACCATCACTAAAGATGGGAAACACAATGACGGAGAGAGTATGCACTGATTTTCTTTTACAGAGAAGTTCCGGTTGCTGAGAGGAACAGAAGAGAACTTTGCGGAAGATGGCTCCTGAGAGGCGCACCGAGCTTATGTTTATGTTAAAACAGAGATAGAAAGTAAGGCTGCGACAGGCTCCGCCTGTTA
Organism: Blautia sp.; assembly: GCA_051880075.1. Taxonomy (GTDB): domain Bacteria; phylum Bacillota; class Clostridia; order Lachnospirales; family Lachnospiraceae; genus Blautia. The sequence goes on along the minus strand of JBJENG010000021.1, from coordinate 115,851 downwards.
TAGCGGAAGGGTATGCAGGTACCTGATGAGGTCTGTATTGTGAGATGCAGATGAAAAGAAGTGGTAACACGGGTAAATGACTCGTCTTCTTTAAGGGGATTTTAAAAGTCCGCTTAAAGAAGGCGTTTTTTATTTTAAGAAAAGGAGAATGAAGATGGACAAGAAAAAATATTACATTACCACAGCCATTGCCTATACATCAGGCAAGCCACATATTGGCAATACGTATGAAGCGGTTCTGGCTGACAGCATTGCCAGATTTAAAAGACAGCAGGGGTATGATGTGTTTTTCCAGACAGGAACCGATGAACACGGACAGAAAATTGAATTAAAGGCAGAAGAGGCAGGTGTGACCTGTAAAGAGTTTGTAGACAAAGTATCCGGAGAAATTCAGAATATCTGGGATATGATGAATACTTCTTATGATAAATTTATTCGTACAACGGATGAATACCATGAGAAACAGGTACAGAAAATTTTTAAGAAGCTGTACGATCAGGGTGACATCTACAAGGGTTATTATGAAGGAATGTACTGTACACCTTGTGAATCTTTCTTTACTGAGTCACAGCTGGTAGATGGAAAATGCCCGGATTGCGGACGTCCGGTAACACCGGCAAAGGAAGAAGCATATTTCTTCAGAATGAGCAAATATGCGCAGAGACTGATTGATCATATTAATACACATCCGGAATTTATTCAGCCGGTTTCCAGAAAAAATGAAATGATGAATAATTTCCTGCTTCCCGGACTTCAGGATCTGTGTGTATCCAGAACCTCTTTCAAGTGGGGGATCCCTGTAGATTTTGATCCGAAACATGTAGTATATGTATGGCTGGATGCATTGACAAACTACATTACCGGTATCGGTTATGATTGTGACGGAGAGAGCACAGAACAGTTCAAAAAAGACTGGCCGGCTGATTTGCATCTGATTGGAAAGGATATTATCCGTTTTCATACTATTTACTGGCCGATTTTCCTGATGGCACTGGATCTGCCTCTGCCGAAGCAGGTGTTCGGACATCCATGGCTGCTTCAGGGTGACGGTAAGATGAGTAAATCAAAAGGAAATGTGATTTATGCAGATCAGCTGGTTGATTTCTTTGGCGTTGATGCAGTCCGCTATTTTGTACTTCATGAGATGCCTTTTGAAAATGACGGTGTCATTACATGGGAATTGATGGTGGAACGTCTCAATTCTGAACTGGCAAATACTCTTGGAAATCTGGTAAACCGTACCATTTCCATGTCAAATAAATATTTTGGCGGCGAAGTAAGAAGCACAGGGGTGACAGAACCGGTGGATGATGATCTGAAAGCCGTTGTACTGGGAACGAAAAAGAAAGTGGCAGACAAGATGGAAGACCTTCGTGTAGCAGATGCTATTACGGAAATATTCACGCTGTTTAAACGCTGCAACAAATATATTGACGAGACAATGCCATGGGCACTTGCAAAAGATGAGAGTAAAAAAGAACGTCTGGCAGAAGTTCTGTATAATCTGGTAGAGGGTATCTGTATCGGAGCTTCTTTACTGGAATCCTTTATGCCAGAAACTACCGGAAAGATTCTTGCACAGTTAAATGCAGATAAGAGAACATATGAAGATATTGATACGTTTGGCCTGTATCCATCCGGAAATAGAGTAACGGAAAAGCCGGAAATCCTTTTTGCGCGTCTTGATGTGAAAGAGGTAATGGAGAAGGTGGAAGCTATGCGTGCAGCAGAAGCTGCAGAAACAGCTCCGGAAGAAGAAGCTGCAGAGGAAGAACCGGTGGTTGATATAGAAGCAAAACCGGAAGTTACTTTTGATGATTTTATGAAGATGCAGTTTCAGGTAGGAGAAATTATTGCCTGCGAAGAAGTGAAAAAATCAAGAAAGCTGCTCTGCTCTCAGGTTAAAATTGGAAGCCAGGTAAAACAGATCGTTTCCGGAATCAAATCCAACTATAAACCGGAAGATATGGTGGGAAAGAAAGTTATGGTGCTTGTAAATCTGAAACCTGCAAAACTGGCAGGAATTCTTTCAGAAGGAATGTTGTTGTGTGCAGAAGGACTTGATGGAGAACTGGCATTGATGACACCGGATAAAGATATGCCTGCAGGTGCGGAAATCTGCTAAGAATGTTGAATAAAAATCTTGACAATCGGCAAATCATCCTTTATATTATTTTTTAATAAAAGGGAGTAGCTGGCACCGGTGGTGTTTGCGATGTCGTCAATCTCGGCGGAAAGATCCGTCCGTATCGTAACGAAACAGCGAGACTTTTATTGTATAATTGGTATCTGAATTAAACAGGATATCATTATACAATAAGGGTCTCTTTTTTATTTCACAGAGAACGATTTTCTGCGAAATAAAAAACATGCTGTACGGGAAGATTCCCTGAAAATAAGAAATGGAGGAAAGCCAATGAAAAAGTATTATCAAATGTCAAGGACAGAGGCACAGAAGGCAGTCAATGGCAGTACGCAGCCTCTTACAAATGAAAAGGTAAAGGATAATCAGGAAAAATATGGTCCCAATGCTCTTACAGAAGAAAAGAAAAAATCAATTTTACAGATTTTTCTCGAACAATATAAAGATTTTCTGGTAATGATTCTGATTGTGGCAGCTGTGGTTTCCGGAATTCTGGGTGAAATGGAAAGTGCCATTGTTATTCTTGTGGTGATTACTATGAATGCAATTCTGGGAACTGTACAGACAGTAAAAGCGGAGCAGTCTCTGGACAGTCTGAAGGCCATGTCAGGACCGGAGGCAAAGGTACTGAGAAATGGTGACATTATCAAAGTACCCTCTTCTGAAGTGACAGTTGGTGATATTGTCAGTCTGGAAGCAGGAGACTATGTGCCGGCAGACGGACGAATTCTTGAAAATGCCAGCCTGAAGGTAGATGAAAGTGCACTTACCGGAGAAAGTCTCGGGGTGGATAAAACAGAAGATGCAATTGAAGGAGAAGTACCTCTGGGAGACAGAACAAACATGGTATATTCAGGAAGTTTTGTTTCCTACGGAAGGGGATCTTTTCTCGTGACGGATATTGGTATGAAAACGGAAGTGGGAAAAATTGCTTCCATGTTGAAATCTGCTTCGGATAAAAAAACACCATTGCAGGTAAACCTGGATCAGTTTGGTCAGAAGCTTTCGGTTATTATTCTGATTTTTTGCGGAATTCTGTTTGGAGTCAGTGTATTCCGGGGAGAATCTATGGGAGAAGCCTTTCTCTTTGCAGTGGCACTGGCAGTTGCTGCAATTCCTGAAGCCCTAAGTTCCATTGTTACCATCGTACTCTCTTTCGGAACACAGAAAATGGCAAAGGAACATGCCATTATCCGCAAACTTCAGGCGGTGGAAGGTCTGGGAAGTGTATCGGTTATCTGTTCTGATAAGACAGGTACTTTAACACAGAATAAAATGACAGTGGAATATTATTATGTGAATGGAAAAGAAGTCCCGTCACAGAAGATCGATCTGGATGTGCCGTCACAGAAACAGCTCCTTCGTCACAGTATTCTTTGCAATGACTCTACCAATAAAAACGGTGAGGAGATTGGAGATCCTACGGAAACAGCATTGATCAATCAGGGGGATAAACTGGGAAGACCGGCTGAGGTGGTCAGAGATAAATATCCAAGATGCGGGGAAATTCCTTTTGACAGTGACAGGAAGATGATGTCCACTCTTCATAAGTTGAAAGAAGGCCCAACCATGGTAACAAAAGGTGCGGTGGATGTACTTCTTGAAAGAATCAACAGTATACAGAAAAACGGTGAAATCCTTCCTGTAACGGAAGAAGACAGAAAAGAAATAGAAACACAGAACCGGAAATTCTCGGAAAATGGTCTTCGCGTGTTGGCTTTTGCATATAAAAAGATGGATACAACAGACCAGGTGCTGACTCTGGAAGATGAAAAGAACCTGACATTCCTTGGACTGATTGCCATGATGGATCCTCCAAGAGAAGAGTCAAAGTCTGCTGTTGCAGAATGCATCCGTGCAGGAATCAAACCCATTATGATTACGGGGGATCATAAAGTGACTGCAGCAGCCATTGCAAAAAGAATCGGTATTCTGAAAGACGAGTCGGAAGCCTGTGAAGGGGCAGTGATTGAGAATATGTCTGATGAAGAACTGAAAGATTTTGTTGAGGGTATTTCCGTATATGCCAGAGTATCACCGGAGCATAAAATACGGATTGTCCGTGCATGGCAGGACAAAGGAAATATTGTTTCCATGACAGGAGACGGTGTTAATGATGCACCGGCTCTGAAACAGGCAGATATAGGTGTGGCTATGGGAATTACCGGAACGGAAGTGTCTAAAGATGCTGCTTCCATGGTTCTGACAGATGATAATTTTGCAACCATCGTAAAAGCAGTGGAAAACGGACGTAATGTATATAAAAATATTAAGAGTGCCATTCAGTTTCTCCTTTCCGGTAACTTTGCAGGTATCCTGGCGGTACTCTATGCATCTTTGGCAAATCTGCCCGTACCTTTTGCACCGGTTCATCTCCTGTTTATCAACTTGCTTACGGACAGCCTTCCTGCTATTGCGCTGGGATTGGAACCTCATACAAAAGATGTGATGGATGAAAAGCCGCGTCCCATGAATGAGTCCATCCTTACAGGAGAATTTCTTTCTTATATTGGAACAGAAGGTCTCTGCATCGGAATTATGACCATGATCGGATTCTATATTGGCTATCAGGAAAGTTCTCTTCTGGCTATGACCATGGCATTTGGCACTTTATGTACATCCAGACTGGTTCACGGATTTAATTGTAAGTCTGTAAAACCGGTGTTGTTCACAAAAAAATTTTTTAATAATGTTTACCTGATCGGTGCATTTGTGTTAGGATTAGTATTGATTACATCAGTTCTGGTGATTCCGGGCCTGCACAGAATATTCAGTGTACAGACATTGAATCCGGCACAGCTTTTTACAGTATACGGTTTGTCTCTGGCAAACCTGCCGGTTATCCAGAGCATAAAATGGATTCGGGCAAGATTGTCCTGAGGAGATTAGAATGAATTTAAACAAAAAAGACATGAAAAATATAATGCTGTTGATTCTGTTCGGCGTTCTGGTTTATGTTGGCATACAGAAAGTGGATATGATCTGGTTATTTTTGGGTGGTCTGCTTGGCATTGTATATCCGTTTCTTCTGGGAGCAGCCATGGCGTTTGTGCTGAATGTCCCCATGTGCTTCCTTGAGAAGAAACTGTTTGGCTGTGTGAAAGAAGGAAGCAAATGGAAAAAGATGGCCAGACCTGTCAGTATGCTGCTTTCCATTGTACTTGTTGTGGGAGTCATTCTTCTGGTAATTCTGGTGGTAGTTCCGGAACTGGGTCAGACCATTCTGACCATCAGTGCCAGTGTGGAGGCAGCATTGCCTAAAGTTCAGTCCTGGGCAATTGATACGTTCCGTAATAATACCCAGATTGTTCAGTGGATACAGAGTCTGGAGTTTGACTGGAACAATATTATAAATACAGCCGTGAATTTTCTGAAAAACGGTGCGGGAAATGTGTTGAGTTCTACAGTGGAGGTAGCTCGTACAGTAGTGAATGTACTGATGAATTTTTTTATCGGTTTTGTTTTTGCTGTCTATATATTGCTTCAGAAAGAAAAACTATCTGTACAGATAAAGAAAGTGTTCTATGCACTGTTTCCGGAAAGAATAGTGAAGAAAATTATGGAAGTCTGTTCTTTGAGTTATCGGACATTTGCCAGTTTTGTATCCGGTCAGTGTGTAGAGGCAGTCATTTTGGGATCTATGTTTTTCATAACCATGACACTGTTTCGTTTTCCTTATGCACTGCTGATCGGAGTGTTGATTGCCTTTACAGCTCTGATTCCTGTATTTGGAGCGTTTATCGGTTGTGTTATAGGAACATTCCTTATATTTGTAGCAGATCCCATGAAGGGTCTTGCGTTTATTGTGCTTTTCCTGGTACTTCAGCAGATCGAAGGAAATCTGATTTATCCTCATGTGGTGGGGAATTCTGTGGGATTGCCTTCCATATGGGTATTGGTGGCAGTTACGCTTGGCGGCAGTCTTATGGGGGTTGTGGGAATGCTGGTGTTTATTCCGCTGTCTTCTGTAATGTACACCTTGTTCCGGCAGTTTGTATACAAGAGATTGAAGGAGAAAAAGATTCATGATATTTGAAACACATGCGCATTATGATGATGATACTTTTGATGAAGACAGAGAGGAACTGCTGCGTACCATGCATGAGCATGGGATTGACCGGATCGTCAATGTAGGAGCAAGTCTCAGAGGTGTGGCAGATACGGTAAAACTTATGGAGGCTTACCCTTTTGTATATGGTGCCATTGGGGTACATCCGGACGAAGTCGGAGACCTGAGCGAGGATAAGATGAAATGGCTCAGAGAGTTGTGTGATATGGAAAAGACTGTTGCAGTAGGGGAAATCGGTCTGGACTATTACTGGAATAAAGAAAATCATGATATTCAGAAGAAGTGGTTTGTACGGCAGATGGATCTGGCCAAGGAAACGGATCTTCCGATTATTGTACACAGTCGTGACGCAGCAAAGGATACCCTGGATATCATGAAAGCTGAGCGGGCAGATCATCTGAAAGGAGTCATACACTGCTATTCCTATTCAGTGGAGCATGCCAGAGAATATATGAATATGGGGTATTATCTTGGCATTGGCGGCGTAGTTACCTTTCAGAATGCAAAACGACTGAAGGAAGTGGTGGAATATGCACCGCTTGAATATTTGCTTTTAGAGACGGATGCTCCGTATCTTACACCGGAGCCTTATCGTGGAAAAAGGAACTGTTCTTTGTATCTCACTTATGTGGCAGAGGAAATTGCAAGAATCAAAAAAGTGTCTTATGAAGATGTAGTGAATATCACAAAAGAAAATGCACAGAAATTGTTTAAAGTGAAATAAAAAAGTGTTGACTCTCCAGCGGTTATAAAAAACAGTCACTTATCGATTCGATAAGAGGACTGTTTTTTTATTATAATACATATTGCATTTTTGTATACCGATTGGTATAATGGTTTTAAAGAAAATGCAGACAGCCGGGAGGCAATTATGGATAACAGAGAATTAATCGTGCAGTCGGCCCTGGAATTATTTTATGCAAAGGGATACGACGCAGTAGGCGTCCAGGAGATTGTAGATAAGGCAGGGATTTCAAAACCCACCTTATATTATTATTTCGGAAGTAAGCTGGGACTTTTGAAGAATTTGCTGGAAAGCGGGTATGAAAACCTGGAGGCGAGACTTCTACCGGTTATTGATCAGGGAGGGGATATAAAGGATGTGCTCTATCGTACCGCACGGGAATTTTTTGATTACTGTGCCGGTCATCAGAAGTTTTATTTGTTTATGCTTTCTCTGTTTTATCTTGGGAGAGAAAACGAGGCCTATCTTACAGTGGCACCAGTGATTCAGCGATTTTACAAACTGATTGTCAGGATATTTGAAAATGCATCCAGTCAGCTTGGGAATATGCGGGGACGTCAGGATTTGTTTGCAGTTGGCTTTACGGGTATATTAAATCATCATGTAATGACGTTAAGTTATAATCTTGCGGAGGGGGAAGAATTTTATATTTCCAACGAAACTACCTATGAGATTGTACACCAGTTTATGTATGGGATTTATACCTGACAAATTTAAAATCCAGGAGGAATTGAGAAATGGCTAAATGGTATGAAGAGGCAGTATTTTACCATATGTACCCTATTGGGATGACGGGCGCCCCAAGGGTAAACAAAGAGGAAGGTGTAGTTCACAGATTTCAGGAACTGGAAAGGTGGATTCCTCATTTGAAAGATATAGGAGTTACAGCAGTTTATATTGGTCCTTTATTTGAATCTACCACGCATGGATATGATACAAAAGATTATAAAAAAGTAGATCAGAGACTGGGGGATAATGAAGATTTTGTACAGTTTGTGAAACTGGCTCATGAAAATGATATAAAAGTAGTGGTAGACGGTGTCTTTAATCATACAGGAAGAGAATTTTTTGCGTTTCAGGATATTCAGCAGAACAGAGAAGAGTCTCACTATTGTGGCTGGTACAAGGGAATCAACTTCGGATGGAACAATCCCTATAACGACGGATTCGGATATGAGGCATGGAGAAACTGTTTTGAGCTGGTAAATCTGAATCTGCAGAATCCGGAAGTGAAAAATTATCTCTATGAAGTAATTGATTTCTGGATCGATACTTTTGATATTGACGGAATCCGTCTGGATTGTGCAGACTGTCTGGATTTTGGATTTATGGAAGAAATGCGCAGACGAACAGAGGCCAGGAAAGAAGATTTCTGGTTGATGGGTGAGGTCATTCACGGAGATTACAGCCGTTATATTCAGGATGGAAACCGAATGCTCCACAGTGTCACTAATTATGAACTTCATAAAGGCCTGTATTCCGGACACAACGATCACAATTATTTTGAAATTGCACATACCATCCGAAGAGAATTCGATGAAAACGGCGGTATTTACAGAGGAATGAAACTGTATTCTTTTGTTGATAATCATGACGTGGATCGTATTATGAGCAAGCTGAATACCAAAGAGCACATTTTCCCTGTATATACACTTCTTTTTACACTTCCGGGGATTCCTTCTATTTATTATGGTTCCGAATGGGGGATCGAAGGAAGCAAAAACAATGGAGGAGACGATGCTCTTCGGCCGGCTGTAGAGATTGAAAAGGAGCTGGAGGAGAAGAAAGATTCGGAAATCCTTCAATGGGTAAAACAACTGGGAGAATTTCACAGGAAATACAAAACCTGTCTGGCAGAGGGCAGATACAGAGAACTTATTCTGACAAACAAACAATATGCATTTGCAAGAATGACGGAACAGGAAGGCATAATCACAGTTGTGAATAACGATGAAAATCCGGCAGAGGTAAGTATACCGGTACCGGTGGGTGATGCATCTTATGTGGACTATATTACGGGCAGGAAAGCAGAGGCAGAAGACGGAAGATTGAATTTGACCATAGAAGCAGCAGGAAGCGTTCTGCTGGAAATCGTGCGATAGAGAAGATCTGTCGTAATATAATGAAAAAGGGGAAGAATTATGGCAAAGAGTAAAACTTTAAAAGTTACGGAAATGGACCGTTACCTGTTCGGACAGGGAACACATTATGAAATTTACAAGCTGATGGGGGCACATCCTACAACACAGAGGGGAAAAGACGGTGTTTATTTTGCTGTTTGGGCTCCTCATGCAAAGGGAGTTTCCGTAGTAGGAGATTTTAACGGATGGGATCCGGAAAAGAATGTAATGAAATGTGATAATGATATGGGAATTTATCAGCTTTTCATTCCAAAGGTCACAGTTGGTGACCTATACAAATTCTGTATTACCGCTCCAGACGGAAATCTTCTGTACAAAGCGGATCCCTATGCGAATTATTCGGAAATGCGTCCGGGAAATGCTTCCCGTGTCTATGATATTGATAGATTCAAATGGAGTGATGGGGCATGGATGAAGAAACGGACAGAATACGATGTGAATAAAGAAGCGATGTCTGTTTATGAAGTACATCCCGGTTCCTGGAAAAAACATCCTGCAAAAGAAGGGGATCCGGACGGATTTTATAATTACAGGGAACTGGCTCATGAACTGGCTGATTATGTGCATGATATGGGCTATACCCATGTGGAACTCATGGGAATTGCAGAGCATCCTTTTGACGGTTCCTGGGGATATCAGGTAACCGGATACTATGCACCGACTTCCCGTTACGGAACACCGGATGATTTCCAGTATTTTATCAATTATATGCATAAGAAAAAAATCGGTGTCATTCTTGACTGGGTACCGGCACATTTTCCAAGGGACGGACATGGGCTGGCTAACTTTGACGGGACACCTACTTACGAATATGCAGACCCAAGAAAGGGAGAACATCCGGACTGGGGAACAAAAGTTTTTGATTATGCTAAAAATGAAGTAAAGAATTTCCTGATTGCTAATGCATTGTTCTGGACAGAGCATTATCATATTGACGGACTCCGTGTGGATGCGGTGGCTTCTATGCTGTATCTGGATTACGGAAGACAGGATGGTCAGTGGGTTGCAAATCAGTATGGGGAAAATAAAAATCTGGAAGCAATTGAATTTTTCCGTCATCTGAATTCCATTGTAACAACCAGGAATCAGGGTGTGGTTATGATTGCGGAAGAATCTACTGCATGGCCGATGGTTACGGGAGATCCTAAAGATGGTGGCCTTGGCTTCAGTTTGAAGTGGAATATGGGATGGATGCACGATTTCCTGGAATATATGAAACTGGATCCTTACTTCCGTCAATATAATCATAATAAGATGACATTTTCCATGACATATGCTTACAGTGAAAAATATGTTCTTGTATTGTCTCATGATGAGGTAGTCCATCTGAAGTGTTCCATGATCAATAAAATGCCGGGACTGGGACAGGACAAATTCGAAAATCTGAAAGCAGGATACGGTTTTATGTTCGGTCATCCTGGCAAGAAGCTTCTGTTTATGGGACAGGAATTCGGTCAGTATCAGGAATGGAGCGAAGCCAGAGAGCTGGACTGGTATCTTCTGTCGGAACCCTGCCATCAGCAGCTTCAGGCTTATGTAAAAGAACTGCTGGCTCTGTATAAGAAATATCCGGCTCTTTATGCAAATGACTGTAATACGGATGGATTTGAGTGGATGAATGCAGATGATTGTTCCAGAAGCATCTACAGCTTTGTGCGGAAATCGCCTACCGGAAGAAATAATCTTCTCTTCGTAATTAATTATACACCGGTAGCGAGAGATGATTATCGGGTAGGTGTGCCGAAGAAGAAACAGTATCGTCTGATTCTGAACAGTAAAGATCCGAAATTTGGCGGAGACGTACCTGTAGAACAGACTGTATATAAAGCGGAAAAAAAGGAATGTGACGGAAAAGAGTTCTCCTTTGCTTATCCGCTTCCGGCATACGGAGTAGCTGTTTTTGTATATTGATACAGGAAGATAAGAATTCATGAAAATTATAGACATGCACTGTGACACTATAGGAGAAATCCGGCAGCAGGAAAAACTGGGAAAATCCCTGTGTCTTCGTCGGAATCATCTGTGTGTGGATTTGGAAAAAATGAAGAGGGGAGATTATCTTCTTCAGACCTTCGCTATATTTATTGACTGGAAAGCGGAACCGGATGCATGGGCAGCAGCCTGTGAAACTCTGAAAACTTTTAAAAGAGAGATGGCGGAAAATGAAGATCTGATTTCTCTTGTTTCCAGTTACAAAGAACTGGAAGAAAATGAGCAGAAGGGCAGAATGTCTGCCCTTCTGTCTCTGGAAGAAGGTGCCATTTATCAGGATTCTGTGGAACGGCTCCGGTGGTTTCATGAACAGGGTGTTCGTATGGCAACCCTTACATGGAATTATGAAAATAAACTGGCTTATCCCAATTTTATGGGAAATCCTCTGGAGGAAAAAATCTGGAGCAGAGGAGATGACAGAGGTTTGAAAAATGCCGGACTGGAATTTCTGGAAGTAATGGAAGAACTTCATATAATTCCTGATGTTTCGCATTTGTCTGACGGAGGTTTCCGGGATGTGGCAAAATATGCAAAACGACCTTTTGTTGCCAGTCATTCCAACGCAAGAGGCCGAGTGCCGGGAGCAGCCAGAAATCTTACGGATGATATGATCCGGATGTTGGCGGAGAAAGGCGGAGTCATGGGATTGAATTATGCAGTGTCTTTCATGCGCCCGGACTGGAAACCGAATCAAACAGGAACCACTATGGATGAAATCGTAGAGATGGCGAAATATGTTGTCAATACAGGCGGAATGGAATGTCTGGGTCTTGGATCCGATTTTGACGGGATTCTGGAAGCACCTGAAATGAAAGACTGCGGAAATATGCAAAGGCTGGCGGACAGATTCCGGATGAAAGGTTTTACGGAAGGGCAGACAGAAAAGATTTTTTCCGGAAATGTAAAACGGTTTTTGAAAGAAAATTTGTAACAAATAAAAAGAATATCCCTGCAGAAAAATCTCGGGTTTTGGGGAGAGATTTTCCGCAGGGATGTTTTTATGTAATTATTCGTCGTAAATGTTTACGATTTCACCGTCCAGGATGCGGTTCATGTTTTTAACGGCACAGAAGTTTCCGCACATGCTGCAGGTATCTTCTTTTTCCGGTTTTGCTTCTGCCCGGTAGCGTCTTGCTTTTTCGGGATCCAGGCAGAGATTGAACATTTCTTCCCAGTCCAGTTTTTTCCGGGCTGTACTCATGGCATTATCCCAGTCTGTGGCACCTTTTACACCTTTTGCAATATCTGCTGCATGGGCTGCGATTCTGGAAGCAATGATACCTTCTTTCACATCGTCCAGGTTGGGGAGACGCAGGTGTTCTGCAGGTGTTACATAGCACAGGAAGGAGGCTCCGCTAGCTGCAGCTACTGCACCGCCGATGGCTGCTGTAATATGGTCATATCCGGGAGCAACATCAGTAACCAGAGGTCCGAGAACATAGAAAGGGGCTCCCTGGCAGATGGTTTTCTGGATTTCCATATTAGCTGCAATTTGATTCAGAGGCATATGTCCGGGACCTTCTACCATAACCTGTACGTCTTTTTCCCAGGCACGTTTTGTCAGTTCACCCAGTGTTACCAACTCCTCAATCTGGGAAATATCGGATGCGTCTTTGATACATCCCGGACGGCAAGCGTCACCGAGGCTCATGGTAATGTCATATTCACGGCAGATATCCAGAATCTCATCGTAACGTTCATAGAAAGGATTCTCTTCTCCAGTCATTTCCATCCATGCAAAGATAATGGAGCCACCTCTGGAAACAATATTGGTCAGACGGCGATTTGCTTTGAATCTTCCGGCAGTTGCCTTGTTAATGCCGCAGTGAATAGTCATGAAGTCTACACCGTCTTCTGCGTGCATACGGACAATATCCAGCCATTCCTGGGAAGAGATTTCCTTCAGGGGTTTGTGATAGTATACAACTGCATCATAGATTGGAACAGTACCGATAATAGCAGGGCATTCTTTTGTGAGACGCTTACGGAAGGTACGGGTATCACCGTAAGAACTTAAGTCCATAATAGACTCTGCCCCCATTTTCACTGCATTGTTTACTTTCTCAATTTCCATGTCCATATCTTTGCAGTCTCTGGAAATACCCAGATTGACATTGATTTTTGTTTTCAGCATGGAACCGATAGCATTGGGATCCAGAGAAGTGTGAAGTTTATTGCAGGGGATAATGATCTGACCTTTTGCAATCAGTTCACGCATTTCATTGACATCCATCTGTTCTTTTTTTGCTGCGATTTCCATTTCTTTTGTGATGATGCCCTTTCTTGCGGCATCCATCTGTGTGGTGTATTCCATTTATAGTACTCCTTTCCTTTGTTTCCGGATAATGGGGTGTTGAGAATGAAAAAAGGTACGCCTTCTCCGGACGTACCTCTGATTTTGCATCATATGATTCCTACGCCGGCATTATCCGTATCAGGTTCACAGGGTCGAAATCCGTTCGTATTTCTTCTCAGCCGACGCGTCAGCTCCCCTTTTATTACATTTATCATATAATCAGGTCGAAATTTTGTCAAGCATTTATGAGGCAGATAAGGTCCACGCTTCCAGATCTTTTGCAAAATCCTTGATTGCCTGTTCATTGGTTGCCCAGGAAGTACAGAACCGGAGGCAGGTATGATCTTCGTCCGGTTTGCATTGGAACGTGGTGAGATATTTTTCGCTGATCTTTTCAGCCAGTTCATCTGGCAGAATCGGGAAGACCTGATTAGTAGGAGCTTCTGCAAGTAGTGGAATGCCACATTTTGCAAAAGCATCTTTTAAGGTTTTAGCCAGTGTAACACTGCGTTGTCCCAGTTCCAGATACAGATTGTCACGGAAGAGTTCTTCAAACTGAACGCCGATCATCCATCCCTTTGCCAGAATGGCTCCGTGCTGTTTCATATTAAACCGGAAATGATCTTTGAATTCATCTCGGACAAGCACCAGTGCTTCTCCAAACATGGCACCGTTTTTCGTTCCGCCGATATAAAAGGCATCACACAAATCCGGAATATCCTTCAATGTAAGATTGGTTTCCTTTACTGCAAGTGCCATGGCGAGCCGGGCTCCGTCAAGGTACAGATACAGGTTATGACGTTTGCAGTAGGCATAAAGCTCTGCCAGTTCCTGTTTGGTATATACGGTTCCAAGTTCTGTAGGGTTTGATATATAGACAAGGCGGGGTTCTACCCAATGTTCATTTTCATGAAGCTTCAGAACAGGACGAAGCAGATCAGGACTGAGCTTTCCGTCGGACGAAGCAACTGAAAACACTTTATGACCGGTAGCTTCAATGGCGCCTGTTTCATGTGTGTTGATATGACCAGTCTCTGCACTGATTACAGCTTCATAAGGACGAAGTACGTGGGAGAGAAATGTAAGATTGGTCAGGGTGCCTCCAGCAATAAAGTGAATGTCCACACTGTAATTTTCCAGAGCTTCCTGAATCATATCACGGGCATTGTCGCAATGCTCATCCAGACCGTAAGAATTATTCTGGTGATAGTTGATGGTTTCAAGGGCACGGAGAATATTCGGATGTGCACCTTCGCTGTAGTCATTTTGAAAACTATACATGTAAAAATCCCCTTTTCTTTAGAAAAACTGTATTACCATTCTATCACATTCTGGTAAAAAAACAATGTTTGCAGGTGGTTTTTTCGATAATAAGGTGTAAAATGGAGATAAAAGCAACAAATTGCAAAATAGGAGAGCGTGTGATGGATGCAGTAAAAAAAAAGGATAAAATAGTGGTGATTGGTGCCGCCATACTGGATGTTCTGGTCTGCCCGGCAGGAAAAGAGGTGTTTGAGATCGGTTCCAGTCCCGCAGAGGATATTCGAATTTCCTTTGGAGGGGATGCTATGAACGAAGCTTGTGTTCTCGCAGCACTTGGGAAAAAGGTATATCTGGAAACCATTACAGGGAATGACGCAGAAGGAAAAATGATTATAAGTCGCTGCAGGGCACTGGGAATTGAACTGGGAGATTCGATTTTGCGCGAAGAGATGAAAACAGGGATTAATGTAGTTCTGGTGCAGAAGAACGGAGAACGGAATTTTCTTACCAACAGAAACGGAAGTCTTCGGAAGTTGAGGCTGGAATATATTGCCCGGCCTTATCCGAAGGATGCACAAATTTTGTGTTTTGCCAGTATTTTTGTGTTTCCGGAAATCGAAAATACAGAGCTTGTGGAAATCTTCCGGCAGGCAAAGGAACAGAATATTATTGTATGTGCGGATATGACCAAACGAAAAAAAGGAGAGACGGTGGAAGACATTGCAGAAGCACTTTCTTATGTAGACTATCTGATACCGAATGAAGAAGAAGTGGTTCTGCTTACCGGAAAAAAGAGTGTGGAGGAAGCAGCAGAAATTCTACATCAGGCAGGTGTGAAACATGTGATTATTAAATGTGGTTCCAGAGGCTGCTATATTTCTTCTGAGAACATTAAAATGCAGATTCCGGCAATAGAAGGAATCAAGCCCATTGATACCACAGGAGCAGGAGACAGCTTTGCAGCAGGATTTATTTACGGGCTTTCAGAAGGGTGGAGTCTGGAGCAATGCGCTCGGTTTGGAAATGAATGCGGAGCCCGTGCAGTGCAGCATGTAGGTGCCACTACATGGTGTGAGAGAAAGAATTTATAATCAAAAATACCCCCGGCATCCATCACAAACAGCGACAGGTGCCGGGGATAAAATTATTGAAAGTTATTTCGCAGCAGTTACAGCGGCAGGAGCAGTTGCTTTATCAGTAGCGTCTTTCTTGAAGACAGAAGAAATATCCAGTGTTTTTTCATCTGATTTAGAACCGTCCATTAAGGTAACTTTATACACAAGACCTACATAAGTAAGATTTGCTGCCTTATCTGTTTTTTCTTTGTTCAGGGTCAGGATTCCTTTTTCAAGAGAAGCGCCCAGATCTACAGGAGTACCCGGTGCTTTTGCACCTGCCAGTATTTTTACCAGTGTTACTTTTGTGTCTTTTTCCAGTTTATCGTAGCCAACCAGCTGGAAGCTCAAAGTATCCTGTGAAGCAGTGTCCTGTTTCTTAATGCCTGTGATTTTTGCAGCTTCAGCATCCTGTTTTGAAATTTCTGTATCCTGTTTAGGAGATTCTTCTTCCTGTTTTGTAGGATCATTGACAGTATACACATCTTTTTCGAAGGAAGCAGAAATGGTGTGAGATTCTTTCACATCAGTTAATACATATTTGTTGTCAGTAAGAGAAACAACTGTATCATCTACGAGAACGGATTTTACATGGTAACCTTCTTCAGGAGTAATGGTAAATTCTACAGAGGTGCCGATTTCCGCCTGAATCTCACCGGATGGGGTAATGGTGCCACCTTCTCCTGCAGAAGCAGTGATGGTAACGGCAGTAACATCTTCCTCGAAGAAAGCGGAGATGGTGTGAGATTCTTTCACATCGGCAAATACATATTTGTCATCGGTGAGAGAAACCACCGCATCATCCACGAGAACGGATTTTACGTGGTAACCTTCTTCAGGAGTAATGGTAAATTCTACAGAGGTGCCGATTTCCGCCTGAATCTCACCGGATGGGGTAATGGTGCCGCCTTCTCCTGCAGAAGCAGTGATGGTAACAGCAGTAATATCTTTTTCAAATTCCGCAGAAATAGTGTGAGGTTCTTTCACATCTTTAAACACATATTTACCCTCAGTCAGAGAGACTTTTTTGTCATCTGCCATAACGGATTTTACGTGATAGCCTTCATCCGGTGTGATGATGAATTCTGCAGAACTGCCGTATTTTACGAGGACATCACCGGATGGGGTAATGGTACCGCCGGTTCCGGCAGAAGCTTTAATCGTATAGGAATTGATTTCATATACTGCTTCCAGTTCTACATCTTCCTTTGGCATGGTAAAGGTGGTCGTTTCTTTTGTATTGTCTTTCAATGTAATACTGCCTTTGATTACGTTCCATTTTCTGAAATATCTGCCTTCTTCCGGAGTGTCCGCTTTTATAGTTACGGTTTTACCTGCTTCGTATGTTCCGTCTCCGGTTCCTTTTAATACATTTACAGTGTATTTATTTACGGTCACAGTTTCTGTTTCTTTATAAGTGTAGGTGACTTTTGCCTGCAGTTTTACTTTTGTGCCGCCTACCGTTATTTCTTTGGATGCAGAAACGCTTTTTGTGTTAGTGGCTGCTTTTACAGAAACAGGTGCCGGGAGTGTGCCTGCTAACAGGAGACAGAGCAGTCCGAGGAATATGTTTCTGTTGATTTTTTTCTTTTTCACAAGAACAATTACCAGAACTACCGAGAACAGAAGCAGTGCGCTCCAGAGAAAGATCGGAGTTTCATCCCCTGTTTTGGCAGCAGTTTTTGTTTTAGTAGCTGTGGTTTTTGTAGTATTTGTTTTAGCTGCAGCAGTTTTTACTGCTTTTTTTGCAGTCAGAGTCATAGTCTGGCTTTTGCCGGCTTCCAGAGTAATGGCAGCTGGTTTGGTTTTACCTTTTACAACGGAAAGTCCGGAAGGAAGAAGGAACTCCGGCTGAATGTTTGAAATAGTCTTGTCGGTGTTATTTTTAATGGTAAGTGTAATTGGAATATCTTCGTTGGTTTTGTAACTGTCTTTCGTTGTGCTGAGTGTTACTTCGAGTCCGTCCTTTTTTTCAGTATCAGCTGCCATGACCACACTGGAAAACTGCACCAGTGCCAGGCACAGAACAGCAATCACCGAAAACAGTTTCCTGCCCTTGCTTTTTTTCTTCATAATAGATCAGCTCCTTTCTGTTAAGCAGGCGGAATCAGTCATTGGCATGACTTTCAGATGTACTTTGGCAGAGTATTACAAGACAATCTTTCTATATTAATTATAGCATGGAAGGGCAGATTTGACAGCTGTATTTACCTTAAGGTTTGTTTATAAATATGCTGGACAAGTTCTGTACAATTGTGATAAAATAATAAACCAGAACGCGGAGCGTTAAAAAATTCATGCATAAACAGGGGCGGAAGTTCTACTTTCGTCCCCTTTTACAGTGTTAACAGATGAAAAATCGGAAACAATGAAATGGAGCCATATATAGAAAGGAAGTAAAAAAATGACAAAAATTGATATTTTCTCAGGATTTCTTGGAGCGGGAAAAACTACATTGATTAAAAAACTGCTGCAGGATGCTTACAAAGGCGAACAGGTTGTTTTGATTGAAAATGAATTTGGAGAAATCGGCATTGACGGCGGATTTCTGAAAGAAGCGGGGATAGAAATCCGTGAGATGAATTCAGGATGTATCTGCTGCTCTCTGGTAGGTGATTTTGGAGAATCTCTGAAAGAAGTTATTAATAAATATCATCCGGATCGTATTGTAATCGAACCTTCAGGAGTAGGCAAGCTGTCTGATGTAATCAAAGCGGTACAGAAAGTGGAAGGAGAAGTTGATATAAAACTCAACAGTTTCACAACTGTAGTAGACGCAATGAAATGTAAAATGTACATGAAAAACTTCGGTGAATTCTTCAGCAATCAAATTGAATATGCAGGAACCATTATTTTAAGCAGAACAGATAAAGCTTCCGAGGAAAAAGTGATGACAGCCCTTGACATTATCAGAGGTCTGAACAAGACAGCTGCTGTGATCACCACACCAATCGAAAAACTTTCCGGAGCAAAGATTCTTGATACAATGGAGAATAACCGTTCTCTGGAGAAAGAACTGATGGATGAGGAAGTATGCCCGGTATGCGGCGGCCATCATGACCATGAGCACGAGCACGAGCACCATCATCACGACCATGAGAACGAAGCATGCGGATGCGGTCACGACCACGAGCACCGTCATCACGACCATGAGCACGAGCACCATCATCACGACCATGAGCACGAAGCGTGCGGATGCGGTCACGACCATGAGCATGGGCATCATCACCATCATGCAGACGAAGTATTCACAAGCTGGGGAAAAGAGACAGCAAGAAAATATACAAAAGAAGAAATCCATTCCATTCTGGATGCTCTTTCCAATCAGGAAGAATATGGTATGATTCTTCGTGCAAAAGGAATGGTAGAAGGAAAAGACGGACAGTGGATTTACTTTGATATGGTGCCGGGAGAAGCAGATGTACGTGAAGGAGCACCGGAATATACAGGAAGACTTTGCGTAATCGGCTCTGAGATGAAGGAAGATAAACTGGCTGTCCTGTTTGGTCTGGCATAAAGAAAAAGAGTGGAAAGGGTGAGAAAAAATGGATGAAATAGCAATACCGATTTATCTTATGGCCGGTTTTCTGGAAAGTGGTAAAACATCATTTCTGAATTTTACTCTGGATCAGGATTATTTTCAGATTGATGAGCCGACTTTGCTGATTTTATGTGAAGAGGGAGAAGTAGAACTGGATAAAACGGCTTTGAAAAAAAGTAATACCTCCGTTGAAATTCTGGAAAGTCCGGAAGATCTTACGCCGGAACGGCTTGTAGCTTATGATGCTTTCTATAATCCTGGTCGTGTGATTATTGAATACAATGGCATGTGGCAGGTGAGCAAACTGGAAGAGATGCAGTTGCCAAAAGGCTGGGGTGTTGTCCAGCAGATTGTGACTGTAGATGCAAGTACTTTTCAAGTATACATGAATAATATGAAATCTCTTTTTGTGGAGATGGTAAGGAATGCGGATCTGGTATTGTTCAATCGTTGCGATATGGATATGCCGCTGGCATCTTTCCGCAGAAGTGTAAAAGTTGTAAATCAGGCTGCAGAAATTATCTTTGAAGATGAAGAAGGAGAAATTGAAGATATTTTTGCAGATGAAATGCCTTTTGATGTAAATGCAGATGTAATTGAGATCATGGACGAAGATTACGGAATCTGGTTTATTGATGCCATGGATCATCCGGAAACTTATGAGGGAAAGAAAGTTTCTTTTACGGGAATGGTTCTGAAATCAAGAGAATTTCCCAAAAATATGTTTGTGCCGGGACGTATGGCAATGACCTGCTGTGCAGATGATACCACGTTTATCGGCTATGTATGTAAAAGTGACAAAGCCCGCCAGCTTTCTACAGGAAAATGGGTGAAGGTAGTGGCATCCATTGATTATGAGTATATGGATTTTTACCATAAAGAAGGTCCAGTACTTACTGCTGTATCGGTTGAGGAAACGGAACCTTTAAAAGAAGAACTGGTATATTTTAACTGAGGTGAGCCATATGTATTTGATAGCAGGACTTGGAAATCCGGGAAAGCAATATGAGCATACCCGCCACAATATGGGATTTGATACGATTGATGAGCTGGTGGACAGGTATCGTATCCCGGGTGCCGGTGTGGCACATAAAGCCATGTATGGAAAAGGCATGATTGCCGGAGAAAAAGTAATTCTGGCAAAACCGCTGACTTATATGAATCTCAGTGGAGATTCCATCAGGGAATTTATCAATTATTATAAAATGGATCCGGAGACAGAACTGATTGTCATTTATGATGATATTGATCTGGAACCGGGACAGATTCGGATTCGTAAAAAGGGAAGTGCCGGTGGACATAATGGAATGAAAAGTATCATCAATCAGCTTGGAACACAGAACTTCTACAGGATCAAAGTAGGAGTCGGTGCAAAACCAAAAGGATGGGATCTGGCAGATTATGTTCTGGGACGGTTCCCGTCAGAGGAACGGGATCTTGTAGATGAAGCCATTAAAGAAGCAGCAGAAGCAGTGGAATTGATATTAAGGGAAGGAATTGAAGCGGCTATGAACCGTTACAATGCCAAAAAGAAGGAAGTTGGTAATCCTTGATAAGAGGAGAAAGAAATGCAGGCACTGATACAACCACTTTTGAAATTAAATGAATACGAAAAAATTCAAAGCAGACTGAAATCCAATCGAGGAATTCTTCAGCTTTCAGGCTGTATCGAATCCCAGAAAGCCCATGTGATATACGGATTGGGAAGGGAAAAGAAGAACACTTTGATTGTTACGGAAAATGAACTGAAAGCAAAAGAACTGTATGAAGATCTGCGTTTTTATGATCCGGATGTGATGTTATATCCGGCAAGGGATCTGATTTTCTTTCAGGCGGATATTCACGGAAATCTTCTGACAAAACAAAGGATGCGGGTAATTGCTGCACTTCTGGAGGAGAAAAATGTAACGGTTATTACCAGTATGAGTGGATGTATGGATTATCTTCTGCCCTTGTCAGTTATAAGGAAGCATGTTCTTCATTTCAGGAACGACAGTGTGATTGATGTGGAGAAACTGAAAAAAGATCTGATCAATATGGGCTTTGAATACAATGCCCAGACAGAAGCGCCGGGACAGTTTGCTGTCCGAGGAGGAATTATAGATATTTTTCTTCTTACAGAGGAAAATCCAATCCGTATTGAACTATGGGGCGATGAAATTGATTCCATCCGAAGTTTTGATGCAGAGAGCCAGAGATCTATTGAAAATCTGGAAGAAATCCGAATTTATCCTGCATCGGAAATGGTGTGGGATAATGAAATTCTGGAAAAAGGTCTGAAAGCCATCGAGAAAGAAAAAGATACATCTGTCAAAAAGCTAAGGGATGACTTTTTGACAGAAGAAGCAGCAAGGTTGAAAAATACAGTGAATGAGGCAGTTGATGCCATGAAGGAATATCACGATTTTTCTTCAGCTGAGCATTTTATACGATATTTCTACAAAGAACCGGTCACATTTCCTGATTATTTTTCCACGGAGGATACTGTATTTTTCCTGGATGAGACGAATCGTCTTCTGGAAACCGGAGAAGCGGTAGAGAATGAATTTCGTGAAAGTATGAAAAATCGTCTGGAAAAGGGATATCTTCTGGCCGGACAGACAGATTTGTTGTGCAGCTGCAGACAGGCCGTTCAAAAACTGAATCAGAAGAACTGCGTATCTGTATGTACCATGGAGCAGCAGAAGGCAGACTGGGATATAAAAGCCAGTTTTCATATGACGGCAAAATTGGTAAATCCTTACAATAACAGTTTTGAACTTCTTGTAAAAGATTTGCAGCAGTGGAAGAAAAGAGGATATCAGATGATTCTTTTATCCAGTTCCAGAACCAGAGCAAAAAGACTGGCACAGGATTTGCAGGAAGAAGGACTTTCGGCTTTTTACTCCGAAGATATGGATCGTGAAATTTCTCCTGGGGAAATTGTGACTGCCCATGGATATGCCAGACGTGGTTTTGAATATCCCATGATCAAATTTGTCCTCATAACGGAGAGCGATATTTTCGGAAAGGAAAAAAAGAAAAAACGGAAAAAAACAGAGTACAGCGGAAAGAAAATACAGAGTTTTTCTGAACTTTCTGTAGGAGATTATGTTGTTCATGAAAATCATGGACTTGGAATTTACAAGGGAATTGAAAAGGTTACTGTGGACAGAGTCGTGAAAGACTATATTAAAATTGAATATTCCGGAAAAAGCAATCTTTATATACTGGCTACTCAGCTGGATATGCTGCAGAAGTATGCGGGTTCAGATGCCAAGGTCACAAAGCTGAACCGTCTGGGAGGACAGGAATGGAAAAAAACAAAGACAAAAGTGCGCAGTGCTGTAAAGGATATTGCCAAAGATCTTGTAGCTCTTTATGCGGCCAGACAGTCAAAGAACGGATATCAGTATGAGCCGGATACTATATGGCAGAAGGAATTTGAAGAAATGTTTCCTTTTGAAGAAACAGAAGACCAGATGGCAGCCATTGAAGCGACCAAACGGGATATGGAGAGCAAAAAGATCATGGATCGTCTGATTTGCGGAGATGTAGGATATGGTAAGACGGAAATCGCAATACGTGCTGCATTTAAAGCCGTACAGGAGGGAAAGCAGGTGGTCTATCTGGTTCCCACAACGATTCTTGCTCAGCAGCATTATAATACCTTTGTACAGCGGATGAAAGACTTTCCTGTGCGGGTGGATCTTTTATGCAGGTTTAAAACAGCAGCAGAACAGAAAAAAACCATCTCTGATTTAAAAAAAGGTCTGGTGGATATTCTGATTGGAACCCATAGAGTTTTATCTAAAGATGTGAAATTTAAGGATCTTGGAATGCTGATCATAGATGAGGAGCAGAGGTTCGGTGTTACTCATAAAGAAAAAATCAAACAAATGAAAGAGAATGTGGATGTACTTACATTGACTGCCACACCAATTCCAAGAACTCTTCATATGAGTCTGATTGGAATCCGTGATATGAGCGTGCTGGAAGAAGCACCTATGGATCGTATGCCCATTCAGACGTATGTAATGGAATATAATGAAGAAATGGTGAGGGAAGCTATCAGCCGTGAACTGGCGAGAGGCGGACAGGTATATTATGTGTATAATCGTGTCAATGATATTGATGAAGTGACCAATCGAGTTGCCAGACTTGTGCCGGAAGCAAACATTGCTTTTGCGCATGGGCAGATGCATGAGCGTGAACTGGAAAAGATCATGTATGGATTTATTAACGGTGAGATCGATGTGTTGGTTTCTACTACGATCATTGAGACAGGTCTGGATATTTCTAATGCAAACACGATGATCATTCATGATGCGGATCAGATGGGACTGTCTCAGCTTTATCAGCTGCGGGGACGCGTGGGGCGTTCCAATCGGACTGCTTATGCATTTCTTATGTATAAAAAGAATAAGATGCTGAAAGAAGTTGCCGAAAAACGGCTTCATGCCATTCGGGAATTTACAGAGCTTGGAAGTGGATTTAAAATTGCCATGCGGGATCTGGAAATCCGTGGTGCAGGAAATCTTCTCGGTGCTGAACAGCATGGGCATATGGAGGCAGTTGGGTATGACCTTTATTGTAAGATGCTGGATGAAGCAGTAAAGGAAGAAAAAGGAATTGT
This sequence comes from Blautia sp., assembly GCA_051880075.1. Classification (GTDB taxonomy): domain Bacteria; phylum Bacillota; class Clostridia; order Lachnospirales; family Lachnospiraceae; genus Blautia. The sequence goes on along the minus strand of JBJENG010000021.1, from coordinate 91,931 downwards.
GCAGCAGGAAGATTTTGAAACAACCATTGATCTGGATGTGGATGCGTATATTCCACCTCGCTATATTCCAAATGAGTATCAGAAGCTTGATATTTATAAACGAATTGCCGGTATTGAAAATGAAGAGGAATACGAAGATATGTTGGAAGAACTGTTGGATCGTTTCGGAGAACCACCGAAATCTGTACAGAATCTTCTGGCGATTGCAAATATGAAGGCACTGGCTCACAGAGTTTATATAAAAGAGATCAAACAAAGAGGTACCGATGTAAAACTGTATTTGTTTGAAAGAGCAAAAATCAATCCTGCAGGATTTCCGGCAGTGCTTGAGAAAAACAGTAAAACCATGACCATGCGTATGGAAGGACAGCCTTATTTTATGATTTCACTGAAAGGACGCAGACCGAAAGAAGTGTATTCGGTATTTGACATTGTGCCCGGGATTCTTCATGATTTTGAGGGACTTCTGGAAGAAGAACAAATGTAAAGTTCACAAAAATCCCTTGCCCCGGGGCAGAATAAAGTTTATACTATATCAGTAAATACGGTAACGGAACCGTTAAGAAATAGGTGAATACGGGAGGATATATATGAATAAGTTGGTGAAAACCGTATCCTGTACAGGGATGGCTGTAATCCTGGCTGTTGCAGGGTTGTCAGGATGTGGAAATACATTGGATGGAACAAAAACAGCAGCAACCGTTGGAGAAGAAAAAATTACAGCCGGAACTGTGAACATGATGCTTCGTTTCACGCAGGCACAGATGGATTCTTATTATGCCATGTTTGGAGGTTCTATTTCCGGGCTCTGGAGTCAGGAAGGAGAAGATGGCAAGACTTATGCAGAAAGCACAAAGGACGATGTGAAGGAGCAGATTCATGATATGGTGCTTCTGGAACAGCATGCACCGGATTATGATGTGTCTGTCAGTGAAGAAGAACAGAAGAAAATCACAGAGGCTGCAAAACAGTTTATGGAAGATAATGATCAGGAGACCATAACAAAACTGGCAGTGACACAGGCAGATATTGAAAAGATTCTGGAACTGTATACGTATCAGAATAAAATGTTTGATCCTATGACTGCAGATGTAGATACGAATGTGGACGATAAAGAAGCACAGCAGAGCAAAATTACTTATTGTCGTGTGTCTACAGCAGCGACTACAGATGAGGATGGAAACTCCAGGGAGCTGACAGAAGAGGAAAAAGCAGAAAAGAAGGAACAGGCACAGAAATTGATCGATCAGCTGAATGCTCAGGAGGATCCTGCAGCAGCGGATATGGATGCACTGGCAAAGGAAATCGATGAAGATCTTGGTGCTTATACAAATACCTTTGGTGCCAATGAAGAGGATGAAGAATCTTCTCTGGATGAAAATCTGATCGCAGCAGCAAAAGAACTGAAGGATGGTCAGGTGGCTTCTAAGGTGATTGAAGGGGAAGATGCTTATTTTGTAGTACGTATGGATAGTACTTTTGATGAAGAATCTACACAGAGTAAAAAAGATGAAATCGTCAGTGAAAGAAAACAGGAAGCTTACAATGATCTGCTTGAGAAGTGGGGTGAAGAGACAGAAATCAAAGTAGTAAACAGCGTATGGAAGAAAATGGAACTGACAGATATGGATAATTATACTTTTAAACAGTCTTCAGAACAGTAAGATAAAAATGGCACTGGAAACATTCCGGTGCCATTTTTCCGGAGGATAGAAATGAATCAGGTCATTATGTGGATTATGGCATTTGGAGTACTCCTGGGAGGAACCGACCGGATTTTGGGAAATTTGCGTGGGTATGGGAAAAAATTTGAAGAAGGTTTTATGCTCTTAGGACCTACAGCTTTGTCAATGGCAGGTATGATTTGTCTGGCTCCAGTGCTGGTTTCAGTACTGGAACGGGCGGTAAGTCCGTTCTTTCGTCTGATCGGAGTGGATCCAGCCATGATTGGCGGGGTTCTTGCGATTGATATGGGAGGATACCAGCTTGCCTGCGGGCTTGCAGATGATCCGGTCATGGGGCAGTATGCAGGGATTATAACAGCAGCAATCTTTGGCTGTACGATTGTATTTACGATTCCTGTAGGAATGGGAATCATTGAAAAAGAAGATAAGCCATTGTTTGCAAAGGGAATCTTGATAGGACTTATGACTATGCCGGTTGCATTTGTTGCAGGAGGAATGGTCTGTAAAATGATGATTCTTCAGGTGTTTCATCAGACTCTTCCAATTTTGTTTCTTTCTTTGCTATTGATGTTTGGTCTGTGGAAAATACCGGATCAAATGATACAGGGATTTACAGTTTTTGCTTCCGGGATACAGATTGTGATTACAATAGGACTTATGCTGGCAGCATTTACTTATATGACAGGTATGGAAATACTCCCGGGAATGGCTCCCATTGAAGAGGCTATGCGTGTGGTGGCTTCCATCGGGATTGTTTTGCTGGGGAGTCTTCCCATTGCGGAGTTATTTATGAGAGTTTTTCATGGTCCTCTTGTATGGATGGGAAAGAAAACAGGCATGAACCATGTGAGTATGGCAGGTTTTCTGATTGGACTGATCAGTGTGTTGCCTGCATTGTCCATGATGAAAGAGATGGATAAGAAAGGAAAGGTTGTAACTGCGGCATGGTTTGTCAGTGCCACCTCCATGTTGGCAGCACATCTGGGCTTCACAGTCAGTGAAGCGCCAGATATGCTCTCTGCCCTGTTTGCAGCAAAGTTGGCAGGGGCGGCAGCTGCAGCAACCACTGCCCTTATATGGGATATGAAAAAATAATAAAAACGACAGAGATTCAAAAGGATTTTCGATATTCCCGTGGTGTCATTTTCATGGATTTACAAAAGGCCCTGGTAAAGTAATTCTGATCGTTATATCCGCAGCGAAAAGCAATTTCTCCAACACTCAGACTGGTGGAGCGCAGGAGATGACAGCTGTTTTCCAGACGTACCTTACTAATATAATCGTGTATGGATATGCCGTAAGTCTCTTTGAATTTCCTTGTGAGGGAAGAGCGGCTGCAGAAAAACTGTGCACACAGGTCATCAATAGTAATATGGCGATCATATTGTTTCTGAATATAATCATGCACTTCAGAAATCAGTTCGTTCTGAGTCAGATGCATACGGTTTGTAAGGGTAATGTACTGGGCACAGATTTCCATGATCGTAACAAGAGAATTGATTGTATTCTGGTCACGGACAGGAATACGCTCTATGGTGTCATGCAGAACTTCCGGATCTTCTACATAAGGCAGAGCCCGCTCAAAAACAAGAGAGCGAATCTCCTCTCCTGATTCCAGGGTTTGTCCCATCATCAGATAGCCGGTGAGGGTTTCAAAGCTGTAGAGCGGGGCGACTGCTTCATAGAGACCGTAATAGCATTTGTAAATATGAAGACGTTCTTGTTTTCGTACCTTGTCAAAGGCCATGACATCATGATTGATGCAATGTTTTTTTCCTTCTGTCGTCTGTTGTACAAGAGAACACAGACAGCCAAGATTCTGAGGATATGCAGCAATTTCATGAAAGGAAGTATCATAAATACTGATACGGAATCCGGAAATCTGGTATAACTCTTTTAAAATTCGTTCAATGGAGATATTTTCAGTCATAGTTTAAATGTATCGGGCAACGATTTCTGCCATTTTGTCCATTTTCTTTTCCATATCTGCAACCAGTACCATCTGTGTATGGCAACGATCCAGATTCTGGTGTTCTCTGTGGATTTTAAAATAGGTGTCCCCGTTCAGGTAATCGGTCAGAAAACGTATGCCGCATTCCAGAGTCATAAGTTTTGCAGAGAAAGGTAAAAGGCGGATTTCTTCTTCTGTAAGAGAGTTTCCGGCTTCAGAAAGAAATCCTGCAGTATAGGCCTCGAACAGATCCAGACTCATACAAACTGTGGAAAGATCCTGTTCGTCTTCAGCAGCTGTGCTGGCACCGAAACGAATACTGTCACCAAAATCATAAAGCACAGAACCGGGCATAACGGTATCCAGGTCAATGACGCAGATTCCTTCATCGGTATGATTATCCATCATGATGTTATTTAATTTTGTATCGTTATGTGTTACACGTAAGGGAAGTGTTCCATTTGCAATGGCATCCACGACTGTATTTCCGTCTTCTCTTCGGTCCATAAAGAACTGGATTTCTTCAGAAACAAGAGAAGCTCTTCCAGCAAGATCTTCTTTTACTGCTTTTTCAAAGTCTGCATAGCGGGAACGTGTATTATGAAAGTTTGGGATGGTCTCATGGAGCGTTTCAGCCGGATAGTCAGACAGCAGTTTCTGGAAATGACCAAAAGCTTTTGCTGCATTTGTAAACAGTATGGGGCGTTCTACTGTCTGGTAACAGGTAGCATCTTCAATGAACAGATAGGATCTCCAGTACTTTCCGTCGCTGTCTTTGTAGAGAGACTTTCCGTCTTTTGTAAGGACAACAGTCAATGTTTCGCGAAGAGGATCGCCTCCGTTTTCTGTGATTTTTTTTCGCAGATGTCCGGTAACTCCTTCAATGTTTTCCATAAGACCATAAGGATCTGTGAAGATTGAGGTATTTACAGCCTGAAGAATATAGCGTATGGGCGGCTCGGTTTCCCGGCTGAAGTAAACAGCGTAAGTACTGTTAATATGGCCGCATCCAAATGGTTCTTCATAAATAAAAGTTCCTTCAAACTGGAACTGAGATACAATTTCGTTCCTGATTTTTTCTTTCATTTTGGATTCTCCTGATTCATAAAAGTTTTCCTATTTTCTATTATACAGTGACAGGAGGAATTTTCTATAGAAAAATGAATCAGAACTAGTAAAAATGGATAAATAAAGAAAAAATGCTAATGCGGAAAATCAGAATGCGGAAAAGAAAGTACTTTTTGACGGGAGGATCGAGTACAATAGAAGAAAAGATAAAATAGAGGAAACAGAAAATGAAAATTCTGCTGTTCCTGTCAGAAATTATGATTCCTCTGGTACTGTTTTACATAGTCGGTTTTGGTATGCTTATGAAGAGCGATATATATGAAGACTTTGTAAAAGGAGCCAGAGATGGACTTAAAACAGTGATAAAGATTCTCCCTACTCTGATTGGACTTATGATGGCAGTAGGAATTCTGCGGGCTTCGGGATTTCTGGATATGATTGGAAAATATCTGGGCCGGATTACAGATCCGGCAGGCTTTCCGGCAGAACTGGTGCCTCTTGTGATCGTGCGTATGTTTTCCTCCAGTGCAGCCACAGGACTGGTACTGGATCTGTTCCGTGAATTCGGGACAGATTCCCGGACGGGGCTGATCGTATCCATTATGATGTCCTGTACGGAAACTATCTTTTATACGATTTCCGTTTATTTCATTGCTGCAAAAGTAAAAAATACCAGGTATACCGTACCGGGCGCATTATTGGCAACTGCAGCCGGAATCGGAGCCAGTATATGGCTTGCCGGCAGAATCCTATAAAAAGGTTGACAATCAAATATTCAAGTGCTAATATGGTAGCACGCTAAAGCATCCGACGACATAATCGGACAGAGTTAAAAGGATTATAATATACAATATTGATAAAGAAAGGAAGGGGTCAGAAAAATGAGATATTACGATAAAATAACACCAGATGGAACGAAAGATTTGCTCTTTGGTGAGTGTGACCAGCGTTCCCAGGTGACAAAGACCCTGAAGGATTTATTTACAGCTCAGGGCTACAGGCGTGTAATGACGCCTGCTTTGGAATTTTACGATGTGTTCGGCAGAGCGGCAAAATATCTGCCAAAGGAGACAATGTATAAACTGACAGACCATAAGGGAAGACTGATGGTACTGTGTCCGGATTGTACAGTTCCTGTGGCCAGATTAACGGCAACCAGACTGAAAGGTATGCCAATGCCGCTTCGTTTATTTTATAACCACAATATTTATAGAATGTTCCCGGAACTGAAGGGGAAAAGTGCAGAAATCAATCAGGTCGGAATTGAACTGATCGGAGGGGAAAGACTGCGCAGCGATCTGGAAGTGGTAGAGCTTGCCGCAAGAAGTCTTGAGGTAATCGGCGATGGTAAGTATCGTCTGGAACTGTGTCATATCGGATACTTTAAGGCAATTATGAACAGCCTGGATGTGGATGAGGAACTGAAGGAAGAGATCCGTTATCAGATTGAACAGAAGAATTATGCTTCTCTTACAGATATACTGGGAGATTATAAAGACAGTAAAGCTGCAAGAGCATTATTGAAGCTTCCGAGACTTTTCGGAGGAGCAGAGGTCTTTGAAAAAGCCTATGAATTATTTGATGAAAATGGAGCAAAAGAAAGTCTGGATTATCTGAAGGGAGTTTATGAATATCTTCAGGAACTGGGTCTTGGAAATAAAGTGATCATTGATCTTGGACTGGTAAATCTTGCAGAGTATTATACAGGAATCATTTTCAGAGGATATTTCCAGGGTATAGGAGAACAGGTGCTTTCCGGAGGACGTTATGATATGTTGCTGAAAGAATTCGGAGAAGATCAGTGTTCCATTGGATTTGGGATTAATGTGGATATGGCAAGTCAGAAGGTAAAACCCATGCCGGAAAGTGTACCGGAAGTTCTGGTATTTGCACCCGATATGAAGTATATAGCAAAAGCAGTCCACCATCGTAGAGAACTGGAAAGCCAGGGCATACTAACGGAGAACTGCGTTTTTGATACCATGGAAGAAGCTTTTGATTATGCAAAAATGAGAGGGATACCGAAAGTGCATCTGGTGGGAGAAGATATTACGATTTGTTTGACAAAAAAGAATTAATCTCACTGGGAGGCAGAAAAAATGAAACCAATTAGAATCGCTCTGACAAAAGGGCGTCTTGAAAATAAAACGATTGAACTTCTGGAACGTCTTGGATATGACTGTACAAATGCCAGAAAAAAGGGCAGAAAGCTGATTATGCCTATTGGAAACGGAGAAATTGAAGTGGTCCTTGCAAAAGCAGCAGATGTTGTCACCTATGTGGAAAGTGGTGTCTGTGACATGGGAGTTGTAGGAAAGGACACGATTATGGAAAAGGGCGGAACTTTTTATGAAGTGGCCGATCTGGGGTTTGGAAAATGCCGTTTTGCCCTGGCTGTACTGAAGGGAAAAAATTTGTATGAGGGATATCATACGCTGACAATTGCCAGTAAATATGTAAATGTGGCAAAATCATTTTTTGAACAGAAAAATATGGATGTAGACATTGTGAAAATTGAAGGTTCTGTTGAACTGGCACCTGTATTGGGACTTGCAGATGCAATTGTTGATATTGTAGAGACCGGTACCACATTAAAAGAAAACGGTCTGGTAGTTGCAGAAGAAGTTTGTCCGGTAAGTGCAAGACTGATCGTAAATATTGCCAGTATGAAACTGAGAAAACAGGAAATAGAAGAACTGATTGATAAAATTGAAAAAGATATGAAGAAAAGAAAATCGAAGGAGGCGTGAGACAATGGCATATAAAATACCGGAAAAATTAAGAAGTCTGGAAATCTATGACCCGGTCACAGAAGAATATGACGTACGTCTGGACGCTAACGAAAGTTATCTGAATGTTCCGGAAGAAGTACGAAAAAATATTATGGATGCAATCCAAAAAGTGGAATTTAACCGGTATCCGGATCCACTGGCCAGAGAATTGCGTAAAAAAGCAGGTGCCTGTTTTCATGTAAAACCGGAATTGCTGACAGCGGGAAATGGTTCCGATGAACTGATTTCGCTGATCGTGCCTAATTTTCTGGACAGGGGAGACACTATGTTGGTGGCAGTACCGGATTTTTCCATGTACTGGTTCTATGCACAGTTTAATGATATTAAAGTAGAAGCTCTGCAGAAAGCGGAGAATCTGGAAACATCTGCAGACGATATTCTGGAAAGGGCAAAAGAGAAAAATGCAAAACTGCTTATTTTTTCAAATCCTTGTAATCCTACTTCCCTGAAGCTTTCCAGAGAAGACATTATGACAATTATTAAAAATACAGACGCCTTGGTAATCGTGGATGAAGCTTATATGGAGTTCGCAGAAGAGGGTTCTGTACTAAGTGAAATTGAAAATTATGATAATCTGATTGTATTAAAAACATGTTCCAAGGCATTCGGAATGGCGGCCATCCGTCTGGGTTTTGCTGCAGCCAATAAAACGCTGACCGGACTGATTCAGGCAATTAAGTCTCCGTATAATGTGAATTCTCTTACGCAGGCAGTAGGATGTGCCATTCTGGAGCATCCGGAATATCTCCAATCCTGCATTGAAGCGTTAAAGAATTCCAGAGACCAGCTTTATAAAGGTCTTACAGAATTGGCTGCGAGAAAAGAAGATATAGAGAAAATTTATGAAACCACTACAAATTTTGTGTTTATGAAAATGAAAAATGCGGAGGAAATTTATAACCGGCTGCGGGAAAGAAGTATTTCCATCCGTCTGATGAAAGGATATCTGCGTATATCTGCCGGGTCAGAAAGAGAAAACAAGGCTGTTTTGGATGCATTGGAAGAGTTGTTAAGATAATTATATGAGGAAGGAGGATGCATAATGAGAAGCAGAGAAATAATACGTACAACAAAAGAGACAGATATTCATCTGAAGCTGAACCTGGATGGGCAGGGAACTTATACAGGAACATGTGGAGTAGGATTTTTTGATCATATGATGCAGGCATTCTGTGTACATAGCGGTTTTGATGTGGAACTTCAGATGAAAGGAGACCTGGAGGTTGATTGTCACCATAGTATTGAAGATCTGGGGATTGTACTTGGGCAGGCATTTTCTCAGGCAGTAGGTGACAAGAGTACCATCTGCAGATATGGAAGCTTTTATATCCCCATGGATGAAGCGCTGGGGTTCTGCTCTCTTGATATCAGCGGGCGTCCTTTCCTTGTATTTGATGCGGAATTTACTAATCCAAGTGTGGGAACATTGGATTGTTGTATGGTAAAGGAATTTTTTCGGGCATTCGCTTTTAATGGCGGGATTACACTCCATGTAAAATGTCTGTATGGAGAAAATGACCATCACATCATAGAAGCGTTGTTTAAGGCAGTTGCTCATGCATTGAAAGAAGCGGTAAAGCCAAACAATGGAAAAATACTTTCATCAAAGGGGATGCTGGAATGATAGCGATTATTGATTATGGGGCAGGAAATCTTTTTAGTGTAAAGAATGCACTGGAGTTTCTGAAAAAAGATTGTGTGATAACAGCAGATGCGGAAAAAATAAGAAAAGCAGATGCTATGATTCTTCCGGGTGTGGGAGCATTTCCGGATGCTATGCGTATGCTGGAAGAAAAAGGTCTGGATGTGGTAATTAAAGAAGAAGCTGAAAAAAAACCACTTCTTGGTATCTGCCTTGGTATGCAGATGCTTTTTGAGACCAGTTATGAATTTGGAGAGACAAAAGGTCTGGGTCTTCTTCCCGGATGTGTGCAGCTTATTGACGGAGGCGGTCTGAAAATTCCCCATATGGGATGGAATAATCTGACGGTTTTGAATCCCTGTGAGATGACAAAAAATCTGCCGGAAGATGCTTATGTATATTTTGTGCATTCTTTTCGGGCGGAAACACCGGATGAAAATATTTCCTGTTATACGGTTTATAATGAAAAGATACCTGCGCTTGTACATAAAGGCTTTGTTTACGGAGCGCAGTTTCATCCGGAAAAAAGTGGATCTGTGGGACTTGGATTATTGGAAAATTTTGCGAGGCTGGTGGAAAAATGATTATATTACCTGCAATTGATATAAAAGATGGAAAATGTGTACGACTGATAAAAGGTGATTATGCTACTGCGCATCAGGTGGCGGAAAGCCCCTATGATACGGCAGCAGCCTTTCGGGCGGCAGGAGCTGCATGGATCCATATGGTGGATCTGGATGGTGCAAAGGATGGAAAACCGGTAAACACGGAAATTTTTGAGCGAGTGGCAAAAGAGTCCGGTCTGAAAGTGGAAGTGGGCGGAGGAATCCGTAATATGAAGACCATTGAACAGTTTCTGGAAAAAGGAATTGCCAGAGTGATCCTTGGTTCTGTGGCAGTGAAAAATCCAGCATTGGTGAAGGAAGCAGTGAAAGAATTCGGCGAAAAGATTGCTGTAGGCATAGATGCAAAAAATGGTATGGTAGCAACCGAAGGCTGGCTTGAAAAAAGTAATGTAACTTATACGGATCTGGCTCTTGCCATGGAAGATGCAGGAGTAAGAACGATTATTTATACGGATATTTCGAGAGACGGTACTCTGACAGGAGTAAATACGGAACAGCTGGGAAATCTGAACCGTACGGTTTCCTGTAATATTATTGCCAGCGGAGGTGTAAGCTCTATTACAGATATTGATCGATGTATCGAGTTGAATCTGTATGGGTGTATCTGTGGAAAAGCTGTGTATACCGGCGCCCTGAATCTGGCGGAGGCTATTGGGAAAGCAGGTGAGCAGATATGTTAGCAAAGAGAATCATTCCCTGTCTGGACGTGCGGGATGGAAAAGTGGTAAAAGGCGTAAATTTTGTGGGAATCAAAGAAGTGGGAGACCCGGTGGAATGTGCTATTGAATATGACAGACAGGGAGCCGATGAAATCTGTTTTCTTGATATTACTGCAACCCATGAAGGTCGGGGAACCATGGTTGATGTGGTCAGAAGAACTGCACAGCATGTATTTGTTCCTCTCACAGTAGGAGGGGGAGTCCGTACAGTGGAAGACTTCAGAGAAATTCTGCGGGCGGGGGCAGATAAAGTATCTGTGAACTCTGCGGCAGTACGCAGACCGGAACTAATCCGGGAAGCAGCAGAAATATTCGGAAGTCAGTGCGTTGTGGTTGCCATTGATGTCAAAAGAGATGGACAGGGAAAATTTAAAGTTGTAGTGAATGGAGGAAGAATTGATACGGGGCTGGATGCAATTGCGTGGGCAAGGAAATGTCAGGAACTTGGCGCCGGAGAAATTCTTCTGACGTCTATGGACACAGATGGCTGCAGAGACGGATTTGATCTGGAACTGACTAATGCGGTCTGTGATGTGGTAACGATACCTGTGATTGCCAGCGGTGGCTGCGGAAAACTGGAACATTTTTCAGAAGTATTTGAAAAGAGTAAAGCAGATGCAGCTCTGGCGGCATCCTTGTTTCATTTTAGAGAATTAACTGTACAACAGGTAAAAGAACACTTAAAGGAACATGAAATTCCAGTCAGGAGGTAAACAGATGGATTTTGACCGTTATTTTCAGAAAAGCGATCTGATTCCTGCAATTGTACAGGAACAGGGAACCTGTCAGGTTCTGATGCTGGCATATATGAATAAAGAAAGTCTCAAAAAGACTTATGAAACCGGTTATACCTGGTTCTGGAGTCGTTCCAGGCAGGAACTGTGGAATAAAGGAGCCACTTCAGGACATCTCCAGAAAGTGGTGGATATCAAAGCAGACTGTGATGATGACACCCTTCTGGTCACGGTGATTCAGACAGGGGCTGCCTGTCATACAGGAAATCATTCCTGTTTCTTTAAGGATATATGGAAAGAAAAAGCTCTGTAATCTGTGAATCCGGAAGTTGACATTTAAATTTTAATACGTTAGAATGACTCTTACAGGGAGTTCATGTCCAATGGGATCGGATGAACCGCCGCGGAAATATTATTCTGCGGCGGTTCCTTGTATCAGAATTCAGGAACGACGGACAACGTTCCTGAGGCGGCGTGTGCCTTTGTAGGTAGCTGATGTTATTGTCTGAGGAATCATAGCAGGTGAAATATGGATCATAATTTGAATATCATAAGTATATTGGGAGCAGCAGGAAAAATCCTTCTGGCACCTGTATTGCTGTGTTTCTTTCTTATTGCCCGTCTGTTTCAGTTTTTTCTTAGAATCTGTGGCCCTGTAGTTACATTTGTATGTGTATTGTCTTCTGTAGTGGTCACACTGGGAGCTGTAGTACAGATTCTTCTTCATATGCAGGGCAGAGGAAACAGTGTGTGGGGAATTTTGTTGTCTGTGCTGATTGCAGCAGGACTGGCAGTAGTGCCTGCAGTGGGGGTCGGTATGGTCATGGTTGTTCTGGAAAGTCTGTGTGCTTTTATTCTTCGGCTGTATCAACCGGCTATGGAAAAGATACATATTACTCCAGGAAAAAAACCGGATTATCGCTGGGCAGACTATGAGTGGGATAATAAAGCTCCCAATGTGCATCTTGGAAATAAGGAAGAGGGAGAGCGGAAAATTCATTATTTCAAGGGAATACACGATAAAGAGGAGCTGAGAAAGCGATTTTATGCATTGATGCGTATCTATCGTCCGGAGAATGAATTCGGGGAGGATGAAGTGACAAAAAGCATTGTAGATGAGTTTGATTATCTGAAAGGCAGACTTCCGGAGAAAGAAGAACATGTACCGTGAAAAATGCAAAAACTTGCAGGAGAAATCCTGCAAGAAAAGTTGACAACCTTTTTAAAAACGATATAATGAAGATAGATAACACAAAATTACATGTGGAGGAAGATTAAAATGAAAGTATTAGTAGAAACATCTGCAAGACATTTACACTTATCACAGGAACATCTGGAGATTCTGTTCGGTAAAGGCCATGAGCTGACAGTGAAAAAAATGCTCAGCCAGCCGGGACAGTTTGCATGTGAAGAAAAAGTTGAGGTGGTAGGACCGAAAAATTCTCTGAAAATGTCTGTATTAGGACCTGTAAGAAAAGATACACAGGTTGAAGTTTCTTTAACAGATGCGAGAGCTATCGGTGTTACAGCTCCTATTCGTGAGTCTGGTGACATTGCCGGTTCCGGTGCATGTAAGCTGATCGGACCTGAAGGCGAAGTAGAACTGACAGAAGGTGTAATCGCTGCAAAACGTCACGTACATATGACTCCGGAAGATGCAGAAGCAGCAGGAGTAAAAGATAAAGATATCGTAAAACTGGATATCGAATCTCCAAACGGACGTTCTTTGACATTTGGTGATGTAATCGTTCGTGTAAGTGCAAGCTACGCTACAGCAGCACATATTGATACAGACGAAGCCAATGCTCTTTGCCCTGGAAAAGAATGCTATGGTGAAATGATCAAATAATTGTGACGGATTTTACAAGGAGCCCCTGAATGAGGATACAATAAGTATGTTTGTTCAGGGGTTCTTTTTTGTACATTAGTTTGACTATCAAAAAATTTGATTGTTTTTGTTTCTTATATCGGATATAATAAAAGATGAACGATAGGAAAGATATTTTGTTCTGGAGGAATGTAGATGGATAATTATAATGTATTCCACCATATTCTCGTGAATTTGTTTCAGGAGATTATGGATATTGAAGAAAAGGCATTAATTACCTCTGAGTTTAAAGATATTTCAGTCAATGATATGCACATTATAGAGGCGATTGATACAGGAAAACCGAAAAATATGTCTGCAGTGGCAAAGATTATGTCGGTTACGGTAGGAACCCTTACCACTGCCATTAATAATCTGGTAAAGAAAGGATATGTAAGCCGTGTACGCAGTGATGAGGACAGACGGGTAGTATTGATTTCTCTTACTGAGAAAGGGAAGAAGGCATATGTACATCATATGAAATTTCACGATGGCATGGTGCAGGCATTGATCCGGGATCTGGATGAGGAACAGCAGAAAATTCTGGTACATTCTCTGCTGAATCTCAAAACGTTTTTTAATACTTATAAAGAAGAAAAATAAGAAGGTGCAGTGATGGAGTCTCTGCACCTTCTGTTTCTGTAATATTCAGTTCCATTTATCCATTATATATTTTTCCAGTACCGGAAATGGGGCGGGTCCAATTTCCAGTATCTGTCTGTGAAACTGTTTTAATTCAAACTGTTCTCCGGCTGCATTCGCAACCTTTGTCCGCAGATCCATAAAGTCCAGATATCCCACATAATATTTTAGATAATTTCCCGGATTTTCTACGATATACTGGAAAATTTCCTGGCAGGTATCTAAAGAGAGAATGCCGAAAGAATATAAGGTTTTGTTGACTGTAGCCTGATCCCACCCGTGGGCATGGATCCCTATATCCAGCAAAGAATAGAGACACAGGTTTACAGAACGGTTCAGACGGAGAAATTCCATAAGATCCGGATTTACATCCAGATAATCGGCACAATATCCGAAAGAAAGAAATTCTACATAAGTAGCCCATCCTTCCACATAGCCGCTGCATCCAATCAGACTTCGTATGAGAGGAGGATTGGTATTGCCGTAATACAGTGTCTGATACAGGTGTCCGGGAAATCCTTCGTGAGCAAGGGTGGTAAAAAGTTCAGCACGGGAAATTTCCATACTTTTGTTAATATAGATTGTATTCGGGCTTAAGGTATCTGCAGGAGGGGTCAGATAAAAAGCAGGACTGGAGAATTCCTCCATAGAGGAATGTACATACTTAACGGTGTAGTCAGACACGGAAACAGAGGGAAAATCTTTTTTTATAACTTGTTGGAGATATTGTAGGGTCTGTTCCGGTGTATGTTCGGATTTCGCTGAAAGTACATGCAGTTCTTCTGCAATACGTGGATTTTTTTCCAGGAGATTCTGAAGATTTTTATAATCTTGTTTCAATTGTCGGTAAAGCCGTGTCTCAATTTCTGGTACAGAACGAAAATCGCCGGTTTCACTTTGAATCAGATATTGATAATAGGAAGTTCCTCCGGGAAGATTGGAAAGTCCGCCAGTATTGCTTCCTGTACCCTTCAATTGCTCTAACTCACGACAGAGGGATTCGTATGCTGGAAATACGCAGGTTTCCATTAGTTTTTCGTGGAGTTTTATGTAAGAGAGGGCCTGGTTTTCTGTGATGGCGCCGGAATCCTTATAACGGTCTATTTTATCCCGGAACATGGCAGAGAGGTAGTTGGAAGAGGAAGCATTCATAAAGGCCCTGCACTGGGCAATGACCCGGTCTGCAGACAAGTCACTCATAAAAAGTCCTTTTTGGGATTTGTGTTTTTCAAAAATTATAATTTCCCCATAATATTCAGGAAGAGAAGAAAGAAGAGAAAAATAGTTTTTGATATCCTGACCACAGCGAAAAGTATATTCTGCCAGAAGTACGGGAAGCTGGGACTGTATTCCAAGGTTTGGACTCAGGGGTTCCTGCAGCAGCCACGAGTCCTGAACGGAAAGGTATGTGGAGAATTCCAGTTTTAAGATATCATAGGTAATTTGGTTGGTACGGGATAACTTTTCAAAAGAGAACTGTTCCAGAATTTTCTGATAATTTTCCATGCAGGTAAATTCTTTTTTTTGGTTTTCATAGTCAAAGGAGCCAAGGCAGATGGTATTGTTTTCAATTCCGAATTTTTCAGGGTAAGCCAGAGTATAATGAAGGTTTAGAGTATTTGATGTGATCTGTGAGGAAAACAAATTGGAAGTGAATTCTTCAAAACGCTGGTTCTCTGTAGGAAAAATATTTTTCTTCAGAAGAAAAAAGACGATGGAAAGGAAGAAAAAAAGAAATATAGAAAGAAGAAATTTTTTTTTCAAAACCGTCTCCTTGAAAGGAAGGATTCTTTATTATATTATGCAGAAAAAAGGGAATTATTTCTTATGTCCGACAGAGGATTTACCATCCTTTTACTGGAAAAAGATTTGTACTTGTGATAAGCTAATAAGAAAGAAGGGAAGGTGACCTTGTTTGAAAAAAAATGTGCTGCTCTTAAGTTTTATTATGGCGGTGTCCCTTTGTGCCTGCAGCCAGACAGGAAATCTGACAGACACAGAGGCGGAAACAGAAGAGGAACCAGTGCAGATTCCAGAAGAAGAACCGGAGAAAGAGCAGGAAGAGACAGAGGAAGAATATGATACAGACCTTTCAGAAAAATTGTCGGATTTTCAGTTCTCCATAAATGAAACGGTATATCAACTTCCGTCCAGTCTGAAAGAATGGGAATCAGAAGGATGGGAATATAAAAGAGCTGTCAGTGAAGAAACTCTGGATAGTGAATCTTTTCTGGAGGGAGAAATACTGGAAAGAGAAGAAGGAAGTCTGACAGTTGATGTGGTAAATCTGGAAGGAGAAAAAAAGCCGCTTAAGGAATGTTATGTAGGTGGTGTTACTCTGGAAAATACAAAAGATGATAAACGGGTATATCAGATTCCCGGAAACCTTATTCTGGGGAAATCTACTCTGGACCAGGCTGTAGATGTGTATGGTTCTCCAACAGACCAGTATGAAGAAAAAGATTCCATATATCTTACCTATGAGTTTGGAATCTATAAACAAGCAGATCTGGTTTTCGATATGGAAGAAGAAATTCTCAGAAAGGCAGACTTGAAAAATTACAGGGAGCCGGAAGGGGAAGAAGAAGTAAGTAAGGAAAAGCCGGACAGTGTAAAAAATTATAAGGCACCGGGCGCTTTTTCCGAAGACATTACAGATTTTATTGTCCGTTATGGAGGAGATTTTTATAAAATTCCTGCACCGGTTTCTCAGTTTACTGGAAATGGCTGGAAAATTAATGGGGAGGGATCAGACAGCTCTGTAAAAGCAGGACGACACGGGTATGTGACATTGGAGAGAGACGGGCAGACCCTGTATGCAGTTGTAAATAATTATGAAGATCAGAGGATTACAGTGGAAAATAGTTTTGTGACTAATGTGCATGGAGACTTTGATGTGACTAAAGTATCTGTTGAAATCTACAGAGGAATCACGCTTGGTATGGGAGAGGATACCATGAAAGCCCTGCTGGGGGATAATGAGTATAAGACAGAAAAAACTGAAGAGGGCACTTCCTATTACATTTATACAGATAAACAACAACAGAATTATACAAGGATTTTTATTGATAAAAATCTGAAGCTTGTACGTGAAATAGAATTGAGCAACAGCCCGGAGGACATAGAAACAGATGGGGAATCTGTTGCCGGAAAAGACGGGGAAAGTGTGAAGGCTTCGGTTATGTCAGGAAGTGATACTCTTCCGGGAGAAGAAAGTGAGGAATAGGCAGATGGAACCGAAAGAATATCAGATCATCATTGTGGGATCCGGACCGGCAGGACTGACTGCGGCCATATACGCACAGAGAGCCAGAATATCAACTCTTGTGATTGAGAAAGATTTTGTCAGTGGCGGTCAGATGGTAAAAACTTATGAAGTGGATAATTATCCGGGACTTCCGGGAATAAGTGGATATGATATGGGAGAATCTTTCCGGGAACATGCGGAAAAATTGGGAGCTGTATTTATACGGGAAAATGTAAAGAAAATAGAGTTGCAAGGATGCTGGAAAAAAGTTGTTACAAATAAAGGAGAGTATCTTGCAAAAACGGTAATTCTTGCAGTCGGAGCCAGACACAGGATGTTGGGAATCCCGGGAGAAGAAGAGTTACAGGGGATGGGTGTTTCTTATTGCGCCACCTGTGACGGGGCTTTTTTTAAAGACAAAGTTGCGGTGGTTGCAGGAGGCGGGGATGTAGCTGTGGAGGATGCCATATTTCTTTCCCGTATCTGCAGACAGGTATATTTGATTCACAGGAGAGGAGAATTGCGGGCTGCGAAAGGTTTGCAGGAAAAAATCCGAAATCTTGAAAATGTGAAGATATTATGGGATACTGTTTTGGAAGAAATCAAAGGAAAAGATCAGGTGGAAAGTCTCCGGCTTAAAAATGTAAAGACAGGGGAATCTTTTTCCATCAATGCGGACGGAGTTTTTATAGCAGTGGGAATGATACCAAATACAGATAATTTCAAGGAATTGCTGAAACTGAGCGAGGATGGTTATATTCAGGCTGGAGAAGACTGTGTTACAAGCGTTCCGGGAATTTATGCTGCGGGAGATATCCGGACAAAGAAATTGAGACAGATTGTTACTGCTGCGGCAGATGGGGCAAATGCAGTGGAATCTGCACAGAAATATCTGCTGGGCCAGGAATAAAACAATATAAATATCAGGAGGAAGACACATGAAAAACACAAAAGTATTAATTGAGGAACTGAGTCAGGGAAAACATGACGGGATTTTCAAAGAGTTGTACATTGATGAAAGCAGACTGGATTATCAGCGGAAACGTTATATTGAGACGATTCAGAAATATGAAGAAACCTTTGGAGCGGGTGATGCAGAAATTTACAGTGCACCGGGACGAAGCGAAGTGGGCGGAAACCATACAGATCATCAGCATGGAATGGTTCTTGCAACGTCCATTAATCTGGATGCAGTTGCAGTAACCGGACTTTCAAAAGACGGAAATATTCATGTGATTTCTGAAGGATATGATATGGTAGATGTGGATGTAAATGATCTGGAGGCAAAACATGAAGAGGAGGGCACTACAGCAGCACTGATCCGCGGTATGGCAGCAGATTTGAAAGAAAAAGGCTATGAAGTAAAAGGTTTTCAGGCTTATGTAGTAAGTGATGTGCTGATTGGTGCAGGTCTTTCTTCATCTGCAGCTTTTGAAATCATTATGGGAACGATTATTTCCGGAATGTTTAACAATATGGAAATCAGCCCGATTACCATTGCACAGTCCGGTCAGTTTGCAGAAAATGTATACTTTGGCAAACCCTGCGGGCTTATGGATCAGATGGCATGTTCTGTAGGAGGAATGATTCATATTGATTTTAAGAATCCGGCAGAGCCTGTAGTAGAAAAAGTTCCTTCTGATTTTGAAGCTTATAAATATAGTCTTTGTATTGTAGATACAAAAGCATCTCATGCCGACCTGACAGATGATTATGCACAGATTCCGGAAGAAATGAAAAAGGTAGCAAAATTCTTTAAGAAGACGGTTCTTCGTGAAGTGCCGGAAGAAGATTTCTATGGTCAGATTTCCGGTTTGAGAGGTGTTCTTGGAGATCGTCCGGTACTGCGTGCGATTCATTTCATGGAAGAAGAAAGAAGAGTACAGGGCGAGGTAGATGCCTTGAAACAGGGAAATTTTCCGGAATTCCTGGAACTGGTAAAAGAATCAGGCAATTCATCTTTTAAATTCCTGCAGAATATCTATACTAACAGAAATGTACAGGAACAGGCCATGTCAATTGCTCTTGCAGGAAGCGAGAGAATTCTTGGAAAACATGGCGTATGTCGTGTGCATGGGGGTGGATTTGCCGGAACGATTCAGGCATTTGTAGAAAATGATTTTGTGGAGGAATACAGAAAAAGAATTGAACGTGTATTTGGAGTTGGCTCCTGTCATGTGCTGAAGGTTCGTCAGCAAGGTGGAGTGAAGGTAATGGCATAAAACAGGTAGACATAATTAGAACAATAAAAAAAGGGCTGTTCCCATTTGTGGAACAGCCCTTTTTTAAAATTAAATTTTCTGAATATTCACAAATGTAAAAATGCACAAAGGTTGTAGAAGAAAATAATATTTGCCACAAACTATCCTCAAAGTTATCCACAATAAAAAATGTGGGAAAATCCGTAAAAATGGAGTTATCCTCAAAGTTATCCACATTATCCACAAAAATGTGTGTGGATTAATACGATTTACATAATGAAAAAAAGAACAAAAGTTTTGTGAAGATGTGATAAAATGCATTTTTTGGTAAAAAAAAGTAGAAATCTTGTTGCTTGTTTTGAATTCAATTATTATGCGGAAGGCTATTAAATTTGATGAAAACATAAAAAAATTAAATAAATTATCAGAAAATAATTAGTTACCATAAAATACAGAAAGGAAAACATAAAGTTTAGAAAAAGGGAAAAAAGAGAACGAAAAAAACACCGTCCCCGCGGCTCATCTTCCGCAAAAACAGTGCTTTTAAGTGCGCCTTCAGGGACTCGAACCCTGGACAAATAGATTAAGAGTCTACTGCTCTACCAACTGAGCTAAAGGCGCATTCGCTATTCTATTTTCTCAACGCAAAATACATTATAATAGAATAAGCGAAAAAATGCAAGAGGATTTTATATATTTTTATGTTTTTTATCAGAAACATTATTTTTTCTTTCTATTCTGCAATAGTTTTTCCACTTCCATGGCAGATTTAAGAAGATTCCATATGTGTGAACCTGTTTTATAATTCACATAGACCCACTGGGAAAGAGCAGCCTGAAAAGATTTCTTTTTAGACATAGATAAAACCTCCGGATTCTCTTTCTCTATCATATGAAAAAACAATCTATCTGGATGCAATCAATTTGCAAATGGAATTTCCGGCCAAAGAAAATTTTTCTTCGTATTCTGTCATGATATTGCCATCATTCATTTGTTCATTATGATGGAGATCATAAGTCCATGCCAGGAGCTTCCATCCGGCTTCTTTTGCCTCTTCCAGAGAAAAAGCGAACAGATCCTTATTATCTGTCTTGAATTCAATCGTGCCTTCCCGGGATAAAATTTCATCGTAACGTTTCAGGAATTGACGGGAAGTGAGTCTTCGCTTGGCATGTCTCTCTTTTGGCCAGGGATCAGAAAAATTCAGATAGATTTTTTCTACCTCTCCCGGGGCAAAAATAAGAGGCAATTCTCTTGCGTCCATTCTTACAAAGAACACATTGGGAAGGCGAGTTCCTTCGTTTGCCCGTTCTTCCATTTTCTGAATGGCGCGAAGCAGGACACTGTCATACATTTCAAAACCGATATAATTAATTTGAGGGTTTTGTTTTGCCAGATCCATGAGAAAACGGCCTTTGCCCATACCGACTTCAATGTGAACGGGATTGGTATTTGCAAAAAGTTCTTTCCAGTGACCTTTTTGGTCAACGGGATTATGGATGACATAGGAACTTTCGGAAATAGCATCTTTTGCTCCTGGTATATTTCTTAAACGCATGTGTAGTTCCAGCCTTTCTGTTTGAATAGTTATGTAAACAAGTATAATAAAATGAAAAAAATTTGTCAAATTAAAGAGTTAGAAAATAGATGAAAATGTGGAAGATGTATAAAAATAGACAAAAAATACAGGAGATATTTATGATAATTGTATAGTTTCTTGAAAAAATAATATAAATTCCTATGGATTTTTTTGAAAAATGGTGTATGATAATAAAGAGATAAAGGAGGAGCATATATGGATGATGTAATCAGCAAACTTGCAGAAATAGAAGCAGCTGCATCCAGGATCATGGAAAATGTGGCTGAACAGAAAAAAATCCTTTCTCTGGAAAATGAAGAGAAAATGAAAGCATTTGATGAGGAGACGGACAAGGAAACAGAAAAGAAGCTGAGTAAAATAAAAAGTGAGCTCCAGATTCACATGGAAAAAGAACTGGAGGAGCAGAGAAAGAAAACAGAAGAGATTCTTGAAAAGATGGAAGAACATTACAGTCAACGTGCGGGAGACATGGCCCAGGAGTTGTATGACAAAATATTAAGGATGTGATATTATGGGAACTCTGTTATCTTACAGTGGTCTTTCGACGAAAATCCGGGCTATGCAGAGTCAGCTTATGACTGAGAAGCAGTATCAGGAAATTTCTCAGATGGAGTCAGTACCTCAGATTGTGTCTTATTTAAAGAAACAGCCGGGATTTGTCAGACTGTGGGCGGATCTGGATGAGAATGCACTTCACAGAGGAGAGATTGAGAGGCTTCTCAAACATACCATTCATCAGAATTTTGCCAAGGTCTATAAATTTGCAAATCCATCTCAGAGAACTTTTATGGATTTGTATTTTAAGAGATACGAGATTGCAATCATGAAAGACTGTCTCAGAAAGGTTTTTGACGGAAGTGGCGAAGGATTGGATTTGTCTATTTTTAAAGACTTTTTTGACAAACATTCCAGACTGAAGATTGACCGGCTGTCTGGGGTGGCAACAGTGGAGGAATTTGTAAATGGGTTGAAAGGGACAGAGTATTATCGGCCTCTTTCCAAAATCAGTCAGGAATACAACCCTCTTCTTTTTGATTATGGTATGGCTCTTGATCAGTATTATTTTGCCAATATCTGGTCAGTGAAAGAAAAACTGTTTAAAAAGAGAGACCTGGAAGAAATTATAAAAGCCTATGGAAATAAGTTTGATATGCTGAATTTGCAGTGGATCTACCGCTCAAAGAAATATTACCATATGGCACCGGCAGATATTTATGCTCTGCTGATTCCTGTGCGTTACAAGCTTTCTGCAAAAGTGACAGCAGCTCTTGTAGAGGCCCCGGATGAAACCGAATTCCGGCGGGTGCTTGACACCACAGCATATAAAAAACGTTATCCGGAACTGACACCAGATAAGCTGGAAGAATACTACAATCGGAATCTGAGAAATATTCTGGAGTCTGAGGCAAGAAAATATCCCCATTCTGTAATTATGATTTATTCTTATTTATATCATAAAGAACATGAAGTGGATCGTCTTACTACAGCCATTGAGTGTGTGCGTTATGGACTGTCTCCGGCTGAGACAATGGAATATATTCAAAGAAATTAACCTCGGAGGTAGCAAATATGATTGAGAAAATGAAATTCTTAAGCATTACCGGTCCGAAGGCTGATATTGACCGAGTTGTCAATCAATACCTGGCCAAGTATGAAATCCATCTGGAGAATGCTATGGCCCAACTCTCGCAGGTACAGAATCTGTCGCCGTATATACAGATTAATCCGTATAAGGAACTGCTTGGGCAGGCGGAGGAGTTTGCAGGACTTCTGGAACATACGGATAAGATTCCATTAAGGAATCTGTCTCTGGAAGAAGCGGCAGCATTGATTGACCGTCTTGGAAGTCAGCTGGCGGAACTGAATGCAGAACGTGAGGAACTGAATACGCAGAGAAAAGCAGTTGTGGAGGATCTGAATATGGTCAGTCCGTTTCTGAAACTGCCGGAGGATATTGACAAACTTGTGCATTATCGCTTTATACAGGTGCGATTCGGACGAATTCCAAAGGAATACTATGAGAAGTTTAAAACGTATGTTTATGACAATCTGAATGCATGGTTTTATCCATGTCATGAAGATGAATATGTATGGGGTGTTTATTTTGTGCCCTGGACCAGAATGGAGGAAGTAGATGCTGTATTCTCTTCCTTGCATTTTGAAAGAGTGTACCTGAAGAAAGATTATTATAAAGGGACTCCCCAACAGGTTTATGACAAGCTGA
Organism: Blautia sp.; assembly: GCA_051880075.1. GTDB lineage: Bacteria > Bacillota > Clostridia > Lachnospirales > Lachnospiraceae > Blautia. The sequence goes on along the minus strand of JBJENG010000021.1, from coordinate 68,933 downwards.
AAGAAGAATTGAATATGATAGACAGGCACATGGAATCTTGTCAGAAAGAGTCTTCTGCAATTCTGGACAAGGAATCTTCCGCAATTCTTTCTGCCAGAGAAGTGTTGAGCACCCTTTCGTCTAATTTTGATGTGCGTAAGGTGGCGGCCTGTGTAAAAGAGCATCAGGAGACATTCTATATTCTGTGTGGATGGATGGCAGAAAAGGATGCAGAGTCTTTTGAACGGGAAATTGAAAATGATTCAAAACTGTTTTGCATTATAGAAGATGACAGGCATCATGTGAATGTGAAACCGCCTACAAAGCTGAAGAATCCGAAAATTTTTAAGCCTTTTGAAATGTATGTAAAAATGTATGGACTTCCTGCATACAACGAGATCGATCCTACGATTTTTGTGGCACTGACGTATTCTTTTATTTTCGGAGTTATGTTTGGAGACGTAGGACAGGGACTGATTCTTGTGATTGGCGGATTTATTCTTTATAAAGTGAAACATATGGATCTGGCAGCAATTATCGGAACAGCCGGAATCTTTTCTGTATTCTTCGGATTTATGTTTGGAAGCTTGTTTGGATTTGAAGATATCCTTCCAGCAATCTGGTTGAAACCGACAGAAGCCATGACTGCAGTTCCAGGTCTCGGAAACATGAATACAGTATTTGTAGTGGCAATCGTATTCGGTATGTTTCTGATTCTGGCTACGATGATCCTGAATATCATCAATGCATTGCGCAGCAAAGATGTAGAGAACATTGCTTTTAGTCAGAATGCAATCAGTGGTCTGGTATTTTACAGTGCGCTTACAGTTACAATTCTTCTGTTTCTTACAGGACATACGATTCCGGCAGCGGGAGTTCTTGGTGTTATGTTTGGAATTCCGTTGATTCTTATTATGTTAAAGGAACCTCTTACAAGGATAGTAGAGAAAAAGAAACCTGCTATTGAAGGGGGAAAGGCCATGTTTTTTGTACAGAGCTTTTTTGAATTGTTTGAGGTTATGCTGAGCTATCTGTCAAATACGTTATCTTTCGTGCGTATCGGTGCGTTTGCAGTCAGTCATGCAGCCATGATGGGAGTAGTTCTTATGCTTGCAGGTGCAGAAGACGGAGGGACGATTAACTGGCTGGTGATCATTCTTGGTAACGCTTTTGTGTGTGCAATGGAAGGATTGATCGTAGGAATTCAGGTTCTGCGTCTGGAATATTATGAAATGTTCAGTCGTTTTTATAAAGGAGACGGACGTGAGTTTAAACCGTTTTTAAAACAGAAAAAATAAAATAATAATATAAAAAAGGGATTTAAGGAGGAATAATATTATGACAGCAATGATTCAAATCACAATTGCAGCAGCTCTGATTCTGAGCATCATCGTACCATTTGGTGCATTTTTTTTGGGGGAGAAAAACAAAAAACGTTATAAAACATCACTGGGAATTAATTGTTTCTTCTTCTTTGGAACACTGTTAGTGGCAAGTCTGGTTACGCTGGGCGGTACAGTAAACGTAAATGCAGCAGCAGAAGGTGCACAGGCAGGTCTTGCGACCGGTCTTGGTTATATTGGTGCTGCTCTGGTTACCGGTCTTTCCGGTATTGGTTCCGGTATTGCAGTAGCAAGTTCTGCAAGTGCAGCGTTGGGAGCAATCAGTGAAGATGGTTCTCTGTTTGGTAAATCTATGATTTTCGTAGCCATGGCAGAAGGTATTGCGCTGTATGGTCTGATTATTTCATTCATGATTTTAGGACGACTTGGTTAAAAATAACCGGAAAGTGACGGATTTTTATGAAGATGTTTTTGATCAGCGATAATATTGACACCTATACCGGTATGCGACTTGCCGGCGTGGAAGGTGTTGTGGTACATGAAAGAGAGGAACTTAAGAAAGCACTGGAAAATGCCATTGCAGATAAAGAAAATGGAATTATATTGCTGACAGAGAAATTCGGCAGAGAATTCCCGGATATTATTGATGATGTCCGTCTGAATCACAGGCTTCCTCTGCTTGTTGAGATTCCTGACCGACATGGAACCGGCCGGGCCCCTGACTTTATTATCTCTTATGTAAATGAAGCAATCGGACTCAAACTGTAAATAAAAGTTAGAAGGTGAACGACATGACAACGGAAGAAAAGCTGCAGCATTTTTACGATGTATCCATGGACAGTGCAAGGGAAGAATCCCAGAAGGAACTGGACAGTTACAAAGAAACCCTTGCCCGGATGCTGGCAGAACATGAAGAAGAAAAAACCAAAAGTGCAGCCGAACGGCTAAAACTGGAATCTGAAAATGCAAAACGCGAAATCAATAAAGCATTGTCTGCAGAACAGATTCATATTAAGAGACGTCTTTCAAAGAAACAGCAGGAATTAAGAGAAAAACTGTTTGTAGATGTTAAGAATAAACTGGAAGCATTTATGGCAAGCCCGGAATATGTAAACTGGATAGAAGAAAAAATTCGGGAAGCAAAAAACGTTGCAGGAGAGAATCAGGTGGAAATTTATCTGACACCTGCAGATGAGGAAATTGCAAAATCTGTAACTGCAACAACAGGAATTCCTGTTCTTCTTTCTGAAACATCGTTTATGGGTGGAATTAAGGCAATTATTCCGGATAAAAATATTTTAATTGACCACACATTTTTAAGTCTGTTTGAAAGTGCAAAAGAAGAATTTAATTTTGACGGAGGGCTGCTGAATGAATAGAACAGGTGTTATTTATGGCATAAATGGCCCTGTCATTTATCTGAAGGGCAATACAGGTTTTAAAATGTCTGAAATGGTATACGTGGGCAAAGAAAATCTTGTGGGTGAGGTTATTGCCCTCACAAAAGATACGACTACAGTTCAGGTGTTTGAAGAGACCAGCGGTCTGAAGCCGGGGGAAACGGTTACTGCAACAGGAGATGCGATTTCTGTTACTTTAGGACCGGGTATTCTGGATAATATTTTTGATGGAATCCAGCGTCCCCTTTCCGTTATCGCAGAACAGTCGGGAAAATATATTTCCCGCGGTATGCAGGTGGATTCTCTCAATACAGAAAAAAAATGGAATGTGAAAATGATTTTAAAAGAAGGCGCAGAGGTACATGGGGGTACAATTTTTGCAACGACTCAGGAAACACCTTCCATTGTGCATAAATCCATGATTCCTCCTCATGTAGAAGGTACGCTCATAAAGGTAGTTTCGGATGGTCAGTATACAGTAGATGAAGTTCTGGGAGCAGTGTTGCAGGCAGATGGTACGGAATATCCCTTGAAACTGGCACAGAAATGGCCCATCCGTATTCCAAGACCTACCAGCAAACGATATCCGGCCACAGTACCTCTTGTGACAGGACAGCGTATTCTGGATACTTTGTTCCCCATTGCCAAGGGGGGAACTGCAGCAGTACCGGGAGGATTCGGTACAGGAAAGACCATGACACAGCATCAGATCGCCAAATGGTCGGATGCAGATATTATTGTATATATTGGATGTGGAGAACGTGGCAACGAAATGACGCAGGTCCTTGAAGATTTTTCAAAACTTCATGACCCAAAAACAGGAAATGCATTGATGGCACGTACCACATTGATTGCAAATACATCCAATATGCCGGTGGCAGCCCGTGAGGCATCTATTTACACAGGAATTACCCTTGCAGAATATTACAGAGATATGGGCTATGATGTGGCAATTATGGCAGATTCTACTTCACGATGGGCAGAGGCTTTACGTGAATTGTCAGGACGTCTGGAGGAAATGCCGGCTGAAGAAGGTTTTCCGGCGTATCTTGCTTCCCGGTTGTCAGCTTTTTATGAGAGAGCGGGAATGATGCAGAATCTCAATGGCACAGAAGGTTCCGTATCGATTATCGGAGCGGTATCTCCGCAGGGGGGCGATTTTTCTGAACCGGTAACTCAGAATACGAAACGATTTGTACGCTGCTTCTGGGGACTGGATAAATCTCTTGCTTATGCCCGTCATTTCCCGGCGATTCACTGGCTGACAAGTTATAGTGAATATTTGAATGATCTGGCACACTGGTACGGGGAACATGTATCTCCGAAATTTGTGGAAGACAGAAATAAGATTATGGCAATTCTTAATCAAGAAAGCAGTCTTATGGAAATTGTCAAGCTGATTGGAAGTGATGTACTTCCGGATGATCAGAAGCTTACGCTGGAGATTGCACGAGTGATTCGTCTGGGATTCCTGCAGCAGAATGCTTTCCATCCGGATGATACCTGTGTATCGCTGGAAAAGCAGTTTAAAATGATGGACGTCATTCTTTATCTGAATCAGAAATGCCGAAGTCTGATTGCTATGGGAATGCCAATGTCTGTGTTGAGAAGCGAAAATATTTTTGAAAAAGTCATTGCCATCAAGTATGATGTGCCAAATAATAAACTGGAAATGATGGATGATTACATGAAAGCAGTAGACGCTTTCTATGATGCCGTCATGGAAAAAAATGCATAAGGAGGGAACGGTATGGCAATCGAATATCTTGGCTTAAGTGAAATTAATGGCCCTCTTGTTGTGCTGGAAGGTGTGCGGGATGCCGCTTTTGATGAAATTGTTGAATTTAAGATGGATGACGGTACAAAGAAAATCGGCCGTATTGTAGAAGTGTATGAGGATAAGGCAGTGATTCAGGTGTTCGAAGGAACAGAAAATATGTCTCTCCTGAATACCCATACAAAACTGACGGGACATCCCATGGAAGTGGAAGTATCTCCGGATATTCTGGGAAGAACATTTAATGGAATCGGAAAGCCGATAGACGGTCTTGGTTCTGTGATTCCGGAACGGAGACTGAATATTAACGGTCTTCCTCTGAATCCGGTAACAAGAGAATATCCCCGAAACTTTATTCAGACAGGTATTTCAGCCATCGATGGTCTGACAACGTTGATTCGTGGGCAGAAATTGCCCATATTTTCAGGAAATGGTCTTCCTCACGACCAACTTGCTGCACAGATTGTAAAACAGGCATCTCTTGGTGGGGACAGTGATGAAAAATTTGCTATTGTTTTTGCAGCAATGGGTGTTAAATATGATGTAGCGGAATTTTTCCGCAGAACGTTTGAAGAAAGCGGCGTGGCAGATCATGTGGTGATGTATCTGAATCTGGCCAATGACCCGGTGGTAGAACGTCTGATTACGCCTAAGGTGGCTTTGACAGCTGCAGAGTACCTTGCATTTGAAAAAGGTATGCATATTCTGGTTATTCTTACTGATATTACATCCTTTGCAGAAGCCATGCGAGAAGTATCTTCTTCAAAAGGAGAGATTCCTTCCCGAAAAGGTTACCCCGGTTATCTGTATAGTGAACTGGCAACTCTTTATGAACGAGCGGGAATTGTACGGGGCGGAACAGGATCGGTTACACAGATTCCGATTCTTACCATGCCAAATGATGATATAACCCATCCGATTCCTGACCTTACGGGATACATTACAGAAGGTCAGATCGTTCTGGAACGTCAGCTTCATGGGCAGGCGATTTATCCGCCGATTAATGTACTTCCTTCTCTGTCACGTCTTATGAAGGACGGAATCGGTGAGGGATATACAAGGGAAGATCATCAGGATGTAGCAAACCAGCTGTTTTCCTGTTATGCAAAGGTGGGAGATGCAAGAGCACTTGCATCGGTTATCGGTGAAGACGAGCTGTCTCCTCTTGATAAAAAATATCTGGAATTCGGAAATGCTTTCGAGCATCAGTTTGTAGGACAGGGACCGGATGAGAACCGTACCATTCAGGAAACATTGGATCTTGGATGGAAACTTCTTGGAATGATTCCAAGAGAAGAACTTGACCGTATTGATACAAAGATACTGGATAAATATTATCATCCGGAAGAGGAAGAAGACAGATAATACAGGCAGTAATGATTAGAGAGAGGATGATGTTATGGATCCGAATACCTTCCCTACTAAGGGAAATCTGATACTGGCAAAAAATTCCCTGGCATTGTCCCGACAGGGCTTTGACCTGATGGATAAGAAACGAAATATTCTGATTAAAGAACTTATGGATCTGATCGATCAGGCAAAGGATATCCAGTCTCAGATTGATATTACCTTCCGTACAGCCTATGCAGCGTTGCAAAAGGCAAATATGGATATTGGAATCAGTTATGTACAGGAAATTTCCAGGACAGTTCCTGTGGAGAATTCTATCCGGATCAAAACAAGGAGTGTTATGGGAACGGAAATTCCCCTTGTACAGGCAGATCCGTCTTCCGGTGCACCTACTTATGCCTATTATGGGACAAAGGCATCACTGGATGAAGCAAAAGCAGCTTTTGAAAAGGTGAAACAGCTGACGATGCGGCTTTCAGCAGTAGAGAATTCTGCATACCGACTTGCGGTAAATATCAAAAAGACGCAGAAACGTGCCAATGCATTGAAAAATATTACGATTCCGAGATATGAAGAATTGACAAAGTCAATCAGCAATGCTCTGGAAGAAAAAGAAAGAGAAGAGTTTACCCGACTTAAAGTAATCAAGAGGATGCAGGGAAAATAGTAAATTGTGAAACCTTAAAGGACTGCTGCTTCATAGATGAACCATCATTTATGAGGCAGCAGTTTTCTGCTTCTGTATCATAAAAAAGAAAGAAGGAGAGAGAAAAAAGTGGTAGATACTTTAGTTATGCTGCAGGAACTTCTAGAGCAGAATCAGTTTGAATTATTATTTCCGGAAACGGATAAAATTGTGCTGGTCTATCTGATGAATGATGCAGTAGAAAGTTTTCTTGTCTTTCATGAGGTCCGAATGACAGGAGAATATAAGAAAGATTATGAAGGAAAACTGGAGGCTTCTCTCAGACATGACGGACAAGAATATATTCTGACAGTTGATCAGGGAGAATCGGTAGTGACTTTGTTTTTTAAAGATTTGTTGTTGGATGTACATTTGTATGATTATGGGAGAATCGGTCATTTCTGGGTGAAAGGATACGAGTATCTGAGACAGCTGGAATACAGGATTGCCATTATGAGAGACAAATACGATTATCTGGGAGAAGAGTTCTGCACGCCCATGGAACAAAGGCTGGCTTTGTTGAGAGATTTTCCTCCTCTTAATTATTGCTGTTATCTGTCTGTGCCTGCAAAATATGTGATTCCAAAAGAACAGCCATGGGTACCGGATGAAAAAGCAATCGATGTGATGATGGAACTGGCAAAGGAAGCCGAGGATTACAGAATGCAAAGAATCCTGCGTGTTTATATCAGGTATCCTTATCCAGGCATTGCAAAACAAATTGCCCGGATGTTTCGGAAAAATACACACGAACGTCTTGTAAATCTTTTGACGGATAAACTGGAAGAAGCAGTTGGCGGATATCCGAAAAGATCTTTTGGGAAAGAAACAGATGGAAAAATACGGCAATTAATAAAAAAAGCGGAGAAGCGGCAAAAAGAACTACAGGTGCAGGGCATGGAATCTGTAATTCTCCGAGAAGAACCGTTTTCTATTGCACCGGATGGGATCGATTTTCAGGTGTATCTTATGGTATGGAAAAAAGGGTGGAAAAATAGAAAAGTGAAGATTGAAAGTTGGGGTCGGGAAGATTGAATAACTTTTGAAGGATTTGTGAACGATAAATAAACGGAGAAGACTGTTTTGGTTATTAGATGTCAAAAACAGGCTTCTTTTCTGTGAATAGTGATCAGTATTTTAATCCGGCTGTTGTCCGTCATGTGCTTTCCTTTGACAGTCTGTTATTTTCATATTCAATGGAGCCTTTCAGCCAGTTTTCGCTGTCCTGATCCTCCTGAAATTCCTGATGTATTCATTGTATCACATGTGTCTGGCAATAGCATATGATAATTGCAAAGAGTTAAGCAGAGAGTTTGAGAAATGAATTGTGATCATGGACCGTGTCCATATGTGGCGAATATTGAACAGATTACTGCGGAAAATACAAATTTTCGCACCGCTGTCTGGACTGGATGCAATCTGCAGATGACACGAATGTGCATTCCTCCATGCGGAGAAATCGGATTGGAGATACATGAGGATACGGATCAGTTTATTCAGGTGGTGCGTGGAAGAGCAGTAGTAAAAATGGGGAATTGTAAAAATCAGCTGGATTTCCGGAAAATCATGTGTAGAGGAGATGGGGTCTTTATACCAGCAGGTACCTGGCATAATATCATAAATACAGGGGGCGGTCCCTTGAAGATTTTTTCAATCTATGTACCTCCCCGCCATCCACGGGGAACGGTTCAGAAGACAAAAATGGATGCTGAAATGGAAGAATACTAAAAAAGGAAAATCAGGTATGGTTTCAGAATCATGCCTGATTTTCTTTTTTTTGATTTTACAAAAACTTTACAAAAAAACAGGCAGATTGGGAAAGAATAGTGGTAAAACAGGCAAATCTTTGAAAATGTAAAATCAGGAGAAGGAAATGGTCTGTTTTTTTAACGTGATTTTAACAAAAGTAAGATTTTGTATTTTACCTGTTTCCTTCATACTATAATTCGTAACAAGGAAATACAAAAAAGAAAGTAAAAAATGAAAAGAAACGAGGAAAAGGAGAATAAAAAATATGAAGAAAAAATTGGCAGTACTGGCACTGACAGGAATTATGGCTCTGGGAATGACCGCATGCGGAGGCAGCACAGACTCCGGTAATACTTCCGGTACAGATGCAAATACAGAAAGCACAGTAGAAAACGAAGAAGCAGGTGCAAAAGATACCAATGCTGCAGAAGAAAGCAACTGGGACAGCACAAGAGATATTACCGTAGTTTCCAGAGAAGACGGTTCCGGTACAAGGGGTGCATTTATTGAACTGTTTGGCATTGAAGAAAAGATAGACGGTGAGAAAGTGGATATGACCACAGAAGAAGCGAATATTACCAACAGTACTTCTGTTATGATGTCTACAGTAGCACAGGATGAGTACAGCATCGGTTATATCTCTCTGGGTTCCCTGGATGATACAGTGAAAGCACTGAAAATTGACGGAACAGAAGCAACAGCAGACAATATTAAAGCAGGTACTTACAAAATTTCAAGACCTTTTAATATTGCAGTAAAAGAAGGCATCAGTGATGCAGCACAGGATTTCATTAATTTCATTATGAGTACAGAGGGACAGCAGGTAGTGGCAGATAACAAATACATTCCGCTGGATGATACACAGGCTTATGCTTCAAACGGTGCTTCCGGCAAGGTAGTAGTTGCAGGATCCTCTTCCGTATCTCCGGTAATGGAAAAACTGAAAGAAGCTTATGCAAGTGCAAACAGCAATGTGGAAATCGAAATTCAGACCAGTGATTCTACAACCGGTATGCAGAATACGATCGACGGTGTATGTGAAATCGGTATGGCATCCAGAGAATTGAAAGATTCTGAACTGTCAGAGGGACTTACCCCTACAGTCATTGCTCTTGACGGTATTGCGGTAGTTGTAAACAATGATAATCCAACAGATGATATGACCTCTGATCAGGTAAAATCTATTTTCACAGGTGAGGTTCTTACATGGGAGGAAGCGCTGAACTAAGCGCTTCTCTCTATAAGTTAAGCAGAGAGAAATCTGAGAGGATTAATGAATATGAAAAAACACAAAGAACAGATTATGCAGGTAGTTTTTTTTATGGCTGCCTGTGCCTCTATACTGGCAGTTGCTCTGATTTGTCTGTTTTTGTTTGTAAACGGTATTCCGGCTATGAAAGAAATCGGACTTTTTAAATTCCTTCTTGGAACCAAATGGAAACCCGGAAACAACATTTACGGCATACTTCCTATGATTATGGGAAGTATCTATGTAACTGCAGGGGCAATTATTATCGGTGTTCCCATCGGTATTCTTACTTCCGTTTTTATGGCGGAATATTGTCCGAGAAAAATATATCCTTTCCTGAAATCAGCTACAGAATTGCTGGCAGGAATTCCTTCCGTAGTATATGGTTTCTTCGGTCTGGTAGTTCTGGTTCCACTGGTAAGGGAACTCTTTCAGAAAGGAAACGGAAGCAGTATGCTGACAGCAGCGGTTCTTCTGGGAATCATGATTCTGCCCACCATTATCGGTGTCAGTGAATCTGCGCTGCGTGCAGTACCGAGAAGTTATTATGAAGGTTCCCTGGCATTGGGCGCTACCCATGAAAGAAGCATTTTTGCAGTCATGCTTCCCGCAGCAAAATCCGGCGTAATCGCTGGTGTTGTTCTGGGAGTGGGACGTGCTATCGGGGAAACTATGGCAGTTGTTATGGTAGCCGGTAATCAGGCGCGTATGCCGGCAGGTATTTTAAGAGGTGTCCGAACCATGACATCTAATATTGTGCTGGAAATGGGATATGCGGCAGATCTGCACAGAGAGGCACTGATTGCCACAGGTGTGGTGCTGTTTGTATTCATCCTCATTATTAACTTCTGTGTTGCATTATTGAATAAGGGGGACGGCAGTCATGCGTAATAAGAAAACCCTTGGACAGAAACTGAAAGAATATGCCAGGACACCGGGATCCATGATTCTTATGATTCTTGTACTTCTTTCTGCTGTTGTTACATTTGCAGTTTTATTATTTCTCATTGCATATATATTGATGAATGGAATTCCTCATCTGACGCCTGAGCTTTTTTCCTGGACTTATACATCGGAAAATGCGTCTATGCTTCCATCGATTATCAATACACTGGTTGTAACCTTCCTTTCTCTGCTCATTGCAGTCCCTCTTGGGATTTTTTCCGCTATTTATCTTGTAGAGTATGCGAAGAGGGGAAATAAACTGGTTAAAGTCATCCGTCTGACAACAGAAACCCTGTCCGGTATTCCATCTATTGTATATGGTTTGTTTGGAGCCCTTTTTTTTGTGACAGCTCTGAAATGGGGATATTCTCTGCTGGCAGGAGCCCTGACTCTTTCCATTATGATTCTTCCTCTGATCATGCGTACTACGGAGGAAGCATTGAAGTCTGTACCGGATTCCTTCCGTGAGGGAAGTTTTGGACTGGGAGCAGGAAAACTGCGTACTGTGTTTCGTATTGTACTTCCAAGTGCAATCCCCGGCATTCTGGCAGGTGTGATTCTGGCAGTAGGACGAATTGTAGGAGAAACGGCAGCGTTGATTTACACGGCTGGTGCAGTTGCAAATGTACCTTCCAGTATTATGGGATCCGGTTCCACTCTGGCTGTGCATATGTACAATCTGTCCAGAGAGGGTCTGTATATGGATCAGGCCTATGCGGTTTCCGTAATACTGCTTCTTCTGGTGCTGTTGATCAACTGGGGTTCCGGAGCACTGGCCAAAAAACTGACGAAAGGAAAATAAGATGAACAAAGAAAAAATATCAGTGAAAAATCTGGATTTGTATTATTCGGATTTTAAGGCATTGAAAAATATAAACATAAATATTCCTGAAAAAGAAATTACTGCGTTTATCGGACCTTCCGGCTGTGGAAAGTCTACATTACTGAAATCTCTGAACCGTATGAATGACCTGGTGGAAGGTTGCCGGATTGAGGGAGATGTACTTCTGGACGGGGAAGACATATACGGAAGAATGGATGTGAATCTTCTGAGGAAAAGAGTAGGTATGGTATTTCAGAAACCGAATCCTTTTCCTATGAGTATTTATGATAATATTGCCTACGGACCGCGTACACATGGAATTCATTCCAAAACAAAACTGGATGATATCGTGGAAAAATCCCTCAGGGACGCAGCTATCTGGGAAGAAACAAAGGATCGTTTAAAGAGCAACGCTCTGGGTATGTCCGGCGGACAGCAGCAAAGGCTCTGTATTGCAAGAGCCCTGGCCGTACATCCGGAAGTGTTGCTTATGGACGAGCCTACTTCAGCCCTTGATCCTATTTCTACATCAAAAATTGAAGAACTGGCAATGGAACTGAAACAGGATTACACCATTGTTATGGTTACTCACAATATGCAGCAGGCAGCACGTATTTCTGATAAAACTGCATTTTTCCTTCTGGGAGAGATTGTGGAATTCGGTGAAACGGAGCAGATTTTCTCCATGCCAAAGGACAAAAGAACAGAGGACTATATTACAGGGAGGTTTGGTTGATATGCGTACAAGATTTGACAGACAGCTTGAGCTTCTGCATGTGGAACTGATTAAAATGGGAGGACTCTGTGAGGAAGCCATTACACTTGCCTCCGATTTGCTGGAGACACAGGAAGGAATCGGGCAGCAGAAAGTGTTTGCACTGGAAAATGAAATCGATGGAAAAGAACGAGAAATAGAGGATATCTGTATGCGCCTTCTTTTGCAGCAGCAGCCGGTGGCAAGAGATTTAAGAGTTATATCGGCAGCTCTGAAAATGATTTCCGATCTGGAAAGAATCGGAGACCAGGCAGCGGATATATCTGACCTGGCACCTTATATCGTAAACAGTGATATAAGAAGCAAAGTTCAGATTCATGATATGGCAAAAGCTACTATTAACATGGTTACAGGAAGTGTGGATGCTTTTGTTAACAATGATCTGGAACTGGCAGAGAAGGTGATAGCTTCTGATGATGTGGTAGACGATTTATTCAACAAAATTAAAGAAGAAATTCTTGAATCCATCTGTGACAAAAGCGATGATATGAAAGCAGCTCTTGATATTCTGATGGCTGCCAAATATTTTGAAAGAATCGGTGATCATGCGGTAAATGTGGCAGAATGGGTGGAATATTCTATTACAGGAATTCACAAAAGCAATGAGCATCATCTGGAATAATAGGAAAACGGGGTGAGGAAGTTGATCTATCTGGTAGAAGATGACGAAAATATCAGAGAACTGGTTATTTATACATTGAACAGTCAGGGGCTGGAAGCAGAGGGATTTTCCCGGCCATCACAGTTCTGGAAAGCAATGGAAGTTACAATGCCGTCTCTGGTACTCTTGGATATTATGCTGCCTGAAGAAGACGGGCTGAGTATTTTGAAAAAACTTCGGACTTCTCAAGACACAGGAAAGCTTCCGGTGATCATGTTAACTGCAAAAGGAAGTGAATATGATACAGTTCTGGGGCTTGACAGTGGGGCAGATGATTATATTCCAAAGCCTTTCCGGATGATGGAGCTGATATCAAGAATCCGTGCCCTGCTCAGAAGAACAGAAGGGCAGGAAAAACCACAGGAATATGTGCTGGGAGAGCTTACGGTGTCTCCCTCCAGACATATGGTTCGTGTGAATGGAAAAGAAGTTACATTAACTTTAAAAGAATTTGAATTACTCTGTCTTCTCCTTTCCCAGCAGGAAACTGTATTTTCCCGGTCGCAGCTTCTGGATCGGATCTGGGGGTATGAGTTTGATGGAGAAAGCCGCACCATTGATGTACATGTACGTACTTTGAGGCAGAAGCTTGGAAGTGCAGGTAATTATATTAAAACGGTGCGGGGAATTGGATATAAAATCGGAGGAAAAACCGTATGACAAAACGCATTTTCCGATCCATTATGCTTGTTTCAGTTACCTGCGTCATTGTAGGACTGGCTTTTCTGATGGGCATTTTGTATCATTTTTTTGGAAATCAGCTGGAAAAGGAGCTGAAAGCAGAAGCTGCCTATCTTGCGGTTGCTGTGGAAAAAGATGGGGAAGCTTCCCTTGAAAAGCTTCCTCTGGAGGCTGCCAGAGTCACTTTGATTGACAGTGACGGAACGGTTCTCTTTGATAATAAAACAGACGCGGAAAACATGGAAAACCACGGTGACAGAAAAGAAGTAAAAGCAGCCATGGAAACAGGAACAGGAAAGGCTGTGAGACAGTCGGACACTTTAATGGAGAAAACGATATATTATGCGAGAAAACTTTCAAATGGGCAGATTCTCCGCGTGTCCAGCAATCAGTATACAGTAGCTGCCATTCTGAAAGAGCTTCTGCTTCCCATGATTTATGTGGTATTGCTTATGGTAGTTATGGGGGCAGTTTTTGCTTCCCGTCTGACAAAACGGATTGTAGAACCGTTGAATGAAGTGGATTTTGACAATCCGGAGCAGGCAGAGATCTATGATGAAATCTCTCCTCTGCTTACAAAAATAAATAAACAACAGAAGACCATTCGTAAACAGCTGGCGGATGCAAGAAGACAGCAGGAAGAGTTTTCTATTATAACAGAGAATATGAGTGAAGGATTGCTGGTAATTGATGCTCAGACAGATTTGCTTTCCTGCAATTCCAGTGCTCTGACTCTTCTGGCTGCTTCCGGAATGCAGAAGCAGCAAAGCGTACTTTCTCTAAATAGGAGTGAACCTTTTCGTCAGGCAGTGGATACCGTGCTGGCAGGAAACCACGGGGAAACAGTCCTGCGTATCGGCGATAATTACTGTCAGGTTACAGGAAATCCTGTATTCAGTGATGGGGCCGTTACAGGGGGTGTCCTGCTGCTGGTAGATATTACGGAAAAAATCCAGAGAGAAAATCTGAGAAGAGAATTTACTGCAAATGTATCACATGAACTGAAAACCCCTCTGACCTCTATTTCAGGATTTGCAGAAATTATTCAGGATGGATTTGTAAAACCCGAGGATGTGAAAGTTTTTGCAGGAAAAATTTTCGATGAAGCCCAGAGACTGATCACGCTTGTGGGAGACGTAATTAAAATTTCTCAGCTTGACGAAGGGTGTCTTCCTTATCAGAAAGAAGAAATTGATGTTTATACCTTGTCAAAAAATATTCTGGAGCGTTTTCGGGATTCGGCAGACAGAAAAGAGGTATCCCTTTATCTGAAAGGAGAGCATGCATTAATCCCTACTGTGGAGCCTATTCTGGATGAAGTTCTTGCGAATCTTTGTGATAATGCAGTGAAATATAATCGAAAAGGCGGAAACGTTACAGTAACGGTCCTTGATGGGAAGCATACAGTCAGTATTTCTGTGGCAGATACAGGGCTGGGAATTTCCCAGAGAGATAAAACACGTATTTTCGAACGGTTTTACAGAGTAGATAAGAGTCATTCCAAAGAAGTGGGAGGAACCGGCCTTGGTCTTTCTATTGTAAAACATGGAGCGGCTTTTCTCGGAGCAAAACTGGAGCTGGAAAGTATGCCGGATAAAGGAAGTACCTTCCGGCTCATCTGGGAAAAAGATAATCCCTGAATATATACAAAATAAAAAAACTGCCGTCCGAGGAACAAATTGGTTCTTCGGACGGCAGTCTTATACCCTTATGAACTGTTACTGCATCATGCTTCCCAGTACCTGATTGACCAGTTTGCCATCGGCAATTCCTTTTACTTTCGGCATGAGGACTTTCATAATACGACCTTTATCCTTGCCGGTAGGAGCATCTATTTCCAGTTCTTTTAAAACCTCTGCAATCACATCTTTGATTTCAGATTCATTCAGCATTTTGGGAGCGAACTCTTCATATACGGCAATTCGTTTGCTGCATTCCTCGATAATATCGGTTCTGTCTGCAGGGGTCAGCTCGAGAGTTTCTTTTGTCTGTTTGATTTCTTTTAATACAACTTCGTTTTCTTCTGTTTCCGTCAGATCTTCTCTTTTATCGATTGCTTTATTTTTCAGAGCAGATAACAACATGGACAGAGAATCTTTTCGTTCTTTGTCTCCTGCTTTCATGGCAGATACCATGGCTTTTCTTACTTCATCAATTTTGCTCATTTGGAACATCTCCTTTTATTTCATGTTGGTATTCTGAAATCAGTATAGCACTTATAAAAGGAGAATGGAACAGAAAATTTATCAGGGATTTCTGCAAATCAGGGAATACGCCACAGATTCCAGTGAAAATAAGTAGCCAGAAGACGTATGACTACGGTTACAATCAGTCCGAGAATGGCTCCGGCGGCTTCGCCTATGGAAGCGCGGCAGACTACACAGACGATTCCTCCTGCAATGGATGCACAGGCATAAATGTGGCGAACCAGAATATAAGGAGTTTCCCCTGCCATGATGTCACGGAGAACACCGCCTCCTACACCGGTCAGTACACCTACGAATGTAAAGAAAAATGCATTGCTTTCATGCATGACATTGGCGGCTGCCTGTATGCCTACTACTGTGAAGATACCAAGTCCCAGAGTATCGCACATCATCATAATTGCATCGTAATACCGGTATTTGATTTTAGAGCGAAGAATGGACGGGTTTGTATATACAATAACAAAAAGCAGAGTCGAAGTAATGACTGCAAAGAGAATATAAACGGGTTTTGAGAAAGCAGAGGGAGGAGTTACACCCAGAATCACATCCCGCATCATTCCACCTCCTACGGCTGTAGTGGCTCCAAGAACATTGACACCAAAGATATCCATTTTTTTCTGAATGGCGATCATGGCACCGGACGAAGCAAAAGCAATAGTACCGATAATTTCAAGAATAAGAGTAAAAGTATCCATATTGTCCTCCCTGTAAAAACAACTGTAAGTGTAAGAAAAAACCTCTGAAAATCTTTGTTTTAAGTAGTTTCAGTATAGCATGGATGCGTAAAAAAAACATCTGTAAAGGGAAAAAATAAAAAAAGTCCGTAATTAACGGACATTCCATATTACATGGCAATATTACGTTGCTCTTATTTTTCATCTATGCTAAAATAGATATGCAAATATTGAAAAGAAGAAAAGGAGAAAAGCCCATGGATGCAAAGGAATTTGCTTTAAAACAACACGAAGAATGGAATGGTAAAATTGAGGTAATCAGCCGTGCGAAAGTGGAAACACCGGAAGATCTGTCTGTTGCCTATACACCTGGTGTTGCAGAACCATGTCTGAAAATTGCAGAGGATGTGGATCTGTCTTATAAATATACAAGGCGTCATAATATGGTAGCGGTTGTGACAGACGGAAGTGCTGTACTTGGACTTGGGGATATCGGTCCGGAAGCCGGTATGCCTGTTATGGAAGGGAAATGTGTATTATTCAAAGAATTTGCAGATGTGGATGCATTTCCTTTATGTGTAAGAAGTAAAGCTGTGGATGATATTGTAAATACCGTTCGTTTGCTGGCAGGAAGCTTTGGCGGTGTGAATCTGGAAGATATTTCCGCACCACGTTGTTTTGAAATAGAAAGAAAGCTGAAAGAATGCTGTGATATTCCTATTTTCCATGATGATCAGCATGGAACCGCAGTGGTAACAGCAGCAGCGTTGTTGAATGCGCTGAAGCTGACAGGAAGAAAACTGGATGAGATTAAAGTAGTTACTTCCGGTGCAGGTGCAGCAGGAATTGCAATTATCAAATTGTTGGTAAGCCTTGGTCTGAAACGGGTAATTATGTGTGACAGAAAAGGTGCAATCTATGAAGGACGCGGTGACCTGAATGCAGAGAAACAGGAGATGGCAAAAATCTGTAATCGTGATAAAGAACAGGGAACATTGGCAGAGGTTATTAAGGGAGCCGATGTATTTATTGGTGTATCTGCACCGGGAACTGTAACAGAGGAAATGGTAAAATCCATGGCACCGAATCCCATTCTTTTCCCAATGGCCAACCCGGTACCGGAAATTATGCCGGAATTGGCAAAAGCAGCAGGTGCAGCAGTGATTGGTACAGGAAGAAGCGATTTCCCGAATCAGATTAATAATGTTCTGGCATTTCCGGGAATTTTCCGTGGTGCCCTTGATGTGAGAGCAAAAGATATCAATGACGAAATGAAAGTGGCAGCAGCCTATGCAATTGCAAATCTTATTGATGAAAAAGATCTGGCTGCGGATTATATTATTCCGAATCCGTTTGACAAACGAGTGGCAAAAGCGGTTTCTGAAGCAGTGGCAAATGCTGCAAGAGAGACAGGAGTAAACAGAATCTGATTTTTTAATGCAAAAGAAAAACCTTCCGTAATTGAAAGATACGGAGGGTTTTTTGCATATCAGATTCTTCTGTTTATACCCAGGTGAGGGAAGGAAAAGTCAGATATCGGAACAGAAGAAATACGTGTTACAAACTGATTTGGAATATCCTGAGCCAGAACCCAGCATAGCATGACACAGAAAACAATAAGAAGTCCTCCCTGCCATAAAGAAGTAACGGATTCCAGGAGAGGTGTTTCTTTCAGAATGCTGTACACAAGTCCGTGAAACAAATAGATAGGCATAGTGCGCTGGCCAAGGAGGGAATAACTTTTGCAGGTTCTGGGAATGCATACGCTGATGAGAAAAATACCCAGAAAGGAAATTCCATAGCAGGTCAGCCGGACTAGAATTCCTGTAGGATCATTGGTTTCCATGTCCATATAGGAGTATCTTCCATAGAAGATTTTAGGAGTCATATGTATATGAAATACAGAGACAATAGTCAGTCCAAAAACAAGGAGACCGGTAAGGAGCATCAGTAGCTTTCCTGTATTTGCCCGGATTGTCTCAAACCATTCCCTTTTAAAATGATATCCTGCAAGGAAGAAAGGGAAAAATACAAGAATTCTTGGTATACTGAAGAAATTTCCAAGTTCTGTAGTACCTACCAGAAGTCCGGTAAGGACAGCAAGAAGCATGTGTCCTTTAATTTTAGTCAGACAGGGGGTAAGCAGACGCCAGAAAAACAGAGCCATAATATACCACAGAGAAAATTTTGGACGATTAAAGTACAATCCCGTTTCTTTATGGATAATGAATATATAGAGAAAATAGTACAGCAGCTCATAAACAAAATAAGGAATTACAAGTTTTTGTACAAGTTTTCCGAAAGAAGCTGGTTTTCTGGAAAAATAGCCTGAAATAAAAACAAATGCAGGCATGTGAAAAGAAAAGATAAACCATTTCATACCTGCCAGAACTTCATTATTATGATAACAGGGTTCGATAAAATGTCCGATTACAACCAATATAATAAGCAATGCTTTATAATTATCAAAAAAATAGTCTCTGGTTTTTGAAGACATATTTATTTACACATCCTTTCCTTTCCGTATGATACACCGATGGAAAAAAGTGTGCAAATAGAAAAATAAGCTTGAAAAAAAGAATATATTGGATAAAATTACAAATCATGCAGTTGAGTTTCCCGTTATTTTTGATATAATATTTCACAAGTAAAAAAGAAAGAGGTGAATGTATGAACGAAGAAGAAAGAAGACGATTGGAAGCCCGGAGAAAACGTCAGAAAATGAGAGAAAGACAGAGACGCAAACAGGTTCTGCGCCAGAAAATTATAATAGGGGGAACTGTTTTTCTGGCAGTGATTATCCTGATTTTCTCTTCTGTTATAAAAGCAAACCATAAAAAACAGGAGGCAGAGGCAGCTGCAAAAGCTGCACAGGAGAAGAAGGAAGAAGAGGAAGCAAAGCGGCTGAAAAAGGAAAATACGCTTCACATGGTTGCAGTGGGGGATAATCTGTATCATGATTCTATTCTGGAAGAAGGAAAAGGAGGAGAGGAGTCAGAAGACTGGAATTTTGATTTTCTCTATAAAAATGTGAAAGCGGATATTGAAAATGCAGATCTGGCAGCAGTGAACCAGGAATCTCCATTTGTAAACAATCATGATGAGGCAGCGGGGTATCCGGAATTTGCCACACCTTTGGAAGGCGGAGAAGCACTGGTAAAGGCAGGATTTGATATTGTGACACAGGCAACGAACCATGCTTTTGATAAGGGAAAAGCGGGAATCATTAATTCTGTATCTTTCTGGAAAAACAAACATTCAGGAATTACACTGCTTGGAATTCATGAGGATCAGGAAGATCAGGATACAAACAGAATTCGTGTAAGAGAAGAAAAAAATTTTAAGATTGCAATGATGAATTATACTTTTGGATTGAATGAGTCTGCACAGATGTCGGAAAGTGAAAGCTATTGTGTGGATCTTTATGAGGAGGAGACTGTAAAGCAGGATGTGGCCAAAGCAAAAACAATGGCAGATGTGATAATCGTATTTCTGCATACAGGAACAGAAGACGTTACAGAAGTGGATGAAGAAACAGAGGAAAAAATAGATTTTCTTGCAGAGCAGGGGGTAGATATTACTATATGTTCACATCCTCATGTAGTCAGAGCTTTTGGGATGAAGGAGAGGCCGGACGGAAATAATATGCTGGTATATTATTCCCTTGGGAATTTTGTTTCTACACAGGAGGCAATTCCGGAACTGCTGGAAGGAATGGCAGATTTTACATTGGAGAAAAATCCGGAAACAGGAGGAGTAACCATTACCGATTATTCTCTGGTTCCCCTTGTCATGCATTATGAAAAAGACAAAACCAACTGTGCAGTATATAAATTTTCGGACTATACAGACGAGATGGCTAAGAAACATGGAATTCATGAGTATTCTCAGGATACATTTAATCTGGAAAGTATCCGGGGGTATTTTGAGCCTCTTCTGACTCCCCGAAGTTTTAAAACGGAAAGTCAGAAGGACAATGTCTCTTCTGATGCAGAGACGACCTGAGTATCAATCTTCCGTATACTGACCGGGAGAGAATGGATAGATGCTTTTGTAAGAGTCCAGTTCATCCGAACATACGGGAGCTTTATAAATCAGTCCTGTCATTTCCGTAGCGGCAAGTCCGCCAAAGTCATTGACAGAACTGGATTCTACATGATATTTATCAGTTGTTTCAGAATGATGAGAAAGGCGGCTTCTATAGTCGCCTTGATTTTCATTATAAAGCATGCACATACTTCCTTTCTTTTTTATTATAGTATGTGCAGAAAGAAAAAATGTAAGAAGGTGAGAAAATGGCAAAAAACAAAGATAAAGAAGGAAAGACAAATGCCATGCGGATTCTGGACAAAAATAAAATTCCTTATGAAACAATCAGTTATGAATGTGATGAATTCATAGATGGTCTTCATACAGCAGAAAAAACAGGAACTCCTGTAGAGCAGACATTTAAGACGCTGGTGGCACAGGGGAAAAGCAAAGAATATTATGTCCTTGTGATTCCCATTGCAGAGGCAGTAGATCTGAAAGCCGCAGCCAGAGTGCTTGGTGAAAAATCAATTGAAATGATTCACGTGAAAGACATTACAAAAATTACAGGTTATGTCCGGGGTGGATGTAGTCCTCTTGGTATGAAAAAACTATATCCTACCATTATTCAGGAAAGTGCGGAACAGTTTGATCACATTTATGTAAGTGGAGGAAGAATCGGTTCTACAATTATAGTGAATCCGAAAGCATTGGCGCAGGTAGTAAAAGCCAGATTTGCAGATTTTACAGAAAAAGAGAGGTTGACAGATGTCTGAGATACTTGCCAGGGTTGCCGCATTGGTTTTTTTGGAACATTATCTCTGGCAGTATGTTTTTTTCGCCATTAGCCTCTTTTAATCCGATTTTTACGGAAAAGCGCAAAGGATATTATTATCAACATTATATGCATGACACTGTTGCTGCTCTTTCTTTAATTTTTTTGAAATTCAGCTTTTATTTCTCCGAATTGCAACTGATCTTTATCCTGAAGCAGGTATTCTTCCTGAGGATTCAGTATCTGTTTATTTACCAGTGTTCCATTTTTGGAGTTCAGATCCATAAGATAGTAATGGGAATCACTATATCGTATTTGTGCATGCATGCGGCTCACACCGGGAGAAGAAATACAGATATCTGTTGCTGCAGGGTGTTTTCCGATGAGTATAAGATTTTTGGAAAGAGTTACTGTACGTTGACCGGTCGGTTCATAAATCAGAAGAGACGGAGAAGAGGCAGATTCCGGACGGAGCAGTACTGTGAAATTGCAGTCAGAATTGAGCTGTTGAGAAACGGGTTGTTTGAATGAAGGGGGTTGTGTGTGGGAAAGTTCAGAATAATAAGATTCAGAATTGGAAAACTCTGGGCAGGGAGATGCTGGGAGGGAATCCTGGGACAGAGACGAGGATTTTTTTCTGTTACTTTTCAGAAAATAGAACAGGAGAGCACCACCTCCTGAAAAGAGAATGACAGAAAGTCCAAGTATGGTCTGAAACAGAGTGGCCAACCGGTAATGGAGCAGAAGATAAGTACATGCGGATAGCGCTGCCACAGTAAACAGAGTGCCCCACAGCCACCAGAACGGCCGCGATTCTTCTTCGTCATCTTCAAGAAAAAAGGCGTCCAGTGCCTGTTGGTGTTTTGCTTCTGCTTCTGAATGATCCGGGATTATTTCCCGGATTTTTTCCTCTGGTTTTGTATTTTGTTTTTGGAGAGCCTTTCGAAGCATTTCAGGGCAGGGAGATTCCTGAGTGCTGTTCTTGTAAATACCATATCCCAATACAACAGCATCGGAATCTTCATGATCGATTTTCGGCAGAATATATTCTGTCAAAGACAAAAAACTGTTTTCCTGATCAGGCACAGAAAAAGGATAGCAGCAGAACTGATAATTTTTTCTTTCTGCATCTGCATAAATATATTTCGGATGAAAAAGAATCAGGCAGGAATCAATCAAATAATCTTCCATGTGTTCCATAGTGTGTGCAGCAGCCTCGAAGAGAAGCAGAAGATCCTGTGATTTGAATTTTTTATTTTCATAGATCTGATACAGACTTTGATGTGAAGTGACTTCATAGTACAGAAAGGATTCTCCGTCTATTGTTCGAAGACTACATGGAAGCAGACCTTCGATGGAATTGCATAGAAGCATTTTGGCGCAATAGTCTGTAAAAGAATGGTGAGTGTCGGTTTTGAGAACCAGATAGCTGTGATTCAGTTCCCTTCTGTACAAGGTTTCCATATTTCCTCCTTAATCAGCAGTCAGGCTGTTTTTGATTGCGATTGCCTGTTTTACTTTTTCAATAAATAAAACCGGGCGTATTACTTTTATCTGTGCATTTCCTTTTATATGCCATCTGAGACCGGGCAAAGGGAACGTAAGGATATCTTCAAAATATACAATGGTTTCCTGGTTGTTTCCTGTAACGGAATAATGGAGAGACTGATTCTGAATACGAGAAGAAGCAGCAGAGATTCCGTTTCCGTTTTTTCTTACAGCTTTCATGCTGCCGAACTCTGCAGCCTCCAGTGCAGTCATGGTTCCTGCTCCTTTTAATGAGGTTCCAAGTATAAGAAAAAGAGAAGAAAAGACAACAAGAAGAAACAGACCGGTGAGACATGCGGTTTCTACGGTGTAACTTCCTGTGAGTTTAGAATTTGTAGAAAATAAAGTTCTCATGGGCAAAGTACTCCTTTTCAGGAAATCAGAAGACTGGTGCACATACTCAGTACCAGAAATGGGATGAATGGTATAGAGTCATTTTTTTGTTTTTTTCGAAAAACTATAAGGAATCCGGCTACAAAAGCAGAAATGAAAAAAGCACCGGAGAGAACACCAAGTAATTCCCAGAACCCAAGCCAGAGTCCAAGACCAAGGACAATCAGTCCATCTGCCGCCCCGATGGCTCCCTGAGATATTTTTGTGAGCAGCAGAAGTGCAATGCCGGGGAGCAAAGCGATAAGGGTATACAAAGATAAAGACTGAGACCACAGAACTGTTTGAAAAACCAGCAGATAAGTCAGGCCTGCTGCAAGAAACAGCAGAATTTTCCAGACGGATACGGATTTTTCTTTGAAATCTTCCAGGCTCATAAAACTTAAAAAAAGCAGAGCGGCAATTTTTCCTTCCATTATTCCTAATTTCCTCCATTTCGTTTTTTGCATCTGGAACAGATGTGTAGATCACCAATTTCTGATTTTTTTATTAATTTCACATGGCGTGTAAGACCACTGCAGTTTTTGGTACTGTGATAACGATTTCCGGTTTCAGTTATGTAGAAAGAAGAGGATTCCTGGCCGGTAATACATTTTTCACAGGCATGATATTTTTCACCATAAATATTTCTTTTTTGAGGGAGACTGTTTTTTTTCGTTTCTGAAATAGAAAGCTTCAGGTGCGTGCAGTCGGCTTCACTGTGGTAGACACTTTGTGATTCTGTTATGTAAACCATTTCTTCCTGTGAAGCCAGATCCATATTTGCGTATTTGTCTCCGTCATATCCAGTCCATGCCTGAGCACTGGCAGATGCCGTCAGTTTAACCGGTTTTACAGGAAACAGAGATACCGGGCTTTTAAGCATACAGGTGGCTTTTAAAGAAATGATACCGTTTCTGTATGTGGAACCGGAAAGCGAAATATCGGAAAGATTTTCGTTTTTGAGATGACTGTAAAGCCGGGTTTTTGCATAAGCCATACAGATTGTATCGTTTACAATACCCACAGGGGATGCTTCGTTTTTTTCTGTACAGTAAGCATACATTCCAAGTTCTCTTGCACTCTGGCTGAGGGAAGAAGTCAGTATGGACTGTATTCGGAATAAGTCGAGAAAAGAGATCAGAATCACTATAGTCAGAAAGAAAAATGGAAAAACAAAAGCACTTTCCAGTGTCAGGCTGGCAGAGGGCTGAAGAGAGTACATTTCCTTTCGTTTTTTATAGAGTTTGCCTGTTTTGTATGGAAGATGTCTGTTTTTATCCATTTTTCCTCCTGTTTGTCACATGTCATATCCATAGGAACGAAGAGCAGTCCAGGTGATGCCTTCCGGTCCGCCTATAACGGTTTCTGTTTCCAGACTTTCCAGACAACAGTCTATAGAAAAATTTTTCTTTCCCGGTAAGCTGCGGATATTTTGTTCAATCATATCCATACAGCGAAATGTCTGTGTTTGTTCAGATACAGTAAAAAGCATAAGATGAAGATAGTCCCGGTAGTTCAGACCGGATGAGTAAATAAGTTGGTCGCTTTGAAGAAGGGCGAAGATATCTCCAATACTGGACAGACGGGTCTGCCAGGAATCTGCAGTTTTAACAAGGGGAACTTTTCCACCAAGCATGAGCTGTCTTACATCTACCAGACTTTCCGCATAGGCCCACCCTGCCAGGAGGAGAGCTTCAGCTGCAGCAGTTCCTTGAGGAAAGAGAAGAAGGGTACATAAAGAAGTTGCCATAGCAAGGGTTTCCTGTCTTTTTACGGGATCCGTATACAGGGAAACACAGTTGGCAGTTTCCCGCATAAGGAGAAGACGGTTCACAGTCTTTCGGAGATTTTCTTTGTCGGAAGACTGTCCCCACAGAATGTATTCTGCTTCATAAGCAAAAGTGTCTGAGGATCTGGGTGATGCATAGTTTCCCAGTTTATCCATAATGTAGCTTTGCATGTAAAGTTTTTGATTTTCTGAGTTTCCGGTTTCCAGATATCCCATTCCTTTTTGCAGCTTTCTGTGTGAAGGAAGATCAGAAATGGGAATGTTTTTTTCAGATACGGAGCAGTCAGAGGGAAGCACCAGTCCAAGGATACCCATATCTTTAAGTCTTCTAAACACTTCCAGTGGGTTTGTATGTTCTGTGATTTCCGGGAGATTTTCTTCTGATTTGATTGAATCAGACTCCACAGGGGACGGCCCTTGCTCTTTCTGTTGCTGTTGACTGTCAGAAAGGGAAAGAGATTGACGAATAAAATTTTCCAGATATGTAATTCCGTTCTCCCCAAGACTGTTTTTTACAGATCGGGCCACTTGTCCCCGGAAAGACCGTGCATCTTCATCGGAGGCCAGTCGATACCCGGTAATGGCACAGCTTTGAAGAGTACAGGGTGTGAGACCTGTTGTAAGAGAAGTATGCATGGAATTTTCCATCTGATTGATTATGCGGAAGGGATTAATTTCTGTGTTTCCATAACCGGCATCCAGATAAAATAAATCATAATTGTTCAGAAGTGTTTTGTCATATTCGGCAAAAATTGAGTACATTCCTGTATCAACAGCGTGAACGGCCTGAACTCTTCCATACTGTATCCGCGCAAGCCGTACACAGGAAAAGAGAAGAGAAAGCAGTACGGATAGCAGCAAGCACATAGTGATTGTCATACTCCCTCGGATTTTCATGTGAACCTCCTTAGATACTGTTGCTTTGACTTGTGATTTTTGAAAGAATGTTTTGGATGAGGCTTGTGAGTTGTTTTTTGAAAATAATGACAAGACCGATGAGGACTACGAGAATCAGAACAATTTCAATTACTGTAATGCCGGATTCATCTTTGTAAAAAGCCATAAGTGTATTCATATGTATCACCTCCTTTCGAGCGGTTTCAAAATATATGAAACCCTAATAAAAGCTGAGAAATGCCGGAAACATGAGTAAAGTAAGAACAATGATTAGCTGGAGCAGCATGGGGAAAACAAGTTTGGAAGAAGCCTGTTCTCCCTGAATCCTGGCCTGCCGTTTCCGGTCTTCCAGTGCTTCTGTGGATTCTCTTTCAAGGAGGAGGAGGATACTTTGATTTCCTTTTTTTAAATTTTGGATAAGAAGCACAGATAACACTTTGTATTCTGAAGCCGGACAACGATTTCCAAAACGCTCGTAGGCCTGAATCTCCGGCATTCCTCCCTGAAGTTCCCGACAGGTTTCTGTAATTTCTTCATAGGAAATACGTCGGTTCATTCCATATTTTTGCAGACTCTGTAAGTAATCTTCGCTGATTTTTTCAAAACTGTTTCGCACAGTCAGTCCTGCCTGAAGAAACAGGAGAAGTTTACTGAGGATGTCAGGATAGTCCATCTGCATTTCTCTTCTTACAGCTTCTGCTTTTTCCTTTTCCCGCTGTTTTTTCAGAGGAATCAGAGAAAGACCCAGTAAAGTGGAAAAAAAGGAAATCCAGATGCCGGTTTTTTCCTGATCTTTGTAGAAGGTAACAGACTTTCCCTGAATCGTTTCAGGGAGCGTTAACCGGGAAGAAGGAGAATCCGCTTTTTCCAGGACAGCTTTTTGTACGAACTGTTCCAATGCCTCTTCCGGTGCTTTCTTTTCCGGATAGACAGTGACATCTTTTTCCCAGAGAAGACTTTCCTCACCCAGATATAGCTCACAGCGAAGCGTGACAGAAGAACCGTCTGATTCCACACAGTCACCGATTTCCCCTTCCCAGCTGAGTAGATCCGGGGAAGAGGTGGTCCAGAACAGGTGCACCGGGGAATCTTCTAACGTTTCCGGAAGAAGAAGGGGAAAATGAATCTGGTCAAGAGATTTGTTTTTTCCACAGATTACAGATTCCAGACGGGAATAGGCAGCAGTTAGAAGTTCCCGGGCTTTTTTCGGTGTGTAAGTTTTCTCAGGAATGCGAATTACAATTTCCTGCGTGTTACCATCTTCTGTGCGAACCGTCAGAATTTCTTCATAATCACCGCTACCGTATTCCCGGCGCTCGAGAGTGTGTGTAGGGGCCCGGGTATTGTATTGCCAGAGAGTGATTCCGATTCCTGACGCATTTCCGGTAAAAAGAAGGATAAGACTTATAATAAAAAGGTTTTTTTCTTCGGATATTTTTGATTTAAATTTCAATTCCTGCCATCCTCCTGCCCCAGAAAAAAGCTCCGGCATACAGAATGAGACATAGGGTCATCAGAAGAATACCGGCTGTGTTGTGATACAGGACATCCAGAAACCCGGGAGAAGTTATGCGCATATACAGGACAATACCGGCAGGCATAAGACTCATAAAATTGTGCTCCATTTTTCTTGCAGCTAACATGGCATCAATTTCTTTTTTGACATCGATTTTATCTTCTATAATATGAACGCTCTTTTGCAGGGTTTCCCGCATGTTTCCGCCCATACGTTTGGATTGTACCAGAATTTGGGAAAAATTTCGAATGTCTTCTACCTGGCTTTTACACCCCAAATCGTAGAAAAGTTTTTCTACAGGCACACTGAGACGCATTTGAGCAGCCATGTAGGCCAGTTCCTGTGACATTTCACTGTCAGGACCATAAATGCGATTTAAATCTTTTCGCGCTTCCAATACAGCATTTTCCAAGGAGTAACCGGCTGAGACGGCTGTGTTTATGGCGTTGAGGGTGTCACGAAACTGATGATGCAGCCGTTGTTTTCTTTGAAGCAGCAGCTGGCGTCTGCGCATGGAGATATACCAGAAAGGAAGGGGGAGCAGAAAAAAGAAAGTAATAAAGCTGCGATAACAGAGATCATTGATGACTGCACAAAGAAGAATACTTTCTGCAATGTAGCGAATCCATTCCAGTGGTGTAAAACGATATTTACTGTAAGAATTGTTCATAATTGAATACCAGCCCTTTCCAGTTTTTCTTTATGTTTCAGCAGATTCTTTTGTATGAGGCCTTTACCCTCCTGATAAATAAATAAAGGATGCAGAAGAATTTCGTCATTTTTTATTCCGTCCAGTTCAGCAATTTCTAGAACCTTACGGCTTTTGTCCCGTTGGCGTCCAAGATATATAAAAAGATCAAACCCGGCAGCAATTTGTCTGCGTATGGCACTTAGGGGCATATTCAGTTTCATGAGAACAAGTGTTTCCAG
Source organism: Blautia sp. (assembly GCA_051880075.1). Classification (GTDB taxonomy): domain Bacteria; phylum Bacillota; class Clostridia; order Lachnospirales; family Lachnospiraceae; genus Blautia. The sequence continues at coordinate 40,779 of JBJENG010000021.1, read as the reverse complement.
ACGACTGATCATATCGGAACAGCTGTTGGCATGAATGGTGGACATACTTCCTTCAGATCCTACATTTACTGCCTGAAGCAGTTCATGGGCGTCACTTCTTACCTCTCCCACAATAATCCGATCCGGACGCATGCGAAGAGCCGTTTTTAATAAGTCTGTGACGGTGATTTCCTGTGAGTGTTCGATGTTTGCCATCCGGCATTCCATTCGGACCAGATTGGGGACTCCCTGAATCTGCAGCTCTGCATTATCTTCAATGGTAATAATTCGTTCGTCTTTCGGAATATAGGCGGACAGGGCGTTGAGAAAGGTAGTTTTCCCGGCGCCGGTTCCGCCTCCGATGAGAATGGTATATTTGGCTTTTACAAGAGAAATAAGTATATTCAGAGCCTCTTCAGTAAGACTTTGCTTTTTCAGAAGGGTATTCATGGTAATGGGATCTTTGGGAAATTGGCGTATGGTAAGTACCGGACCGTCCAGGGACACCGGAGGGATAACTGCATTAACCCGGGCTCCATTTTCCAGACGGGCATCAACAATAGGATGGAGTGTATTGATAACACGATTGCAGCGAGATACAATCTGTTGAATGACATCATCCAGTTTTTCTTTGGAAGTAAAGGTTTTATCCCATGGAAGAACATGACCATCCCGTTCAATAAATATATGGTTCCATCCGTTTACCATGATTTCTGTAATATCTGTATCCTCCAGAAGCTCTTGAAGCACATCCAGTTTTCTGACGGAACGGAACAGCTCTTTTTGCAACTGTATTTTCTGGTTGAGACTGAGTCCGTAATTACGTCCTTCTGTCAGGAGCAATTCGTCGATGATGTCCAGAATCTCTTCATCTGTGGAGTCCCATAGAGCATCCAGTCGTTCCATAAGTTTTTCTTTAAGAACTGAAAATATTTCCATAAGCATTCTCCCTTTCATGTAGTTCCTTTCTTACAGCTTCCCCGAAAGTACCTTTTGTAAGTGTGTAGGGCCAGTTTCCGGATTCTGTGGAATACTGAGGCGAGGGAAGCAGAATCTTTCTGGTTTTTTCAAGAATTTCCTGTTCTCCTGATTGTCTCATACAGGTTTCATATTGACTGACTTTTTCAGCAGATATTTTATCCTTTATGATCGGCATATATATTTTCTTGCATTGGCGGAGAAGCAGGATGGAAGAGGAGAGATTTTCCCCAAAGTCAATAATCAGAGTGTGATAACTGCTTTCTCCTGCAATATGCTGAAGAAGTCGGTTGTATTCTTCTTCTGTGACAGACCAGATATCCTCAGGAATCACAACAGGAGGGATATAATGAAGGGTTCCTGTTTCATGAATCAGAGAAGCAAGAAGGGCAGTTGTATTTTCTTTTTTTTGACGGAGATTGTAAAAAAAATCTCCCAGATTTCGGGGATATTTTATTGAAAAAAGAGATTCGAAGCCGGAACAGGATTCCAGATTGAGATACAGAACGGGATACTTTTCGGATAGAATCTGACCGGCAGCCAGAGCAAATGAAGTTTTTCCACATCTGTTTACGGGAGAGTAGATTCCAAGAAGTTCTGGATTCTGGCCGGTGTTTTTTCCCGGTATACAGGAAGGAAATTGATTTTCCATAAGAGAAAGAAGTTCCTGCAGAATTCCGGTGCAGGACTGGTATTTTGAAATACCGGGATAATGACTGGAAGAAGGAATATTTTCTTCCAGAAGGAGAATGATTTTGTTTGGGAAAGTATCGCAGATACAGGTCTCCATACTGTTTTCAGCAGCAAGTACCAGAGTGACTTCATGTGTCTGGTTGTATTCGCAGAGCTTTTTAGGATTTGTAAATGTCATAAATTCCAGAGAGAGTTTGCATTTTTGTTTCAGCCAGGAAGTAAGTCGGCAGGCAAAGTCTTCTTCTTTGTCGTATACAGCAAGGATTTTCTTTTTCATTTAATAAAATCCTCCTGCATAAAGCATAATACCCAGAAAAACTGGAACAGTAAAATGAAAGTGTTCTGCCCGGGGACCGGGCTTCATGTAGGGAATCAGATGGCGATTTCGGCTGCAGGCTCTGATATAACGAAAGAAATAGGAGAGCCGTTCCGGAAGATTGCCGCAGGCCATAAGAAACGCAAAGGAGAGAAGAGCACCAAGGAGAAAACTGCAGAGCATACTGCGCAGAATGGTTCCGGTACCAAGAAGACCGCCCAGAACAGCAAGCAGTTTAATATCTCCTGCTCCCATCATACGGAATAAAAACAGAGGAAACAGAAGAATGAGAGGAAGAAGCATACCTTTCAGGAAAAGAGGTAATCCGTCCGGTCCTCTTGCGTGAAGCTGAAAGCCGGCACCTATGCCGAGCCCCAGCCAGATCCATTCATTTGGGACTTTTTCTGTAAACAGATCTGTGCAGACGGCTCCTGCAGACAGAAAAAGTGCCAGTTGTGCCTGTAAACACATAAAAAACACCTCGCTAAAAATAAAAAATAAAAAAAGGGGAACATTGACCGATTGGTCTGAATTGATGAGTCTGATTATATACTGTCTTTTACAGGATGTCCAGAGAAAAACAGACAAAAATTTCTTTTTAGCAACCATTCACAAAATTACTATTTGCAATACTGGCAATTTTCAGTTAAAATAAATACTATACAATTAGGTGGGCAAGAAATTTGCCCATTGCTGAAGGAGAATAGCCATGGGTGTAATTGTATTTTTAGGTGACAGTATAACAGATGCAGGAAGAACTACTTCATGTCCGCCTCTTGGGGTAGGGTATGTAAGAGAATTTGCTTCTGCATTGGGTGAAGGAGAAAATACCTGGAATATCTTTAATCAGGGGGTAGATGGTTATATTACTGAACGGGTAGCCAAAGACCTGCGCAGTGACTGTATTGCTCTCCATCCGGATTATGTAAGTATTCTGGTAGGAATTAATGATGTAGGGCTGATTGTGGAGGCGGATGTGTCAGAACAGGAAAAGCTGTATATGCTGGAAGACAGTATTCGTGCATACCATGAGATGTTGTTTGACTTGTCCAGAGAGACAGAGGCGGAAATCATTACTCTGGAGCCTTTTATCTTTCCGCAGGATGGAAAATATGAAGATTGGGTACCCTGGCAGAAGAAAATGTCCAAGAATATAAGGAAACTGGCACGTAATTATCATGCAAAGTTTATTCCTGTTCAGGAGCCTCTGGAGAGGGAAATAGAAAAACGTGGACATGATGCCATTACCACCGACTGCATTCATTTAACTGAAACCGGCCATAAAATTCTGGCTGGAATTGTCAGAGAGGGATTTAAACTTTAAAAAAAACGCTGTACGGAGAGCGATGTTCATCCGCACAGCGTTTTTGCATGAATGGATTCAGGGTTTTGGAAAAACAATCTGAACAGTAAACAGGTCAGCGTCTGTTAAGATTTCCAGAGTACCTCCCTGCAATTCGGTAAAGCTTTTGGCAATTGCCAGTCCAAGACCGCTGCCTTCTGTATTTCTGGCAGCATCTCCACGTACAAAACGTTCGGTAATCTCAGAAAGATTGAAGTTCAGTTCGGAAGCAGATATGTTTTTCATGGTAATGCGAACACACTTTTCCTCATTTTCCATATCAATGTAAGCTCTGGTTCCGGGCATGGCATATTTTGTAATGTTTACCAGAAGGTTTTCAAAAATCCGGTAGGTTTTCTGGCTGTCCAGAGGGAGAATAACTTTCTCTTCCGGAAGATGCCACCGGAAATGCAGACCGGAATCTTCTGTTTTTTCCGAGAGTTCCAGTTTTACCTGTTGCATAAGATTTACGATATCCACATCTACAATATTCAGTGTAATGGTTCTGCTGGTGGCTTTGCTTACTTCAAACAGATCCTCAATCAGAATCTTCAGACGGGCAGATTTCTGCTCCAGGACATCAATATAATGTGCACGTTCCTCTTCGGTAATATCTTTTTGTTTTAGAAGATCTACATATGTGATAATTGCCGTAAGAGGAGTTTTCAGATCATGAGACACATTGGTAATTAATTCGGTTTTCATTTTCTGGCTTTTTACTTCTTCATCCACTGCCTTGCGAAAGCCAGTCTGGATCTTGGTAATTTCCTCCCGGAAAGGTTCGAAAATTCCCAGGTCTTCCGGAATGGTGCCGTTCAGATTTCCTTCTGCCAGTTGATTTGTAGCATCCAGCAGACGACTGTATTGTTTTTTTAAGTCATTGCTGTATTTCCGAAGAAGAAGGAATAATGCAGACGAATACAGGATCAGTGCTGCAATTCCCCAGAACCACATAAGACTGATAAAACCAAGAACAATGAAGTTGATAAGAACGATTTTGATCAGAGATCTTGTAGTGTCATCTTTCAGATTCAGGTGAAGAAGGCTATTGTAAGTTCTTCGGAAAAGTTTTTTTGTCCAAGGCCAGATCCGATAGATAAGTACACGTTCCTTAATATAGTTTTTTGGCCCCATAGTGAACAGGAAACGCATGCATCCGGCTGCCCAGTAGACAGAAGCAAAAATTGCTGTCCATCCTGCGAATCCCCACAGATACTGAAGGGCAGAAGCAAGACTGTCATTCATTCCGATACTGGTCATCACATTAAAAATGGACTGATTACTGAGAAAGTGACTGTCCAGTGATACGCTTATGCCAAAAGCCAAAAAGAACAATGGAATTGCTGCAGCCAGTTCAAACGGTGCATGAAAGATTTTCTCATTGCCTGTTTCAAGCGGACGGATAAAAGGAAGCAGAAGTGCAGCTCCTGCTACCAGAGCCATGAGAGTAAGAAAAACAATAAAAAGATCTTCTGTCTGTGAATGTACGCCTGCAATAGAAAGAAGTTCCATGTCATCTGCAGTCATACTGTCAAAATCGGACATATTCATAAGATAAACGTAAGTACGTCCCTGAGGCTTCTGAAAAGGAGCAGTCATTCCGTAACTAATGTTAAAATCAGAGCAGGGTGTCTGTCTTGCGGCTTCATTCAGTACTTGTGAGCCATTGGTAGATTTTCCGAAAAAAAATTCCGAGGAAGAGATACTTCCGTTCTGATCGTAAGTGATGACTGCGCCGAAAGCATAATCGGATCCAAGCTGATCCTGTTTCATTCCATCCAGGATGGTATAAATATTGTCTGAGGTATTACTGTCCAGAATTTTTCCGGAGGCATCTCTTACCTGATATTTCACATAAGAGCGAAGATTAGAAAAATTATAATTCCAGTCGGAAAAAACATATAGAAAATCATTATAAGAATTCATAATCGCTTCCTGAGAAGTATATCCTTGTCCGTTGACATCATTTCGGTATTTGTTATGCGGGTAATTGTCATAATTCAGTTCGGAGGATGACAGTTCTGAATTTCCTGTTCCCGCTGTTTCTACAGTTACTTCTTCTGTGGCTGTCTCTGTTTTTTCCTCTGCTTTTTTTTCACTTTTTTCTTTTTCGGAATCTTTCTGGTCTGTTTCTGATGTCTTTTTGTTTACCAGTGCAGAAGGAAAGAAAACATCAAAGGGAGATAAAATCTCCGAGGTTTTTCTCTGTTGTTCTTCTGCGTAAAGTACGTAATTACTGCCAATCAGAGTAGACAGAAAAGAGGAGGAATTTAACTGAGTAATCAGATTCCGGTTCTGTCCTCTGACATAATGAGGACGAATGACCATCATTGCCAGAGAAGGCAACAGTATGATGAGTAAAATCAGTCCCACGGCAAGTTTATGATATTTTTTCGATTTTGTATCCAACTCCCCACACCACCTTTAAATATTTTGGTTCCTTTGGGTTGATCTCTATTTTTTCACGGATATTGCGCACGTGAACCATGACGGTTTCTGTGTTTACAGCCCGTTCATTCCATACGCGTTCATAAATTTCATCCGCAGAGAACACCCGTCCGGGATTTTTGATCAGCAGCAGAAGAATGCGGAATTCCATGGGAGTCATTTTCACAAGGGTAGCGTCAACCCGCACTTCAAAGGTACTTTCATTTACTTCAAGGCCTCCCATTGTGTAGACAGAATCGGAATTTTCCTCTTCCTGTTTCTGGAGCCTTTCCATGAAACGTCTGTAGCGACGAAGCTGAGAATTGACCCTTGCCATAAGTTCCATGGGGGTAAATGGTTTGGTTACATAATCATCGGCACCGATGTTAAGTCCCATAACCTTATCCACCTCTTCGGATTTTGCAGAAAGCATAATAACCGGAAAGTCGTATTTTTCACGAAGTTTCATAGTCATTGTGATGCCGTCCATGCAGGGCATCATAATATCTACAATTGCAAGGTGAATCTCTTCTTTTTCCAGAACCTTCAGTCCTTCCAGTCCGTTCCCTGCCTGAAATACCTGATAGCCCTGGCTGCGCAGATAAATACCTACGGCTTCCCGGATGTCTTTGTCATCTTCCACAATCAGTATATGATTCATTTCCATGGTAATTCTCCCCTCTTTTGCTGTTCTGGTGTCAGTATAGAATACAAAATGAAAAAGTCACAGGATAGAAATCGAAAGAAAATCTAAAGTTTTTCAAAGAAAGTTTTTATCCGGTCCATACGACTGGTCATAGATGCCAGCATAGAATCAAGAATCGTAAGGGCTGCCATGGATTCTACGACTACAACTGCGCGGGGAACAATAATCGGATCATGACGTCCTTTAATGGAAATATCCAGTTCTTCACCGGATCTGGTAACACTTTCCTGAACAGATGCAATGGAAGGGGTAGGTTTGAATGCGGCACGGATGAGAATGGGTGTTCCGTCGCTGATTCCACCGGTGATTCCTCCGGAGTGATTGGTTTTCTTTACTACATTTCCGTCTTCATCCATACGGTAGGCATCATTGTTATGTAAACCGTCAGAGGCGGCTACACGGATGCCGTCACCGATTTCAAAGGATTTGACTGCGCCGATGGAGAGGATGGCTTTTCCCAGGCTGGCATTGAGTTTTTCAAAAACCGGTTCTCCGATTCCAGCAGGAACGCCGGTGATTCGGCATTCGATCATTCCTCCGGCAGAATTTTTTTCACTCATACATTTTTCAAGGTATGAGGAAGCTTTTTTTGCAGCTTCTGCATCCGGCATAGAAAGAGAATTGTTCCGGATTTCTTTGAAATCGAAGTTTTCCCGGTTAATGGAAACCGGTCCTATGGATATGGTATAAGCACAGATATCCACGCCCAGTTCTTTCAGAATCTTTGCGGCTACAGCACCGGCAGCTACACGTCCGATGGTTTCTCGTCCGGAAGAACGTCCGCCGCCTCGGTAGTCACGAAAACCGTATTTTATATCATAATTGCGGTCTGCATGGCCGGGACGATAATAATTGGCAATTTCACTGTAATCGTGGGAACGCTGATCGGTATTGCGTACTATAAGGGAAATGGGAGTGCCTGTTGTTTTGCCCTCAAAGATACCGGACAGAATTTCCACACAATCTGCTTCTTTTCTTTGTGTAGTGTATCTGGACTGCCCCGGTTTTCTTCTGTCAAGATAAGCCTGAATATCTTCCTCGCACAGAGCAAGTCCCGCAGGACATCCGTCAATGACTACACCGATTCCGGCACCGTGAGATTCTCCCCAGGTGGTTATTTTAAATATATTTCCAAAAGTTGAACCAAACATAATAATACCTCACTTTTATCTGATTTTTGTCTGAGCAATAACCTTAATATAGCATGTTTCAGAGGAAAAATCCATTGAATCTTGACAGCAGATAAGGTACACTGATGAACAGTTACATGAAATAAAAAAAGCAGGAAAATACCTGCAGGGAAGGAGTTCTTATGATAAAAGCTTTTATTGTTTATCTGGTTTGTATGAATCTGCTGGCTTTTTGTCTATTTGGGGCAGACAAGTGGAAGGCCAGGCATAAAAAATATCGTATCCGTGAAGCCACCCTGCTGTTGGCTGCAGCAGCCGGAGGTTCTGTGGGAGCCATATGGGGCATGTTTTTCTTCAGACATAAGACTCTCCACAGAAAATTCCGGTTGGGATTACCGGCGATTCTGTTTCTTCAGGCAATCATGGCAGTATTCTTATTGTTCAGATTCCCAGCGTCCTGAAGCACCACATGGGAGCACCAGACCGCTCTGGGTAACAGGAAGCCCGATTTCCTGAGAATCTACTTTTCCTTTGTATTTTTTCAATTCTGTTGCCAGCATATAGGTGAGAACTGCAGGAGCCAGTCCGGTTGTGTAAGAATTTACCAGGAAGAACAGAGGGTCTTCGCTGAGTATATTGGTGCACAGCTTAATAAGGGGATGAATGGCTTCTTCAATTTTCCAGATTTCTCCTTTGGGTCCTCTTCCATAAGAAGGAGGATCCATAATAATTGCATCGTAATGATTTCCTCTTCGGATTTCCCGTTCAACAAATTTCACACAGTCATCAACCAGCCAGCGGATGGGAGCATTACCAAGTCCCGAAGATACAGCATTTTCTTTGGCCCAGGTGACCATGCCTTTGGAAGCATCTACATGAGTTACCTGAGCACCTGCAGCTGCAGATGCAAGGGTGGCACCTCCTGTATAAGCAAAAAGATTCAGTACTTTCACAGGTCTTCCTGCATTTCGGATCTTTTCCGAAAACCAATCCCAGTTTACTGCCTGTTCAGGAAAAAGTCCTGTATGTTTAAAACTGAATGGCTTCAGGTTGAAGGTGAGATTTTTATATTGAATGGTCCACTGCTCCGGAAGATCAAAGAATTCCCATTCTCCGCCGCCCTTTTTGCTTCTGTGATAGTGGCCATTCATTTTTTTCCATCCTTTATGGATTTTTGGGGTATCCCAGATGACCTGAGGATCCGGCCGTACCAGAAGATAGTTGCCCCATCGTTCCAGTTTCTCACCTTTTGAGGTATCTATAATTTCATAATCTTTCCATTGATCTGCAATCCACATGATTAAATCCTTTCTGAAAATAATATAGTAGCTGTTCTTTCAGTATAGCAGAAGGAAGAGAGGCAGGCAATGCGGAAAATCTTTTTTGCGTCTTTTCCCTGACATTTTTGCATAAACTCTATTACTACAGTGGACGAAGATTTGCCCGTCCGGGAGGTGGGAGTATGTATGAAAGTTTAACTGGGGAGGAAGTGTGCAGAAGACTGGATGCAGACAGCAAAAAAGGTCTGACATGGAAGGAAGCAGAGCGCCGTCTTGCTCAAAAAGGAGAAAATATTCTGAAGAAAGGAAAAGAACGGACTATTTTGGATATGATTCAGGAACAGCTCAATGATCCTATGATTTTTGTATTGTTTATGGCAGCATCCATTTCTTTGATCCTTCGAGAATTCAGTGATACGGGAATTATACTTTCTGTTATTTTTTTGAATACAGTGGTAGGAGTCATACAGGAGGGGAGAGCAAAGAAAGCCATGGAAGCACTGAAGAAAATGACGGCTCCCGAAGCAGTTGTGAAGCGCGACGGAGGATATAGAAAGATCCCTGCTTCGGGAATTGTGTGCGGGGATGTGGTAAAGCTGGAGGCGGGAAATCAGATTCCTGCCGATATCCGTTTGCTTACTTGCCGGGGACTGGAGACAAATGAGTCTGCGCTTACGGGGGAATTTTTGCCTGTTCATAAAGATATAAAAGTAATTCCGAAGGGAAAGCCTGTGGCAGAATGGAAGAACATGGTGTTTATGTCAACGGAAGCCCGAAAAGGAAGTGGAGAGGGAGTCGTTGTTGCTACAGGAATGGATACGGAGTTGGGAAAAATCGCACATATGATTAACGAGACAAAAGGTGAGGTGACACCCCTTCAGAAACGTCTGGGAGATTTGGGAAAAATGCTCAGTGTGGGAGCGATTGTTCTCTGTATCATTTTGTTTCTTCTGGGAGTTATGCAGCACAGAAATATTCTGCAGATGCTTCTGGTGTCCATCTCGCTTGCTGTAGCTGCCATACCGGAGGGACTTCCCGCAGTCGTGACCATTGTACTGGCTCTGGGAGTGGCCAGAATGGCAAAGGCCAATACGATTATCCGGAAGCTTCCGGCAGTGGAGACACTGGGATCGGTAGGTGTTGTATGTTCGGACAAAACAGGGACGTTAACACAAAATAAAATGAAGGTGGTAAAAGTATACGCAAATGACAGACTTCTGTCTGTAAACCAGATACGCAGCCGGGAATTTCCACGATTGATGGAGGGATTTATACTATGCAACAACAGTGTTATTGGAAAGCAGGAGATTGGAGATTCTACAGAACTGGCTTTGTTGCATATGGGGAAAAAACTGGGTTATACCAGAGAAAAGATGGAAGAAAGATGTCCGAGAGTAAGGGAAATTCCTTTTGATTCAGAAAAAAAGTATATGGTTACTGTACATAAGGACGGAAACAATGAGACAGCGTATATAAAAGGTGCCTGTGATTATCTTCTGGAATGCTGCAGTTTTTGGTGGATGGATGGTGTGGCAGTTCCCATGACACAGGTACACAGAATGAAAATCCGAATGGCAATGGAAAGTATGGCAAGGGAGGGGCTTCGGGTTCTCGCTCTGGCATTTAAACAGCGTGTGAAAAATCAGAAAGAAAAAGAGATTATGAAAAATCTTATATTTACGGGATTGGCAGGCATGATGGATCCCCCAAGACAAAAGGTGCGGCAGTCAATCGGAAGACTGAAACAAGCAGGGGTACAGGTGGTTATGATTACAGGAGATTACAAGGATACAGCGTTTGCTGTGGCCAGAAATATCGGAATCGCGGAATCTCTGGAACAATGTGTTACAGGGATGGAACTGGATGCCATGTCAGAAGAGGCTTTTGGAAAAAAAATGAAAGATATCAGAGTGTTTGCGAGAGTTACCCCTGCTCATAAAGTGAAAATCGTAAAAGGTTTCCGGGAAAACGGAGCGATTGTAGCTATGACAGGAGACGGAGTCAATGATGCACCTTCTCTTCAGGCTGCGGATATCGGGATCGCTATGGGAGCAAACGGAACAGATGTGGCAAAAAATGCGGCAGATATGGTATTGACAGATGATAACTTTGCAACGATTGAAAGAGCCATGGAGGAGGGAAGAAGCATTTATGTAAATATAAAAAAATCCATTTTGTTTCTTCTGTCTTCCAATTTTGGGGAAATTATTACCATGTTTGCGGCAGTTTTGTTTTCTCTGCCCACGCCCCTGAAAGCAAGTCATATTCTCTGGGTAAATCTGATTACAGATTCTTTGCCTGCCCTTTCCCTTGGGGTGGATAAAAACGATTCGGAATCTCTTATGAAGCAGAAACCGCGAGATCCCAAAGAGGGAATTTTTGCTCATGGAGGATGGATATTTACTGTTTTTTACGGTTTGCTGATCGGAAGTATTACCTTGTATGCTTTTTTCAGAGGCGGGCAGACGTATGCATTTACAGTGCTTGGAATATCTCAGCTGTTCCATGCCGTAGGTATGCGGGATCGGGAAAAGTCTGTGTTTCGTATGAATCATCTGGAAAATCCCTTTATGATCATTGCTTTTTTTCTTGGAATCGGGCTGCAGGTGGCAGTTACAGAAATTCCCTGTCTGGTGGAAGCTTTCCAGATTCATCGGCTGTCTTTGGGAGAATGGTGGTGGCTGATGAAAATTTCAGCAATTCCTTTGGCAGCGCATGAACTGCTTTTGGCAGGAAAATGTATGAAACATCTGGTCTTTTTTCGGCGGAAAAAGGAAATGGTTTCCTAAATGGCTGCAGCGCTTTTGAAAATTTGCAGGATTTTTCTCATTAAATTGCATATAAAAATAAAAAACCCAGATAAAAAGGGAATAATTTCTACGAAAATGCAAGAAATGCTTGACATTAAGTCATACACTGTCATACAATACTGCTTAGCAAAATAAAAATCGATAAAAATACTAGGAGGAGAGCCATGACACCGTACAGAGAGCTGAGCAAAGAACAGTTACAGGTGCTGAAAGCCCAATTAGATAAAGAATTTGAAGAAGTAAAAGCAAAAGGTCTGAATCTTGATATGTCCAGAGGTAAGCCGTCCAAAAAACAGCTGGAACTGGCTATGGATATGCTTGAAGAATTAAAAAGTACTGATAAATTAAAATGTGAGGCAGGTATTGACTGCCGTAATTACGGTCTTCTGGATGGTATACCGGAAGCGAGAAGACTGCTGGGAGCTATGACAGAAGTTACTGCAGATCAGATTATTATCTTTGGAAATTCCAGTCTGAATGTAATGTTTGATACGATTTCACGTTCTATGACACACGGTGTATGCGGAGGCACTCCCTGGTGTAAACTGGATAAGGTAAAATTCCTTTGTCCGGCACCGGGATATGACCGTCACTTTAAAATTACAGAATATTTCGGAATTGAAATGATCACAGTACCTATGACACCCACCGGCCCGGATATGGATATGGTAGAAGAATTGGTAAGCTCAGATCCTGCAATCAAAGGAATCTGGTGTGTACCGAAATATTCCAATCCACAGGGCATCACCTACTCAGAAGAAACCGTAAAACGGTTTGCAAAACTGAAACCTGCAGCAGAAGACTTCCGTATCTTCTGGGATAATGCTTATTGCATCCATCATCTGTATGACGAGAAAGATTTCCTCCTGGAGATTCTGGAAGAATGTAAAAAAGCAGGAAATCCGGATCTGGCCTATAAATTTATCTCAACATCAAAAGTAAGTTTTCCGGGTTCCGGTATTGCGGCAGTTGCTTCTTCTCCAAGAAACCTGGCAGACTTTAAGAAACATATGGCTATTCAGACAATCGGTCATGATAAAATCAATCAGCTGAGACATGTTCGTTTCTTTAAAGACATTGATGGAATGCACGAGCATATGAAGAAACATGCAGAAATTCTCAGACCGAAATTCGAAGCAGTGGAAAATACTCTGGAAAGAGAAATCGGAGGACTTGGCATTGGTGAATGGACCAATCCAAAGGGTGGATACTTTATTTCCTTTGAATCCATGGAAGGATGTGCGAAAGCCATCGTTGCAAAAGCTGCGGAAGCAGGCGTGAAAATGACAGAAGCAGGAGCGACTTATCCTTATGGTGTGGATCCCCATGATTCCAATATCCGTATTGCGCCAAGCTTCCCCACATTGGAAGAACTGCAGCTTGCTACAGAAATCTTCGTCTTAAGTGTGAAGCTGGTAAGTGTGGAAAAACTGCTGGCACAGTAATAAGACAGGCGATGCTTTGCCGAATGGAGCAGGGCAGCGCCTGTTTTTTGTCTTATAAAAACACAAAATAGACACAAAATAGACATACAATATACTTTACTTCGACAAAAGAAATAGGCTAGAATAAAAAGAGAAAAGAGGTTGAGTATTATGAAAGAGAAAAAAAACAAAAAAGGAAAATATGCAAAAGCCAGAAAAATTGTTCTTGGGATTCTGCTGGTATATATAGCTGTTTTGCTTGTGATTTATGCAGCCGGTGTATTTTACTTTTCAAAACATTTTTTTCTGGGAGCTCAGATAAACGGGGCAGACTGTTCGGGAAAAACAGTGAAAAGTGTGGAGGATTCCATTGCAGATGAGATTGCCGCCTATGCCCTGACCATAAAGGAGCGGGGAGAAAATACAGAGGTTATTACAGCGTCAGGCATTGAGCTTAATTACGTGGAAGATAACAAAATTCAGGAATTGATGGATGCACAGAATCCTTTTATCTGGTTTCTGTCTTTTGCTGAAAAAAATGATCACACCATGTCGGCCACTACGGCTTATAATGAAGAAAAACTGATAAAAGTCATAGAAGGTCTGAATTGTTTTGCGGAGGAAAATATTCAGCAGCCGGAAGATGCCCATCTGGAAATGGGGGAAAACGGATATGAGATTGTTCCGGAAACAGAAGGGAACGCTCTTGATCCGGAAAAAACAACAGCAATCATCAGGGAAGCCATCCAGACCGGAAAAACAGAAATTAATCTGGAGACAGAAGAATGTTACCTGACACCGTCTGTTTATAAAAATGATGAAAAATTGATCGCACAGAGAGATCAGAGCAATGCTTATTTAAACGTAACGATAACCTTCGATTTTTCCGACAGGAAGGAGGTTGTTGATAAAAATGTGATCAAGAACTGGCTTATAACAGATGACAGCGGAAATGTGGCACTGAATGAAGAGAAGGTAAAAGAATATGTGGTTGCCATGGCAAAGGAATATGATACATTTGGATATCCCAGAGAATTCAAAACATCCTATGGAGAAACCATAACCGTAAGGGGCGGTGATTACGGATGGCTCATTGCCCGGAATGACACTACCGCCAAACTGATTGAAGCCATTAAAAGCGGTCAGTCTCAGACTATGGAACCAGAGTATACATATAAAGGCTATGTGCGGGATACTAACGATATCGGAAATACCTATGTGGAGATCAGCCTTGCCAGACAGCATATGTGGTTTTATAAGAACGGACAGTTGATTGTGGATACAGATGTGGTGACAGGTAACCACAATGAAGGTCTGGACACTCATACAGGTATTTATGCAATTATGTATAAAGAAAGAGATGCCACACTGGTAGGCGAAAATTATTCTTCTCCTGTAAAATACTGGATGCCTTTTTATGCAAACACAGGAATTCATGACGCAAGCTGGCGTACGGTGTTCGGAGGAAACGAGTATATCAATAACGGTTCTCACGGATGTGTAAATACTCCGGAAGCAAATGCGGAGAAAATATTTAATAATATTGAAAAAGGTGTGCCGGTTATAGTCTATGATAACCAGTAGCGTTGACAAAGAAGCATAAATTGATTACTATAAAAGTAAGTGTAAAAATACAGAAAAATGAGATGAATGATAAGGGAGAAAAATATGAATATAGTAGTTTTGGCAGGAGGAAACAGTACAGAAAGAGAAGTTTCCATTTCATCTGGTGAAGGTGTCTGTGCAGCCCTGCGTAAGAAAAAACACAGAGCAGTCCTGGTGGATGTGTATTTCGGAAAAGAATCATGGGGGGAAGAGATGTTCCCGGAATCCTATGATATCGATGCAGAAGTGGCTTATATGAAAGAGATGAGCAGTTATGTGGAAGAAACTGCGCATACCAGAAAAGAATTTTTTGGTCCGAATGTCCTGGAAATCTGTAAAGCGGCAGATATTGTATTTCTGGCACTTCATGGATCAAACGGAGAAGACGGAAAAGTACAGTCTGTGTTTGATCTGATGGGAATTCCTTATACAGGAACCGGTCCGTTGAGCAGCGGTATGGCGATGGACAAAGGCATTACAAAGATGGTATTTGAAGCACAGGGAGTTCCAACGCCAAAAGGTGTCACATTTGTGAAAGGAAAAACCAATACAGAACTGGAAGAATATGATATGACATTCCCGGTAGTTGTAAAACCTTGCTGTGGAGGATCCAGTGTGGGTGTCTGCATTGCCAATGACGAAGAAGAATATGAAAAAGCATTGGAAGAAGCATTTTCTTATGAAAATGAAGTAGTAGTGGAACAGTATATCAAAGGAAGAGAATTTTCTGTTGCAGTAGTGGAAGGAAAAGCATATCCGGTGATTGAGATTGCTCCTATTGAGGGATTTTATGATTATAAAAATAAATACAGTGTAGGTTCTACCATAGAAACCTGTCCTGCAGATATCAGTGAAGAACAGACCAGAGAAATGCAGAAATATGCGGAACTTGGCTATAAAGTGCTGGGACTGCAGGCATATGGAAGACTGGATTTCATTATGAACGATCAGGGGGATATGTATTGTCTGGAGGCAAATACCCTTCCGGGTATGACGCCTACCAGCCTGATTCCTCAGGAAGCAAAAGTAATCGGAATTGATTATCCGGATCTTTGTGAAAAACTGATTGAAGTTTCTTTGAAAAAATATAAATAAACAGGAGCCGTTATGAAAAATCTTACATTGGAAAATATTGTAAAGGCCTGCGGAGGTGTTTACAGAGGAAAAGCGGAAATGGCAGGAATGGAAGTTTCTCAGATTTCCACAGATAGCCGTAAAGTAGAAAAAGGCGGGCTGTTTGTACCTATTAAAGGAGCCAGAGTAGATGCCCATGATTTTATCGAACCGGTAATGGAGGCCGGAGCATTGTGTACATTGAGTGAAAAAGATCTGGGTGAAAAGGAATATCCATATATTCAGGTGGCATCTTCTCTTCAGGCAGTAAAAGATATTGCTGAATTTTATCTGGCACAGCTTGAAATTCCGATTGTAGGGATTACAGGAAGTGTGGGTAAGACCAGTACCAAGGAAATGATTGCTGCAGTTCTGGGACAGAAATTTAAAGTACTGAAAACTCAGGGGAACTTTAATAATGAACTTGGTCTCCCTTTGACCGTGTTCGGATTGAGACAGGAGCATGAAATCGCAGTGCTGGAAATGGGAATCAGTGATTTCGGGGAAATGCATCGTCTTGCAAAAATCGCACGGCCGGATACTTGTGTCATTACCAATATTGGTTTGTGCCATCTGGAGTTCCTCAAATCAAGAGATGGGATTTTAAAGGCAAAAACAGAGATTTTTGATTTTCTGAAACCAGAGGGACATATTATTCTCAACGGGGATGATGATAAGCTGGTTACAGTAAAAGAAGCCAAAGGTGTGAAACCTGTATTTTTCGGTGTTGAGAATCATGAAGGCATCTGGGCAGATGAAATCGAAAGTCAGGGATTGAAGGGAATTTCCTGCAGAATTCATGTGGGAGAGGAAAGCTTCTCTGTTTTAATTCCGATTCCGGGACGTCATATGGTGTACAATGCTCTGGCAGGAACTGCGGTAGGCCTTACCTATGGTCTGACTCTGGCAGAGATTCAGGCAGGAATTGAAAGTCTGCAGTCTTTAAGTGGAAGATTTCATATTCTGGAGGCAGCAGATAAGACCATTATTGATGACTGTTATAATGCCAATCCTGTTTCCATGAAAGCTTCTCTGGAAGTACTGCAGGATGCACTGGGGCGTAAAGTGGCACTTCTTGGAGATATGGGAGAACTGGGTGTCAATGAAGTGGAAATGCACAGAGAGGTGGGAACCTTTGCCGCATCCAGAGATATTGATCTGATTGTATGTACAGGAACATTATCAAAAGAAATGGCGGAGGCAGCAAAAGAAGCTGCACCGGAAAAACAGGTGAAATATTTTCCGGACAGAGAGGCACTTTTAAAAGCACTTCCTGATTTGGTAAAAAAAGGAGATACTGTGCTTGTGAAAGCTTCTCATTTCATGCAGTTTGAAAAAGTGGTAGAACAGCTGAAAGAAGAATAGAAAAAGTAATAAAAATATGCCGGGAAATCAGATTCTGTTTCCCGGCATATTTGTGTCTATTTAATTCTGCATTTCTTTTAGCATGTTCAGAATTGTATCTTGTGTATAGACACCAAGATGTTTTTTGTCCTCTTTGGACAGCTGTTCCGGATAAATAGGTTTTCCATATTCCACAATTACTTTTGCCGGTTTGATTTTCGGAAAATGTGCCTCGAAAATTTCAGCGGAATTATGAATAGCAATAGGAACGATGGGACATCCGGATTTTGTTGCAATTTTGAAACTGCCTTCATGGAAAGGTAGCATTTCCAGTTCGTTTTCCCCTTTGTTTCTGGTCCCTTCCGGGAAAATACAGATAGAAATGCCGTTTTTCATTTTGTCAATGGCTGCCAGAATGGTTTTCATTCCCTCTTTAATATCTTTTCTGTCCAGAAACAGGCAATGAAGGTAAGTCATCCATGTGGACAGGAGCGGAACGGGCTCCATTTCTTTCTTGGCAACATAGCCGGTCAGATCCGGACACATAACATAGGTAAGAAGAATATCAAAGAAACTTCTGTGATTGCCTATGTAAAGAACTGCCGTATCACGGGGAACATTTTCGTGTCCTTTCACAGTAATATGCGCACCTGTAATTTTCAGAATGAAACGAAAAACTGCCTGAATGATACGGAGAGAACTGATATCTTTTGTCCGTCTGTTATATTTTCCTACGATCCACTCTACAAGAAGAAGAGGAATAGACAGAATCAGATATCCGATTACTACAATGCATACCAGAATAAAACGTAACATTGCAACCGCCTTTCTATACCGTCTGGTATATTCGTATTTGTCATATATTATACGGAAAAAAGAAACTTGTTTCAAGTCTTTGCAGAGATGTTCATGGAAATGTGTAAAAACAACTTGAAAAAAATAATTATTTGTAGTAACGTATCTAATACATGTTTGTTTGGATTGTTTATGGGGGAAAAAAGATGGAAAGGCAAAGTATATTCAAAAAACTGATTGGGGACAAAAAATTTTATAAAATGATTCTTATGATTGCAGTACCGATTATGATTCAGAATGGAATCACTAATTTTGTGAGTCTTCTGGATAATATTATGGTAGGGCGGATTGGTACAGAGCAGATGTCGGGAGCAGCTATTGTGAATCAGCTGATTTTTGTGTATAATCTCTGTATTTTTGGGGGCGTTTCGGGGGCTGGTATTTTCACTGCTCAGTATTTTGGACAGAAGGACCAGGAGGGAGTGAGAAATACATTCCGATACAAACTCTGGATGGCATGTATTCTTACAGTTGCCACAATTGTACTGATGTTGGTTGGTGGAGAGACTCTGATCAATCTGTATCTTCACGGAGAAGGGAGTCGTGAGAATGCAGCAGCAACCCTTCTCTACGGAAAACAGTATCTGGTTATCATGTTGGCCGGGCTGCCGCCTTTTATGTTGGTGCAGGTTTATGCAAGTACCCTTCGTGAGTGCGGAGAGACTGTATTGCCCATGAAAGCCGGAATTACCGCTGTTGTGATCAATTTGTTGTTTAACTATATATTGATATACGGAAAGTTTGGTTTTCCGGTACTGGGGGTACAGGGTGCCGCAATTGCAACCGTGCTTTCCAGATATGTGGAGGCAATGATTGTAATTGGCTGGACCCACAGACATAAAGAAAAGAATCCTTATGCGGAAAATCTTTATCAGACCTTAAAGGTGCCGGTTTTTCTCACAAAGAAGATTTTGATCAAAGGTACACCGCTGCTTTTGAATGAGACTCTGTGGGCGGCGGGTATGGCTATGCTCACCCAGTGTTATTCTGTGAGAGGTCTTAACGTAGTAGCAGCCCTGAATATTTCAAATACCATTAATAATGTATTTAATATTGTATTTATTGCTTTGGGAGATTCTGTGGCAATTGTAGTAGGGCAGCTTCTTGGAGCCGGTGATATGAAAAAAGCCAGAGATACCGATACAAAGATGATTGCTTTTTCTGTTTTCTGCTGTACCATTGTTGCAGGAATCATGCTGCTTATGGCACCCCTGTTTCCTATGCTTTATAATACCAATCAGGAAGCAAAAGAACTGGGAAAATATTTTATTATGGCAACGGCCATTTTTATGCCTCAGAATGCGTTTCTTCATGCCACCTATTTTACTCTTCGGTCAGGAGGAAGAACCATTGTTACATTCCTGTTTGACAGTGTATTTATCTGGTGTGTCAGTGTGTCCATAGCATTTACACTGAGCCGTTTTACCACACTTCCTGTAATTGCCATTTATGTGATGGTGCAGCTTGGAGATATTATTAAGTGTGTAATCGGATTTATACTGGTTAAAAAAGGTGTGTGGCTGCAAAATATTGTAGCAAAAGATTGAAAAATGATAATACGGAAACAGATCTGTGTAACAGCAGATCTGTTTTTTTTCAGGAATAGTTCTGAAAGAAGAAACGGTCTCATATACTATGGATGAGATTATTTCAAAGGCGGCATTGAGGTGAACAGAACAAAGACAGTCGTTGTTTTACTTTGTGTGTTGTGTTTTCTGTCCGGGTGTTCCATTGAAAAGGTCAGAGCCCAGAACGGAGTAAAGCCGGAGTATACGGTTATGAAAGAAACGGATTTTCCGGATAAAGTAAAAGAACTGATTGAAGAGAATAAAGAATCGGAATTTCAGCTTACATATCAGGACGGTTCGTATCTGTATCTGATCAAGGGATATGGAAAACAGAAAACCGGCGGTTACAGTATTCAGATTGAAGATTTGTCTTTATGGGAAAATGCAATCCATCTACAGACAGTTTTACTTGGGCCGGAGGAAGAAAATTTAAAAGACGAGCCATCCTATCCTTATCTGGTGGTAAAAATGAAGTATCGGGAAGAGCCGGTAATTTTTGAATAGAAAAGAGGTTTTAATGTGGAACTCATTACAAAACAGGTACGCATGATGCATACAAAATGTCAGGCAGTCAGTCAGATTACTTTTGATGAGGATTTGAACGTGCCGGATGTGAAGCCAGATGTAGGACGTATGATACAGAAAAAAGGAGAGATACAGATTGAAGATCTGCAGATTTCCGAAGGGCATGCATTTATTTCCGGAGCACTTATGGTATCGCTCCTTTATGTAAGTGACAGTGAAGAACGGAAAATACAGAGTCTTCTGGGGACGCTTCCCATAGGAGAAACTTTGCATCTGGAGGGATTGGAAAACGGAGACAAAGTTCGTCTTCGTTGGGATATTGAGGATTTGAGTGTTCAATTGATTAATTCCAGAAAGCTGAACATAAAAGCACTGGTGACCTTTACGGGATTTGTGGAAGAAATAAAAGAAATCCTGCTGCCGGCAGGTACAGAGGCAGAAAATATCTCCCAGAAAAAGAAAGATATTTCTGTTATGGGAATCGGGGTACATAAAAAGGATACCATGCGGGTGAAGGAAGAAATCGCACTTGCTTCGAATAAGCCCAATATTCATGAATTGTTGTGGAATACAGTGGAAACAAGGGGGATGGATATCCGGACCCAGAACGATAAAATTGCCGTGAAAGGAGAATTGTTTCTGTTTGCTCTGTACAGGGGAGAGGATGATAACAATTCTCTTCAGTGGCTGGAAAGTTCCGTGCCTTTTTATCAGGAGATTGAGTGTGCAGGATGCAGAGAGGATATGGTGCCAAATGTAGAAGTTATGGCACCGCGCAGTGAATTGAAAGTAAAGACAGACAGTGATGGAGAAGAGCGGATCATCAGTATTGATGCCGTGCTGGAAATGGAAATGAAGCTGTATGAGGAAGAAGAACTTTCCATTCTGCTGGATGTTTATACGCCTTCCAGAGATTTGAGAACGATTTGTGAAAGTACAAAGCTGGAAAGTCTTCTGGTAAAGAATATTTCTAAATGTCGTGTAAATGACAGGTTGAAAACGGAACAGAATCAGGGGAAAATTCTGCAGATTTGTCACAGCGATGGAATTATAAAGGTGGATGAGACCAGGCTGGTGGAAAATGGAATAGAAGTAGAAGGCATTGTTCAGGTACGTATTTTGTATATTATAGGAGATGACGAAATGCCATTCTATTCCATGGATGCTATGATTCCTTTTTCTCATGTAGTGGAGGCGTCTCAGATTGGAAAGGACTGCGTATATCATCTTCGGACAGATCTGGAACAGCTTTCCACAACCATGATTGACAGTGATGAAATAGAAGTGAAAATTGTCATGAACTTGAATGCACTTGTCTTCCGCCAGACCAATACAGCTATTGTCCGGGAAATAGAAGAACAGGAACTGGACCGGGAGAAATTGCAAAGTATGCCGGGAATTGTGGGTTATCAGGTACAGCCGGGAGATACAATGTGGGATATTGCCAAGAAATTTTATACGACGATAGATAATATTGTTGCACTAAACCATCTGGAATCAGAAGAACTGCATCCTTATGAGACTTTGATCCTTATGAAGACTGTAGAAGGTTGAAAAATCCTGAAAAATTTTGTTGAAAAGGGGAAAAATATAAGCTAGAATAAAATATATACAAAAGAATACAGTATACAAAAAAACGTAGGGATAGAAAAGTACAGGGGTAGAGAAAGATGAGATTAAGAGCACTGGCCAAAATTAATCTGGGTTTGGATGTAATCGGAAAACGGGAAGATGGTTATCATGAGGTTCGTATGATCATGCAGACCATAAATATGTATGATCAGCTTGAAATAGACATCAAAGAGGAACCGGGGATTTCCATTACCACAAATCTTCCTTTTATTCCCACAAACGAAAATAATCTGGTATATAAAGCAGCAAAACTACTGATGGATGAATTCCATATTGAGAAAGGAATCACGGTAGAACTTCAGAAATTTATTCCGGTTGCAGCAGGAATGGCAGGGGGAAGTTCGGATGCTGCGGCTACCATGATTGGTATGAATCGTCTGTTTGATCTTGGACTGACAGTGAAACAGCTTATGGAACGCAGTGTGTCCATTGGGGCAGATGTACCTTACTGTCTGCTCAGAGGAACTGCTCTTGCAGAGGGAATCGGAGAGAAACTGCGCCCATTGCCTCCTTGTCCCAATTGTTATGTGCTGATTGGAAAACCGTCAGTCAGTGTATCTACAAAATTTGTCTATGAAAAACTGGATGCTGCCAATATAGAAAAGCATCCGGATATTGACCGTATACTGGAGGGACTTCAGTGGCATAATCTGAACAAAGTGTCGGAAAACATGGGAAATGTGCTGGAAAGTGTGACCATACCTGCCTATCCGATTATAGAAGAAATTAAGAATCATATGAAAGATCACGGGGCAGTCAATGCCATGATGAGCGGAAGCGGCCCTACTGTATTTGGACTTTTTGACGATAAGATGGTAGCGGAAAGAGCCTGTGAGGCTCTGAGAGAAAGCCATCTTGCCAGAACGGTTTTTCTGACCACAGTATTTAACAACGGAGGTAATAAGCACAGATGACAATGGATTTGGAAATGCATATGGATGAATACCTTCCTCTGCGTGATGTGGTTTTTAACACATTGCGAAGGGCTATACTAAAGGGAGATTTAAAACCAGGAGAACGTCTTATGGAGATTGCACTGGCAGAGAAACTTGGGGTAAGTCGTACCCCTATTCGTGAAGCCATTCGTAAACTGGAGTTGGAAGGTCTGGTGGTGATGACACCGAGAAAGGGAGCGAAGGTAGCTTCCATCACAGAGAGAGATCTGAATGATGTTCTGGAAGTGCGAAAGGGAATGGAAGAGCTTGCCATTAAGCTTGCCTGTCAGCGTATTACACCGGATCAGCTGGATGAACTGGATCGGGTGGAAAAAAAATTTTTAAATCTTATTGAAAGTGGCAATCTGACAGAACTGGCAGAAGTCGATGTGGAATTCCATGATATTATTTATAATGCTACAAACAACAAACGTCTGGTACAGATGCTCAGCAATCTGCGGGAGCAGATGTATCGTTATCGAATGGAATATCTGAAGGACAGTGCAGTGCGGAAGAAACTGGCAGAAGAACATGGAGAAATCTGTCAGGCATTGCGAAAGGGCGATATGGAAGGAGCACTCAGATGTGTCTATGTACATGTGGATAATCAGCAGAAGGCTATTATACGCAGTCTGAACGCAGAATGAGTTGAGAAGCAGCCTGCGTTCACGAGGAAGCAGTGATAGCGGATTCCGAGTGTCCGCTTTACTGAACATGAATAAAAAGGAAGAGCAGCGGAAATTCTAAGAGAGATGCATAAGCATCTCTCTTTTTTGATAAAATACGCAAACCAGGAGTGATTTGCAGGGGTTTGTGAAAGGAGACAGATATGGATAGAAAGACGGACATTTCATCTTATATAGAGGAAAATGAAGCTTATATACGGGAAACGCTGAAAGATTGCAATGATGTTATTATCCGCCCCATGATTCTGGGACAGGAAAAGAAAATCCGCTGCCTTGTGGTCTATATTGAAGTGGCGGTGAGCAATATGATGCTGGAAGATTCAGTTATAGGCAAACTGGTAAATCATATGTGGGAGATGCCACGGGAAGAGATTCTGGACTTTGTGCAGGATAACGGCCTGGGAATTTCTGATGTAAAAACATTGGATACCATGGAAGAGGCTCTGGGTGCCATGTTTGCAGGGAATGCCATTTTCTTTTTTAACGGGTATCCCCATGGGGTGAAGGTATCCAGTAAAGGATATCCCATGCTTGGAGTTCAGGAGGCATCCAGAGAAAAAGTACTCAGAGGTTCGCGGGAAGGATTTACGGATGCGTTGAAAACAAATTCCGCACTGGTGCGGAAGAGAATCCGAAGTCCGGAACTGAAAGTAATAGAAAAAACACTGGGAAGACGGAGTCAGACTATGATACAGATTCTTTACATGGAAGGAATTGCAAGGCAGGAACTTCTTGATGAACTTTACAGGCGTCTGGATACCTTTGAAATTGACGGAGTGCTGGACAGCGGGATTGTGGAACAGCTTACGGAAGATGACTGGATTTCTCCATTCCCCCAGTTTCAGACAACGGAGAGGCCAGATAAATGTGCTATGGAGCTTCTCAATGGAAGAGTACTTCTCCTGACTGATAATTCTCCTGTAGGACTTCTTCTTCCGGCAGCCTTTAACGATTTTCTTCAGGTCAGCGAAGATCAATATCAGAATTTTGAGATGGGTACGTTTCTCAGAATGATTCGTTATCTGGCGGCAGCGTTTGCCATGTTGTTTTCCGGTGTTTATCTGGCGGTGACCAATTTTCATACCCAGGTTCTGCCTTCCAATCTGATTCTGTCTTTTGCGGAGGCAAGGAAGGGCGTTCCCTTTCCTGGAATTCTGGAAATTTTCTTTATGGAAGTTGCTTTTGAAAGCATCCGGGAGGCAGGGGTGCGGGCACCGGGACCTCTGGGAGGAACCATAGGAATCGTTGGTGGCCTGATTATCGGTCAGGCAGCCGTATCTGCCAATTTGGTCAGCCCCATTGTTGTGGTGATTGTAGCGATTACTGCATTGTCTACCCTTGCTATTCCCAATGAGGAATTTTCTGCACCTTTTCGACTTCTGAAATTTGTCTTCATTATTCTGGGAGGAACCATGGGAATGTTTGGAATCCTTCTGGGTCTTTATCTGATACTCAGTCATCTGGCGGGGTTGAAAAGTTTTGGTATTCCTTATCTGGTGCCTTTTGCGGCACAAAGGAAAGCGGGGTACAGAGGACAGACGGATGGAATTTTTATCATCCCTGGAAAGTTTCGGAGAAGAAGACCACTGTATGCAAGAAGAGAGCAGAAGATAAGGCTGAAAATAAAAAATGGAGGAAAAAAGTAGCATGTTTGCGGATAATCGAATTATTTCCCAACGACAGCTTTTCAG
Source organism: Blautia sp. (assembly GCA_051880075.1). Classification (GTDB taxonomy): domain Bacteria; phylum Bacillota; class Clostridia; order Lachnospirales; family Lachnospiraceae; genus Blautia. Next base: position 15,740 of record JBJENG010000021.1, on the reverse strand, counting down.
GCAGATGGTTTTGTGTCTTACAGGAATTATGCTCATTGCAGCGCCTGCCTTTCCTGGGATTTCCGGATCCAGAGGGGTGATCTGTCTGTTTCTTATTTGTGGTCTGTTTGTACCGGGGAGTATTTACTTTGTGCGAATCCGGGTATGTTATGAAAAGCCCTGGAAATATTTCGGGACATTCTGGAGCAGAATCTTCTGTTTGTTTTATGTGTCCTATCTTTTTTTTACAGGAATTCTTCTTCTTCTTTTAATCAGCCGTATTGCAGAACGGTATTTTATAGAAGGAAGTATATCCGTACTGGTAATTCTTCTGAGCGGAGCGGTATGTTATATGGGATGCCATCAAGGACTGGAACGAAGAGGGCGTATGGGAGAGGCGGCTTTTCCTTTGATTCTTTTTCTTCTTGGACTGATGTTGCTGCTGGCACTTGGAAAAATGAATCTCAGATATCTGTCTTTTTGTGAAAAAACAACCTGGAAAGGATGGATTCAGAGCTTTTATGAGGCTTTCTGTCTCTATCTTCCTGTCTTCTTTCTTCCGTTTACACTGGCAAATGTGGAGCGCCCGGGAAAGGGAGGAAGGACGATGAACAGGGCAGTGCTTTTGATTACGTTCCTGCAGTCTTTTTCTTTGATTCTTCTTCAGGGAGTGTTCGGAAAGAATGGATATAGAAATAAAAAATATCCCCTTTTTGATTTAATGGGGGGTGTAAAGCTTCCCGGAGATTTTCTGGAACGTGTGGATATTTTCTGGATCGGAGCAGTTCTTTTCTGCATTTTTTATGCCATGGGAAGTATATTCTTTTACAGTCATGCAGTATTGGAAAAATGTCATATGGAGAGTTGGGCGTTCCGAATTGCGGTTCTTCTGGTGGCAGCAGCTGTATTTACAGAGAAAATGGGAATATCACTGGAGTTTTATGGAAAACTTCTTACTTATGTTTATGGTCCCCTGTTTCCGCTTTCGGCAATTGGCGCAGGAATGGTTCTGAAAAGAAAAGAAGGTGGAGCACAATGAAAAGAAGATGCAGGAGCGTGGCAGTCCTTTTTCTTTTGACAGGAAGTCTTTGGGCATGCGGTGTACCGTTGGAGGATCGGGC
>JBJENG010000021.1:0-14540 GCA_051880075.1 Blautia sp. | reverse complement strand
TATCTGGAAGAAAAACCTTCGGTTGCCGGAAATATTTATGTGTTTTCCTGTAATTCTCCCCGGGAGATCATGGAACTGGATGGAAAAGAGCTGGACTCGCTGGGAACTTTTCTTGTGCGGATTGTAGAAAGCCGTCCCTACAGCCGGCAGGAAGAACAGACAGATTTACAGAGTCTGTATAATGCATGGCACAATCAGGAAGAAAGGCCGTCTATGCTTCAGGTTGGAGTCGACGGTGGAAAATTGTTGGTAACAGGAAATCTCTATGAAAAAGAGAAGAAAGAAAAAATTCTTCCGGAAGAATAAACAGGAGAAGGTGTGTCAACACTTTGTATATGAGAAAATACAGAAATCAAATAAAACAATGGGGAAACAGGAGTCTGGTACTATTTCTGACTGTGGCTTTGCTGATTTGCAGCGTATCCATAATAAGACTCTGGGATGATAAAAATCACCTTCAGCAGCGGCTGAATGGAGAAGTAAGTCAGGAAATTGCAGAGAAAATCTTTCGTTTCCATGTGATAGCCAACAGTGACAGGAAGAAAGATCAGGAATTAAAGCTAAAGATAAAATCTGCAGTAATCGATTATATAAATCAGATAGTAGGTGAAAACAGTAATTTTGAAGATACAAAGGAAGGGATTCTGATACATTTGTCCAAAATTCGGAAAATAGCAGAAGGTGTGGTTTTCCGCGAGGGGTATGATTATCCTGTAACAGCCAGAGTCGGAAAGAGTTATTTTCCGGATAAGACGTATGGAGACTGTACTTTTCCGGCAGGAAAATATGAGGCTCTGATTCTTACCATCGGGTCAGGGAAAGGGAAAAACTGGTGGTGTGTGTTGTATCCGGGTCTCTGTTTCATGAATGATACTTACGGAATTGTGACAGAAGAAAAGAAAGAGGAATTAAGAGAAGTGCTTACAGAGGAGGAATTTCTGTCTTTATGGGAAAATCCTGAGGAAAAGAAAAAAATTCGTCTGGGATTTAAATGGCTTTAACGTTGTGACTTGCATTCTTACACTAATAAGGGTAAAATAAAGTGGAAATACGCAAAAAGACAGAGATAAGAGGTTTTCTTATGGAACAGAACAGACAGGCACCAATTGGTGTTTTTGATTCAGGTGTGGGCGGGCTTACAGTAGCTCGTGAAATTATGCGGAATCTGCCCAGCGAGAGAATTGTATATTTTGGAGATACGGCAAGAGTTCCTTACGGAAATAAATCAAAAAGTATTGTGCTGAAGTTTTCCAGACAGATTGTGCATTTTCTGCAGACACAGGAAGTAAAGGCAATCGTTGTTGCCTGTAATACAGCCAGCGCTCTGGCCCTTGAGACAATCCGGGAGGAAATTGATATTCCCATTATCGGCGTGGTAAAGCCCGGAGCCAAAGTGGCTGCAGCAGCCACAAGAAATAACAAGATTGGTTTGATCGGTACAAGAGGAACCGTTAATTCCGGTCTGTATACAGAAATCATTCAGGAGTATGATCCGGAAATTCAGGTAATCGGACAGGCCTGCCCTCTCTTTGTGCCTCTGGTGGAAGAGGGATGGCTGAAAGACAAGGTGACCCTGGAAGTGGCAAAACGTTATGTGGATCCTCTTCTGAACCAGGGAATTGATACGTTGATTCTGGGATGTACCCATTATCCGCTCCTGCGTTCCATGCTTCAGGAACTGGTAGGTGAGAAAGTGACCCTTGTAAATCCGGCGTATGAAACAGCAAAAGCGCTGGAACGTTTGCTTAAGGAGAAAAATCTGGATAACAATCAGGGTGTGGAAGAGGAGTTCCCATATCGTTTCTATGTCAGCGATGCAGCAGAACAGTTCCGGGATTTTGCAAATTCTATATTGCCTTATGATGTAAAGATGACAAAGCAGATTAATATTGAGGAGTATTAAAAAATGACAAAGGATGTGTTGATTACAGTAAAAGGAATGCAGGCAATCGATTCGGGAGAAGGACAGGAAGAAGTAGAAGTAGTGGCAAAGGGAGATTATTATTTTAAAAACGGTCATCACTTTATCTGTTATGAAGAGATGCTGGAAGGGTTTGAAACTCCTACAAAGAATATGATCAAGATCACAGATAATGCTGTAGAGGTGCAGAAAAAGGGTATAACCAACACCCATATGGTATTTGAAGAAGCAAAGAAAAGTCTTACTTTTTATACGACTCCTTTCGGAAAGATGGAAATGGGTATTTCCGCTACAAAAATTGATGTGAAAGAAGAACCGGAAAATCTTGATATTCTCATTGATTATGCACTGGAAATCAATCAGGTACATACAGCAGACTGTCAGATTCATGTGAATGTACAGTCAAAGGAAGCAGGGGAATTTCATCTGTGTTCATAAAAAGAAGCAGGAGAGATTGTGACAATGGGTCACAATCTCTTCTGTTTATTTTTTCTGAAAATCTTTTTTGCTGTATTGGTTTCGATATTGTCTTAACGTATATCCGGTCTTTTCTTTGAAGATTTTTCCAAGATGACTTTGAGAAGAATAACCCAGGTAGGCAGCAATTTCAATATAAGAGTACTGAGAATAGATCAGAAGGTTTTTAATCGCATTAATTTTCTGATCCTGAATATAGGATGTGATGGGAATTCCCTCATATCTGTGAAAAAGTTCAGAGAGATAATTGGCGTTGAGACCTACTTCTGCGGCCATATCCTGAACGGAAATTTTTTTATGAAGATGGGCGAAAATGTAATCCTTGCATTTACCGATGTGAGGATTTTTTTCTTTGTTTTGTTTTCCCTGTTCATGGAGATTCTTTACCATTCGGGTATATTGGAGCTCTGCAAGATGAATAATATGGTAGATGGTAGGAATGTCTTTGCACTCATCAATTTTCTGTATATAGACATCACTGAGAGAAAATGCGATTTCAGGAAGTACTCCTCCACGTATGGCGGCACGGCTTGCAAGTGTAATGACAACCACGCCCATATATTGCATATTGCGCAGAGGATCTTTTGATAAAGTTCCAAGTTCACCTGTATAATCTTCCGAACGGCTTTTTTCCAGTCCATCTAAATCACCCGATTCAATGCTGCCAAATTCCCGGAGTTCCTGATCATGGGGATTATGTACTTTTTCCAATTCCTCATTTTCAAAAATCAGTCTGGAAAAATATTCCTGTATGGAATCCTCTACGGATGAAGAAATACGATTTTTCATCAGAATAGCACCTCATTCCCTTTGCGTTTTTCTGTTTTGTACTTTCGATGAGTCTATTGTACAGGATTCTCTTTCTGATTGCACGAGAATTATCTGAGAATCATGATAAAAAACTGAGAAAAAAGATATAAAAAGAGGAATCAATTGATTAAACTGGATACAGAAACAAAGAAATCCATGTATGGGAAAAAGGAGAAGGGCAATGAAAGTAAAAGGAGTGAATCTTGGAAACTGGCTGGTATTGGAAAAATGGATGAGTCCCGCGTTATTTGATGGTACAACAGCAGAAGATGAATATTATCTTCCCACGCAGCTTTCAAAAGAGGTCTATGAAGCAAGAATCAAGATGCATCGGGCAGAGTATATTACAGAAGGAGATTTTGTAAGAATCAAATCCATGGGAATGGATGCAGTACGTATTCCGGTTCCATATTTTATCTTTGGTGACAGGGAACCTTTTATCGGATGCATTGAAGAACTGGATAAGGCTTTCAACTGGGCAGAAAGATACGGACTTCAGGTTCTGATTGATCTCCACACGGTTCCGGACAGCCAGAATGGTTTTGACAACGGAGGAATCAGTGGAGTATGTAAATGGTCCCAGCAGCCGGAAGAAGTAGAATTCGTGCTGAACGTACTGGAAAAACTGGCAGAAAGATATGGAACAAGAAAAGGTCTCTGGGGAATTGAAGTTGTCAATGAGCCGATTCTGGAAGATATGTGGGAAACCATGAATGTACAGGAACGTTATCCGGCAGCGGATCCGGAAAAAGCCAAAGGAACAAAACCAAATACACTGGAATTTATCAGACAGTTTTATCTGGATGCATATGACAGAATCCGTAAATATATGTCGGAAGAGAAATATGTGGTCATTCATGATGCATTTGCGTTAAAAGCATGGAAAGATTTTATGCGCGAAGACAAATACAAAGGTGTCGTGCTGGATACCCATCAGTATCTGATGATGGCAGAAATGGATGGCTGCGAACAGACGGTGGAAGGTTATCTTTCTTATATTCAGGAACATTATGTAAAAGATATTCAGGAAATGGAAGAATACTTCCCGGTCATCTGTGGGGAATGGTGCCTGTTTAATTCACTTGCTGTTGGAAGAGACACAAAAGGCGGACAAAGCGTCTTAAACGGAGTCGAAGGTATGTCGGAAGAACAGATGAGTGATGAAAAGAAAAAGGAAATTTACCAGGCAGTTGCAAAAGCACAGCTGGAGGCATGGAATGCAGGTTCCGGTTATTTCTACTGGAGTTATAAACTTCTGACAGATACAGTAAACACAGACGGCTGGATTGGATGGGACAGCTGGGATCTGGGAAGATGTGTGGATTTCGGTTGGTTTCCTACAGAGAAATAAATTTAAAGATACAGCAGATGCTATACAGGAAAGGGCCGGATGACTTATGCAGTCATCCGACTCTCTTTCTTTAATGCGTATTTGAGAACTGTTCATTGTATTCCGTAAGAGGAACGAAACGTTCCTGCTCCGAATGTAGCAGGAAATAGCAGATTCCTATTAATATCAGTAATAACAACAGTGCCAGGATTTTCTTTATACGTTTCATTTCTATAATCTCCCTGGTAGAAATAATATTTTTATGCTTCTGGAACAAAATTGACAGTTGCATAATCTGTCATGTCACCTACTGTGGTTTCGTAAGTATAATGAACAGAATTATCATTGGAATCTCCCCCCTTAAATAAATCGTAGGTATTTCTTGAATCTTTTTTTTATCATGTTATAATAATACCACAGTATTTGTAAGTTGGAAAAATTTTTCCTGAACGTTTTTTTTTGCTCCTGAATGTTTTGTGATTTTCTGAAAGACAGGTAGTTTTATGTTAGAAATTAGTTCTATTATGGCCAGTATATTGATTAATTTTATTTGTATTCCCGATTTGCTGCCTGAGAAACTCACGATTCGCCAATTATTGAGTCTTTTTCTTATATTGTTTTCTCTTCATACAGTGATTGCTTTTGTGTTGCCACAATATTTTATCCCATCAATTATTTTTATGATTATTTTTTGTTTATTCACTACAGAAGTAGTTTGTTGGTCACTTATATTTTGCGTATTATCAGGATATTTTCTTGTTAATTCATTGATTGAGTTATTTTTATTTTTGTATCGAACATACGTGAGACCAGATATTTACGAATTAAAACTTTCTTTTTTGGTATATCTTGTTATTTGTTTTGGAATTGTTCTTCCTCTTGTCAAAATTTTGAAAGGAATAAAAAATAAAATTTTATATTCCTGTTCTTTGGAACAGTCAGATACGCCGACAATCATTTATTTATCTTTTTGTCTTATGCTTTGTATCTGTTGTATTATGATCAGTGGAAAAATCGGTTATAACCGGACAACCTCTTTTGTGAATCATATCGTTTATCCGATTATTTTTTTTCTGTCTACGATACTTTTGTATTTTTTCTGTTGTCGAGTGCAGTCTCAAAAACAGAAGGAACTCATGAATGCGTACATACAGAATCTGGAAAAGGCTTATTCTGATACCAGAAAAATCAAACATGATTATGATAATGTGTTGTCCAGTCTGGGTGAATATATTCAAAGAAAAGATCTGCAGTCGTTGGAAGAGTATTATCAAAATGAAATTTTCACCTTTAGTCACCAAAATAGAAAAGGAACATTTTTTCCGGAACTTTCCAATATCCAGATTCCAGAAATAAAAAGTCTGCTTACAGCAAAATTATTTGAAGCATCACAGAATGGTCTCTCTGTACATCTGGAAATTATGGAGCCGGTTTCTGGATTTCCATCTCCCGTTCTTCATTTTGTAAGAATTCTGGGGATTTTTCTGGATAATGCGATAGAGGCAGCAGCAGAGACGCAGGAAAAACAATTGGAGATTGCTTTTATGAAAAATCAAGACGGGTTGTCCATTGTAATCAAAAATAGTACTTTGCCGTTAGATGTTTCTCTTAAGACTACAAAAGGTTTGGGACATGGATATGGTTTATCTATTGCTTCAGAATTAATCAGTAAACATCCGGAAGTTCTCTGGAAGATGGATTACCAGGATAAAATATTCACACAGATTCTTGAGATTAGAGGGAGAAATGTATGATTCCTGTATATGTATGCGAAGATAATCCGGTTCAGTTGAAGATGATAAGAGAAATAATCGAAAAACTGATTTTTATTGAGGATTATCATATGGAAATTCAATGTGCGGCTATTCATCCGGAGCAACTTTTGAATCATCTTACGCCCGGGATACCTACAGGAATCTATTTTCTTGATATTGATTTGAATGGAAAAATGAATGGGCTACAGTTGGCAGAAAAAATCCGTCAGTATGATCCCTATGGATTTCTTATTTTTATAACGGCTTATTATGAACTTTGGAAACTGACCTTTGAATATAAAGTATCAGCTTTTGATTTTATCAATAAAAATCAAAGAGAAACGCTTGGGATGAACATTGCATCTTCCTTGCATGCTGCCTGGCAGCAATACAGCCGCCTTCATGCTTCTGTGAAGAAAACAGTGCCCCTTCGTGTAAATGGGAAAATTCTTTACCAGGATATACAGGAGCTTCTGTATATGGAATCGGCTTCTTCACATCGAATCATTTTACATGGTATGAAGCAAATGATTCATACATCGGGAGATTTGAATGCCTTTGAAAAAATTCTCCCTGAATATTTTTTTCGATGCCATCGTTCCTGTATCATTAACCTGAAACAGGTGTCCGTTTTTGATGAACAAAATAATTCTGTTTCTTTTCCGGATCAGACGCAATGTCCGGTAGCTTTTCGAAAAAGACGATTGTTAAAGGAGTCTCTTGCTTCTCTGAGATAGCGGAATTCATCTTTTCTGGTTTGCAGAGGAGATTTTCTTATGATAAGATAAATACATAAAAAGACTGCCTTTTGAATTCTTAACCAATTCAAAAGGCAGTTCTTTTACTTTTCGTTCTTTTTTACCATGTTCATTGCTTTTGTACGCATCCGCTTGAAGAATCCCTGTTTCTTCGGAGGTGTTACCAGGGAACCCCGGACACCTTTCACACCGGTAATGTAAATACCACTTACATCCGCTTTTACTTCTTTTTTTACAGGAATCAGGTCAAATACCTGTTCATCAGCTACCAGAGTTACAATTTTCGGACCGACCTTGGCTTTTACAATAGGAAGCTTGGAACGTCTCATAAGCCTTGGTGTCTGGTCAATGACCATCTGAGGAAGACCGGACTGTTTAATGGGAAGCCGCTTCTTATCAATAATCAGCATGTGCATGGTCTGTTTGGCAGCTTCGATCTGTGCCTGTTGTTCTTCCTGTTTTTTCTGGGCTCTCTTGCCGAGAAAATATAAAACTGCGAGAATTGCGATCAAAACTACTAAAATGATCAGCAGAATTTGCCATACTTTCATTTGTACAGAACCTCCTAAATATGGACTCATAAAGTAACTATTATTTTAGCATTATTTCCCGGAAAAGGCAATAAAAATGTGAAAGAAAGGGTTCCTTTTTCGAAGTATGTGTGGTATAACTTCATTATGCAGCCAATCATGGAAACACGAAAGGACAGAATAGAATTATGAAGAAAAAAAAGATAGCAGCAATTCTCGCACTGGCAGTTGCCCTTACAGTAACAGGATGTAGCGATAAAAAAGAAACTGCACAGGAAAATACAAAAACAGAATCTACAGATACAAAAACAGAAACAAAAGAAACCACAGATGAAATCACGAAGGATAAAGAAGGACATGTGGTAGCAGTGGATGTGGATGATATTTCCAAATATGTAACACTGGGAGATTATAAGAATCTGGAAGTGGAAGTGACAAAAAACCAGGTAACAGATGAAACGGTGGATCAGTATATTCAGCAGCAGTTGTCTTACCAGCCTGTGGAGGTTACGGAAGATCGTCCGGTTCAGGAAAATGATACGGTAAATATTGATTATACCGGATATATGGACGGGGAAACCTTTGAAGGAGGAACTGCCGCAGACACGGATCTGCTCATTGGTTCCGGACAGTTTATTGATGGATTTGAAAGCGGATTAATCGGGAAGAAGAAAGGGGAAGAAGTAACATTGGATCTTCATTTCCCGGATCCTTATCAGAATAATCCGGATTTTGCAGGAAAAGCAGTACAGTTTAAAGTAAAGATTAACAAGATTTCCGAACCTGCAGAACTTACGGATACCTGGGTGGCTGAGAATACGGATATGAAGACCGTAGATGAATATAAGGCAGAAATCAAAGCGTCTCTTACAGAAAGTGCCGAGATGGAATATAAAAATACTAAAAAATCCAATTTATTTCAGGCTTTCGTAGATGTTTCAACTATCAACGAATATCCAGATAATCTGGTAGAAAAAGCGAAAAAGATTATGGAAAAACGTTTTGAGACTTCTTATGCAGAACCGGCAGGCATGACTTTGGAGGAATACTGGGAGGCACAGGAGATTTCCAAAGAGGATGCGGATAAGATCGTGGAGCAGAGTGCAAAGAACAGTCTGGAACAGGGAATGTATGTACAGGCACTCCTTGATGCGGAAGGTGTTGTTTTTACGCAGGAAGATTATGAGAAAGAGCTGGATTCTTTTGCAAAGGAATATGGTTTTGCAGATGCAGCCGCACTGGAGGCGGTTTACAGTGATGCAGAACTGGTAAAAGATAATGTGCTCTGGAGTAAATCTTGTGAAATTCTTGAAAAGTATGCAAAGATAACTGAAGTAAACGCAGAGAATTAAGAGGTAACTTTTTCCCCTTTCTGCATATACTAAAATGAGTATAGGCAGAGGGGGATTTTTATTGCAGAAAAATAATCCGCGGAATGATTTTTACGAGCAGGAACGTTATGCAAGACAAGATATGCGCCGGTTCCGGGCCAGTTATCCGGAAAATGCGGCAGTGGTTCAGTGTTATGTGGAAGATGCATGTGACAGGATGGACTACGAGGGCAGCCGTATGTATGATGAATGTCCTGACAGGTACATGCTTCGGCGTACCTGCGTTTCTATTTATAACAGAATCAAAAAGGACAGCGAAAAAGTAAGTCTGGAGGCCGGCTCCTGCAGAAGATGTGGGAATCTTCCGAAAGAAACCCTGGAAGATTTGATAGAAGTTCTTTTCTACAATGAAATTTATCGAAGAAGGTGCAGGAGAAGACAGGGGAGAAATTTTTATCCCTGATAGAATCGGAAAACTCTACTTTTGGGCTTGCGGTTTTGCCATAAAACTTTTACAATAGAAGCAAATACCTGTTTGGGTATTGGCAGGGGAGGAAATATGACAGAATCAGGGGAATTTTTAAAGAAATATGTGAATAAGGATCTGATCCGGATCATTATAAGCGGTCCCAGAAAAAAAGAGGGACCATCAAAGATACAGATACGTCCGCTGCTTATAAAAGGGCAGCTGAAATATCAGGTTACACAGACGGTGGGGCAAAAGGAGCTCCACCAGAATTATGAAGAGGAAGAAGTGTGCAGACAGGCAGAAGAGTGGATACATACGGGATTTCGACAGCTTCAGATGGAAAGCAGAAGTGCTTCCGGTACACTTCTTATGAGTAAAAAAGGAAAAGCTACTATTAAAATTAAGAAAAGGGACAAAGAGCAGAAAAAATTTGTCCCTATGTTGGCACATAACCGGCAGAAACATTATCTTCTGGAAGAGGGTATTCCGGTGCCTTTCCTCATGGATCTGGGAGTTATGACGGAAGAGGGGAAAATCAGGAACGCAAAATATGATAAATTCCGACAGATGAATCGTTTTCTGGAATTTATTGAAGATATTCTTCCAAAGCTTCCAAAAGACAGAGAAGTTACAATTATTGATTTTGGCTGCGGAAAGTCCTATCTGACTTTTGCCATGTACCATTATCTTCATCAGCTGAAGGGATATGATGTACGTATTATAGGATTGGATCTGAAAGAAGATGTCATCGCAGCCTGCAGCCGTCTTGCAGAAAAATATCATTATGAAAAACTGAAATTTTATCAGGGTGACATTGCTTCTTATGAAGGATGTGAGCAGGCAGATATGGTAGTTACCCTTCATGCCTGTGATACAGCTACCGATTATGCACTCTTTAAAGCAGTGCAGTGGGGGGCTTCCGTAATTCTTTCTGTACCCTGCTGTCAACATGAATTGAATCGCCAGATCAAAAATGAACAGCTGGCGCCTGTGTTGGATTACGGAATTCTAAAAGAACGGTTTGCTGCCATTCTTACGGATGGACTTCGTGCACAGATGCTGGAAAGTGCAGGATATGATACGCAGATTCTGGAATTTATTGATATGGAGCATACACCAAAGAATCTGCTTATTCGTGCAGTGAAAAATGAAAATAAGGTTTACAGTGAACAGCAGAAAGAAGAATGGGAAACCTGTGCCAGAGTATTTGGAGTACATCCGACTCTGGAATCTCTGTTGTTTTTAGAAGGGAATCATAGATGAAAAAAATACTGACAAAAGCGGGCATTCTTTTTGTGGTCTTTCTGCTGGGCGTAATGGTATTCAGCAGTTTTATGAATAAAAAGACCACGGACAATAAGATGGATCTTGAAAAAGCCACATTACCGGTTTTGTCCATGAAAATCGGAAACCAGAAGGTCAACCGTATGTATGGACATGCACAGGAGATGCAGGTAGATTTCATGAGAGACAGCCTGACTCCTTTGGGAACAGATAAGGAACTTACAGTCAGCATTGATCCCAAGGGACATAAGATTGAAAGTCTCATATATGAGGTTCGTACTTCTGATGGAAGCAAAGTCATAGAGAATGATAAAATCAAGAATTTTCAGGAAGAGGAAGATGGAGAAAAAACAGTTTCTTTTTCTTTACAGAAATCCATTCTTATGAATCAGGAATATTCTCTGATTCTGACACTGAATACAGGGACTGGACAGTGGTACTATTACACCAGGATTTTGCAGCGTTCCGGTCTTCATACAGAAAATTATGTGGAATTTGCCCAGAGTTTTTCCAATAAGACGTTCAGTAAAGAAAATATAGGAGATTTGAAAGTGTATCTGGAATCGGATGATTCTGTGTCCAATAACAGTTTTGCAAATGTGAATATCCACTCCAGCGTGGATATGGTGACCTGGGGGAGCCTGGATCCCTCTGTTATGCGAACAGGTATTCCGGTTATTAAGGATATAAATGAGACGACAGGCAGTGTTTCACTGACTTATTATATTACGGCAGAAGATAATGAAGGAAACAAGGAATATTATCAGGTGGATGAATTTTACCGTATGCGTTATGATGGAAGCAGGATTCGCCTTCTTGATTTTGAGCGTTCTGCCCAGGAGATTTTCACAGGAAGTGCCGTCTCCGTTTCGAGCGGGAAGATTAATCTTGGAATCACCTCCAAGAATGTGCAGTATGTAACAAGTCAGACCGGTGAAATTATTGCTTTTGTACAGCAAGGAGATTTGTGGTCTTATAATACAGCGGTCAATAAACTGACGCAAATATTTAGTTTTCGACAATTGGATGATCAGGAGGAAAATGATGATAGAAATGACCTTTCTCTTCATGACTTTAAAATTGTCCGTGTGGAAGAAAACGGTGATATGGATTTTGTAGTTTATGGTTATATGAATCGGGGAGAAAATGAAGGATATACGGGAACAGCAGTGTATCATTATTATAATGATGAAAATATGCTGGAGGAAAAAATCTTTTTCCCCAGTACAAAGTCCTATGAATTCATGGAACAGGATGTGCAGATTCTTTCTTATGTCAGCACAGACAATCTGTTTTATCTGATGCTTCAGGGAAAACTTTACAAAATTAATATGACAGAAGGCAGTTATGAAATTTTAAAAGAAGGAATAGAGGAAAACTGTTTCCTGGTTTCCAATTCCAACAAACATATAGCCTGGATGGAAGAAATGGACCCTTATGCGTCCTCGAACATTGTTCTGATGGATCTGGAATCGGGAGAGAACACCAGAATAACTGCAGAAGAAGGGACAAAAGTCCGTGTGTTCGGGTTCATCAATGAAGATCTGGTGTATGGAGTTGCCCGGGATGAAGATATTCTGACGGATGCTTCCGGAACCTTCTGTTATGCCATGAAGGAAGTAAGAATTCAGAATTTTGAAGGCCAAATTGTCAAAAGTTATACACAGGACGGGGTATATATTACAGATGTAGAGATTCAGAAGGGACTGATAGAGCTGAAGAGAGCGCAATGGCAGGCCGATCATTATGCAGACATTACAAGTGACCATATCATGAATAATGTAAAGTCGTCGGAGGAAGCCGCTTCAGTGATTACAGTTACGACCTCCCGTAGAGGAACAACGACAGGACTTGTGTTTGCCGAAGACAGCAGAAACAAAAATCCTCTGATGTTGATTTCAAAATATCTGGTTTTGGAGCAGATTCCTGTTTTGAACATAAGTATAGAAGAGGAAGTAAAAGAAAAATATTATGTATATGCCAGGGGCAGGCTCATAGAAGTCTGTGAAAATCCCGGACAGGCAGTCAGAAATGCAGATGCTTTATCTGGTGTGGTTCTGAACCGAGCCCAGCAGTATGTATGGGAACGTGGAAATTTGAGAACCAAAATCACTTTGAATATGGATGATATACCGGATTGTATTAAAATGGCATCGACAGATATTGACTATCTGGAGAAAAACATTGGAGAAGAAGGAACGGTCATGGACTTTACAGGGTGCAGTCTGGATCAGGTGCTTTATCAGATCAGCGCCCAGAGACCAGTCATTGTAAGTCTGGGAGATCAGGGAAACCGTGTAATCGTGGGATACGATGCATACAATACGCTTCTTTATAATCCGGCAGATGATACCACCTCTTATATGGGAATCAATGACAGCAGAGCAGCATTTGAAACAGCGGGAAACATATTTATCAGCTATATGGAAAAGTTGCCGGAATGAAATGACAGAACAAGAAAGAGAGCTAATCAATCAATGATAGGCTCTCTTTCTTATATCTGTTTTTATTTGAAGGTCAAAACTGAACTGGTAAAAAAAGTCAAAACTGGATATTTTGAAAAAGACAGTTCTGTGTATAATAATCATATAAGTTAATATATAATTAAACATATATGAAAGGTAGGATAAATATATGGAAAACAAGAGATATGAATTAAATAAGCAGCTTGCACAGATGCTGAAAGGCGGAGTTATCATGGATGTAACAACGCCGGAGCAGGCTAAAATCGCAGAAGCAGCCGGAGCATGCGCCGTGATGGCGCTGGAACGGATTCCGGCAGATATTCGTGCAGCAGGCGGTGTTTCCAGAATGAGTGATCCGAAAATGATTAAAGGGATACAGGAAGCAGTATCAATTCCTGTAATGGCAAAGTGCCGGATTGGACATTTTGTGGAAGCACAAGTTCTGGAAGCGATTGAAATTGATTATATAGATGAAAGTGAAGTATTGTCTCCTGCAGACGATGTCTATCACATTAATAAAAAAGAATTTAAGGTTCCTTTTGTTTGTGGTGCACGGGATCTTGGAGAAGCTCTTCGAAGAATCGCAGAAGGCGCATCCATGATTCGTACAAAAGGAGAACCGGGAACCGGAGATGTTGTGCAGGCAGTTCGCCATATGAGAGCTATGAATGCAGAAATAAGAAGAGTACAGAATCTGCGTGCAGATGAAATCTTTGAAGCTGCCAAACAGCTGCAGGTTCCGGTGGACTTATTACAGTATGTACATGACAATGGAAAGCTTCCGGTAGTGAATTTTGCAGCAGGTGGCGTAGCCACACCAGCAGATGCAGCTCTTATGATGCAGCTTGGAGCAGAAGGTGTATTTGTGGGATCCGGAATCTTTAAATCCGGAAATCCAGCAAAACGTGCGGCAGCCATTGTAAAATCCGTTACCAATTACACAGATGCAAAACTGATTGCCGAACTTTCAGAAGATCTGGGAGAAGCAATGGTGGGCATTAACGGACAGGAAATTGAACTTCTGATGGCAGAACGGGGAAAATAAGATGACAGTGGGAATTTTAGCTTTACAGGGAGCCTTTGCCGAACATGGAAATACACTGGATAAGCTGGGTACTGAACATTTTGAGATACGGCAGAAAAAAGATCTGGAGCGACCCTTTGACGGACTCATACTTCCGGGAGGAGAAAGTACGGTTATGGGAAAGCTTCTAAGTGAATCCGGAATGCTGGAAATCATAAGAAAAAGAATTCAGGATGGTATGCCGGTATTTGGAACCTGCGCAGGTCTGATCCTTCTGGCAAAAAAAGTGGAAGAGAATCCGGCGTGGCTGGGAACCATGAGTATTCAGGTAAAAAGAAATGCTTATGGAAGACAGCTTGGCAGTTTTTGCACAGAAGAGGAATTTAA
>JBJENG010000020.1:0-64772 GCA_051880075.1 Blautia sp. | reverse complement strand
GAGGACATACCGAGGCAGTCAGTCTGTTAATGGAAGAAAAAAACCGACGTTTCGGACAACGGAAAAAAACTTTTGATTTTGGGTTGTGATGGGGTGAGCAATGGCAGATAAAATAGAAAAAAGAATCGAAGATGTTTGTATCCGGATGTTGTCTGCTGCAAGAAGTGAGTTGTATGTACATATGCGTTTTCTGGACGTGGCACTTTCCACATTTACTTTTGTGCTTTCGACAGAGACGGACACTGTGGCAACAGACGGAATTGGATTTTATTACAATCCGTCTTATATAGGCGGAATCTATCGGAAAGGGAGAGCCTGTCTGAACCGGGTTTATCTGCATCTGATTTTTCACTGTGTTTTTGCACATCCCTGGAAAGATATCCGACTTCGAAAAAAAGCAGGAGCAAAAATTCTTGGTGTACAGACAGAAGAAGAAGGAACATCTCTGGTGGATCTGCTCTGGGAAGTTGCCTGTGATATTGCAGCGGAACATATGACAGACCAGATTTTGCTTCATTGTGTGCGCATGCCTGCCTCTGCATTTCGACAGGAAGTTTACAGAAAGCTGGAACAGAAAAGAAAGGTATTGAATGCAGAAAGTATCTTTGCGGTACTTGTCAGTGAAAAAATTTCGGAGGAACAGGCTTTCCGGCTTCGACAGGAGTTTCATGTAGATGATCACAGCATCTGGTACAGAAAAAACAGGAAGAATCCAAACAGGAGACCAGAAGAAGAATGGGAAGACATTCGTGATAAAATGCAGACAGAGCTGGAAAGTTTCGGATCAGAGGAAGAACAGGGGGCAGCCCGGGGAGTTCTGGAACAGATTCGGACGGAAAACAGAGATACTTGTGATTACCGACAGTTTCTGCAAAAGTTTGCAGTGATGAAAGAAGAGCAGAAAATCGATCCGGATGCCTTTGATTACGGATTTTATACGTATGGGCTTTTCTTATATGGAAATATGCCGCTGATTGAACCACTGGAAACAAAAGAAGTGAAAAAAATCGAGGAATTTGTGATTGCCATTGATACATCCATGTCCTGTTCCGGGGAACTGGTAAAGGAATTCCTGGCGGAAACATGGTCGATTCTCAGAGAAACGGAAAGCTTTTTTCGGAAAGTGAATATTCACATTATTCAGTGTGATGAAATGGTGCGAAGAGATGATAAAATCACGACACAGGAAGAATTAAAGACCTATATGGAAAATCTGGAGCTGGAAGGCCGGGGAGGCACGGACTTCCGTCCTGTTTTTTCCTATGTACAGGAAATGATGCAGAAAAAAGAACTTACGGGTCTTAAAGGACTTTTGTATTTTACAGACGGGAAAGGTCGCTTTCCTGTGAAAATGCCTCCTTACGAGACGGCTTTTATTCTCATGCAGAAGGAATATGAAGAAATACAGGTACCACCCTGGGCAATTCGTATTTATTTTAATGAGGATGCGTTTTTGGGAATACAGGACAGGGGAAAACGAGGAAAAAGAAATGAACATTAAACGGGCAAAAAATGAAATTAAAGATGCTATTGAGGCATACCTTCTAAAAGATGAATATGGAAATTATCAGATTCCTGCTGTAAGACAGAGACCCATTCTTCTTATGGGACCTCCGGGAATCGGAAAGACGCAGATTATGGAGCAGATTGCAGGGGAATGCGGCATCAATCTTGTTTCCTATACGATAACTCATCATACCCGGCAAAGTGCAGTGGGACTTCCCTTTATCCGGGAAAAGGAATACGAAGGACAGAACTGCTCGGTTACAGAATATACCATGAGTGAGATTATTGCATCCGTTTATGAACAGATGCAGAAAACGGGAATCCGGGAGGGAATTCTCTTTATCGACGAAATTAACTGTGTATCGGAGACCCTGGCACCCACCATGCTTCAGTTCCTTCAGGGAAAAACCTTTGGAAATCAGAAGGTCCCGGAAGGATGGATCATTGTGGCGGCAGGAAATCCGCCGGAATACAACAAATCGGTACGGGAATTTGATGTGGTTACATTGGACAGAATCCGTCGGATCAATGTGGAAGAAGATTTCGGTGTGTGGAAAGAATATGCTTATCAGGCAGGAATCCACCCGGCAGTCCTGTCTTATCTGGATATTCACAGAGACCATTTTTACCGGATGGAAACCAGTGTGGATGGAAGACTGTTTGTGACAGCCAGAGGATGGGAAGATTTGTCTCAGCTTTTATATGCCTATGAACAGCTGGGAAAAACTGCAGACCGGGAAGTTGTGGGACAGTACATTCAGCATTGGAAAACTGCAAAAGATTTTGCAAATTATCTGGAACTTTTTGAAAAATATAAAACCGATTATCAGATAGATGCAGTTCTGGAAGGACATTTTGAAAAATTTGCCACAGATAAACTGAAACTGGCGGCGTTCGATGAAAAATTCAGTGTAGTCGGTCTGCTTCTGGGACGTCTTGGAAAAGAATTTTATCAATATTATGAGCAGGATCTTTATGTAAATGATCTGTTTGAAAAACTGAAAAGCTTTAAGAAAGACCTGGATGCTGGAACTCTTCCTTCCCTGGCGATAAAAAACAGAATTCAGGCGGAGCAGGAAAATCTGGAGAAGAAACAACTTGCGAAGCAGCTTACCTTACCGGCAGAAAAAGAAAAAATAAAAATGATTCATTTTCTCAAGAAGCTTGTGCCTGTCATTGAGAAAGGAGAACAGGGAGGAATGGAACATTCCGATTTGTTTTCCTGTGCATCTGGACCTTTTCAGGAGGAAGTACAGGCAAGGGAAGAACACATCGAAAAAATAAAAGAAAAGCTGGAATATGCGTTTCGTTTTCTGGAACTGGCATTTGGAGAAGGACAGGAACTGGTTATTTTCATGACAGAATTAAATACAAATCCCTACAGCGTGCAGTTTATCAGCGAAAACGGATGTGACAGTTATTATAAATACAATAAGAAACTATTGTTTGAGGAAGAACAGATGAGTATTCTCAGTGAACTGGACAGCATTGAACAGGATATGTAAAACAATTCAGAGCCATACAAAAGCAAAATGAAAGCCTGCCGAAGGCTGTTTTGCAAATGCATGGCTCTGAGTTTTATTTTGCGGATTCACGGTTGATTTCGTCAAGGGCAAGCTGAAAGCCATTTTGCGCAGCTTTCATACGCCACTGGTCTGCAAGTGCTTCATTTTTTTCGACGCCCTCTCCGTAGCGGTAAAGAACGGAAAGATTATACTGGGCAGCAGGGATATTGGCATTTGCGGCTTTTTCGAAAAGCTGAAATGCCCGTTCCGGAATGCGGGGAACCGCCTGACCGAGAAGAAAGTAACTTCCCATACAGCACATAGCCCGGTAATCCATCTGCTCGGCAGCTTTTCGATACCAGTCAAAGGCTTTGCTGTAATCGATGATCGTGCCGATTCCTTCCTCGTAACAGCGGGCAAGATTATATTGGGCATTTTTGTCTCCGGTCATGGCAGCTTTTTGAATATATTGAAAAGCCTTGCCATTGTCTTTTGGCATTCCTTTGCCCTGAGCGCAGAACATGCCAAGATGTACAAGCGCATCCGGGTGATTCTTGGCAGCAGCCTTTTCATACCACTGTGCGGCTTTTTCGTAATTCACTTCGGTATGGATACCGTATTCATAATAATGTCCCACTGCGTACTGCAGATCTTTCTGACCGTTTTCTGCAAGGATAATCAGTTCTTCAAGAGTAAATTCTGTATTTTTAGGATTCATAGCCAAACATCTCCAAATTTCTTTTGACAAATATTAGTTTATAGTGTACTGTTTTAGTAGGAATTCTTTCCCCCTAAAGAATTCCCGGAATATTTTCAGTATAACATAAAAAGAAGGTTTTAGAAACAACGTTCTGAAATAAATTATAAATGGAGGACAGAAGAGAAATGCTTGAGTTGAGAGATGTCTCTTTTAAAGTAGAAGCAGACACAAAAGAAATCGGTATCCTGGAGCATGTAAGTTTTACTCTGGAAGACAATCAGTTTGTTGCCATTACCGGACCAAATGGAGGAGGAAAATCTACACTTGCAAAGATCATTGCAGGAATCCTTCAGCCTACAGAGGGAAGAATTTTTCTGGATGGACAGGACATTACGGAAAAGAATGTAACGGAGCGCGCAAACCTGGGAATCAGTTATGCTTTTCAGCAGCCTGTGCGTTTTAAAGGAGTT
Source organism: Blautia sp. (assembly GCA_051880075.1). Classification (GTDB taxonomy): domain Bacteria; phylum Bacillota; class Clostridia; order Lachnospirales; family Lachnospiraceae; genus Blautia. The sequence continues at coordinate 60,591 of JBJENG010000020.1, read as the reverse complement.
ACGGTTCTGGATCTGATCCGGCTTGCTTCCGGAAAAAATCTGACGGCAGCAGGTGCATGTGAATATTTGTCAGCAGTAGGGCTTTGTGCAAAAGATTATATTAACCGTGAGGTAAATGACAGCCTTTCCGGAGGAGAAATGAAGCGAATTGAAATTGCCACGGTTATGGCCAGAGGAACAAAAATGTCTGTTTTTGATGAACCGGAAGCAGGAATTGACCTGTGGAGTTTCCAGAATCTGATTCAGGTATTTGAAAAGATGCATAATGAGATTCATGGTTCCATTCTGATTATTTCTCATCAGGAGAGAATTCTGAACATTGCAGATGAAATTCTCGTGATCGCAGATGGAAAACTGGTGAAAAGAGGCGCAAAAGAAGAAATCATGCCTTATCTCATGGAAGGAGCAGACAGTTACTCCGGATGTACGATCTGGAAAGAGGGAGGAAGAAAGTGATGGATGCAATACAGAAACAGTTGCTTGAGGCAGTGGCCGGACTCCACCAGATTCCGGTAGGCGCATATAATATCCGTGCAAACGGAAAAAGCGAAGCAAGAAACAGTACAGAACATATCGAGATTACACCGAGGGAAAGCGGAGACGGAATCAATATCCGAATTAAAGACGGCACCAGAAAAGAAAGTGTCCATATTCCTGTGGTATTAAGCCAGGCAGGTCTGGAAGAGACGGTATACAATGATTTCTATGTTGGAGATGACTGTGATGTAACCATCATTGCAGGATGCGGGATTCATAACGGAGGCGATGCATCTTCCCGTCATGATGGAATCCATAGCTTTTTTATCGGGAAAAATTCCAGAGTAAAATACGTAGAGAAACATTACGGAAGCGGGGACGGTAAAGGAGAACGGATCATGAATCCGGAGACCATCGTGGAAGTGGGACCGGACAGTACCATGGAAATGGAAACTGTACAGATCAAAGGGGTAGATTCTACCAAACGTATGACCCGTGTAAAACTGGCTGAGGGAGCCCATATAATCGTTTCGGAACGTCTTATGACACATGGATCTCAGGATGCGGAAAGTCGTTTTATTGTTGATATGAATGGAGATGGCTCCAGCGCAAATATTGTATCCCGTTCTGTGGCAAAAGATGACTCCCGTCAGTTGTTCCAGTCTGTTTTAAACGGCAACTCCGCCTGTTCCGGACATACGGAATGTGATGCCATTATTGTAGGAAACGCAAAAATCAGTTCCATTCCGGAAATAACGGCAAATAATTCCGATGCGGCTCTGATTCATGAGGCAGCTATCGGTAAAATTGCAGGAGAACAGATTATCAAACTGATGACACTTGGGCTTACGGAGGAAGAAGCAGAAGAACAGATTATCAGTGGTTTTTTGAAATAAGACGACCGCAATCCCATTGGCTTTAGACCATGAGTAGTTCACATAAGTTGCATGGATGGGATTGATTCTTCGTGAGATTATGATAAAATAAGAATTACAGGAATGATTCTGTGAATGAGTTAAAATGGTTGGGGAAAAATACATTTACAGGAGAGGGTTTTTATGATTTATAACAATGTACGTCACGAGTGTAATCTTTATAATTTTTTCTTTGCTCCAAGAGGCAATCGAAGAATGATGGAACTGGGAAGAGTCATTGCCCAGATGTATCTGAATCCTTTTGATAAAATCATCGGGATCATCGGGGCAAAGGACTCCGGAAAAAGTATGTTGATCCAAGGAATGTTTCCGGGTATTCAGGTAGTTGAGGGAGACGATGAATTTGACTTTATCAACATGCCTCTTATGAATGCGGAAGAAGTGGGGTTTTATACCCCACGTACATTTCATGTGGACGTAAGAGCTGCGTCTCAGTTTTTCTCTCTGGAGAAAATTGCGGAAGCGGTTCTGAAAGTAACGGAACAGAATAAGCGTGTAATCGTAGAGCATTTTGAGGTTCTGTATCCGGTGCTGAAAAGAAATGCGGATCTGATGATCGGAATAGGTGAGGAAGTCATCGTTACCCGGCCGTCCTTGTTTGGACCGCTGCCGCAGAATATTGCAAAAATCGTGTTCAAATCTTTGAAATACAGAAAAATGGCACACAGTGCGGAAGAACTGTATGGATATGTAGTACAGAATATGGAGCGGCCCGATTATGTCCGTTCCGATATCCGTCATGGATTTGTAATTGATTACATGCAGAAACCGGTCAATTTTGATCTGGAATATATTGAGAGTAAGATTAAAGCACTGATTGAACAAGATCTGCCTATTACTTATTATGATGAAGAGCATATTAAAATCGGAGATGAGATCATTCACTGTACCGGTCCGAAAATGCATGTGGAGAGTACGGGACAGATTGAGAATTTCTCTCTGGTGAAGGAATTTTTCCATGATGCAAAATTTGGCTTTTATATGGTGGCAGGAACCGTAGGGCAAAAGGAGAAGGAAGAAAGCGGAAGATTAAATACCATCGATATACAGGAGGAGGAATAAATAACAGAAAACTGCGGTAAGGAGGTCCGAAAGACATGACAGTACAATTGGCACAGACAGGGTTTTATTATGGAAACAGAGGAATCGTATGGGGACTGGATCCTACGTATCTTCTGATTCTTCTGGCACTGGTGATTTCTTCCTTGGTATCAGCAAAAATGAATGCTACCTTTTCCAGATACAGTAAGGTGAGAGCTTATTCCGGTCTGACAGGAGCACAGGCGGCACAGCGGATTCTCCAGCGTTCGGGAATCTATGATGTGAAGATTCAGCGAGTCGGAGGACGCCTGACCGATCACTATGATCCGGGTAATAAAGTTCTGCGATTGTCCGATTCTGTATATGACAGTACGTCAGTTGCTGCAATTGGTGTGGCAGCTCATGAATGTGGTCACGCAGTTCAGCATGCCGTTCATTATAAGCCTTTGGCCATCCGGTCTGCAATCGTACCGGCAGCGAATCTGGGTTCTCAGCTGTCATGGCCTCTTTTTCTGGCAGGTCTTATTTTTTCCTTCCGCCCCCTTCTTACAGCCGGAATTCTGCTGTTTTGCGGAGCTCTGCTGTTTCAGGTGGTAACCTTGCCGGTGGAATTCAATGCTTCCGGAAGGGCACTGGTTATGCTGGAAGAAACTGGAATCATGGGAAAAGAAGAAGTGAGAAGTACCAGAAAGGTACTGCAGGCGGCAGCCCTTACTTATGTTGCTGCAGTAGTCAGCTCTCTTCTGCAGCTTCTGCGGTTGTTGATTCTTTCCGGTGCTTTTCGAAGACGCGATGACAGATGACAATTGAGAATAATCAGATCGGAAAAAGGAAAGCGGTGTTTGCATGATTTTTGGAAAGAAGCAGAAGAATAAGAATGTTACCGGAATGTATGATAAGGAGAATCAGATTCCTGTGCTCCGGAGCAGTATCTGCACAGGAGAACAAGTGGTGGGATTTCAGGACAAAAATACAGGAAAATTTCTGGAAGAAGGACTGATCGCATCACCGGACGATTTAAAAAGATTTCTGGATAAGTACGGACTGAAGGAAACAGACATAAAAAAGGTGTGGTAATTGTACATTGTATACAAAAAGAGCGATGCAAAAAGTTACTTCTTGCATTGCTCTTTTTATGTGTACATGGAAGAACTGTAAAAGTAAATCACAGAATCCGGATGATTTTCAGGATCTTTTCTTTCTTTTCATTATCGCAGTTTGCAAGTTCTTTCAGGATTTCCTGATTTAAAGGACTTTCTGTATCATTATATGAGTCAGACAGGACATAATCTACCGTTGTATCAAGAATATTACACATGTTTACCAAAGTAGTCAGAGATACTTTCACACGGTTGTTTTCAATATTGCTGATATGGCTGGGATTTATATCCAGCTTATTTGCAATATATTCCTGTGTCAGTCCTCTTGCGATACGCAGTTCTCTTAAACGATGACTAATATGCTCAAAGCTGATTTCATTCATAATAAAACCCTCCATCTATAGTATACACCATATTTTAATGTTTGATTAGCTATAAAATAATTATTTAAAACTAAAAAATACTTACTAAAAGAAAAAAATGGTGAAAATTGTCGATATTTGTCGAAAATAGTCGAAAGAAAATTTGGAAAAATGACACATTTATCCATTTTTACAGTTATAATAGTTTTGTAAAATAATTTCAGAATGGAGAGGAAAGATTATGAAAGAAGAGAATGAAGAAAAAGAAGAAAAAGAAGAAAAAGAAACAAAAGGGGAGCGGCTGCTGCGGGATATTTATGGGCAGTTGTTGATCCCACAGAGGTCGGTTTATCTGGAACAGGCCGGACAGGAGCTGGAAAAAGTGGTGGATGAGGTTCTGTCGGAATGCAGAGACGCTCTTTCTGCCAGTGAATATGAAGCGTGGAGAGAAAAATTTTACAAAGTTGCTTTCTGTGCCCAGGAAAACGGATTTCTGGCCGGATTCCGGTACAGCGTGGATTTGCTTGAAGGGGAAGGCAGAGAGCATGTGCAAAGGAAAGGGGAAAAACATGTTTGAAAGAATCGATTATATTGTAAAAAGAATTGATGGAGATTATGCCTATCTGGAGCGAATGGATGAGCCGGATACCGAACTGAAATGTGTGGCAAGAGCACTTATGCCGCCGGAAATTATGGAAGGAAACCGGATTGCATATGAGATGCTCCAGTATACCATTATTGATTAGAGAGAAGTCCTCACCGGAAAATTTCATGCAGGTGAGGACTTCTCTTTGTTTTTGTAATCTGAACAGTCAGCTCTTTTTCTGGTATTGTTTTTCGGCAATGGAGATCATGCTGTAGAGAAGAACAGCAATCACACAGAGAATGAGGATTGCCAGAATCATGGGAGTCAATTGAAAGACCTGACTGGAATAAATAATCAGATAACCAAGTCCCTTTTTGCTTCCGATCATCTCACCGATTACCACGCCGATCAGACACAGACCGATATTTACTTTCATTATGCTGAAAGAAAGGGGGACAGAGGCAGGCAGGACCACTTTCAAAAGTGCGTCTTTTCTGGAGCCTTTTAAAGTTTTAATCAGCTTTAGTTTGTCTGGATCCGTTTCCTCGAATCCGGTATACAGATTCAGCACAGCTCCGAAGAATGCTACGGAAATACCGGCCACAATAATGGTTCGTATATTACTTCCCAGCCATACGATAAGAAGCGGAGCCAGGGCAGATTTCGGAAGACTGTTCAGAATTACAAGATACGGTTCCAGGACAGCTGCGAGTCTGGGAAAACACCAGAGAAGAAGTGCGGCTCCTATTCCAAAAACAGTTACAAGAACAAAACTGATCAAGGTTTCCAGTAAAGTTACACCGGTATGGGTCAGTAAAGTACCGTCTTTCAGCATACGCAGGAATGTAGAAAGAAGCAGAGAAGGGCTGGAAAAAATAAAAGAATCAATGGCTCCCCTCTTTGCGGCACCTTCCCAGAGAAGAAGAAAGAGGAGAAACAGACCTATGCGGGACAGACGGATAAAACGCAATTCCTTTCGCAGAGTAAGCAGATAGTTATGCTGTCCGCAAGACATGGGCATTCTAGCAGCCATAATGATTCAGCTCCTTCCAGATTTCATTGAAATACAGTTTGAATTCCGGTGCACTGCGGGAAGAAAAAGGAGTGCGGTTTTCTACGGAAAGATGAATGTGTATTTCCTTTTGGACAGAGGCGGGACGCCTGCTCAGGACGAGAACACGATCTGCCATACTGATTGCTTCGGAAATATCATGGGTCACAAGGATGGCAGTTTTTTCTTCTCTCCGGATAATATTCCCAATGTCATCTCCAACAGAAAGACGCGTCTGGTAATCCAGTGCGCAAAAGGGTTCATCCAGAAGAAGAAGGTCCGGTTCCAAAGCCAGAGTGCGAATCAGAGCGGCTCTTTGCCGCATACCGCCGGAAAGCTGGGAAGGACGAGAATCTTTAAATTTGTCCAGTCCATAGTCGGTCAGAAGATGATGGACTTTTTCTCTTGCCCCGGCCGTATTTTTTTTCTGAATTTCCAGTCCCAGGAGCACATTGCTGTAAATAGTCCGCCATTCAAACAAATGATCTTTCTGAAGCATGTAGCCGATATTGGCAGTATTTTCCCAAAGAGGTCTGCCATTCATTAGAATTTCTCCGGATTCCGGTTTTAAAAGACCGCAGATCATATCCAGAAGCGTGGACTTTCCACAGCCGGAAGGACCTACAACAGCCAGAAATTCTCCTTTGGACAAGGAAAAATTTATATGGGAAAGAGCAGGTGTTTCACCGGATTTTGAGTGATAAGAATAACTGACATCTTTTACTTCCAAAAGAGGTGTGGACAATTCCATCCGTCCTTTCATACAAAAGTATTCCATAAATTAGAATATGAAAAAAAATCCCCATTGACAGCAGTGTGAGTTTTGAAAAATTTTCCTGCCATAAAGGATGATCGGCAGGAAATCCTGAAAGCACTGAAATCCCTGCAAAATGGCGAAAAAAAGGTTAGAGGGTGCTTACTGTTTGTGTATAAAGGAGAAAATCGTTTATTTTTTAACAAACTATTGATTAGAAATAGGAAACTTGATAAAATAAGTATGAATTAAGGAAAACAGAAATGGGCATCCTATTAAAATCATCAGTCAGGAGGAACAGGAACATGAAAATTTTATTTTACGATACAAAAAATTATGACAAGGAATCTTTTGACAGACAGCTGAAGAATTATCCGGGAATAGAGATGGATTATCTGAAGACTGATCTTACACCGAAAACTGCGCCGCTGGCAAAAGGTTTTGATGCAGTGTGTGCTTTTGTAAGTTCTGATGTGGGAACAGAAACAGTGGAAAAGCTTCATGAGGCAGGTATCAAACTGATTCTCATGCGCTGTGCAGGGTTTAATAATGTAGATCTGGAAAAAGCTGCCCAGTACAATATAAAAGTGATGCGTGTGCCGGGATATTCTCCGGAAGCAGTAGCAGAACATGCCATGGCTCTTGCTCTGGGAGTTACCAGAAGACTGCACAAGGCTTATGTAAAAGTAAGGGAGAACGATTTCAGTCTGGGAGGACTTATGGGATTCAACTTCTACCAGAAGACGGCAGGAATCGTGGGAACCGGTAAAATCGGAGCTGCGATGGCAAGAATCTGCCGTGGGTTTGGTATGAAGGTCATTGCCTATGATGTGTATAAAAATCCGGATCTGGATTTTGTAGAATACGTATCTTTAGATGAACTTTTGCAGACAAGTGATCTGATTTCTCTTCACTGCCCGCTTATGGACAACACATATCACTTGATTAATAAAGAGACAATTGCTAAAATGAAAGACGGAGTGGTACTTGTAAATACTTCGAGAGGCGGACTGGTAAAAACCGCAGATCTGATTGAAGGAATACGGGCAAGAAAGTTCTTTGGAGTAGGACTTGATGTATACGAAGAAGAGACAAAAAATGTATTTGAGGACCGCTCCGATGAAATCCTGGAGCATTCTACTACAGCAAGACTGTTATCCTTCCCGAATGTAATGATCACTTCTCATCAGGGATTCTTTACAGAGGAGGCACTGGCAGCAATTTCACAGACAACCCTGAACAATGCGGTTGCTTTTGAAAAAGGAGAAAGCACAGGAAATGAAGTTGTAAAACAGGGGTAAGAATGGAACAGAAGAGAAATTATCAGAAAGAACTGGAAAAAATAATAGAGAAAAATCAGAAGGAAGACAGGATACCTGCTTTATTCCTGCATAGCTGCTGCGCGCCATGCAGCAGCTATGTGCTGGAATACCTGTCTCCTTTTTTTCGCATTACGGACTTTTTTTATAATCCGAATATTTCGCCCGAATCCGAGTATACAAAGAGAGAGAAAGAACTGGAACATCTGATTAAACGAATGCCTTTTCAGAACAGACCTGTATTTCTTCGGGGGGAATATTGCCCGGAAAAGTTTTATGAGATGGCAAAAGGAATGGAAACCATACCGGAAGGTGGAGAACGGTGTTTTGCCTGTTACCGGCTTCGTCTGGAGGAAACAGCAAGAATGGCTGCAGAAGGCGGATACGATTATTTTGCCACCACATTGACCATCAGTCCTTTGAAAAATGCGGCAAAGCTCAATGAAATCGGAGAGGAACTGGAAAAGAAATATGGTGTGAAACATCTTCCCTCTGATTTTAAGAAAAAGAACGGTTATAAACGTTCCATTGAACTTTCCGATGAATATGATCTGTACAGGCAGGATTTCTGCGGCTGTGTGTTTTCAAAAAGAGAACGGGACTCCAGGAAAAATTCCTTGCACAGGGATTGAGATAATGTTAAACTGATAGGAAATATAAAAAACAGAAAAGAAATGAGGGACAGATATGGCTCAGTTGTGGGGCGGACGTTTCACAAAAGAAACAGACAAGCTTGTGTATAATTTTAATGCGTCTTTAAGTTTTGATTCAAAACTGTACAGACAGGATATTACAGGAAGTATGGCTCATGCATCCATGCTTGCAAAACAGGGAATTATTGAAGAGCAGGAAAAAGAAGAGATTCTGAATGGACTGAAGAGTATTCTGGAGGATATTGAAAAAGGTACCCTTGAATTTTCAGAAGAGTATGAAGATATTCACAGTTTTGTGGAAGCAAATCTGATCGATCGCTGCGGGGATGTGGGAAAGAAGCTTCACACAGGAAGAAGCCGCAATGACCAGGTGGCTCTTGATATGAAAATGTACGTAAGAGATGAGATCGGAGAAATTGATCTTCTTCTGAAAGAACTGCTGGAAACCATTTATAAGATCATGTGTGAGAATGTTCATACCTATATGCCGGGATTTACCCATCTGCAGAAAGCACAGCCGGTTACTCTGGCACACCATTTTGGTGCATATTTTGAAATGTTTAAGCGTGACAGAAGCCGTCTGGCAGATGCTGCCGCACGTCTGAACCTGTGCCCGCTGGGAAGCGGTGCTCTTGCAGGAACCACTTATCCTCTGGACAGAGAATACACAGCCGGTCAGCTTGGATTTGCCGGTCCGACACTGAACAGTATGGATTCTGTGGCAGACAGAGATTATCTTATTGAGACATTATCGGCACTGTCTACGGTTATGATGCATTTAAGCCGGTTCTGTGAGGAAATCATATTATGGAATTCCAATGAATATCGTTTCGTGGAAATCGATGACGGATACAGTACAGGAAGCAGTATTATGCCTCAGAAGAAAAATCCGGATATTGCAGAACTGGTTCGTGGCAAGACCGGCCGTGTTTACGGTGCGCTGGTTTCCATCCTTACTACCATGAAAGGAATTCCTCTGGCATATAATAAAGATATGCAGGAAGATAAAGAATTTACTTTTGATGCCATTGATACCGTGAAGGGATGCATTGCTCTGTTTACCGGAATGATCGCAACCATTTCCTTCAATAAAGAGAATATGGAGAAGAGTGCAAAGAATGGATTTACCAATGCAACTGATGCGGCAGATTATCTGGTAAATAACGGGGTACCGTTCCGTGATGCTCATGGAATCGTAGGACGTCTTGTATTGTACTGCATAGACAAAAATATTTCTCTGGATGAGATGACTCTGGAAGAATATCAGGCAATCAGTCCGGTTTTCAAAGCAGATATTTATGAGGCCATCAGCATGAAGAACTGTGTGGAAAAGAGAAATACAATCGGAGCTCCCGGCGCAGCAGCCATGGAGCAGGTACTTGCCCTTCATAAAAAATATCTGGAAGAAAACTAAAAAACATAAAAAAATGCTTGCTTTTTCCGAAAAAGTAGTATAGTATTGTTTAGGAAATACAAATGTGCGCGTAAGAAAAACACGTTGTAAATATGATGAAATACATAGCAAGGAGAAGAGTCCAATGAGCGAGAAATTAAGAGTAGGTATTTTAGGAGCAACAGGTATGGTAGGACAGAGATTTATTTCTCTGCTGGAAAATCATCCCTGGTTTGAGGTCGTAACACTGGCTGCCAGTGCAAGAAGTGCAGGAAAAACATACGAAGAGGCGGTAGGAGCACGTTGGAAAATGGATACTCCAATGCCGGAAGCTGTAAAGAAACTGGTTGTTATGAATGTTGCTGATGTAGAGGCAGTAGCAGCTACTGTGGATTTCGTTTTCTCAGCTGTTGATATGAGCAAGGAAGAAATCAAAGCAATTGAAGAAGAATATGCAAAAACAGAAACACCGGTTGTTTCCAACAACAGTGCACACAGATGGACACCGGATGTACCTATGGTAGTACCGGAAATCAATCCGCAGCATTTTGATGTAATTGAGTTCCAGAAAAAACGTCTGGGAACTACCAGAGGTTTCGTTGCAGTAAAACCAAACTGCTCCATTCAGAGCTATGCACCGGTTCTTACTGCATGGAAAGAATTTGAACCATATGAAGTAGTTGCAACTACTTATCAGGCAATTTCCGGGGCAGGAAAAACATTCAAAGAATGGCCGGAAATGGTAGAAAATATCATTCCGTATATCGGCGGAGAAGAAGAAAAGAGTGAACAGGAACCTCTGCGCCTCTGGGGTGAGATCAAAGACGGTGTGATCGTAAAAGCATCTGAGCCGGTGATTACAACACAGTGTATCCGTGTTCCTGTATTAAACGGACATACAGCAGCTGTATTTGTGAAGTTCAGAAAGAAACCAACCAAAGAACAGCTCATCGAAAAACTGGTGAACTTCAAAGGACTTCCTCAGGAACTGGAACTTCCGAGTGCTCCGAAACAGTTCATCCGTTACATGGAAGAAGACAATCGTCCACAGGTAAAACTGGATGTGGCTTATGAAAACGGAATGGGTATCAATGTAGGACGTCTGAGAGAAGACACGGTATATGATTTCAAATTTGTAGGACTTTCACATAACACCGTACGTGGTGCAGCAGGTGGTGCTGTTCTCTGCGCAGAAACGCTGAAAGCCAAAGGATTCATTACAAAAAAATAAGAAACACGGAAAGAAACCGTATTACAATCAGTCAGACCGGGGAATGCCCTCCGGTCTGATTGCGTGAAAGAGGAGTTTATGGGCAAATCATTATTTATTGCAGAAAAACCCAGTGTGGCACAGGAGTTTGCAAAAGCGCTGAAGATAAACGGAGCCAGACAGGACGGATATCTGGAATCGGAAAATACGATTGTAACCTGGTGTGTGGGACATCTGGTGACCATGAGCTATCCTGAAAAATATGATATAAAATACAAACGCTGGAGCCTGGATACCCTTCCCTTTCTTCCGGAAACTTTCCGATACGAAGTGATTCCTTCAGTGGCAAAACAGTTTAAAATTGTCAGCAGCCTTTTGAACCGGGCAGATGTGTCTACGATTTATGTGTGTACGGACTCCGGACGGGAGGGAGAATATATTTACCGGCTGGTTGCTATGATGGCCGGGGTAAAAGATAAGGAACAGAAAAGGGTGTGGATTGATTCCCAGACAGAAGAAGAGATTATCCGCGGAATCCGGGAAGCAAAAGATATTTCTGCCTATGACAACCTGTCTGCATCTGCATACTTAAGAGCAAAAGAAGATTATCTGATGGGCATAAATTTTTCAAGGCTTTTGACACTGAAATATGGAAATGCGGTGTCCGCATATCTTGGCACCAATTATCAGGCAATTTCCGTTGGGCGGGTCATGACTTGTGTACTGGGAATGGTGGTACGCAGGGAGCGTGAGATCCGTGCCTTTGTGAAAACCCCTTTCTACAGAGTTGTGGGAACTCTCTGTGCAGGAGAGCACAGTTTTGAAGGGGAATGGCGTGGTGTAGAAGGAAGCCGGTACTACCAGTCACCAAAACTGTACAAAGAAAACGGTTTTAAAAAGAAAGAAGATGCGGAAGAACTGGCAGGGATTCTTACAGCACATCCACCCCTGGAGGCTGTGATCGAAAAGCTGGAGAAGAAGAAAGAAAATAAAAATCCGCCCCTTCTTTATAATCTGGCAGAGCTGCAGAATGAATGTTCCAGATTTTTTAAAATCAGTCCCGATGAAACCCTGAAAATCGTCCAGGAACTTTATGAAAAGAAACTGGTTACTTATCCAAGAACCGATGCCAGAGTCTTGTCCTCGGCAGTGGCAAAGGAAATCCGGAAAAATATACAGGGGCTTCTGAATTACAGTACAGGAAAAATATATGCAGAAGAGATTCTGGCAGGCGGCATGTATCAGAATCTGACTAAAACCCGGTATGTAAATGACAAACAGATTACCGATCACTATGCCATCATTCCTACCGGACAGGGCATGAATGCATTGGCAAGTCTTCATGCTTCTGCTGCAAAGGTCTATGAAATCATTGTGCGGCGCTTCCTGAGTATTTTTTATCCGCCGGCAGTGTATCAGAAAGTCAGTATAACTTCTGTGACAGAAAAGGAACGGCTGTTTTCTTCCTTTAAGATTCTTCTGTCGGAGGGATATCTGAAAGTAGCAGGAAATTCCTTTGGAAAGAATCAGTCAGAGGAGCAGACAACCAATCAGGCATTTTTGGAAATTCTGAAAAATCTGAAAAAGGGCAGTGTACTGCAGGTGAAAGCATATCAGATCAAAGAGGGAGAAACTTCCCCACCAAAACGGTACACATCCGGTTCTATGATTCTTGCCATGGAAAATGCGGGGCAGTTGATCGAAGATGAAGAACTTCGGGCACAGATAAAAGGAAGCGGAATCGGAACCAGTGCCACCCGTGCAGAAATTCTGAAGAAGCTTATGACTATTAAATATCTGGCATTGAATAAGAAAACGCAGATCATCACTCCAACTCTTTTAGGAGAAATGATTTTCGATGTGGTAAATGCCTCTATTCGTTCTCTTCTCAATCCGGAACTTACTGCAAGCTGGGAAAAAGGACTGACTTATGTGGCAGAAGGACAGATCACATCCGATGAATATATGATAAAACTGGAAAATTTTATTAAGAGCAGGACAGAAGGTGTACTGGGACTGCGCAATCAGCTGGCTTTGCGTCAGTATTTTGATGCAGCTGCTGTATATTATGAAAAACCGTCAAAAGAAAGAGCCGGAAAATCCGGCAGAAAGAGGTAAGAAATGGAACAGTTAAAAATCAGTGAACTTTACAGTGACTTGAATCAGACTCTGGCAAAAGAACTTCTGGAGAGCAAAACGTACCCGTGGGAAGTACTTCCTCTTATCAGTGCATTTATTGTAAAACTGGGTAATACATTAAGCGAAGAAGAGTATGAGAAAAAAGGAGAGAATGTGTGGATTGCAAAATCCGCCAAAGTTGCACCGACTGCATATATTAATGGACCGGCAATTATCGGTAAAGATGCGGAAATCCGTCACTGTGCATTTATCAGGGGAAATGCGCTGGTGGGTGAAGGGGCAGTCGTGGGAAATTCCACAGAGTTGAAAAATGTGATTCTTTTTAATAAAGTACAGGTGCCCCATTACAATTATGTAGGAGATTCGATTCTGGGTTATAAATCCCATATGGGTGCAGGTTCCATTACTTCCAATGTAAAATCCGACAAAAAACTGGTGGTTGTAAAAGCAGCAGACAGGAAAATCGAAACAGGGATGAAAAAGTTCGGAGCAATGCTGGGAGATGAAGTGGAAGTAGGATGCGGTTCGATTCTGAATCCGGGTACCGTAGTCGGAAGTTATTCTAATATATATCCCCTTTCTTCTGTAAGAGGAGTGGTACCTGCCCGCAGTATTTACAAAAATAAAAACGAAATCGTAGGGAAAAACGAATAGGAATACCGCAAGTTTTGCAATGTATACCGCAACCTTGTCAATGGCAGTTCTTTGCAGATTTTATATAATAAAGGTACAAACGAACTGAAAGAAAATGTGAAAGGCAAGGACAAGAATTATGGAAATGACATTGAGATGGTATGGAGCAAAATTTGATACGGTGACACTGAAACAGATTCGTCAGATTCCGGGCGTAACCGGTGTGATCACCACGTTGTATGACACAGCGCCGGGAGAAGTATGGACAAGAGAACGAATCCGTCAGATGAAAGAACAAGTGGAAGCAGCAGGACTTCATGTGGCAGGAATCGAAAGTGTCAATGTACACGATGCAATTAAAACAGGTGCAGCAGACAGAGACCAGTACATTGACAATTATATTGAAACACTGGAAAATCTGGGAAAAGAAGAGATTCATCTGGTATGCTATAATTTCATGCCTGTCTTTGACTGGACAAGAACCGAACTGGCAAGAGTACGTCCGGATGGTTCTACGGTACTGGCTTATACCCAGGAGGCAGTCGATGCCATTGATCCGGAGAATATGTTTGCTTCTATTTCAGGGGATATGAACGGTACCGTTATGCCGGGATGGGAACCGGAGCGAATGGAGCATGTAAAAGAACTGTTCGAAATGTACAAAGATATTGATGAGGAAAAACTGTTTGAAAACCTGAAATACTTCCTGGAAAGAATCATGCCGGTATGTGACAAATATGATATTAATATGGCGATTCATCCAGATGATCCTGCATGGAGTGTGTTTGGTCTTCCGCGCATTATCATCAACAAGAAAAATATTCTCCGTATGATGGAAATGGTGGATAATCCACACAATGGAGTCACCTTCTGTTCCGGTTCCTATGGAACCAATCTGGAAAATGATCTTCCGGACATGATTCGTTCTCTGAAAGGAAGAATTCATTTTGCCCATGTGCGAAATCTGAAATTCAATACACCGACCGATTTTGAGGAAGCTGCACATCTGTCTTCCGATGGTACATTTGATATGTATGAAATCATGAAAGCTTTATATGAAATCGGATTTACAGGACCGATCCGTCCGGATCATGGACGAATGATATGGGATGAGGTGGCAATGCCGGGATATGGTCTGTATGACCGTGCGCTGGGTGCTGCGTATCTGAATGGACTTTGGGAAGCAATTGAGAAGGGAGGCAGATAATATGAATTTGACAAGAGAAGGACTGAAAAACAGGGAAGGTTTTTTACAGGCAGTTTATCGGCTTCCTGCATATGATCTGGAGACTGTGTGGGCGAAAACAAAGGAAGCGCCTTTCTGGCTTCATTTCGGAACCGGAAATATTTTCCGGGCTTTTCAGGCAAATGTGGTGCAGAATCTGCTGAACGAAGGGATTCTTGACAGAGGCCTTATTGCAGTGAGCGGAAGCAATCCCGAAATTATTGAGAAAATCTATCGGCCCCACGACAATCTCAGCGTGCTGGTTACTTTGAAAGCAGACGGAACGATGGAAAAAACCGTGATCGGCAGCATTGCCCAGTCTGTGATTGCATCCTCTGCTTTGCAGGAAGAGTATGCACGATTAAAAGAAATCTTCCGAAGGGATTCCCTTCAGATGGTAAGCTATACCATTACAGAAAAAGGATATGCACTGACAGACACAAAAGGAAACCTGAAAGAGGATGTGAAGAAGGATTTGGAAGCAGGTCCTGCTGCACCGGTCAGTTACATGGGACTTTCTGCTGCCCTTCTGTATGAGCGATATCTGGCAGGAGAATTGCCAGTGGCTATGGTGAGCATGGATAACTGTTCTCATAATGGAGATGTACTCAAACAGTCTATGATGACCTTTGCAAAATCCTGGGAAGAAGCGAATCTGGTAAAGAAAGGATTTGTCGAATATCTCTCCAAAGACGAAAAAGTCTCTTTTCCATGGACAATGATCGATAAGATTACTCCACGGCCGGATAAGCAGGTGCAGGAAATGCTGGAAAAAGACGGCATCGATGATCTGAAAATGGCCGTGACATCCAAAGGAACCTATGCATCTCCCTTTGTGAATGCAGAAGAATGTGAATACCTTGTAATAGAAGATCATTTTCCAAACGGGAGACCGAAACTGGAAACGGGAGGCATTCTGTTTACCGACAGAGAAACCGTAGATCAGGTGGAGAAAATGAAAGTCTGTACCTGTCTGAATCCCCTTCATACGGCTCTTGCAGTTTTTGGATGTCTTCTGGGATATGAAAAGATTTCTGACGAAATGAAAGATCCGGAACTGAAAGAACTGGTTCGGATCATCGGATACGAAGAAGGACTTCCGGCAGTCGTGAATCCGGGAGTGCTTGATCCGAAAGAATTTATTGATACTGTCGTAAATATCCGTATACCGAATCCGTTTATGCCGGATACCCCACAGAGGATTGCAACCGATACCTCTCAAAAGCTTGCCATTCGTTTTGGGGAAACCATAAAGACTTATGAAATAAGGGAAAATCTGGATATCCAAAATCTGAAACGAATCCCTCTGGTGCTGGCAGGCTGGCTTCGTTATCTGATGGCTGTGGACGATGAAGGAAAGGCCTTTGAACTGAGTTCGGATCCTCTTTTGTCTGTGGTATGTCCTTATGCAGAACAACTGAAACTGGAGCCGGGACAGAATACAGAAGCCGTCATTGGTCCGGTACTGAAAATGAAACAGATTTTCGGTGTGGATCTGTATGAAGCAGGGCTTGCAGAACTGGTATGCGGATACCTCAAGGAAATGACTGCAGGACCGGGAGCGGTTCGTGCAACTTTAAGGAAATATGTATAAAAACAGATGGATGCCCCCGATTCTTTCGGGGGCTGCTTTGAAATGGATTGCGGTCATAGCCATGCTGATTGACCATATCGGTGCCGTTGTACTGGAAAAAGGGGCGATTTATGCCTATAATCATCAACTGGCCAGCGCGCTTGACTTTGACAGGACGCATTTCTTACTGCGGGCAGATGTATGGTTCAGAAATGTGGGAAGAATTGCCTTTCCCATTTTTTGTTTTCTTCTGGTAGAAGGTTTTTTTCATACTTCAAACAGAAAGAACTATGCGATGCGGCTCTTCCTCTTTGCTTTGATCTCCGAGATTCCATTTGATCTGGCTTTTCGGTATCAGATACTGGAATTTACTTATCAGAATGTGTTCTTTACTTTGTTGATTGGTCTGCTCACCATATGGGCGATGGAGGTACTCAGGCAAAAATCCCAGGTTCTGGCTCTTCTTCCTGCATGTGTCGGGCTTTTAGCAGGGAATCTTATGCAGACGGATTATAGTTGGAAGGGCGTGCTTTTGATTCTGGTATTGTATTTGTTTTACCTGTATCCGGCAGAAAAAACCATAGCCGGCTGCCTTTGCCTTTTGTGGGAGCCGGCTGCATGTCTGGCGTTCGTTTTTCTGAATCTGTATAACGGAAAAAGGGGGCGCTCCATAAAAGCTTTTTTTTACTGGTTTTATCCGCTGCATCTGCTGGTACTGGTAATGATCAGAAATATTTTATTCTCTATATAAGAAAACAAAAAGAACGAATCGGGAAACCGGTCGTTCTTTTTTTCTTTTTCTTTCGAAAAATTTTAAAATTCCCAGGTAGTTTTCTTAAGGTCTGTAAAGTACCATTAAGAAAAAAAGAACGAGGTGAACGGAATTGAAAATATTGATTACAACAGACTGGTATGAACCGGCCATCAATGGAGTCGTTACTTCTGTGCGGAATCTGAAGCGGGAGATGGAAAAAAGAGGACATGAAGTACGTGTACTTACCCTGTCAGATTCCGGCAGAGCCCGAAAAGAAAAAGACGTATATTTTATCCCATCCGTAAGCCTGAAACAAATCTATCCGGGTGCAAGAGGAAGTCTTCCTTTCTTTGGAAACAGCTTTGTGAAAGAGCTGATTCGATGGAGACCGGATGTGGTGCATTCCCAGTGTGAATTTATGACTTTTTCCCATGCGGTGCGAATCAGCAGAGCGTGCGGCTGTCCTCTGGTGCATACCTGTCATACTTCTTATGGGGATTATGTGCATTATCTGCCCAAAGGGATAAGAAACGATTGGAACGAGGAAAAAATAGTGGCCAGTTTTTTACGAGTAATATTGAAAAAAGTCGATGTTCTGGTAGTTCCTTCCAAAAAAGTGGAAAAAATCCTGAACAGCTATGGAATTACGGAAAAAATTTCCGTTGTTCCAAGCGGAATTTCTTTGCATCGATTTTCCGGGCAATTGACACAGGAAGAAAAAATACAAAGAAGGAGTGCCCTTGGCTTTCCGAAGGACAGGAAAATTCTGGTGAGTATCGGAAGGCTTGCCAAAGAAAAGAATCTGGAAGAAATTCTTGTATGGTTTGCACGGCTGATCAAAGAAGGGGAGAAATCCATCGGTCTGTTGATTGGAGGAGACGGTCCTGATCGGCAGGAACTGGAGCAAATGACCGATATGCTTGGAATCCGGGAACAAGTAAGATTCACTGGCATGATTCCTCCGGAAAAGGTGGGGGAAATCTATCAGCTGGGACATGTATTTGTCTGTGCATCCACCAGTGAAACACAGGGGATGACGTATATGGAAGCGATGGCAAGCCGGGTTCCTGTTCTTTGCAGAAGGGATTTGTGTCTGGATGGGGTGGTCCTGGATGGATGGAATGGATTTCAGTATGATTCTTATGAGCAGTTTAAGCTTCATGTGAAATATCTGTTGGAAAATGAGGCAAGGAGACAGGAAATGGGACAAGCAGGATGGGAAACGGCACAGGTATTTTCTGACAGAAATTTTGGTATTTCTATAGAAAAAGTTTACGAGGAGGCATTTGTCTATGCAGATCAATATGATGTCCAAGGCAGATATCGTGAAAGGGCACGGAGTTCTGTCTGCTCATGATGAACAGGTGGAACTGGTAAAGCAAGTATTGAAAGAGAAATTTACAGTCTGTGAAAATGGGAAAAGGATCTGTGAGATTACCCATTATCATTCTATAAATCCGGAATTTTATTTCCAGATTCCAAAATGCGGGAAAAACGGAAAAACAGTCGGTTCTGTCCATTTCCTTCCGGAAACGGTAGAGAACAGTATCGGTATTCCGGGATTTGCCAGAAGGATTTTTAACTGGTATATGACTTCTTTTTACCGGAAGATGGACTATCTGGTTACCGTGAATCCCTGTTTTGTGGATGCGTTGTGTCATTGTGGAATTCCACGAAATAAGATTTCCTATATACCCAATGTGGTTTCAGAAGAGACGTTTTATCCTCTTTCCATGGAAGCGCGTATGCATATCCGGAAAGAATACCGGATTCGTCCGGATGCATTTGTGGTTCTGGGTGTGGGACAGCTGCAGGAGCGAAAAGGGGTACTGGATTTTATAAAAGCAGCAGAAGAAATGCCGGAATGTATGTTTTTGTGGGCAGGAGGATTTTCCTTCGGGAAAATTTCAAAAGGTTACAAGCAGATCCAAAAAGCCATGAAACAGCTGCCGGATAATATCCGTTTTCTGGGTATGACAGAACGGGAAAAGATGAATCAGATCTATAATATGGCCGATGTGCTTTTCCTTCCATCTTATGAGGAACTGTTCCCTATGACGATTCTGGAAGCCATGAACTGTGGGCTTCCTGTACTGGTACGAAATCTGGATATTTATGAACCCATCCTTTCCGATTATGTATTACAGGGAAAGGACAGAGCGGATTTTGTAGAAATTCTGAACATTCTGAAGACAGACCGGATTTTCTATGAAAGAAGTGCGCATGCATCCTATGAAGGGCATTTGTTTTACAGCAGAGAACGTGTAGGAAAGCAGTGGAAAGAATTTTATGAAAAAATAGCGGAAGAAATGCATGAGGAAGGGGCTCCTTTTTCTGAAATTTCTATGGAAGGCGGGATGGTGTGAAAAGAGAAAAAACAGGAATCTTTTTCAATCTTTGTACCGTTCTTGGACTGTTGGCAATGCTTGCGTTCCTTCTCTATGGAATCCGGAATCAGATTTTCGTATCGGAGACAGCACTGGAACAGTTTTTAAAAAGATGGGGAATCTGGGCACCGGTTTTCTTTGTGGGAATTCAGGCAATCCAGGTGATTCTGCCCATCCTTCCGGGGGCCGTGGGCTGCCTGGCAGGGGTTCTTCTATTTGGCCCGGTCTGGGGATTTGTATATAACTATACAGGAATTTGTGCAGGCTCCATAGGGGCCTTTTTTCTGTCAAGAAAATATGGACGTCCATTTGTAAAAACTATGGTAGGGGAGAAGAATTACAGAAAATATCTGGGATGGCTGGAGAAAGGCAAGGGGTTTGAACGCGCATTTGCAGCGGCCATTTTCTTTCCTGTAGCACCGGATGATCTTTTGTGTTACATTGCAGGATTGACAAAGATCACATGGAAGCGGTTTGTGATCATTATATTGCTTGGAAAACCGGGATCCATATTTTTGTACAGCCTTGGCCTTACCGGAATTATGCAGGGAATTCAAAAAATTGTCAGATAAAATCTTGTGTAATTTCCACGAAACGTGTATAATAAAAGAATAAAATGTAAGCAGTTTTAACAGTGCAAGCCACATGAAAGATTAGCATTTTATGTGGCTTCTGCTAAGTCAAAGGGAGAGTTATGTGGATATTAAAATTTAAACCTGTGGATTGTAAGAATTGCTATAAATGCGTGAGAAACTGTCCGGTAAAAGCCATTCGTGTGAAAGATCATCAGGCACAGATTATGGAAGATGCCTGTATTTTGTGCGAAAAATGTACCATTGTATGTCCTCAGCATGCAAAAGAGGAGAAAAATGATATTCCAAGTCTCAAACGGATGATTGCAGACGGAAGGAAGCTGGTAGCCAGTGTGAATCCGGCTTATATTGCAAAATACGGACCGGGAAGTTTTCCGGCACTTCGTCAGGCGCTGATGGGTCTGGGATTTTCTGATGCCCGTGAAGCAGCAGAAGGTACCTGCCTGGTAAAAAGCCAGTATGAAAAGATTCTGGAAGAAGAAAAACGGGATGTGATGATTACTTCCATCTGTCCTTCGGTGGTTCGTCTCATCCGGAGCAAATATCCGGAACTGATCGAATATCTGCTGCCTGTACTTTCCCCTATGCAGGCTCATGCAAAGTATCTGAGAGAAAAAAGCAGAGACTGCATTCCTGTTTATATCAGTCCCTGTATTTCGCCGGTAGCGGAGCTTCGTGAGAAAATCAATTATTCTGCTTATGTGGTGTCCTTTGATGAACTGGATGCATGGCTGGAAGAAAAACAGATTGTGATCGAAAACTGTCCGGAACCGAAAGACTTCCGATTGTCTCGTATGCAGGCGGTGAATGAAGGCATTACATATATGCTCCGGAAAAATCCGGCATACAGTTATCTGAGTATTGATGGTGTAGAAAACTGTATGAAAGTTCTGGATGAATTAAAGGAAGGAAAGATACATAAATGTTTTCTTGAGTTAAATGCCTGTGAAGGCGGATGCATTGGAGGGCCTTCTTTCCAGAATACAAAGTTCAGCCGTATTCAGGGAGAACTGGATGTACGGAAGGCATCGGCAGCGGACTGGCTGCACCCGGATCCGGATGCGGATTTTGAAATTGAGGAGAAGATCGGTCTGGAACGGGAGTTTATTGATAAGACAGTAGAGGAAACCTGTCCTACCGAAGAAGAATTGCAGGCGATTCTGAATAAAATGGGAAAAACATCCCGGGCAAAGGAATTGAACTGTGGTGCCTGTGGTTATAATACCTGCCGGGAAAAAGCAGTGGCAATCTTTCAGAATAAAGCGGAAGTCTCCATGTGTATCCCTTATATGAGAGAAAGAGAGGCCAGTTATGCCAATAAGATTATCAATTCCATGCCGGGTATGCTGGTTACAGTGAATACGGAATTGAAAGTGATACAGCTGAATAAAGCGGCCATGGATCTGTTTGATATCCGGAGGAAAAAATCCATTATCGGTCAGCCGGTAAGCAAACTGATGGATGATTATGCATTTGTAAATATGTTGTCTTATGGAAAGAATTTTACCCAGGATCAAATTTTTGTGGAAGAATACAAGGTTTATCTGGATCGTGTGCTGACCTATGATAAAAATAACGGACTGATTATCTGTATTATGAAGAATGTTACAAAAGAGATCGTACAGAAACAGGAGGTTCAGAGAACCAGAATTATGGCTGCAAAAATGGCAGACAAGCTGGCAGACGAACAGCTTCGCATTGTTCATCAGATTGCGGAGCTTCTGGGAGAAACGGCTGCGGATACCAAGGTAGCAGTGGAAAATCTGAAAGAAACCATTCTTGCAGAACAGAAGGAACCGGAAAAGGAGAGACCGGAGGTCTGGTTATGAAAGTACATTTTGATAATTTGTTTGCAGATTTCGGCCATGTTCATCTAAATAAAAAGAAAGAGTCTCTGTGCGGAGATTTTTATATGCTGGAGGAAAGAGGATCTGATACGGTTCTGGTTCTTTCCGATGGAATGGGAAGCGGTGTAAAAGCAAATATTCTGGCAACCCTGACAGCAAAGATGCTGTGCACCATGATGATAAAAAAGATTCCTCTGGATGATGCGGTGGAGACCATTGCCCGTACGCTTCCTGTGTGTCACGAACGGCAGATGGCATATGCGACTTTTCTGGCCATGAAGATTACAGGTCGCCAGGCTTATCTGGCCAGATTTGATAATCCGGGACTGATCCTTCTGCGAAACGGGAAGGCTTTGCAGTATCCGGAAACCTGCCATTTTGTCAAGGAAAAAGAAGTTCTTGAGTCAGAAATCGCTCTGGAGAAAGAAGATGTGCTGATTCTTATTTCCGACGGGGTGACCAATGCAGGAATGGGAAAGACCACAGACGGAGGCTGGGGTTACGAAGAAGTGACAAAATTCTGTGAAAGAAAGTATCGGCCGGGAATCAGTGCCCAGCGTATGGCGGCAGAGATTGCAGCAGCCTGTGTGGATCTGAATCTGGACGAAACCGATGACGATATTACCGTTCTTGTAATCCGGCTCTGTGAAAGACAGGTGACCAATCTTATGATCGGCCCGCCCAGTAAGATGAAAAAAGATGAAACATTTCTGAAAACTTTTTTCCGTTCGGAAGGAAAGCATGTTGTGTGCGGAGGAACCACTGCACAGTTTGCAGCAGACTATCTGGGGGAAACAGTGGCGATTCTGGATGGAACCGGTACGGATGCTGTGCCGGCTATGTCAAAAATCAAAGGGGTGGATCTGGTAACGGAAGGACTGCTGACTTTGAGAAAATTAAACAGCTATGCCAATGGTTATCTGGCAGATAATATGGAAGTTTTGACTACAAAAAAGAAAAAAGACGGTGCGGCCAGGCTTTTGGAACTGTTATTTGAGGAATCTTCGGATATTAATATCTTCTTTGGAAATGCAACGAATCCGGCAAATCAGAGCCTCCATATAGACGAAGGAGAAAAACTGAGACTGACTAATCATTTGCGGGACTGTCTGGAAAAGGCAGGGAAAAACGTAAGAATGCAAATCTGGTAAAATACAATTAAAATAGAAATTATAGAAAAAGAGAATTATAATGATGGGAGGTACCTATATGTTAGACCAGTCTTATTATGAAAAGGCAGATGAAATTATTGCACGGTATGGGAAAAAACC
Source organism: Blautia sp. (assembly GCA_051880075.1). GTDB lineage: Bacteria > Bacillota > Clostridia > Lachnospirales > Lachnospiraceae > Blautia. Next base: position 37,288 of record JBJENG010000020.1, on the reverse strand, counting down.
TGCAGCACTGATTCCTGTTATGCAGGATATTCAGAGCGCATACCGTTATCTGCCGGGAGAACTGCTCACGTATACTGCAGGGCAGATCGGGGTAACGGAGGCAAAAGCGTACAGTGTAGCAACCTTTTATGAAAACTTTTCCTTTGAACCAAAAGGAAAATATGTCATTAAGGTTTGCGACGGTACTGCATGCCACGTAAGAAAATCAATGCCGATCCTGGAGGCTTTGTACAAAGAACTGGGGCTGAGCAAAAAGAAACACACAACGGATGATATGATGTTTACCGTGGAAACCGTATCCTGCCTGGGTGCGTGTGGTCTTGCACCGACTTTGATGGTGAACGAAGAAGTGCATCCGAAGATGTCACCGGAAAAAGTAATTGCTTTAATACAGGAATTGAGAGGGGAAGGTGCATGATGATTTCAAACAGAGCAGAACTGGATAGTTGGAGAGAACAGGCAGAACAGGATATGCAGTCCTACGACTGCAGGATTCTTGTTTGTTCCGGTACCGGATGTATTGCTACCGGATCAGAAAAAATTTATAAAAAAATGATGGAAATCGCCGGAAATACACCGGGAGTCAAAGTAGAATTCGGTCCTCACGATGAGAGCGAGCATGTAGGTATTAAACGGACAGGCTGTCAGGGATTCTGTGAATTTGGTCCTCTTGTAAGAATACAAAAAGGGGAGAAAGTGATCCAGTATATTAAGGTACAGGAAGAAGACTGTCAGGAAATTTTTGAAAAATCAGTGACAGGCACCGAAACCGTGGAACGTCTGCTGTATAAGAAAGAAGATAAATCTTATGTACAGCCGGAAGAAATTCCTTTTATTGCAAAGCAGACACGCATTGTTCTGGAGAACTGCGGTAAATTTGACGCAGAATCGATTGATGAGTACATAGCAGCAGGTGGATTTAAAGCGCTGGAAAAAGCTCTTTTTGAGATGAAGCCGGAGGATGTAGTAGAGGAAGTGGATCAGTCCGGTCTTCGCGGAAGAGGAGGCGGCGGCTTCCCGGCAGGAAAGAAATGGAAACAGGTTGCGAATCAGCAGGAAAAAGAGCGTTATGTAGTATGTAATGGTGACGAAGGTGACCCGGGAGCATTTATGGATGGATCTGTTATGGAAGGCGATCCATTCAAACTGATTGAAGGTATGATGATCGCCGGATATGCAGTTGGTTCCAGTGAAGGTTATATTTATGTACGTGCGGAATATCCGAATTCCGTTGCAAGACTGCGTCATGCCATTCAGGTAATGGAAGAGAGAAAAATGCTGGGTGACCATATTATGGGAACCGATTTCAGCTTCCATATGCATATCAACCGTGGTGCAGGTGCTTTTGTCTGCGGAGAAGGAAGTGCACTGACAGCTTCGATTGAAGGAAACCGGGGTATGCCAAGAACCAAGCCGCCAAGAACCGTTGACCATGGTCTGTGGGCAAAACCAACCGTATTAAACAATGTAGAAACTTATGCCAATGTACCAAAGATTATCCTGGAAGGCCATCAGTGGTTCCGCACCATCGGAACAGAAGGAAGCCCGGGAACCAAGACCTTCTCTCTGACCGGATGTATCGAGAATACAGGTCTGATCGAAGTGCCTATGGGTACTACTTTGCGTGAAATTATTTATGATATCGGCGGAGGACTGAAAGAAGGATCGGAATTTAAGGCAGTTCAGATCGGCGGACCATCCGGCGGATGTCTGACCACGCAGCATCTGGATGAACCACTGGATTTTGATTCTGTGAAGAAATTCGGAGCAATCGTAGGATCCGGCGGTCTGGTTGTCATGAATACGGATACTTGTATGGTAGAAGTTGCCAGATTCTTTATGAGCTTTACCCAGAGAGAATCCTGCGGCAAATGTACTCCATGCCGAATCGGAACCAAGAGAATGCTGGAAATCCTGGAAAAAATCGTTGCAGGAAAGGGAGAACCGGAAGATCTTGACAAATTGGAAGAGATTGCAAAGAGCGTAAAAGAACTGTCTCTTTGCGGACTTGGAAAGAGTGCACCGCTTCCTGTTTTAAGTACCATCCGCATGTTCCGGGATGAATATATGGAACATATTGTAGAGAAAAAATGTGCTTCTCATACCTGTACAGCTATGCGCCATTATCAGATTGATCCTGAAAAATGTAAAGGCTGTACCAAGTGTGCGAGAAATTGTCCGGTGGGTGCGATCACAGGTGAGAAGAAACAGCCTCATACCATTGATATAAACAAATGTATTAAATGTGGTGCATGTAAAGAGAACTGCGGCTTCGATGCAATCGAGGTAAGATAGGAGGAAAGAGAATGATTCATGTTACGATAGACGGAATTCCTGTAGAAGTTGAGAAAGGGACGACCATCTTACAGGCTGCAGAGAAAGCCGGAATTAAAATACCTACTTTATGCTACATCAAAGATCTTCTTCCGGACGGATCCTGCCGTATGTGTATGGTAGAAATCGAGAACAGAGGAAGAAAGAAAATGGATACTGCATGTTCCTGTCACGCAAGTGAAGGGGATGTGATTGAAACCATGAGTGAAAAAGTGGTAAAGGCAAGAAAAACCATTTTGAATCTCCTTTTATCCAATCATAAGACCAATTGTTTTTCCTGTGCACAGAACGGAAGATGTAAACTGCAGGATTATTGTCTGGAATATGGAGTGGAAAAATCTGCATATGAAGGAGAAATGACGGAATTCCCAATTGATGATTCCAATCCTTTCTTTACCTATGATCCCAATCTCTGTATCCTCTGCCACAGATGTGTTAACACCTGTAATAAGATCGTAGGTCGTGGAGCCATTGATACCATGGAAAGAGGTTTTGATTCTGTGGTTGGAACACCGTTTGGTGTACCCTGGCGAAATAGCTCCTGTGAATCCTGCGGATGCTGTGTGGAAGCATGTCCTACCGGTGCGCTTTCTTCCAAGAGAAGAAAATCCTTCCGTCCGTGGCAGGTGGAAAAGAAGGTACTTACCACTTGTCCGCATTGTGCAACCGGATGTCAGTATTATCTTGTTGTAAAAGATAACAAAATCGTGGATGTAGAACCGGCAAATGGACCATCCAATAAAGGTCTTCTCTGCGTAAAAGGACGGAGTGGTTCCTTTGATTTTGTTCATTCACCGGAGCGAATCAAATATCCGCTGATCAAAAATAAAGAAACGGGTGAATTTGAACGTGCATCCTGGGATGAAGCCCTGGATCTGGTAGCATCCAAATTCATGGAAATCAAGAAGCAATACGGTCCGGATTCTCTGGCTGGTTTTGCATGTTCCCGTTCACCAAACGAAGATATCTACATGGTACAGAAAATGGTAAGAACCTGCTTCGGTACCAACAACGTGGATAACTGTGCACGTGTCTGTCATTCAGCTTCCGTATCAGGACTTGCCATGACATTGGGCTCCGGAGCCATGACCAACCCGATTGAAGATATTACCAGAAAACCGGATGTGATCATGCTGGTAGGTTCCAACCCGGAAGAAGCACATCCTGTAGTAGGTATGCAGATTCGTCAGGCTGTACAGAGAGGATGCAAGCTGATCGTAGTCGATCCACGAGAGATCGATCTGGCAAAGAAAGCAGATGTTCATCTGAAATTAAGACCAGGTACCAATGTTGCATTTGCAAATGGTATGATGCACATTATTATCGAAGAAGGTCTGGAAGATAAGAAGTTTATTGAAGAACGTACCGAAGGTTACGAGAAAATCCGTGAGATTGTAAAAGATTATACACCGGAAAAAGTAGCAGAAATCTGTCATATTGATCCGGATGATCTGAGAAAAGCAGCCCTGATGTATGCAAAAGCAGACAAAGCACCGATCATCTACTGCCTGGGTGTAACAGAGCACTCTACAGGTACAGAAGGCGTTATGTCCATGTCAAATATGGCACTCCTTGTAGGAAAACTGGGAAGAGAAGGTTGTGGTGTAAATCCGCTTCGTGGACAGAACAACGTACAGGGCGCCTGCGATATGGGTGCACAGCCAGGTGATTTCCCGGGTTATCAGAAAGTGAAAAATCCGGAAGTCATTGCCAAATTTGAAAAAGCGTGGGGTGTAGAACTGAATAAAGAACACGGAACTCATGCAACAGACATTTTCCCGAAAGCAATTAAGGGAGAAGTAAAAGGTCTGTATATTTACGGTGAAGACCCGGTAGTTACCGATGCAGATACCACACATATTATCAAAGCACTGGAAAGTCTTGATTTCTTCGTATTGCAGGAACTGTTCATGACAGAAACCGCACAGTATGCAGACGTAATTCTTCCTGGTGTAAGCTATGCAGAGAAAGAAGGTACCTTTACCAATACCGAAAGACGTGTACAGAGAGTTCGTAAAGCAGTGGAACTGGAAGGCGAAATGCGTCTGGATACCGATATCATCATTGATCTGATGAATCGTATGGGATATCCGCAGCCACACCTTACAGCTGCTGAGATCATGGATGAAATCGCATCCGTGACTCCGAGCTTCGGCGGTATCAGCCATGCACGTCTGGACAGCGAAGAAGTAGGAGGAAAAGGTCTCCAGTGGCCATGTCCGTCCAAAGACCATCCAGGTACTCCGATCATGCATGTCGGTAAGTTTACAAGAGGTCTTGGCTGGTTCTATCCGGCAGAGTATATTCCGTCAGCAGAACTTCCGGATGAGGAATATCCGATCGTTCTTATGACCGGACGTATTCTGTATCACTACACAACAAGAGCTATGACAGGAAAGACAAAAGGTCTTATGGAAATCGAAGGAAAATCTTTCATCGAAATGAACTACAAAGATGCAGATGCTCTTGGAATCAAAAATGGAGACAAAGTAAAAGTTTCTTCACGAAGAGGTCAGATTGAGACTACTGCTCGTGTAGGAAAGAAAGTATCACAGGGTGAAACCTGGATGCCGTTCCATTTCCCGGATGGAAATGCAAACTGGCTGACAAATGCAGCCCTTGATAAATATGCAAGAATACCGGAATATAAGGTATGTGCGATTAAGATAGAAAAAGCATAATAGAAAAAGCATAATGGAGAAGACAGATATGGCACAGGAATATCCTACAAGAATTCAAATAGAGGAAGGCATAGAGATTCTTCTTTCTTACACACAAAAGAAAGAAACAGAAATCATAGGAACCGAATGGGCATACGGCAGGATTCTGGCACAGGAAATAAAATCCGAAGAAAATATACCGCCCTTTGATCGTTCCCCCTATGATGGATATGCTTTACGTTCTGTGGATGTTGCAAGTGCTTCCCATGACCGGCCGGCAGTTCTCAAAATTATTGAGGAGGTGCCGGCGGGCCATGCACCGATCAGAAAAGTAGGACCGCAAGAAGCAGTGAAAATACTGACCGGCGCACCGGTTCCGGAAGGGGCAGATGCTGTTGTGAAATATGAAGACACTTCCTTTGATGAAAAGGAAGTGTGTTTCTTTTCACCGGTTTCGTCAGGAAGCAACATTGTAAAAGCAGGAGAGGACGTCAAAGCAGGAGCAACCGTTCTGCATCCGGGGCAGGTACTGGATCCGGCAGCAGTGGGATTGCTGGCAGGAATGGGATACAGCAGTGTTTCTGTTTATAAGAAACCGCTGGTTAAGATCATCAGTACCGGTGACGAGCTTCTGGATATTGACAGTGAACTGACTCCGGGAAAAATCAGGAACAGCAGTGCTTATATGCTGAAGGGATTTCTTGAACAGTGGGGGCTTCAGGCGGAGATTTACGGAATTGTAAAAGATGATGGAAATGCCATATGTAAAGCCATTTGCCAATGTATGGAAGATGCAGATCTTGTGATTACTACAGGAGGTGCTTCCGCAGGCGATTACGATCTGGTTCTGGAAGCTATGGAAAAAGCAGGAGCTCGTATTTTATTCTGGAAAGTGGCCATGAAACCAGGAATGGCAACGCTGGCTTCTGTGAAAGAAGGAAAACTGCTTCTGGGTTTGTCGGGAAATCCTTCTGCGGCAGCAGCGGCATTGTTTATGCTGGGACTTCCGGTGTTCCGAAAAATGTGCGGAAAAGAACACTGGGAAGTATCCAGAATTCAGGTCTGCCTTCCGGATGGATTTCCAAAGGGGAGTCCGGGCGGAAGGATTTTACCGGGAACCCTTCAGTTTCGGAACGGACAGATTTGTATCAACACGCAAAAACATCAGGCAAACGGGATGATCAGCCCCTGGAGCAACTGCAATGTGATCGGGTTGATTCCAAAAGGATCGGGTCCTCTGGAGCCAGGCAGTATCATCGAAGCACTTTATCTGGAGAATGTGTAAAGAAATCCAGAACGGGGGAATGATATGATAAAAATAGCGGCGGGTATTCTTGCAGGAGGCAGGAGTACCAGAATGGGGAAGAACAAAGCTTCACTGGAGTGGAAGGGACAGACATTTCTGGACAGGGTGCTTTCGGCCTGCCAGGACTTTCAGGAAGTGTATGTTTCGGTAGATGACAGAGACAAATATGCATCTTGCCGGGCCGTTCTGGTGGAAGACGAGAAGCAGGGATACGGTCCTCTGGAGGGGATTTATCAGATTTTGAAAATCATGGATGCAGACTATGCTTTGATTCTTGCTACAGACATGCCTATGGTGTCCCGGGAATTTGTAAGAGATTTTACAGGAAAACTGACAGGACAGGAGGAATGCCTCGTACTTCGGATGGAAGGAAGATCCCAGCCTCTTTGCTCGGTTTATTCAAAAAAACTGCTGCCTTTGATCGAAGCAATGCGTCGGAATGAGGAACATAAGCCGGGGCTTCTTTTTCAAAAAGCCAACTGCAGGTATGTAGATCTGGAAGAAATGCATTATGGAAAAGAAACAGTAGAAAATGTGAATACACCGGCTGAGTACAGACGGATTTGTCAGGAAGCAAACTGGAAACCAGAAGAAAAACAGGAACGGAAACTGGAAGATTTCTGTGGATATGTGAAGAAAAAAATGAAAGAACAGTCGGTTCTGGTATGCTATCTGGATGGATTTGGTTATGCCATGTACGAACAGGCTTTAAAACAAAATGCCGTATCCTTTATGAGAAAAAATTTCTCTATGGATCCTGTAAGGACTGTTTCCCCGCCTCTTACAAATCCGGCCATGGCAACGATTCTCACAGGCGTTTCACCGGAAATTCACAAAGTCCACAGCAGAAAAGACAGGGTACTGGCAGTGCCTTCTCTTTTTGCTGACCGGACAGAAGAAGATACTGCTTTTCTGGAGGGGGATACAAGAATCTTAAAAACAGAACTTTTTCCGAAACTGCATTGTGCAAAGCAGGGCAAAGGCTGTGACTACTGGACATTTCTGGATGGAATGGAGGCAGTAAAGGGACAAAAAAGTCTGATTTTTATTCATTTTCATGAAATTGATGATGCAGCTCATACGTTTGGGCCCTATGCAGCACAGACCATAGAAAAGATAAAAGAAACAGATGGTTATATCAGCTATCTTTCCGGCAGTTTTTCCGGCAGCTTTCTTCTGATCAGTGACCATGGACTTCATGAGAGTTCCTCCGGAGGAACGCATGGAGAGGGGGAACCGTGCAGGGAAGATTTGCTTGCAGTCTGGGGGGAAAGGTATGAAAATTAATATGGAAAACAGAGAAGCCAGACAGCTTACCGGTGAAGATGGAAACGGAAAGCATTACACATTTTATGGATGGCCGGCAAAGGAACTCCTGCGAGGACTGAAAGAAGAGGAGCAGGCAGAGTTTATCAGCCGGGATGGACAGGTGGTTGCTGTATCAGCAGAAGAAATTTTAAATGGACCGGTTTTTCTGGCAAAAGAAAAAAACAGTTTTCGGCTGGTGATTCTGTCGGATACCAATCGAAGACGGTGGTGCAAAGAAATTGTGGAAATAAAAACAGGGGAGGCGTAAGGGATGAAACTTGTCACCTTTGTAGGTGTAAGAAAATCAGGAAAAACAACAACTGTGACCGGACTGATTAAAGAACTGAAAAGAAGGGGTTATCGTGTGGGCACAGTAAAAAGCGTGTTTTGTCCGGAATTTTCCATGGACACCAGAGACAGTAATACATGGAAGCATAAGGAAGCAGGCGCAGATCTGGTGTGTGTGAAGGGAAAAAAGGAAACAGATATTCTTTTGCCTCCCTGCACAGACGGAGACTTGTATGAGGCCTTCCCGGCAGACTATCTTCTGCTGGAAGGGGAATACGAACTGCAGGTTCCGAGAATCGTATGTGCACGCAAAGAGGAGGAAATTGAGGAAAGGCTTACGGAAGATACCATAGGGATTGCAGGAAGGATTGCAGAGCAGATGGAAATTTACAGAGGAATCAAGGTCTACCATTCCATAAACGAAATCGGAAAACTTGCAGATCTTCTGGAACAGCAGCCGGAAACAGAATTTCCCGTAAAAACCAGACCAATGCTTCAAAAGGCAGCAGCCCATTGTCAGTGCGGATGTCACAAAACAGCCAGAAAACAGGAAGAAAAAGACACAAATATAAAAAAAGCAGCGATTCTGGAAGCGCATCCTGTAAATACAGAGAGAAAACATATATTTCTTACAGGAGAGAAAGGAAGCGGAAAAACCACATTGCTGAAGAAGCTCCTTGCTGCAATTCAAACCACGCCTGTGGGATTTGTGACTTTACCTTATGAAATTAATGGCGTGCAAAAAGGCTATTATATGCACAGCCTGAGGCAGATGGAAGCCTATGAAAATGACAGCCCTGTGGTGATACGCCGGGGAGAAACAAAAATGATCCCTGTATGGGAGACTTTCGAAACACTGGGAATTGCCATTATGGAACAGATAAAAAAAGAACCCGGCTGCCTGGCAGTTATGGATGAACTGGGAAAAGCAGAGAAAAAAGCATTCAAATTTCAGGAAACCGTATTTTCTGTTCTGGATACCCAATCCATGGTAATTGGGATTCTTCAGAAAAACAGCGGGAAATTTACAGAAGCAGTAGCCGGACGTCCCGACGTAACTGTCTATGAAGTGACAAAAGAAAACAGAGACCCCCTGTATTCGGTGTTATTGGAAGAGCTTCATAAGTATATTCCGCAAGAATAATTTGCGAGGAATTATTTCGGCAATGACTGATATTCGAAAAGAATATCAGTTTTTTTGTTGACAAAAATGAGTATAATGTATATAATGAGTATATACATTAAGTAAGGTATTTACATATAAAAGGATGAGGAAAATGAACATCATAATCAGCAACTCCAGCAACAAACCGATTTATGAGCAGATTACGGATCAGATTCGACAGATGATCATGAATGGGGAACTCAGACCGGGAGATTCCCTGCCGTCTATGCGCTTTCTTGCTAAGGAGCTTCGAATCAGTGTAATTACTACAAAAAGGGCATACGAAGAACTGGAACGAGACGGTTTTATCTGTACGCAAGTGGGGAAAGGAAGTTTTGTAGCAGACAGCAATCAGGAGATTGTACGGGAGGCTCAGTTAAGAGAAATTGAGAATCTGCTTGAGACAGTAGTGGAAAAGTCCAGATACTGTGGACTGAGTCTGGAAGAATTAAAAGAACTGTTGACAATGATTTATGAGGGGGAATAAAGGATGGAAGCAAAAATTAGAATTGAAGGTCTGGTAAAAGAATATGAGAGTTTTTCATTGAAACAGATTTCTCTGGAGATTCCAAAAGGCAGTGTGACAGGACTGGTGGGTGCCAATGGCGCAGGAAAAACAACATTACTGAAATGTATTATGGGAATTGTCAGAAAAGATCAGGGAGAGATTTTCATCGACGACGAGAAAGTAGAAGAGAAGAACAAAGACTGGAAAAATCAGGTGGGAATGGTCCTGGCAGAGGCAAACTTTCATGAATATATGAATGCAGAGCAGATTGGAAAAGTCATGAATGATATTTATTCCAGATGGGAGCCTGAACAATATGAAAACTATCTGGAGAATTTTGGAATTGAGAAGAAGAAGCGGATCAAAGAATATTCCAGAGGAATGAAGATGAAACTGCAGATCGCAGTGGCCCTTTCTCATCATGCAGAGCTGCTGATTTTTGATGAGGCCACCAGTGGACTGGATCCTCTGGTACGTGATGATCTGCTGGATATGATTCTGGAATATATACAGGATGAAAATCATACCGTACTTCTTTCTTCGCATATTATCAGTGATCTGGAGAAGGTTTCTGATTATATTGCATTTATTCAGAAAGGTAGTCTGATCTTTATGAAAGAGAAGGATGAACTCCTGTATCAGTACGGAATCGCAAAATGTACAAAAGAACAGCTTGAAGCACTGGATAAAAGTATGATCCTGCGTGTGCGCAGAAGCACCATGTCCTGTGAGATTCTTGTAAAAGATAAAGAGGCCTTTGCACGCAAATATCCGGATATTGTGATGGATTATACAGGAATCGAAGAAATTATGCTTCTTATGGAGAAGGGAGAACCGGTATGAAAGGATTAATAAGAAAAGATTTTTGTCAATGGGAAAATTACATAAAACAATATTTACTCATGTTAATTGTTTTCTTTGGAATTGGAATCGCACTGAAGTCTCCGGAATACACAGCTTTTATGACCCTGATTATTGGACTTTCTCTTACCATGTCAGGATTCAGTACCGATGAATACTATCACTGGGATGTGTATGCATGCGCGCTTCCGATAGACAGAAAAGAGATTGTAGCAGCAAAATATGTCACTGTGCTTCTGTTGGCTGTTTTCCTGTCAGCAGTTTCCGCGATTTTGGTGGCAATCTCTGCTGTAATTTTGAAAAAACCGGTATGGGATTATGTGCCGGTGGCCGGTATTCATCTGCTGCTTCTGCCTTTCATATCGGCACTTGTGTATCCGGTTATTTATAAATATGGAATTGAAAAGGCAAGGCTGATTTATGTACTGTTTTTTTTAATTCCTTTTCTGGTAGTTCTGGTACTTCAGGAAATCATGGAAAAAAGGGAAATGCCGAAATTTATAAAGACTATTGTGGAACTTCCAAACAGAAACCTGATTCTTATTCTGGGAGCTGTGACAGTAGTTTTGCTGGCATTGGTGATGTCCTATAGAATATCTTTAAAGGTATATGAAAAAAAAGAATTTTGATTGAAAGGTTAATCGTAAAACCATTAACAAAATGAAAGAAAACCATTAACAAAATCGCGAAAACACTAATAAAACCATTAACAAAAAAATAAAACTTTACAAAATGTAATGGTTGCATTATACTTTTCTTGTAAGGAACAAAGAGAATGAGATGCAAAGAGAGGTGTTTTTGTGAACCGCAGTATGGAAATGCTGGCAGAAGAAAACCGACAGCTGAAAGAGGAGAATAAAAAATTAAGAGAGGCATGTCGGGTTCAGAAAAATACAATTTCAAGATTATGGGAAGCATATTTAAACGCAGAACGAGTGATCCCTCACTTCAAATGTGCAGAGCATTAAGTGCAGAGAGAATGAAAAGCCTGTAACCAGGTGGGCAACCATCTGATTACAGGCTTTTTTATCGTTCATATTTGTGTATTACATACAAAGATTCACAAGGATACACAAAACGTTACTCTCTGAACAATCCTTATATTTATCGGATTTATTAGAATTTACCAGCTTTTGCAGCTTCTTCAACAGCAACAGCAACAGCAACAGTCATACCAACCATCGGGTTGTTACCGGCACCGATCAGACCCATCATTTCTACGTGAGCCGGTACAGAAGAGGAACCTGCAAACTGAGCGTCAGAATGCATACGTCCAAGTGTATCAGTCATACCGTAGGAAGCAGGACCTGCAGCCATGTTGTCCGGATGGAGAGTACGTCCTGTACCACCGCCGGAAGCTACTGAGAAGTATTTCTTACCAGCTTCGATACGTTCTTTTTTGTAAGTACCTGCAACTGGATGCTGGAATCTTGTCGGGTTAGTGGAGTTACCTGTGATAGAAACGTCAACGTCTTCTTTCCACATGATAGCAACACCTTCACGAACATCGTTTGCACCATAGCAGTTAACTTTGGAACGAAGTCCTGTAGAATAAGCTTTTCTGAATACTTCTTTCAGTTCGCCTGTGTAGTAGTCATATTCTGTTTCAACATATGTAAATCCGTTGATACGTGCGATGATCTGAGCAGCATCTTTTCCAAGACCGTTCAGGATAACACGCAGAGGCTCTTTACGAACTTTGTTTGCTTTTTCAGCAATACCGATTGCACCTTCAGCAGCTGCAAAAGATTCGTGACCAGCAAGGAATGCAAAACATTTTGTGTCTTCTTCCAGAAGCATTTTTCCAAGGTTACCATGTCCAAGACCTACTTTACGCTGGTCAGCAACAGAACCCGGGATACAGAAAGACTGAAGTCCTTCACCGATAGCAGCAGCAGCGTCAGCAGCTTTTTTGCAGCCTTTTTTGATTGCAATTGCAGCACCTACTGTGTAAGCCCATTTTGCATTTTCGAAGCAGATCGGCTGAATGCCTTCTACCATTTTATAAACATCGAGACCAGCAGCTTTTGTTACTTCAGCAGCTTCTTCGATGGTGTTAATGCCGTATTTATTCAGAGCAGCAAGAACTTGTTTCTCTCTTCTTTCATATGATTCAAATAAAGCCATTAATTTATCCTCCTATTCTTTCTATGACAGATATTGCAGTGTATGTAGATTATTCTTTTCTTGGGTCAATGATTTTCACTGCATCATCAACACGGCCATACTGTCCCTGAGCTTTTTCGAATGCTGTGTTTGCATCATCACCTGCTTTGATGAAGTCCATCATCTTGCCGAAGCTTACAAATTTGTAACCGATGATTTCGTCGTCTTCATCTAAAGCAACGCCAGTAACATAACCGTCTGTCATTTCCAGATAACGAGGTCCTTTTTTCAGAGTACCGTACATAGTACCAACCTGAGAACGGAGACCTTTGCCTAAGTCTTCCAGACCTGCGCCGATTGGAAGTCCTTCTTCAGAGAATGCACTCTGAGTTCTTCCATATACGATCTGTAAGAATAATTCTCTCATGGCAGTATTGATCGCGTCACAAACAAGGTCTGTATTCAGAGCTTCCAGAAGAGTTCTTCCTGGTAAGATTTCAGAAGCCATAGCTGCAGAGTGAGTCATACCGGAACATCCGATTGTCTCAACCAGAGCTTCCTGAATAATACCATCTTTAACATTCAATGTTAATTTACAGGTACCCTGCTGTGGTGCACACCAGCCAATACCGTGTGTTAATCCGGAAATGTCCTTAATTTCTTTTGCTTTTACCCATTTTGCTTCTTCCGGGATTGGAGCTGCGCCATGGTTAACACCCTGATGTACCTGACACATTGTTTCTACTTCGTGTGAATAAATCATTTTAAAACTCCTTTCAAGAATGTATTAATTCAAGTGCGTTAGAAATTTAACGTCCTATTCAAAGACATTTTCTCATAAAACTACAAAAAAATCCAGACCTTTTCGCAAAGAATTATGTATTTTTTTCGGACACCCGAACAGGAAAGGAAAAGGATTTACTTTCGGTGGGGAGAATGGTAAGATAACAGATATAAGTGTGCTGCCAGGACAGGCAGAGAAAGAAGGAAATTTATTATGAGCAAAGAGAAATACTGGGAGGGAAAACATTACGCATTCTTCTGCAACAAAGAATGCGAATATTTTCCCTGCCATAAAACAGACCATCCGGAACAGTTTAACTGTCTGTTCTGCTATTGTCCCCTGTATGCACTGGGAGACAAGTGCGGCGGAAATTTCCGGTTCACAAAAGAAGGAATCAAAGACTGTTCCGACTGCAGACTTCCTCACAAGCCGGATAACTACGGATATGTTACCGGCAAGTATCAGGAAATCATGGAGATTGTCAGACAGAATGCTCCGGATGGAAAGAATCCAGATAAGGAATAACCTGGGCCAGATCCTGGCAGATGAAGTCACAGAGTCTGCGAAGCTCCTCAGTAGGAGGGGTAAGATCCGGCACCATGCAGGCAAAGGCACCGGCAGCTTTTGCTGCCCGGATGCCGTTTATGCTGTCTTCCAGAATCAGACACTGCTCTGGCGGTGTCTGCATTTTTTGGGCTGCAGTGAGAAAAATTTCCGGGTCCGGTTTTCCATGCAGCACTTCATCCCCGCACACAGAAGCAGTAAGATAAGAAGTGATGCCTGCCATTTCCCAGTAGCGCATGGCACTTTCCCGGTTCGTGGAAGTGGCAACAGAAGCAGGGATGTTATGGGAAGATAAATAATCGAGAAGTTCCATAAGTCCCTTTTTTACAGGAACCCCATGTTTTTCAATGTAGGAGTCCTGGTAGCGGGTCCGGATTTCCCTACCCTGATCGTAGGAAATCCTCCCCTGAAACCACTGTTCAAAGAGCATCCGGTTTCGTTCTCTGGTGCCGCCCCGCATCTGACTGAGCTGTTCTTCTGTAAGATGAAAATCAAGAATCTCACAGGCGTGCATCCATCCGTCTTTCATAATCCGTTCGGTATCGAACATCAGACCGTCCATATCAAAAATCACTGCCGAAATCATCACGCATCCTCCTCAATATTTGAAAAATCTCTTGTGATATTTTTTAACCACTTGTAACTTTTGTAATGTTTATAAATAAACGGCATCTTGACAAATTCGTCCAGGCAGATCAGGAAATAAACCCACATAGGAGGGAGCTTCAGAACAAATGCACTGATGAAGCCAAGAGGAACCGCAAATCCCCACATATCGATCACGTCACAGATAAAGCCCCATCTGGAATCGCCGCCGGAACGGAAAATCCCGCAGATAACGGTGGTGTTCATTGCCTGTCCCAGAACATAATACATGTTAATAAAAAGCATAATATTCAGATAACCATGGGCAACCGGAGTCAGATCTGCCATATTGAGGAACACAGGGCGCAGAAGAAAAATCAGAACGCCTCCTGCGATTCCGCTGCAGAAGGTGATTTTGCAGAAACGGGAAGCATCTTCTTTGACCAGATCCATATACCCGGCACCAATGGATTTTCCAAGAATGATAGCACCGGCATTGGCAATACCGAAACACATGACCGTTCCCAGATTCCTTGCTACCACGACTACTGCATTGGCAGCTACCATATCACTTCCCAGGTGTCCCATGATAACAGAATACATGGAAAAAGCCACACCCCAGGCTACTTCGTTTCCGAAAGCAGGAAGGGAATAATGGATAAAATCCCGGAATAGCAGACGGTTTCTCTCAAAAAGTGTGGAAAGCCGGAAACGGATCAGCCGGAACCGACAGGCATCCAGAAGACAGATTCCCAGTTCCACACCTCTTGCAATGGAAGTAGCAAGGGCAACACCCTGGATTCCCATTTTCGGAAAACCAAAGAGACCGAAAATGAAAACTGCATTTAATATAATATTAAGAGCCAGTGCAGAGGCGTTGGTTGCAGTGGCAAAGATGACTCGTTCAATGGCACGCATGGTACACAGGTAAGTCTGGGAAATGCCCATGAATAAATAAGAAAATCCTACAATCCGCAGATAAGGGATGCCGGCCCGGATCAGGTCCGGTTCCGACGTGAAGATTTTCATGAGAAGGACCGGAAAGAAAAATGCCAGAATAAAAAAGCAGGTGGAAACCAGAATGGAAAGACGCATGGCGATTCCCATGATCTGTTCAATGGATTTCGTATCCTGTTTTCCCCAATACTGAGCTGCAAGCATAACCACACCGGAAGCAACTCCGGAGTATACCAGATTCAGGATAAACATAATCTGGCTGGCCAGAGAACTGGCTGCCAGTGCAGTCTGGCTGACCCATCCAAGCATGATCACATCTGCAGAACTAACCGCAGTGGTAATCAGATTCTGAAATACAATGGGGAGGGCAAGCCGAAACATATCTTTGTAAAAGGTAGATTGCTTTTGTAATGTTGTATGCATCTTGTAAAAACCTCCTGGATAATAGTATACTGGATTTCTGCAGGAAAGTCATACAATAATCCGACAAAAAGATGAAATATTTTGACTTTCTTCTGAACTGCAGAGTATAATAAAAAACAGAAAGTGAAAGGGGAAAATACATATGTATCAGGCATTGCTTTTTGATCTGGACGGTACATTGACCGCATCCGGAGAGGGCATTACAAAATCCGTACGCTATGCACTGGAAAAGCTGGGACGTAAAGCACCGTCTCTGGAAGAACTGGAAGTATTTGTAGGACCGCCTTTGCTTGGGCAGTTTATGGCATATTGTGGTATGAGCGAAGATGAGGCCAATCTGGGTGTGAAATATTACAGAGAACGTTATAACAGCATCGGTTTATATGAAAACCAGCCTTATGATGGGGTAAAAGAACTGCTGGAGCAGTTAAAGGCAAAAGGATTTCAATTAGGTGTTGCTTCTTCCAAACCGGAACATATGGTGCGGGAAATTCTGCAGCATTTTCATATGGCAGATTACTTCCAGGTTATCCGGGGAAGTATACCGGAGCGGCTGAAGATGACAAAGGCAGAAGTTGTAGAGGAAGCACTGAAAGATCTGGGGTACGAGAATCGCAGAGAAGAAGCGGTTATGATCGGTGACAGAAAATACGATGTGGAAGGAGCCGTAACAGCAGATCTTGCCTGCATTGGAGTTACTTATGGATATGGAACGTTTGAAGAGTTGAAAGAAGCAGGGGCAGATCACATTGTACAGAGTGTGGAAGAACTGGGACGGCTTCTTACAGAAGACAGATAAAGGGGAAAACTATGAGCAGATTTTATGATATCGGGAAAGAACTGTTCTCCACACCGGTGTATCCGGGAGATCCGGCGCCTTCCAAAACACCGTTTATGGAAATCGAAAAAGGGGCAGACTGTAATCTGACCGTATTGTCTTTTGGCAGTCATAATGGAACCCATCTGGATGCACCGAAGCATTTCTGTAAGGAAAAGCATGGGGTGGATCAGATTCCTCTGGAGAAATGTATGGGGGACTGTAAGGTAGTCCGGATGGAGGGAACCATAGGAGCAGAAGAAATGAAAGAGGTTCTGGCAGATCATACGAAAAAACTCCTTATAAAAGGGGAGATTCTTCTGACGCCGGAAAGTGTAAAGGTGTGTGCAGAAGCAGGTCTGGATCTTATTGGAGTAGAAGGACAGACCGTAGGCGGACCGGGAACACAGAAAGAAGTACACCAGATTCTTCTGGGAGCAGAAGTGGTGATTGTGGAAGGACTGGTTCTCTCAGAAGTACAGGAGGGTACATATTTTCTGGCAGCGCAGCCAATCAAAATGGCCGATCTGGACGGTTCACCTGTACGGCCGGTACTGATTGAAAAATAGCCCCGGAATAACCGGGGCTGTATGCTGCAGAGTCAGCTTTTACTGCTTCGATTGGGAAGCTGGGCCAGAATGATGGCACTGAACATTAAGATACATCCAAGTATTTCACGTACAGACAGGGTCTGGTGAAGGAGAACCCATCCGGCCAGTACAGAGATGACAGACTCCAGACTGAGAATCAGAGAAGCAACCGTAGGATTCATATTCTTCTGACCGATAATCTGCAAGGTGTATGCCACACCGCAGGAAAGGATACCTGCATAGAGAATCGGAGCCCATGCCCGACAGATGTCTGAGAAACGTGGTGTTTCCATAAGAAACATCGGAATTGCATTCAGGGCAGAACAGATAAAAAACTGTATGCAGGAAAGTTTTACTCCGGTTACACGCACAGAGAAGTGATCGATGACCAGGATATGGAAAGAAAAACACAGTGCGCACAGGAGAACCAGAAAATCGCCTTTATTGAGAGTCAGACGGTCGGTCATACATAACAGATATAAGCCGATCAGGGCGATCAGAACACTGATCCATACTTTGATACCTGCTTTTTTCTTCATGAAAATTCCAAGAATCGGAACGATGATGATGTACAGAGCAGTAACAAATCCTGCTTTTCCTACTGTAGTATACATAATACCAATCTGTTGTAAGGCAGTGGAAACAGCAAGCAGAATCCCGCAGAGAACACCGCCCAGAATCACATCCTTTGGATGATCCGGCATAGATTCTCTGCCTTCTGTCTTTTTGTGCTCAATCCAGAGAACACAGGGAACGAGGACCAGACTGCCCAGAAGACTGCGGACACAGTTAAAAGTAAAAGGACCTACGTAATCCATACCCACACTTTGGGCAACGAAGGCTACACCCCAGATAAGCGCTGCCAGAAAAAGCAGCAGAGAATTTTTAGTGGATTTTGCTGTCATAACTTGAGTACTCCTTTAATATGTAAATTTTTGTAAGATCCTGGGACATTATAACATTGGAAAATTAAGACAGCAAGGGAAAAACCAAGGGAAATAAAAAAAGAAAACTGAGCAGAAGCAGCATCAGAAAAGGAGAGAATATGATTAACAGTAAGGAGGATATCTGCCTGGGTCAGGTAATCGTACATATTCTGGATTCTACCGTGGGAATGCCGGTTCTTTCCGACCGTGTTCTGGAGTATGGTTCGGAGATTCTTCAGGCAGATCTTCTGATTGCGGAGTATGAGGTAGACAGACACAGGTACCTGGCGCTTCTGAAAATGAATTATAAAGCGTCCTATACGCATCTGACCAATTTCAGCTAAGACCCGTCTGAATCTTGTGAATAAGGCGGTGGCAGATGTACAGAAGAAATTTTATAATGAGTCTGAGCAGTTTGAATTTATCACGAATCCGGATGGAACCATATCTGTGCTGATTAAAAATATCGGAAGTATTGAGAGCCGGTAAAAAATTTTCTTGAAATCATATCTGTTAACAGGTATACTTATAAGAGAAAATCCCGGAATGTTTGCGTCTGATCGGAAACGTTACCAACAATGAATAAAAAGAGGAACAGAACATGAAGAGAATTTTATTGAAATTAAGTGGAGAAGCCCTTGCAGGTCCGAATAAGACAGGATTTGATGAGGCAACTGTCATGGAAGTGGCACGTCAGGTAAAAGTACTGGTAGATGAAGGGATTCAGGTAGGAATTGTCATCGGAGGAGGTAATTTCTGGAGAGGTCGTACCAGTGAAAATATTGACCGTACAAAGGCAGATCAGATCGGTATGCTGGCTACTGTTATGAACTGCATTTATGTTTCTGAAATTTTCCGTGCAGCCGGTATGAAAACAAACGTACTGACTCCTTTTGCATGCGGTTCTTTTACAAAACTGTTTTCAAAGGATCGGGCAAATAAGTATTTTGAAAAAAATATGGTCGTATTTATGGCAGGAGGAACCGGTCATCCATATTTTTCCACAGATACGGCAACCGTACTTCGGGCAATCGAAATTGAAGCAGATACCATCTTCCTTGCAAAAGCAATCGACGGGGTATATGACAGCGATCCAAAGCTGAATCCGGATGCGAAGAAATATGATACAATAAGTATTCAGGAAGTTATTGACAAGAAACTGGCAGTTATGGATATGACAGCATCCATTTTGTGCATG
This sequence comes from Blautia sp., assembly GCA_051880075.1. GTDB lineage: Bacteria > Bacillota > Clostridia > Lachnospirales > Lachnospiraceae > Blautia. The sequence continues at coordinate 17,908 of JBJENG010000020.1, read as the reverse complement.
GAAAATAAAATGCCTATGCTTGTGTTCGGACTGAATGAAAAAGACAGTATCGTAAATACTGCCCACGGTAAATTTACAGGAACAAAAGTATTAGTATAAACCAGGAGGAAATTGAAATGGCAACAGATGAAAGAATTGCAAAATATGAAAGTAAAATGAATAAGACTCTGGAGAGTCTGGAAAAAGAATTCGTTACCATTCGTGCAGGACGTGCAAATCCGCATATTCTTGACAAAATCACAGTAGACTATTATGGAACACCTACACCGCTTCAGCAGGTGGCAAATATTACAGTTCCGGAAGCAAGAATGATTCAGATTCAGCCATGGGAAGCTTCCCTGATCAAAGCAATTTCCAAAGCGATCCTTGCTTCTGACCTGGGACTTAACCCAAATACAGACGGAAAACTGATTCGTCTGATTCTGCCGGAACTGACAGAGGAACGTAGAAAAGAACTGGTAAAAGACGTGAAAAAGAAAGGAGAAGCAGCGAAAGTTGCTGTCCGCAATATCCGTCGTGATGCCAACGATGCTTTCAAAAAACTGGCAAAACAGGATGTGTCTGAGGATGAAATCAAAGAACTGGAAGATGCAGTTCAGAAACTGACAGATAAATTCGGGAAAAAGATTGACAAAGCAGTAGAAGAAAAGTCAAAAGAGATTTTAACAGTATAACAATATCGTATGATTACGGAGGGGCACAGATACAGCAAGGGTATTGTGCCTCTTTTATACGCAGGAGGGAAAAACATGACAGTACCGAATCATGTGGCGATTATTCTTGACGGAAATGGCAGATGGGCAAAAAGCAAAGGAATGCCAAGAACTTACGGACATGTGAAAGGCTGCGAGAACCTGGAAAAGGTCTGCTCTGTGGCAAAAGAACTGGGAGTGAAATATCTCACGGTCTATGCCTTTTCCACAGAAAACTGGAAGCGGTCAAAAGAGGAAGTGGACAGTCTGATGAAACTGTTCCGGAATTACATGAAGAAATGCCTGAAAATTGCAAAAGACAATCAGATGCGTGTGAAAATCATCGGAGATCCAACTGCTTTTGACCCGGATCTTCAGGAGAAAATAAAAGAACTGGAGGAGTATTCCGCTCAGTTTGATCAGCTGTATTTTCAGATTGCTCTGAATTATGGCAGCAGAGATGAAATTACAAGAGCGGTCAGACAGATGGGACAGGATATACAGAAAGGGATCCTGGATCCGGCACAAATTCAGGAAGATACCATTTCCTCTTATCTGGATACCAGAGGACTTCCGGACCCGGATCTGCTGATCCGTACCAGCGGAGAGGAACGGCTTTCCAATTTCCTTATGTGGCAGCTGGCTTATACAGAATTTTATTTTACAGATGTGCCATGGCCGGAGTTTGATAAGACCGAGTTTGAGAAAGCAATTGCAAAATACAATCAGAGAGACCGCAGATACGGCGGGGTTAAGGAGGATGAGAGATGTTTAAGACCAGATTGCTGAGCGGGATTATTCTGGTAATCATTGCGCTTGCTACGATTATACCGGGAGGGGTAGTCCTTTATGCGACTTTGATGGCTATTTCTCTTATCGGAATGCAGGAACTGTATAAGGCCATGAAAGTCAGAGAAAAAGGGTTCACTACTTTGGAACTGGCAGGATATATGGGAGCGATTTGTTATTATCTGGCTCTTCTTGTAGGAGGCGAGCTTCCCCAGATGGCCCTGATGCTGGCCCTTGTGCTGATCATGGGGGTGTATGTATTTACTTATCCGAAATTTCATGCAGACCAGATTATGGCCGCCATGTTTGGAATCGTGTATGTGGCAGTGATGCTGTCTTATATTTATAAAACGAGATGTCTTCCGGATGGCGGATGGCTGGTAGGACTGATCTTTCTCAGCTCCTGGGGAAGTGATACCTGTGCCTACTGTGTGGGAATGTTGATTGGAAAACATAAAATGGCACCGGTATTGAGCCCGAAAAAATCCGTGGAAGGCGGTGTGGGAGGCGTTGTGGGCGCAGCCCTTCTTGGGGCTTTGTATGCTGTTGTGATCGCAGGATGGAATGGTTCCGATACGCATACACCCCTTATGTATGCAGTCATCTGTGCAGTGGGAGCCCTGATTTCCATGGTTGGGGATCTGGCCGCTTCTGCAATTAAGAGAAATAAAGAAATCAAAGATTACGGAACACTGATTCCGGGACATGGAGGAATTCTTGACCGCTTTGACAGTGTGATTTTCACAGCACCGTTCATTTATTTTCTGTCTACAGTACTTTTATGAGAGGAGTAAGGCATGAAGAGAATTGCGATATTAGGGTCTACCGGGTCTATTGGAACCCAGACTCTGGATGTAATCAGTAAGAAAGAGGATCTGCAGGTGACAGGATTGGCAGCAGGCAGCAATATTACCATGCTGGAGCAGCAGATCCGGCAGTTTCATCCGAAGCTTGCAGCAGTGGGAGATGAAAAAAAAGCACAGGAACTAAGAGAAAAAGTTGCAGATACCGACTGTAAAATACTGGGAGGAATGGAAGGGCTCATCGAGCTGGCAGCTATGGAAGAGTCTGACATTCTGGTAACTGCCATTGTAGGGATGATCGGTATCCGGCCTACCATAGCAGGAATCAAAGCAGGGAAAGATATTGCCCTGGCAAATAAAGAAACACTGGTAACCGCAGGGCATATTATTATGCCGCTGGCAAAGGAATGCGGTGTTCGGATTCTTCCGGTAGACAGTGAACACAGTGCCATCTTCCAGGCACTGAACGGGGAGTCCTCCCGGGCAGTGCACAAATTGTTGATTACTGCATCCGGAGGACCTTTCCGGGGCAAGAAGAGAGAAGAGCTGGAGAATATTCGTGTAGAAGATGCTCTGAAACATCCAAACTGGTCGATGGGACAGAAGATCACCATTGATTCTGCAACCCTTGTCAATAAAGGGTTGGAAGTGATGGAAGCAAAATGGCTCTTTGATATGGAGCTGGATCATATTCAGGTGGTGGTTCAGCCTCAGAGCGTGATTCACTCTATGATCGAATTTGTAGATGGAGGAATTATCGCACAGCTTGGAACGCCGGATATGCGTCTTCCCATTCAGTATGCCCTGTACGGAGGAGAACGGCGTTTCCTGGACGGAGACCGTCTTGATTTTGCTGCACTTGGGGCTATCACATTTGAAAATCCCGATATGGAAACATTCCGGGGACTGCCTCTGGCCATGGAAGCTTCCGGAATCGGTGGTTCCATGCCTACTGTATTCAATGCTGCCAATGAAAAAGCAGTAGAACTGTTCTTGAAGAGAAAAATCCGTTTTCTGGATATTTATACGATCATTGAGGAAACTATGAATGCACATCAAGTAATAGAAAACCCGGGAGTGGAAGAGATTACTGCTCTGGAACAGGAAATTTACAGAAAGATTGAAGGCAGGTGGAAAATTGACAGGTTTAAGTAAAATTCTAAATATCCTGATTGCAGTGATTATTTTTTCGGTGATTGTTATTTTTCATGAGCTGGGACATTTTCTCCTTGCCAAAAAGAACGGAATAGAAGTAACAGAGTTTTCCCTGGGAATGGGTCCAAGGATATTGTCGACCGTAAAAGGAGAGACCCGCTATTCTCTGAAACTGTTTCCGATCGGAGGTTCCTGCATGATGGCAGGAGAAGACGGAGAGGAGACAGGACCAGGCTCTTTTAATCATGCTTCTGTGTGGGGAAGAATCACAGTGGTAGCGGCAGGTCCGGTATTTAACTTTATCCTTGCGTTTCTGTTTGCACTGATCATTACCAGTGTGATCGGTTATGATCCTGCCACGGTTCTTCAGGTGGAAGAAGGATCGCCTGCTGCGGAAGCGGGACTGCAGGAAGGTGACCGGATTACACAATATCAGGGAAAACACATTTCCATAGGCAGGGATATCAGCCTCTATGAATCCCTTCATGGCATGCAGGATGATGAAATCCATATGAAAGTCAACCGGGACGGAGAAGTTCTGGATCTGTACTTTACAGCAGCCAGCGAAGAAAAATATATGCTTGGTTTCAGCTATCTTCCGGAAGGAGATGCAGAAATTACAGAAATTTATGTAGACGGAGCCCTGATGAAAGCAGGTGTTCAGGCAGGAGATATTATTACAGCAGTCAATGGAACGGCTGTGGATGATTCAGAAGAACTGCAGGAATATTTTCAGAAAAATCCCCTTACAAATGAACAAGTCACACTGACGGTGAACCGGGACGGAAGAGAAAAAGAATTTACAGTTACACCTACCGTACGCAGGCTGGTAAGCAGAGGGTTTGTCTATAATCTCTACAGAGAAAAAACGAATTTTGTCGGTATACTGAAATACAGTGCAGTGGAAGTACGATACTGGATATCCAGTACCATCGAAAGCCTGGCACTGCTCATCAAAGGTACCTTTACAGTCAATGATCTGTCAGGTCCGGTGGGAATCGTAGATGCCATCGGAAGTTCTGTGGAAGAAGCAAGATCAGAAGGAACGGTTATTATGTGGATGCAGATGTTCTATTGGGCAATTCTGCTCTCTGCAAACCTTGGAGTCATGAATCTGTTGCCGCTCCCTGCACTGGATGGAGGACGTCTGGTCTTTCTCTTTGCAGAAGCGATAACAAGAAAAAAAGTGAATCCGAATCTGGAAGGAATGGTTCATTTTGCGGGATTTGTACTTTTAATGATTCTCATGGTATTTGTATTAATTAATGATATCAAACGTCTTTAAACATAACCGGTTATGAGAAACATTTGGGAAAGTGGTGCATAGAATAGAGCAACGAGTTTTTTGAGGGCTTTTTATGCGTTATTCTTCTTTGCGGGCTATGCAGAATGACAGACCGGATCAGGGACGGCTGCGGGTTTCGGTGCTTTCTTCTTCCCGGAATATTCCGGTGGAGAATGCCCAGGTAGATATTTCTTATAAAGGAGATCCGGATGCTGTTATCCAGCAGCTTCAAACCGATTCCAACGGGCAGACGCCGGAGATTGACCTTCCGGCACCGCCGCTTGAATACAGTCTGAATCCTTCTCAGTATCAGCCTTATTCGGAATATAATTTTCACATACAGGCAGAGGGATTTGAACCTCTGGATATTTCCGGAGCAGAGATTCTTTCCGGAATTACAGCTCTTCAGACTGCTTATCTTAATGCAAGAGAAGAAGGGCCTTTTGAAGTGATCACCATTCCTGATCATACCCTTTATGGAAACTATCCTCCTAAAATACCGGAAGATGAGATCAAGCCGGTGAATGAAACCGGTGAGATCGTACTGAGTCGTGTCGTGATTCCGGAATTTATTGTGGTTCATGACGGTGTGCCTTCTGATCCGACTGCATCGGATTATTATGTACGTTACAGAGATTACATCAAGAATGTGGCATCCAGTGAAATCTATGCCACATGGCCGGAAGAAACGATCAAAGCCAATGTACTGGCAATTATGTCTTTTACATTGAACCGTGTCTATACAGAATGGTACCGGAACAAAGGATTTGATTTTACCATTACTTCTTCTACTGCATTTGATCATAAGTGGATGCCGGGGAGAAATATTTTTGACACGATTTCCAGAGTAGTGGATGAGATTTTTTCCAGTTATCTGTCCAGACCGGGTGTGCGGCAGCCCATACTTACTCAGTATTGTGACGGAGAACGGGTACAGTGTCCAGACTGGATGACTCAGTGGGGAAGTAAATATCTGGGGGATCAGGGGTATTCGGCAATTGAAATTATCCGGAATTTCTACGGCAGTAATATGTATATTAATACGGCAGAAGAGATTGCGGGAATTCCGCTGTCCTGGCCCGGATACGATCTGGATATCGGAGCAGCCGGAAATAAAGTTTCTCAGATACAGGAGCAGCTGAATGCCATCCGGGAAGGATATCCGGCACTTCCATCTGTACGTGTGGATGGAATTTACGGAGAAGATACCCAGGATGCAGTACGTGCATTTCAACGTGTTTTTGGCCTCCCCGTGACGGGAATTATTGATTATCCTACCTGGTACAAAATTCAGGACATTTATGTTGGTGTAACAAGAATTGCAGAGTTAGTATAAGAAAAACTGCCATGCTTTTCCGAAGTATGGCAGTTTTTTGTGCAAAGATATAGGTAAATTATTCACAAATATAGTATAGATAAGCCCCTGAATTTATTGCATAATTAAAATAGGAAAAATCTGTTTTAGAATAGCATATATGAAAAAGAAAGGGGATTACCACTATGGGTAAAGAATATGATGCACGATTGCAGCGTTTGGGAATCAAAATTTCCGATTGTCGAAAATCAAGGGGCATGACACAGGCACAACTGGCAGCGGCAGTGGGAATCAGCCGTACACATATGAGTAATATTGAAGCACCCCAAATGCCGACACAGGTTTCTGTAGAAACACTTCTGACAATTGCAGATGAGCTGGAGACCAGTGTATCCGAATTGTTTCAATAGTTTTAATAAGAAAATGGGATTTATCCGGGAATAGTATTGAAAAAAAACAGAAAACGAGATAAAATAAAAGAAAAAGAGAAGCGTGCTCTGAGAAGAGAGAAAAGAGCTGTCAGGTTAAAAGAAAGTATCTTTTGACAGGGCAGCTCGTTGTATTTCAAGTATGTATGATTTCAAAATCTAAAAAATCAGGGAGGTTTTTATGGCAAAGTATATGATGGCCCTTGATGCAGGGACTACCAGTAACCGGTGCATTCTTTTTAATGAAAAAGGCGAGATGGTAAGTGTTGCACAGAAAGAATTTACCCAGTATTTTCCGAAACCGGGATGGGTAGAGCATGATGCAAATGAAATCTGGTCTTCACAGCTAGGGGTGGCTGTGGAAGCCATGCAGAAAATCGGTGCGGGGGCTTCGGATATAGCCGGAATCGGGATTACCAATCAAAGAGAAACTGCTATTGTATGGGACAAAAATACAGGAGAACCTATTTATCATGCCATTGTGTGGCAATGCAGACGTACTTCCGAATATTGTGATTCTCTGAAAGAAAAAGGACTGACAGAGACGTTTCGAAAGAAGACGGGTCTGATTATTGATGCATATTTTTCCGGTACAAAAGTAAAATGGATTCTGGATCATGTGGAAGGAGCCAGAGAAAAAGCAGAAAGAGGAGAGCTTCTTTTTGGAACCGTGGAAACATGGCTGATCTGGAAAATGACCAAGGGTGCTGTTCATGTAACCGATTATTCCAATGCATCCAGAACCCTTCTGTATAATATTAATGAACTGAAATGGGATGAGGATATCTTAAAGGAACTGGATATTCCGATGAGTATGCTTCCGGAAGTAAAGCCCTCAAGCTGTATCTACGGAATGACGGATCCAAGTCTTCTGGGCGGCGAGATTCCCATTGCAGGAGCAGCCGGGGATCAGCAGTCTGCATTGTTTGGACAGACCTGTTTTAAAGAAGGCGATGCAAAAAATACATATGGCACCGGTTGCTTTCTTCTTATGAATACCGGAGAAAAACCTGTTTTTTCTGATAATGGCCTTGTGACGACTATTGCATGGGGACTGGACGGAAAAGTAAATTATGCTCTGGAAGGTTCCGTGTTTGTGGCAGGGGCTGCCATTCAGTGGCTTCGTGATGAACTGCGTATTATTGACAGTGCAGAAGATTCGGAATATATGGCGAAAAAAGTGAAGGATACCCATGGATGTTATGTGGTACCGGCTTTTACAGGGCTGGGTGCGCCCTATTGGGATCAGTATGCCAGAGGAACCATTGTCGGGCTGACAAGAGGGGTAAACAAATATCATATTATCCGTGCAACGCTGGAATCGCTGGCTTATCAGGTGCATGATGTGGTAGAGGCCATGGAAGCGGATTCCGGTATCCGGCTTTCTTCTCTGAAAGTAGACGGAGGCGCCAGTGCAAATAATTTCCTGATGCAGACCCAGGCAGATATGGTTCAGGTTCCGGTAAAACGCCCCAGATGTGTGGAGACCACAGCTATGGGAGCGGCTTATCTGGCAGGACTTGCAGTGGGATACTGGAAAGACAAAGAAGAGATTGTAAAGAACTGGGAAATTGACAGAACCTTTGAACCTGCCATTACGCCCGAGCAGAGAGATAAGAAAATGAAAGGCTGGAAGAAAGCTGTCCGGTGTTCTTACGGATGGGCAAAAGAAGAGTGACAAAAGAAACAGAAAAATCAGGTGAGAAAATTGTGTGAGTGGGAAGAAGAAAAACAAAAAATGGAATTCGGCGAAAGTCATGCGCATATTTTCATGAATGCAGTCAACTATAAAGAAGCCGTACAAAGACATAAAAACGGTGTGGATGAACGTGTGATCCACAGCCATTTCAAACAGTATCAGGAAAAAGGCATCTCCTTCATCCGGGATGGAGGAGATGCCCTTGGAGTATCCGAACGGGCCAGACAGCTGGCCCCGGAATACGGTATTGACTACCGGACTCCTGTATTTGCAATCCATAAGAATGGACATTATGGGGGGATTGTAGGAAAAGGCTTTGACACTATGAGAGAATATGCAGATCTGGTAAAAGAAGCAGGAAAAAGAAAAGCGGATTTTATCAAAATCATGACCACAGGCATCATGAATTTTGATACAGACGGAAGCATTACCGGGGAAGCACTGGATTTCCGGGAAGTAAAAGAGATGGTGCACATTGCCCATGAAGAAGGATTTGCAGTTATGAGTCACACAAATGGAGCACAGGCAGTAGAAGAACTGATTGAAGCCGGGGCAGACAGTGTGGAACATGGAAATTATATTCGTGAGGAAACTCTGAAGATGATGGCAGATTCCTCGATTGTATGGGTGCCTACTGTTACCGTAGTACCTAATATGTTCGGCAGCGGGCGTTTTTCGGAAACCCTGCTTCATGCGATTTATGAAACAGGAAAACACAATATACGACGGGGATTTGAACTGGGAGTCAATCTGGCCCTTGGAAGTGATGCAGGAGCCTATCTGGTTCCACATGGTCAGGGACTGCTGGACGAATGGGACAGATTTCAGGAAAGCGTCACAGAAAAAGCTGCCAGTGAGGAAGAGAAAAAAAGTCTGACAGAAGAACTGAAAAAACGTATATTGTATGGTGAAGACAGAATTAAAAAAAATTTTAAAAAAATTTAAAAAAAGGTATTGACGAAAAAGGAAAGTGATGATATACTTTGTCTTGTCGTTGAGCAAGAGCAAAAAACGACAAAGAAAAAAGCGGAAGTGCTGGAATTGGCAGACAGGCTAGACTAAGGATCTAGTGGTCGAAAGGTCGTGTGGGTTCAAGTCCCATCTTCCGCATAAAGGAAACGGAAAAGCTGTTAGAGATAAAAGCTTTTCCGTTTTTTCGTTTCCTGACCATCTGAATGAAAATAAAGGAGGAAATCATGCTTACAATTGGATGTCACCTGTCTTCTGCGAAAGGCTATGAAGCCATGGGGAAAGAAGCAGTAAAAATCAATGCCAATACGTTTCAGTTCTTTACAAGAAATCCACGGGGTGGAAAAGCCAAAGATATAGATCCAAAGGATGTGGAACGATTTCTTGCATTTGCAGAAGAAAGCAGGTTTCCCTGCATTCTTGCACATGCTCCTTATACGCTGAATGCTTGTTCCGCAGATGAAAAAGTAAGAGAATTTGCCTGGAATATCATGAAAGATGATCTCAGGCGTATGGAATATACACCGGGAAATTATTATAATTTTCATCCGGGAAGTCATGTTGGTCAGGGAGCGGAAAAAGGAATTGCTCTCATAGCCGGAATGTTGAACGGAATTCTGACCGAAGAGCAGAGCACCACCGTGCTTCTGGAAACTATGGCAGGAAAGGGAAGTGAAGTGGGCCGTTCTTTTGAAGAATTGCGGGAAATTCTGAATCAGGTGGAACAGAAAGATAAAATGGGGATCTGTCTGGATACCTGCCATGTGTATGATGGAGGCTATGATATCGTCAATGATCTGGAAGGCGTTCTGGGAGAATTTGACCGGATCATCGGACTTTCCAGACTGAAAGCAATCCATCTCAATGACAGTATGTATGGATGGAACAGCCATAAGGACCGGCATGCCCGGATCGGAGAGGGAAAAATCGGACTGGATGCCATGATTCGCATCATCAACCATCCGGCTTTGAAAAATCTGCCTTTTTATCTGGAAACCCCCAATGATCTGAAGGGATATGGGGAGGAAATTGCACTTTTACAGAAATTTTTTGTGGAATGAAAAGGAAATTGGTGATGCATCCGTAATAATAATTCAGAAGGATGTTCCCTGATTCAGACGTAAAAAATGTCAGAAGGGAACAGAAAGGGGGCGTGCATCATGAATATCCGGGAAGAAATGGAAAACCGTGAACTGGCCATTTTAAGTCCTTATGCTTCTCATAGTGCAGAAAGCAAAGGAAGGGACCGGCACGAGGAAGAGTGTGATATACGGACGGTTTATCAGCGGGATCGGGACAGAATTCTTCACTGTAAGTCTTTTCGGCGTATGAAAGACAAAACACAGGTTTTTCTGTCACCGCAGGGCGATCATTATCGAAATCGTCTTACGCACACATTGGAGGTGTCTCAGACTGCCAGGACTATAGCAAAAGCTTTGCGGCTCAATGAAGATCTGGTGGAAGCCATTGCCCTTGGGCATGATCTTGGACATACACCATTTGGTCATGCTGGAGAGCGGGCGCTGGACCGGGTATGCCCGCTGGGATTTGCCCACTATAAGCAGAGTGTACGTGTGGTGGAGCGGCTGGAAAAAAACGGGGCAGGTCTGAATCTGACCTGGGAAGTCAGGGATGGAATCCGCAACCATCGGACAAGCGGAACACCGCATACACTGGAAGGGCAGATTGTAAGGCTCTGTGACAAAATTTCCTATATTCACCATGATATGGACGATGCACAGCGTGCCGGTATTATTACAGAAGACAACATTCCCATTACGCTGAGATTACTTCTGGGATATACTACAAGAGAACGTCTGAACACTTTTGTTCATGATATTGTGGAGAACAGCAGGGGACGGTCGGAAATCCGCATGTCTTCTGCAATCGGAGAAGGATTGAGGGATCTGCGCAGCATTATGTTTCAGGAGGTATACCTGAATCCGACTACCAAAGAAGAAGAACAAAAAGCCGAACAGCTTGTGGAGGCTCTTTACGGGTATTATATCCGGCATCCGGAAAAGATGTCGGAAGAATACAAAAGACTCCTGAAAATCGGAGAGGAAAAAGAGCGGGTAGTCTGCGATTATATTTCAGGAATGACCGATCAGTATGCAATGGAGAAATTCAGGGAAATATTTGTCCCGAAAGGATGGAGCGTTTATTGATGTATTACTCGGATGACTTGATTGAAGAAATCCGTATGAAAAATGATATTGTGGATGTAATATCCGGTTATGTAAGGCTGCAGAAAAAAGGAAGTTCCTATTTCGGACTCTGCCCTTTTCATAACGAGAAATCCCCCTCTTTTTCCGTAAGCCCCGGAAAACAGATGTATTACTGTTTCGGATGCGGAGCAGGGGGAAATGTATTTACATTTATCATGGAATATGAGAATTTCACTTTTATGGAGGCAGTAAAATACCTGGCAGACCGGGCCGGGATCAAACTGCCGGAACAGGAATATTCCAGGGAAGCCAGAGCAGCAGCAGACCAGAAGACGGTACTGCTGGAGGTAAATAAAAAGGCAGCATCTTTTTATTATTACCAGCTTCGACAGGAATCCGGAAAACAGGCATATGAGTATCTGAAGAATCGAGCCCTTTCCGATGAGACCATGAAGGCGTTTGGTCTTGGATATTCCAGCAAATATTCAGACAGCCTGTACCGGTATCTGAAAGGAAAAGGATACTCGGATCAGATTCTTAAAGAAGCAGGTCTGTTTATCTTTGATGAAAGACAGGGGATGCGGGACAAATTCTGGAATCGTGTCATGTTTCCCATTATGGATGTGAATAACCGGGTAATCGGGTTCGGCGGCCGTGTTATGGGAGATGCCAAACCCAAATATCTGAATTCACCGGAGACAAAGATTTTCGACAAAAGCCGGAATCTGTACGGTTTGAATATTGCAAGAAGAACAAGAAAAAATTATCTGATTATCTGCGAAGGATATATGGATGTCATATCCATGCACCAGGCTGGATTTACCAATGCAGTTGCTTCTCTTGGAACAGCACTTACATCCGGTCACGCCAGTCTTATGAGCAGATACACGAAAGAAGTCCTTCTGACCTATGACAGTGATGAAGCAGGACAAAAAGCAGCGCTCCGGGGAATCCCTATTCTGCGGGAAGCGGGAATCAGCCCACGGGTGGTGAATCTTTCCCCGTACAAGGATCCGGACGAATTTATCAAGGCAGAAGGAAAAGAGGCATTTGAAGAAAGACTGGAAAATGCCATGAATTATTTTCTTTTTGAAGTGCAGGTCATGGAAAAAGAATATGATTTATCGGATCCGGAAGGAAAGACACGGTTTTACCGGGCAATTGCCGCCAGACTTCTGGAATTTCCGGAAGAGCTGGAACGGAATAATTATATAGAAAGTATAGCAGCAAAATATCGGATACAGAAAGAGGATCTGAGGCGTATGGTGAACAGTATGGCTCTTTCCGGCAGTCGTTCAGCCATACAGACAAGAACCGTATCCGAAGAAAAAAAGAAACTGAAGAAAAAGACAGAAGGAAAGGAGACGGCGCAGAAGCTGATGCTTACCTGGCTGACTTCTTATCCGAAAATGTTTGATACCATAAAAGGATATATCGGGCCGGAAGATTTTACAACGCCCCTGTATCATCAGGTGGCATCCATGCTGTTTGAACAACAGGAAAAGGGAGAAGTAAATCCGGCAAAACTTCTGAACCGGTTTACGGACAGTGAAGAACAAAAGGAAGTGACATCCTTATTTCACGCAACCCTGCATCTGGAAAGCGACAAGGACCGGAAAAAGGCCATTCGTGAGACGGTATGCAGACTGAAACGGGACAGCATAGCAAACCAGAAGTCAAATCTGGCACCTACAGATCTGGCTGGATTGCAAAAACTTGTGGAAGCCAAAAAACATCTGGAAGAAATAGAGAGCGGAAGAATTACGCTGCATATTTCTTTCGATTGAGGTAAAGATATAAATAAGTTATGAGAGGATGGAACAAAGATGGAAACCAACATGAATATGGCAAAATTCAGTGAAAAACTGCAGGAACTGGTGGAAATGGGTAAAAAGAAAAAAAATGTCCTGGAATACAAAGAAATAAATGATGCATTTAAAGATATTCCCCTGGATCCGGATGCAATGGACAAGGTTTTTGATTATCTGGAATCCTGCGGAATCGATGTACTTCGAATTCCGGAAGGGGATGTAGATGAATTTCTCATCAATGACGATGACGATATGCATCTCAGCGAAGAAGATGAAGTGGACATGGAAAACATTGACCTTTCCGTTCCGGAAGGAGTCAGCATCGAAGACCCGGTTCGTATGTATCTGAAAGAAATCGGAAAAGTCCCACTCCTTTCAGCAGAAGAAGAAATCAATCTTGCAAAACGGATGGAAGAAGGAGATGAAGCTGCCAAAAAACGTCTGGCAGAAGCAAACCTCCGTCTGGTAGTCAGCATCGCAAAACGTTACGTAGGAAGAGGCATGCTGTTTCTGGATCTGATTCAGGAAGGAAATCTTGGTCTGATCAAGGCAGTTGAGAAATTCGACTACAGAAAAGGTTATAAATTTTCCACATATGCTACCTGGTGGATTCGTCAGGCGATCACCAGAGCTATTGCAGACCAGGCGCGTACCATCCGTATTCCGGTTCATATGGTAGAAACCATTAACAAACTGATTCGTGTTTCCCGTCAGCTTCTTCAGGAACTGGGACGAGAACCACAGCCGGAAGAAATCGCAGAGAAAATGGATATGTCTGTAGAACGTGTACGTGAGATTCTGAAAATTTCACAGGAACCGGTTTCCCTTGAAACACCGATCGGTGAAGAGGAAGACAGCCATCTGGGAGACTTCATCCAGGATGACAATGTACCGGTACCGGCAGATGCAGCGGCCTTCACACTTCTGAAAGAACAGCTGGTGGAAGTACTCAGTACCCTGACAGACAGAGAACAGAAAGTCCTCCGCCTGCGTTTCGGCCTGGACGACGGAAGAGCAAGAACACTGGAAGAAGTAGGAAAAGAGTTCAATGTAACAAGAGAACGTATCCGTCAGATCGAAGCAAAAGCCCTGAGAAAACTTCGTCATCCGAGCCGCAGCCGCAAATTAAAAGATTATCTTGACTAGGATGGGTCAACATGAAAGACAGAAAAAAAATACAGCTGTCAAAACGGCTGGAAACAGTGGCATCCTTTGTAGAAGCAGGAAGCAGGATTGCAGATGTAGGTTGTGATCATGGATATATTCCCATTTATCTGATGGAAAAAGGAATCATACCCGGAGCCATTGCCATGGATGTGAATCAGGGTCCTCTTATGAGAGCCAGCGCGCATATTCAGGAATATGGACTGGGGGAATACATAACCACCCGTCTGTCGGATGGGGTAAAAGCTTTAAAACCCGGTGAAGCAGACGGAGTGGTCATTGCAGGAATGGGTGGACCGCTCATGGAGAAAATCCTCACAGAAGGAAAAGAGGTTCTGGATACGGTATCTTATATGATCCTGCAGCCTCAGTCCGAAATCGCCCGTTTCCGCAGATTTCTTCACAGTGCCGGATACGGAATTGTCGGGGAAGAAATGGTACTGGAAGACGGAAAATATTATCCAATGATGAAAGTGGTTCATAAAGAACAGAAATATGAACGGGAGATACAGTATCTGTATGGATACGAACTGCTCAGAACAAAACATCCGGTTCTTCATCAGTTTCTGCTGAAAGAAAAAGAGTCCAGGGAACGGGTACGCAGTCACCTGGAACAGGCAGGAACCCAGGGGGCAGCCTGCCGTCTGCAGGAACTGGAGCAGGAATACCGTCTGATTGAAGAGGCTTTGAAAGAATATGAAATGTAAGGAAATTATAGAAAAACTGGAAGCAAAATACAGTCCTTCTTTTGCAGAGGGGTGGGATAACGTAGGACTTCTGGCAGGAAGCAAAGAAAAAGAGGTAAAAAAGGTTTTTCTTGCTCTTGATGTGACAGATGAGACGTTGGAAGCTGCCCTGTCCTGGGGAGCGGATTTGATGATCACCCATCATCCCCTGATCTTTTCCGGTATGAAACGAGTAGTAGAAGAAGATTTTATCGGAAGAAGAATCATAAAACTCATTGCCGGTGACATAAGTTATTATGCCATGCATACGAATTTTGACATTCTGGGAATGGCAGAATTGTCTGCAGACTTGCTGCAGCTGACAGACAGAGAGGTTCTGGAAGTTACCTATGAAGAAGAAGGCAGAAGAGAAGGAATCGGAAGAGTGGGAAACCTTCCGGAAACCATGACTCTGGAAGCATGTGCCCGTTTTGTAAAACAACAGTTTTCCCTTCCCCATGTGACGTTCTATGGAAATCCGGAAAAAGAAATCCGAAAAGCTGCCGTATGTACCGGCTCCGGAAAGAGTCTGATGAAAGAGGTGCTGAAAAAAGAGGCGCAGGTTTACATTACAGGGGATGTGGATTACCATACTGCCATTGATGCTATGGCACAGGGGGTCAGCATCATTGATGCAGGCCATTATGGAACAGAATATATATTTATGGAATATATGGAAAAAGAACTGGCACAGATCCTGCCGGAACTGACAGTAAAGAAAATGGAGACTTTCCATCCCAGCACCGTGCTGTAAAGCAGCAGGGTGCCACAGGAGGCAGATTATGGAAGAAAAAATGGTATCAGTGAAAATCCTTGGAAAAGTAAAAAAATATCCAAAAGGGATTACATTTGCAGACATTGTAAAAGAATACGAAGGAGTTACCCGTTATCCCATTGTTCTGGTTATGGAAAAAGGAAAACTGCGGGAACTTCATAAAAAACCAAAGCAGAACAGTGCTATTGAGTTTATTACAACTGCTGACGGAATCGGGCACAAAACCTATAAAAGAAGCGTGTGTCTGCTTCTTCTGAAAGCCGTGTATCGTGTAGCCGGGCCGGAGCGAATCCGTAAAGTAGTGATTCATTTTTCCGTCAGCTCCGGGTATTATTTTACAGTCGATGGAGATGTGACGATAGATCAGGAATTTCTCGACCGGGTAAAAACCTGTATGCAGGAACTGGTGGAACGTAAAATTCCCATAAAGAAAAGAACCCTGAGTACATCGGATGCCATTGAACTGTTTCATAAATACGGCATGTATGACAAGGAAAAACTGTTCCATTATCGCATTGTTTCCAAAGTAAATATGTACAGCCTGGAAGAGTTTGAAGATTATTTTTACGGATTTATGGTGAATCATACCGGATATCTGAAATACTTTGAACTGTATCCTTATGATGAAGGATTTGTGCTTCAGCTTCCGGAACAGAGCAATCCGGAAATCGTTCCTCCATTCCAACCGGAACCGAAAATATTCCAGGTACAGAAAGAAGCAAATCAATGGGCCTCCATGATGCACACGGAGACAGTAGGGGATCTGAACAGTCAGATTACTCATCAGGGCAGCAATCAACTGATTTTAATCGCAGAAGCACTTCAGGAAAGTAAAATCGCAAAGATTGCAGAACAGATTGCGGAAGCGGGAAATAAAAAATTTATTATGATTGCAGGTCCTTCTTCTTCCGGAAAAACGACATTTTCACACAGACTGTCCATTCAGCTGGCTGCCCATGGTCTGCGGCCTCATCCCATTGCTGTGGATAATTATTTTGTAAACAGAGAGCATACCCCGCTGGATGAAGAAGGAAATTATAATTTTGAATGTCTGGAAGCCATCGATACAAAACAGTTTAACAAAGATATGATGGCATTGTTAAAGGGAGAAAAGGTGGCACTGCCATCTTACAATTTCAAAACCGGTATGCGAGAATACAAAGGGAATTTTCTGCAGCTGGGATCAGAGGATATCCTGGTTATTGAAGGAATCCATTGTCTGAATGACAAACTCAGCGAAAGTCTGCCCAGAGAAAACAAGTTTAAAATTTATGTGAGTGCGCTGACTCAGCTGAATATTGATGAGCATAACCGGATTCCTACCACAGACGGCCGTCTGATCCGCCGGATTGTACGAGATGCGCGAACCAGAGGAACCTCTGCAAAACATACCATTGCCATGTGGAATTCCGTGCGAAGAGGTGAAGAAGCCAATATCTTTCCTTATCAGGAATCGGCAGATGTTATGTTCAATTCTGCTCTTATCTATGAACTGGCTGTGCTGAAAATCTATGCGGAACCCCTTCTGTTCGGAATCACACCGGAAGAACCGGAATACAATGAAGCAAAACGACTGCTCAAATTTCTGGATTATTTTGTTGGAATGCCGGGAGAAGCAGTGCCTGGCACCTCCATTCTCAGAGAATTTATCGGAGGCGGATGCTTCGACGTATAAAAAATATTTACAAACAGAAAATCCTGTGTTAAAATGACGTTTGTGTTCAGTAAGATGAATAATCGCGGCTGGCAGGACCGAAAGGGGCCAGGTGAGGAAAGTCCGGGCTTCGCAGGGCAGGATGCCGGATAACGTCCGGTGGAGGTGACTCCAAGGATAGTGCAACAGAAATATACCGCCGGCTTTTGCCGGTAAGGGTGGAAGGGCAGTGTAAGAGACTACCGCCTTTCTGGTAACAGGAAGGGCACATGTAAACCCCATCCGAAGCAAGACCGAATAAAAAGCAATGTGGCTGCCCGTCACGCTTTTAGGTGGGTCGCTGAAGTCTGTTGGCAACAGCAGAATTAGATAGATGATTATTCTCGACATAACCCGGCTTACAGTTTTGCTGGACACAAAAAAATAGAAAACAGCACACGCTGTTTTCTATTTTTTTGCATTTTTTCTATGATTCC
>JBJENG010000019.1:0-3548 GCA_051880075.1 Blautia sp. | reverse complement strand
TTCATCTCACCACTTATCCCTCTACGGGCTTGAAGTGGGAGTATTCTTGCTAAGTTGTTTGATAAATAAATGCTACCGTTAAAGATGGAAGAATAATAGAGGAAAAGATTTTATGGATCATTTTGAATTAGTATCAGAATATGCCCCCACCGGCGATCAGCCCCAGGCGATCGCGAAACTGGTGGAGGGATTTAAAGAAGGGAACCAGTGTGAAACACTGCTTGGTGTCACTGGTTCCGGTAAGACATTCACCATGGCGAATGTCATTCAGGCTTTGAACAAGCCTACATTAATATTAGCACATAATAAAACATTGGCAGCTCAGTTATATGGAGAATTCAAGGAGTTCTTCCCCAATAATGCCGTCGAATACTTTGTGTCCTATTACGACTATTATCAGCCGGAGGCTTATGTGCCTTCGTCAGATACTTATATTGCAAAGGACTCATCTGTAAACGATGAAATTGATAAACTGCGTCTTTCTGCTACCTCTTCTCTGAGTGAACGGAAAGATGTAATTATTGTGTCCAGTGTGTCCTGTATATATGGAATCGGAAGCCCGAAGGATTACCAGAACATGATCATTTCCCTTCGTCCGGGTATGGAGAAGGACAGAGATGAAGTGATTCGTCAATTGATTGATATTCAGTATGACAGAAATGACATGGATTTTCATCGTGGTACTTTCCGGGTACGAGGAGATGTTCTGGAAATTTTTCCGGCAGACTATACAGATATGGCAGTACGGGTTGAATTTTTTGGAGATGAAATTGACCGGATTACCCAGATTGATACATTAACAGGAGAAATCAAATGCCAGCTGGATCATGTGGCAATCTTTCCGGCGTCTCATTATGTAGTTCCTATGGAACAGATCATGAAGGCAGCAGATGAGATAGAGGAAGAACTGAAGGAGCAGGTAGCATATTTTAAAAGTGAAGATAAGCTTCTGGAAGCCCAGAGGATTTCCGAAAGAACCAATTTTGATATCGAAATGTTGAAAGAGACAGGATTCTGTTCGGGAATTGAGAATTATTCCAGGCATCTGTCCGGACTGGAACCGGGACAGGCGCCGTATACATTAATGGACTACTTTGGGGATGATTACCTCATTATTATAGATGAATCTCATAAGACCATACCTCAGGTCAGAGGAATGTACGCAGGAGATCGTTCCAGAAAGACTACACTGGTGGATTATGGTTTTCGTCTTCCGTCTGCTCTTGACAATCGTCCCTTGAATTTTGAAGAGTTTGAGAGCAAAATTGATCAGATTCTTTTTGTATCTGCAACACCCGGAGAATATGAGGAAGAGCATGAACTGCTCAGAGCAGAACAGATTATTCGTCCTACAGGTCTTCTGGATCCCCTTGTGGAGGTGAGGCCTGTAGAAGGGCAGATCGATGATCTGGTGGGAGAAGTAAATAAAGAAGTGGAAAAAGGAAATAAAGTTCTGATTACCACTTTGACGAAACGTATGGCGGAAGATCTGACTGATTATATGAAAGATCTGGGCATACGGGTCAAATATCTTCATTCGGATATTGATACACTGGAACGCACAAAGATTATCCGTGATATGCGTCTGAATGTGTTTGATGTGCTGGTGGGAATCAATCTTCTCAGAGAGGGATTGGATATTCCGGAGATTACTCTGGTGGCAATTCTGGATGCGGATAAGGAAGGATTTCTGCGATCCGAGACCTCACTTATACAGACTATTGGACGTGCAGCTCGAAATGCAGAGGGACATGTGATTATGTATGCAGATACCATGACAGATTCCATGCGTATGGCCATTGATGAGACCATGCGGCGGCGGAGGCTGCAGGAAAAATATAATAAGGAACATGGAATTACACCTCAGACAATTAAAAAGGCAGTCAGAGATTTGATCAGCATATCAAGATCAGTTGCTGAGACAGAAGATAAATTACAGAAAGATCCGGAATCCATGAGCAGGAAGGAACTGGAGAAACTGATAAAAGATGTTGAGAAACAGATGCGTACAGCAGCAGCAGATCTGAATTTTGAAATGGCGGCGGAATTGCGTGATAAAATGATTGAGTTGAAAAAGAATTTGGAGGAACTTAAAAACTAAGCAGTTAAGAATGTTTTTTCTAAAAAAAGTATAAAGCACTTGACAAATAAATATACTGGTGCTATCTTAAGAACATAGATGTTAGCACTCCATCTTAACGAGTGCTAACAAAAGAAAAGATACATGAGTGACGGTCAAGTGGCTCATAATAAAAGCAGAAAGGAGAATTTCATGGACGGTGAACTGGATGAACGGAAACGGAAGATTCTGAAAGCAATTATCCAGACATATCTGGACACAGGAGAACCGGTTGGTTCGAGAACCATTTCAAAATACACGGACTTGAATCTCAGCTCTGCGACGATACGTAATGAGATGTCAGATCTGGAGGAGCTGGGTTATATTCTTCAGCCTCATACTTCAGCCGGAAGAATTCCTTCTGATAAAGGATACAGACTTTATGTAGACGAATTGATGAAGGAAAAAGACAGAGAAGTTTCTGAAATAAAAGAACTGATGATAGAGAAGACGGATAAAATGGAAAAGGTATTAAAACAGGTGGTAAAAGTCCTGGCTTCCAATACCAACTATGCGACCATGATTTCCGGTCCCACTTATCACAGAAATAAATTGAAATTCATTCAGCTTTCAAAAGTAGGAGAGAATCAATTACTGGCGGTTCTTGTTACAGAAGGCAATATGGTAAAAAACCATATGATTGAACTGCAGGAAGTCATGAGCGATGAAACGGTCTTGAAACTGAATTTGCTTCTTAATACACAGTTGAATGGATTAACAATCGAAGAAATCAATCTCAGCATGATTACCAGATTGAAAGAACAGGCAGGTATACACAGCCAGGTGGTTGGAAGTGTGATCGATGCGGTGGCAAAGGCCATTGCAGGAGAGCAGGATGAGGTAGAAATCTATACCAGTGGAGCTACAAATATTTTCAAATATCCGGAACTGGCAGATACTTCGAAAGCCAGTGAACTGATTTCAGCTTTTGAAGAAAAACAGGCACTGGTGGATCTGGTAAAAGATACTATGAATTCAGAGGAAAATACAGGAATTCAGGTATATATCGGAAATGAAAGCCCTGTACAGACTATGCGGGATTGCAGTGTGGTTACCGCAACTTATGATCTGGGCGGTGGCATGCAGGGAACCATAGGAATCATCGGACCAAAACGAATGGACTATGAAAATGTAGTAGATAATCTGAGAACTTTGAAAAATCAGTTGGATAATATATTTAAGAAAACCTAGAAAGGCGGTAGGTACCCATGTCAGAAGAAAAAGAATTGTATGAGGATATGCAGGAGGAGACAGATTCCCAGGTGAATACAGAGGAAACTGCAGAAGAAATACAGGAAAATAATACAGAAGAAACAGAGACAGAGGATGCTTCTGAAAAATCAGAAGAAGACGGAAAGGCAGCAGAAAAGAAAGGGCTGTTCGGAAAAAAGAAAAAAGATAAAAAAGATGAGAAAATAGAAGAATTAAC
>JBJENG010000018.1:0-3568 GCA_051880075.1 Blautia sp. | reverse complement strand
GGATAGTCATGGTTTCCGGTCACAGCCAGAACCGGCGTATCCGGCAGCACCTCCTTGATGCACTGGTGCATCAGTTCCATCTGCTCCAGCGTTCCGTCGTTGGTTAGATCACCGACAAGCAGCACGGCATCCGCATCCGCCCCCATTCTCAAAGCACACCGCACTTGCCAGGGCTTTTTGCTCAGATGCAGATCACTCATAACCATCAGTCTCATTTCAAGCATTTCTCAACCTCCGCATTTTAAATTTTCTGTAATTCTTTTTGCATCGCTTTCATCTGTAACTCTTTTTAAAACGCCTCAAATGCCAGTCCTTTCTCCTTTGCAAATGCTTCCGCTGTAGATCCCGTATATCCATGAATCACTACATTCGGGCTGTCCGCAAAAAGATAATACGTTTCATCCGATTCTGCCGAATCTCCAAAACCATAAAATTCTACCGACCCAAATGTTTCATAATCAATCCGGTAATTCAGATCCACATCTTTTGAATAGATCCACACATCTTTTAAAGAACTGCATTCACGGAAAGTGGAACAACTGATCCGTTTCATAGAAGATGGAATCACCAAACTTTCCAGGTTGCCACAGAATGCAAATGTTCCCCATAGATCCTCCACCCCTTCTTCCATGGTTACGCTCTGCAGATCCTCACAAGTACTGAAAGAATCCAGGCATTTTTTAATATTTCCTGGAACCGTTACATGAACAAGTCCGGAATAGATAAAACAGTTGGAATTTTCTGATATTTTCTGGAATCTCCAGTTCCTGAAGCCCATCACAGCCATCAAACATACCTGAGGAAATCTCTGTCATTTCTTTCGACAGTGCCACTTTCCGTAATGAATCATTGTCTGAGAATGTCTCTTCTCCTACAGATGTGACAGAATCAGGAATCATCACTTCCTATATTGCCAAAAAACAAAATGCCTTCTCTGCGATTCCCGTGACAGGAATATCCCCAATTGTTCCCGGAATCAATACTTCCGTCACATTTTTATTTTTCCCCGGACACAGACCGGAAATCGTAATTTCATCTCCGTTCTGCTCATATTCATAAATCTCCGGTTCTGCTGCCTTTTCTGTTGCTTTTATTACTGATCCCGTCAACAAGCATCCCATAATCAGACAAATCGCAGAACACCTCTTAACATTTTTCATGTATTACCCCTCCTTTGTTGTTTATATCTGAAGTTTAACATATACTGTTTTTTCTTTTTGCAGACTTTTTCCGCAATTAACCAAAATATTCCACAGACTAAACCATTGTTAGAAATGATGCAAAACTTGTATCCCCATTATCGGATAGGGGAGATTCGATCCTCCCCTTCCACACCACGTAGCGTATCGTTCGGTACTACGCGGTTCAATATTACGCGTGCTTTCAGATAGTATAGAACCGCCCGCACAAGCCACATATTTGCACATGGCATTTCCTCTGTTGCATTTTCTGTTTATATCTAAAGAATAACATATACCATTTCTTCCTCTTGCAACCTTTTTCCGCAAAAAAAAGAATATCTTGTATTTGCAAACAAGCGCAACGTCAGCAGGAGCTAAGTGCTAACTCCATCTAATGCGCTCAGGAATGCCTTCGCGCATAAGATTACGTAAGCACTGGATCTCCTGCTGACTAAAAGCGCGTTTTGACCTGTTTGCAGATACAAGATATACTCCGGTGGCCGGCAGGGGCTGTTTTTCTGTTAATTGATAATTCAGATATTCATACGATTCACCACGTTTTTTGATTCATTATTTCTGATTTTCATTCCACATTTCGGATAATTTTTTCTCCGCTCTGTCCTGCATTTCCTGAAATTTTTTCAAGTTTCTTTTCCTGTCCCTGTAGGAATAGCTGTGAATCATGCCTACACCTTCGATTTCTCGCAGATTTCCATCCAGATACCACCAGTCGTAATATTCCTCCCTTCCAAAACCGTCCTCATCCGGTCCGTCATCATCGCACCAGGAGTTCACCTCTACAAGGCTGTAATGCTCTCTGCGCCATCTGGAGTCCAGGGTATAGTCTCTTTCTGGATCGAAAAACAAAAATCCACAATAATTGAGATACCTGCCGTCATAATTACCAAGCATGTGCTCCGGCATCACAGATTCCATATGCCGCGCGTCTGCATTTTCAAGAAACCACTGTTCCATCCACACTTTCGCTTCCTGCGACCCATTTTGATAAGCGCGATACCGCCAGAAATTGGATGCGCCCACATAGAAGGCTTCCTCTCCTAATCCCTTAAAATACTCTCCCATCTCCCACATTGCTCCTGCTTTTCCAAGTGCGCATTCTGCCGCAAGATCAAGGAACTTTTTATCTTTCACATGCCAACCGTCGGGCAGTTGCTTCTTTTTCGGGGCAAGCAGAAATGGCTCTCCCAATATGCGAGTCCATTCATCCGGTTGATAATGCCTCTTCGATATAAGCCTGATATCGTCCGCACCCTTATCAAAAGCAGATACCGATATCACGGTCTCCTTCCCTTTGACTGTAACTATTTTAAGCTCCTTGCATAATAGAAAGGCTAAGGGTTCAATTACCTTCACGGAAGCCGGAATAGTAATCCTTCGAATCCCACATTCTATAAAACTGCGCCTGCCAATCCGTTCCAGCCCATCCGGCAGGATTACTTCCTCCAGATAAGGATTTTTCAGAAACGCTGCCGCACCAATTCGTTTTACCCTCTCCGGGATTACAAAGCTTTTACTCCGATCCATGCAAGGATACGCATAAAGAACCGTACCGGATCTGTTATAGACCGGAGTGCGCAGGCCCGTACATTGATAAAAAGCCCAACCATCCATCTCATCCACATAAATGCTGTCAGGCAGAATGACCTTCTGCAATTTGCTGCATCCGGTAAACGCATTCTGATCGATATAGTTGATTCCTTCTGCCAGCTCCACCCGGCTGAGGTTGGTACAATCTGCGAAGGCTCTGCGCCCGATTCGCTTCACCGTTCCTGGCACAAATACAGAACGCACGCCCTCGTTACTGTCAAAGGCACGATCCCAGATTTCCGTCGTCCCGTCCGGTATGATTGCGCTCCCGTCCCAAGAGACCTTAGCGTCTTTCGCAACCAACTTTTTTCCGGTATTTTCTGCTCTGTTCCTCCCCTGTCTGTCATTTTGTTTTTTAATTTATGAAAAAAACTGATTGCCATGACTGCTCCTCCATCCTCTGTGCTCTTTAACTGTTGTTGGGCAAATGTTTATCTGGAATTTAATTCTGTGTAAATCAACTTGTATATCTTGGGGGCAACACAGGAAAATACAACTTTCATATCGTAGTCATCATTTTCTTTGAGCCAGGTATACACTGACTTTACAGCAATCTTGCAGGCTTCTTTTCTGGGATAACTGAATTTTCCCGTTGAGATTGACGGAAATATGATGCTTCGTATTCCGTATTTCTTTGCCAAATCAAGAGTTGCTACATAGCATTTTGCCAAATTCTCATGACAATTTTCCGATGGATATTTCGGACCAACCGTATGAATGATATATTTTGCTTTCAGCCGATATCCATCTGTCAGCTTGGCTTCTCCGACACGGCATCC
>JBJENG010000017.1:0-65642 GCA_051880075.1 Blautia sp. | reverse complement strand
TATCAATTCCATAGTTCATGTACATACGGAACATAGCCGGAATTCTCTTTTCGATAGTTCCCTCTCCACCAAGGATTTCAATCATCGGGGTATCAAGCCATACGCCCTGTGCACCACCCGGAACTTCTACGCCGCGTCCTTCTCTGCACTCACGGATAACACCGGAAGCATTTACATCACGGGTTTCCAGTGGATGAATGTAAGCTTCTCCGTTTGCATTTACAAGCTGTGCACCGACGGAACGAACTTTTTCTGTTACCAATGCACCAAGAATCTGAGATGGATAGATGGCTCCTGTTGGATGATACTGGATGGAATCCTGATAAAGAAGAGAAGCACCTGCCCGGTATCCCAATATCAGTCCATCTGCGGTTGCACCGTAGTGGTTCGATGTCGGGAATCCCTGGTAATGCATTCTTCCTGCTCCACCTGTTGCAATAACGACTGTCTTTGCTCTTGCAACGGAATAATCTCCTGTTTCCATGTTGAGAAGAACCGCACCTGCAACCTGTCCCTTTTCATCCTTGATAAGTTCAACAGCTGAAGTAAATTCAACTACCGGGATACCAAGATTCAAAACTTCATCTCTTACGGTGCGCATGATTTCTGCACCAGAGTAGTCTTTTGCAGCATGCATTCTCTTTCTTGAAGTACCGCCACCATGTGTCGTTACCATTCTTCCGTCTTCTTCTTTATCGAACTCAACTCCAAGTTCGTTGAGCCATTTGATCGCATCCGGAGCTTCCATTACCAGTCTCTTTACAAGCTCTGGTTTTGCAGCAAAGTGTCCGCCGCCAAAACAATCCAGATAGTGCTGTACCGGTGAATCATTTTCCTTATCTGCTGCCTGAATTCCACCTTCAGCCATCATGGTATTGGCATCACCAATACGAAGCTTTGTAACAATCATCACATTGGCACCTGCATTGTGAGCCTCAATAGCACAGGAAGAACCAGCTCCGCCACCACCAATTACAAGTACATCAACGTCATAATCTACTTTTGTAATATCCACTGTTTCGTCCATCAGACGGCTTGTTGAATGAAGCATTTCTACAAGCTCAAGTGGTGCTTTCTGACCCTTGTTTGGTCCGACTTTAATCTCAGCAAACGCATCTGGGTTATAGTCTGGATGGAATTCTTTCAAAAGAGCGTCTTTTTCATCTGCTGTCAGACGTTCCGGCTCTGTTGCCATACGTTCTGCTCTTGTAGCTTCTACCTTTTTGATAGATTCCATCATATTTTCTGGATATGGTGCATACATTTTTATGCCCTCCTATTTCTCAATCTCTCTGTTATTGTAAAGTTCCTGCATCTCTTCAATCGGTTTCTGCATGATCTGTTCAATGAGTTCATCGTACGCACCTTTATTGATCTCCTCCACTCTGTTTGTGAGATGTTTTGCTTCCGGTGCAATATATTTTCCGGTAAGACGTCTTGCCAGAAGACCGACCATCGGATGAGAAATTCCTGCCGGACATCTTACGGAGCAGCATCCGCAGCTTACACAGTCGAAAGATTCTTCCGCACATTTCTCCAGTTCTCCTCTCTGGGCGTATGCAATATACTGCATAACGTTCAGATCCTGTGTACAGGCTTTTGTACAGGCATTACATCCGATGCAGCTGTAGATTTCCGGATAGAGTTCCATCATGATCTGCTGATTCGGTCTGATTTCATTAATATCGTAAGTTCTTTTATCGGTAGGGAAGAAAGGAATACTTGCCACATACATTCCCTCTTCTACCTGTGTCTGACATGCAAGACATGTCTTCAGTTCATTTTTTCCTTTGATTCTGTAAACGGTAGCACAGGCACCGCAGAAACCATGGCGGCAGCCGCAGCCTCTTTTCAGAGTGTAGCCGGCATATTCCATTGCAGTCATGATAGTCAGATCTGCGGGTACGCTGTATTTCTTACCAAAAAAATACACATTTACCATATTTTCCATTTCTGTATCCGTCCTTTCGATTATTTGATTCTATTAGAATTCTTGAGGCAGTTCATCGATTTCATCACAACGGAAAACAGGACCATCTTTGCACACGTATTTGGATCCGATGTTGCAGCGTCCGCATTTTCCCACACCACATTTCATGCGCAGTTCCAGTGTGGTATAAACCTGATCTTTAGTGAATCCGATTTCCTGAAGTCCTGCCAGCACAAATTTGATCATAATCGGCGGTCCGCATACCAGAGCCACCTTATCTGTATCAAATCCGATTTCTTTCAGATAAGAAGGAACAAATCCTACATGACCGTCCCATCCTTCCTGTTCCCGGTCGATGGTCAGATACACATTCACTCCTTCTGTTTTCATCCATACTTCCTGAATTTCTTTCAGCTGTACCAGATCGTCTGCAGAGCGGGAACCGTAAAGGATGTCAACGGTGCCGTAATTTTCTCTGTTGTCCAGCACATAATTGATGACGGAACGCAGTGGTGCCAGACCGATTCCACCTGCAATGAACAAGAGGTTTTTGCCCTTCAGCTCAGTTTCAACCGGGAAATGGTTTCCGTAAGGTCCTCTTACTGTAATTTCATCCCCTACCTGAAGGCTGTGAAGATAATCTGTCAGAATTCCGCATTTTTTAATACTGAACTCCTGATATTCTGTATTCGTCGGAGAAGAAGTAATGGAAAACATTCCTTCACTGATACCTGGCGCACAGACCATGGCACATTGTCCCGGCATATGTTCAAACAGTTTTCCTCCCTCCGGTGCATTGACCCGGAAGGTTTTTACATCCGGTGTTTCCTGACGGATATCGGTAATAACTCCAACCTGTGGAATCAAGGTATCCAGCGTATAATTTTTATGACAGGTGCATTCACTCATCAGTTTTCACCTCCCTGGTTCTGAAATTTTTTGATTACTTTTACAATATTAAGAGAAGCCGGACATTTTTCCACACAACGGCCACATCCCACGCAGGAATACATGCCATTGTTATTGGCCGGATAATAAACCAGTTTGTGCATAAATCTCTGGCGGAATCTCTGCATCTGACTGGTACGGTTGTTTCCGTGCGCCATCATGGTAAAGTCGGAATACATGCAGGAATCCCAGCAACGATAACGAACAACACCGTTTCCTGTATCATAATCCTTAATATCATAGCACTGACAAGTCGGACAGACAAAGGTACAGGTACCGCACGCAAGACATGGTTTATACAGTTCTTCCCACAAAGGAGAATCGAATTTTTCCGTTAAAGATTCTTTATTCCAGCCTTCCAAAGACAGATTAGAATAAGGAAGTTTTTCCACAATTCCACGGATAGCATTTTTTTCTGCCTCTACTTTTTCTTCCTCTTCTTTTTCTGCAGGAATCAGAATACTTTCTACCGTTTTTGTAAGAGTTTCTCCTTTTTCCGTGAGAGCTTTCCAGTACAGCTCCTCTCCCACCATCCAGACTGCCACATCTGCGGCAGGTTCTGCACAGTCAATTCCGAACACCTTACAGAAACAGGATTCTTCCGGTTCATGGCAGGCAAGGGAAACGATTGTTCCATGCTCTCTTCTTGCCGCATAATAAGTATCTACCGGTTCTGCAAGAAATACATTGTCCAGAACTTTTACTGCCTGTACATCACAGGCTTTCATTCCGAATATTACAAAATCCTGGTTTTTCCGTTCTTCCGGTTCCACAGAAAGCTTTCTGCCTTCTTTTTTTACGGTATACAGATTTTCGCTCTGCGGAAAAAATGCATCTTTGGGAGATTTTACAGTTTTCAGAGTATCCAGATCTGTTTCCGCATCTTCGCTCCATGCTGCAAAATTCACCTGATCCGCAGTTTTTACCGGCACATATAATTCCTGTTCTGCAGCAATCAGACGGAATAATGCCTTCAGATTTTCTTTTCCTGTCTTATACATACATTATCCCCTTTCTCCCACAATTCCCGGTTCCGCATCTTCAAATGTATAGTTGGTAAGCGGTGCTTTGGATTCGGTATCTTCCCCTGCCTGATATTCTCCATACAGTTCATCAATGTCTTTGATGAACTTTCTGTTGAACAGATGAAGGGGAATTCCCTGCGGACATACACGGCTGCACTCACCACAGTCGGTACATCTTCCTGCCACATGGAATGCACGGATAATATGGAACATTTTTTCTTCGAAAGAATCTGCATTTGCTTTCTGTGAACTGTCAAATTTATTGCTGTCAAAGACACATTTGCGGCAGCTGCATGCAGGACAGACATTTCTGCAGGCATTGCAGCGAATACATTTGCTTAATTCCTTCTGAAAAAATGCAAATTTTTCTTCCGGACTCATGGCTTCGATTCGTTTTACTTCATCAAAACGATCTGCATCTTTGGTATCTTTGGATTCTCCGATTAATTCATCGTAAATCTTATGTTCTTTGCCTTTGCACACGTGGCATCGTTCCAGCATGGCATCGTTCCAGTCACAGGTCTTTTCCCCGTAAATTGTTTCAATGGTCAGAACCTCTGCATCATCCGTAAGTTCTGCACCTTTTATGTTCTGAATGCCTTTGATTCCCTGTTTTCTGATTTTCTCAATATCCAGTTTTCCTTTGCATCCCACACCGATAATGTAAGCCTTTTCCCGGTCTACCCGATGTTCTTTTATAAGCTGATTAAAACTGTAAGTATCACATGGTTTCAGGCAGACCATGGTTTTTCCTTCCATTTTGGAAGCCTCGATCATATATTTGCTTAAATTTGCTCCGCAAAAACCGTTGTATACAAAATCCTTCAAAGACGCTTCTGTCTCAAAATAAGCAGGTTCCGGATTGTAAGGCAGGTCTCCGGCTTTCCAGCCAAGCACCCGGGCAACGGTTCCGTCTGCCAGCAGTTCTTTTGCACGGTTGATTATTTCCTGCATCTTAAATCCCCCAATCTCACATTTTTTCCAAGGGAATGAATTTTCTCCACGAATTCATTCATGGTAGTGGAGAATTTCACACCTTCTGCTGCTGATACCCATTCCACACGGGTACGTCCGTTCTCCACACCAATATAGTCCAGCATGGAGAACAATAAAGTCATACGTCTTCTTGCATAATAGTTTCCTGTGCTATAATGGCAGTCTCCCGGATGACACCCGCACATAATCACACCATCTGCTCCTTTTTCAAAAGCACGGAGAATAAACATGGGATTTACACGGCAGGAACAGGGAACACGGATAATTTTTACATCTGCAGGATAAGCAAGACGGCTGCTTCCTGCCAGGTCTGCTCCTGCATAACTGCACCAGTTACAGCAGAAAGCTACGATTTTCGGTCTGAATTCTTCTTTTGATTCTATCGGCATATTGCATCTACCTCCGCTATAATCTGTCTGTTAGAGAATCCCTGCAGATCCATGGCTCCGGACGGGCAGGCAACGGTACATGCACCACATCCCTGACACAGTGCACTGTTCACCTGAGCAAGACGACGGTTTTCACGGATACCGTGGTCATTGACTTCTTTTTCTTCATAAGTGATGGCACCGTACGGACACACATTTGCACATGTAGAACATCCGTTACAAAGAAGTTCATCCGGTTTTGCCGTACATGGATTCGTCATAAGTTTGTCTTTTGCCAACAGGCCAATGGCTTTTACTGCTGCTGCTCCTGCCTGAGCTACTGTTTCCGGAATATCTTTTGGTCCCTGACATACACCGGAAAGGAAAATACCGGCAGTAGGCGATTCTACCGGACGCAGTTTTGCATGTGCCTCTGTCAGGAAGTTATTCGTATCAATACTTGCTGTCAGCATGGTGGCAATCTTACGTACATCCGGATTAGGTTCAATGGCCGCAGCCAAAACTACCATATCAGCCTCTTTCAGAATCTGTTTGTTATCAAGAAGATCCGATCCCTGTACCAGCAGCTTGCCATTTGGCTGTGGAATAACCTTTCCCACCTGACCTTTGATGTAATTTACACCATACTGCTCTACTGCTCTTCTATAGAATTCATCAAAATTCTTTCCAGGTGTACGCACATCAATATAAAATACAGTCACATTTACATCCGGATATTTATCACGAATGAGCATGGCATGTTTTGCAGTATACATACAGCAGATTTTTGAACAATAGCTCTTTCCTCTGTCATCTGCACAACGGCTTCCCACACACTGGATAAATACCATTTCTTTCGGTGCTTTTCCATCGGAGAGGCGTTCCAGATGACCTTTTGTAGGACCTGCCGCATTCATAATACGTTCCAGTTCCAGAGAAGTAATCACGTCTTTGCTCTGGCTGTAAGCATATTCATCATAGTTGTCCAGTTTGATTACATCAAATCCGGTAGCAACCACGATTGCTCCGTATTTTTCTGTAATGATCTCATCTTTCTGATCATAATTAATGGCACCTGCCTGACAGACTTTTGAGCAGACCCCACATTTTCCTGTTTTAAATTTAATACAGTTTTCCCGGTCAATGACAGGTACATTAGGGATAGCCTGAGCAAATGGTGTATAGATGGCACTTCTGGTATTCAGTCCTCTGTTGAACTCGCTTGGTGCTTTTTTGGAAGGGCATTTTTCCTGACAGACACCACACCCTGTGCATTTATCCATATCTACACTTCTGGCTTTTTTACGGATATCCACTGTGAAGTCTCCTACGAAACCGGAAACTTTTTCTACTTCACTATATGTATAAATCTTAATTTTTTCATGAGCTGCCGCTTCTACCATTTTCGGTGTCAGGATACAGGCGGAACAGTCCAGAGTGGGAAAAGTCTTGTCAAGTTGTGACATTCTTCCTCCGATACTTGGTGTTTTCTCTACAATGTCTACTTCATATCCTGCATCCGCAATATCCAGAGCTGTCTGAATACCTGCAATTCCTCCGCCGATAATCAGAGCACGTTTTGTTACCCGGCTCTCTCCCGGCTGCAGAGGTGTATTCAGATTTACCTTTGCCACAGCTGCGCGCATAAGAATGACGGCCTTTTTGGTTGCCTCTTCCATATCTTTATGAATCCAGGAACAATGTTCACGTATATTTGCGATTTCAACCATATAAGGATTCAGTCCGGCTCTTTCTGCTGCTTTCCGAAATGTGGTTTCATGCATACGGGGTGAACAGGAACATACCACGATTCCCGTCAGATTCTTTTCTTTGATCGCTTCTGCGATTTTAGCCTGTCCAGCTTCAGAACACATATACTGATAATCTTCCGCATGGACAACCCCAGGCTCCATAAGAGCCATTTCTGCTACTTTCTTTACATCTACCGTAGCGGCAATGTTACTTCCGCAATGGCAGACAAATACTCCTACTCTCTGCACCAGGCTTACCTCCTATATCTTCTGAATGCACTGACTAATAACTGCTGCGGAAGTTCCGGATCCAGCAATTCCGGAATCTCATCGGGGGACAAATAGGTCTGTCCTTTCTGCCGCACCACAAGCTGTCTTGCAGCATCAATGAGTTTTCCCGGCTTTACATCTCTTGGACAGCGCTCTACACAGGCAAAGCAGGAAAGACATTTCCAGAGAGACTTTGAATTGACCAGTGCCTCAATATCTTCATTTACAACATAAGACACAAACTGATGGGGTTTAATATCCATTTCATTATAAGAAGGACAGGTAGCAGAACATTTTCCGCATTTCATACACTTCAGAGGATTGACTCCACTGATTTCTTTGATTAATTCTGCCTGCTTTTTCTGATTATTCACAGCTTCGCCACCTCCGTTTCTGCTTCTTCCTTTACGCCAAGTGCTTCTGCCAGCAGTTCTGTAAAATAATACACCGGCAGTCCGTTCTCTGTACTTTTATTCAGGTTATACAGACACAGCGGACAGGCTGTAATCAGCATTTCCGCACCAAATCCTTTTGCACTTCCCATAATATTTCTGCACATATTTCCGGACATTTCTTTTTCTTTCAGAGATATGTATCCGCCGCAGCATTCATTTCTATATGGATAAATCACCGGTTCTGCGCCAATGGCACGGATAAAATCTTCGATAATGGACGGATTTTCCGGATTATCAAAAGCCATGATTTTTCCAGGACGAAGAAGCAGGCAGCCATAATAGGCACCGATTTTCTTCCCGGAAAGCGGATGAACGACTTTTTCCTTTAACTGTTCAAATCCTATGCGGTCACGCAACACTTCAAGAAAATGAAGAACTGTGGTTTCCCCAGCATAAGGATCTTCCAGCTGCATATAATTATTGGCCCTTGTCCGGATATCTTCCACATTCTTCATATCATCATTGACCCGCTTGATCACGTGATGACAGGCAGAACACAGTGTTACCAGATCCTGTCCTTTTTCCCTGGCTTCATTGAGAGCGCGTACGGAAGAAAGTTTTGTGGCAATTTCATCGCTGCCAAGAGGATAAACCCCTCCGCAGCACTGCCAGTTTTCTATTTCTTCCAGTTCAAATCCCAGTGCTTTTGCAGAAACTCTGGCAT
Organism: Blautia sp.; assembly: GCA_051880075.1. Taxonomy (GTDB): domain Bacteria; phylum Bacillota; class Clostridia; order Lachnospirales; family Lachnospiraceae; genus Blautia. The sequence continues at coordinate 57,235 of JBJENG010000017.1, read as the reverse complement.
ATGCATCCAGGGCTTTCGCCTTTGTTCTCAATGTACATCCCGGATAATAACTGTACTTCATAGTTCCTGTTGTCCTTTCTTTTCAATCATTCTTAATCAAGATTAATCTGAGCAATTACGGATTTTAATGCATTCGCACTTGCCTGAAGTCTCTCGATCTCTCCCTTGTTCATACGCATGGGGACTTTTCCCTGAATACCATTGGGTCCTACCAGAGTCAGTGTACTCAGACACACATCTTCAATACCATATTCTCCATGCATCATAGAAGAAACGGTTGTAATGGAATCCGAAGCCGCCAGCAAAATGGAACAGAGCTTGCAGACCGCTTTTGATACTGCATAAAAGGTAGCTCCCTTATTGGCAATGATCTGACCACCGGATTTCTGAACATAAGCAAGCATGCCCTCTTTGTCCAGTTTTTCCACATCTTTTCCAAGACTTTCCGCCAGTTCATAGTACTCATCCACACTGACGCCGGAAATATAGGCACCTGACCAGGGAACAAAGGAAGTATCTCCATGTTCACCGAACACATAAGCGTGAATATTCTTCTGAGCAACTTTAAAATGTTCAGAGAGTCCACAGCGCAGTCTGGCAGTATCCAGAATGGTTCCGGAACCGATAATCTGATTTTCAGGAAGTCCGGAAATTTTCGTAAATACATAAGTCATAATGTCTACCGGGTTGCTCACAATAATATAAAGCGCATTCGGTGCTGCTTTTACGATTTCCGGGGTAATACTTTTCAGAATGTTTACATTTGTCTGTGTCAACTCAATGCGAGTCTGTCCCGGTTTCCGGGCAATTCCGGATGTGATAATGACAATATCGGAATCCTTTGCATCTGGATAATCGCCTGCTACAATGGATATGGGATCACGGAAACAGGTTCCCTGTGCGATATCCATAACTTCTCCTTCTACTTTCTGTTTGTTAATATCGATCAGCACAATTTCTGATGCAATATCCTCACATGATAATGTATAAGCGATTGTCGCGCCTACACTCCCAGCCCCAATGATAGTGATTTTACTACTCATAGTGTACTCCTTTCCCTTCCTTCAGGTATCTACATTGTCTTTTATTTAACAATTGAATGTTAAAAAAATGCAAAACCAGACCAATTTTGTCTGATTTTGACTATTTTTCATCAATGAATAACAGATTTTTCCTTTTACAAATATTTTTTTACAAAAACTTAACGTTTTTATAACTAAAATTTCATCATAACATTTGCAAATTGTTGGATAAGTTCTGTTTTTCATTGCTCTATCTCATCATAGCATATCGTGAATAAATTAACAACTATTTTTTTCAATTTTTTCTTTTTTCTCTAACAGCACTTCCTATCAATGACAGATGTTTTTTTATCACCCATGTGCGCCCTGCAAAAACCACTCTTCCAGCAGTTCCAGGTTCGGATCGGAATGTTCTATTTCTCTTGCATATGCCCATGCCAGTTCCGTCCGTTCCGAAAAGGTCAGTTTTCTTTTTTCTTCTGCCCAGTGGTACATCCATAATTCCTGAATCCAGAGAACAGAGAACACACACAGCTGCATTTTTGTCAATACCTGGTCATCGTACACGCCTCCGCAGAAATAGGTATACACAAAAAACAGCAGCAATTGTTCTCCTTCGATTTCCCACTCTTCTTTTCCGGGACTGTCGTATCCCATTTCTTTCTGAAATTTTTCATAGATGTTTTCATAAGTTTTTATACCGTTTGCAAACAAGGTCTCTTTTATATTTTTGAGCAAGATCTCCCAGCCGGGTTTCAGATGTTCCATTTTTTCCAGAATTTTCAACCCCGCATTCATAAATGTATAACGTTCCTGCAGATTTCTTTCCATCGCTTCTTCTGCTATTTCTTTATAGCTTTCAATCATTTCATCTACATCATAGAAGCGATTTTCTTCTATACAGGTCTGTATTTCTTCTGAAAGCTTCAGCATATGTTTCATTCTGATACGAAGATCTATAGTGCGATTCTGCAGAATTTGATAAATTACTTCTCTGGCATTCTCAAGCTGGGTGAACATAAGAAAATCAAATTCTTCAAAATCATCTTCTTCCTCTGTTTCCCAAGTCTCAAACGTCACTCTCTCTTTGCATCCGAGAATCATTCTGGCAGCTTCCGGGCAGGACAAGGAAAGCGAATACTCTCTCAAGTCTTCGTATTCTTCCACATGTCTGGGATACACGCGGCAGGTATCACAAAGGTAGGTTTCTCCCAGCTCTGTCTGCAAGTCACATAACTCTTCTTCATTGAGAAAGGCACATCTCTTTCCATATTGAAAAAAACAGCCTTCTTCCCAATCAATGGAATTACGAAGCCGGTTTCCAAAAGATCCTTTAACCCCTTCGTACTTTTCCAGAGACTCCTCATCGATTATAATCTGCCAGCCTGCGCAGCAGGTCTCCGGACATTTATCAGCAAGACAGGTAAACGTGTCGTAATAGTGTGGTTTTACATAACGCATTTCTTCTTTTTTCCTTTCTCTCTTTATCCGAATTCTTATTTTTCTGCAGAATTCGCAAGAACTTTCAGAAGCTTTTTCATCTGCGTCATCCGTTCCTGAAACTGCTCATAAAAATCACCATCAGAGTCAAACGGTGTTGTATAAAAACGATTCAGAATATACATACTCAATTCTTTATTTAACTGTTCATCCTGCTTTGTCTCCAGCATTTCCTGTGTATCTTTCAAGAAATAATGCCAACAGTTTACAAATTCTTCGTATCTTTTCAGATCCGGTGTATCCAGCCATTTACTGACTTTTACTTTCGAACGATTGGCCTTTTTACATTCATGAAGTTGAAGGAAATAACGGAATGAACCATTTTCATAAATCCTCCCAAGCGGAAACAACCGACAAAATCCAGGTCGTAACGAATGAATGCTGCAACGCCCTTCCTGATTTAAAAATGTACACCGTTCTTGTTTCCCTTCCATCTTAAGATGTGGAAGAATCAGCCCTTTCTCTACATGAAGATCGATTTTTTTATAAAGCAAATCCTGGAACTTACTGTGCACTCCCGCTGTCAGCCGCTGTACATCCAGCGGGTCCAGTACAATGGAATCTCCCATTCCGCAACAACAGTCACAGCAGCCTTTACATCCCCCGCAATCCGCTTTCACCATATCCGAAGCACTGTATTGTTTTTTCAGTTCTTCCATCGACACATTTCTTTCCATCTACACCTATCTCCTTTTTATTCTTTTCCTTGTACCAGTATAGATGGAAAGTTCAAAAAAGTAAAGAGGAGGCAGTGCCTGGCACTTTACTGGTTGCAGGCATTGCCTCCTACTCTTTACTTTTGCAACAATTCTCTTTCGATTCGTTCTCTTGCTTCCGGTGCCTGTTTCCCCATTTTTTCCGGGAACCCGAACATGGATACACATGCAATGTTGTCACCGCCTACTTTCGGCGCATCTGCTTTTAATTGTTTATTAGCAAAATCCATTTCACGAAGGGTTTCAAAGATGCCGTCAAAGTCTACATCTCCTTCTCCCATAGCCAGATGCTGATGAATGGTCACATCTGCTTTTCCCCTTCCATTAAGCCAGGGTGGATTGGCAATATAACGGCAGTCCAGAGTCTGATTAAAGGTATCCGCGAACAGTACGTGAGTCAGTTCATCGCCTGCATAACGGATCATGGAACGTACATCTCCTTTTCCTTCATCGTAGAAGAATCCGTGTGGGGAAGAATATACGTAACCCAGATTTTTGGATCGGAAAGATTTTACCATATCGCAGGTTTCGTTGTTCAATTCACAGAAATCATAAGGATGGGACTGAATCTCCACACGAAGACCTTCTCTTTCAATGATCGGCAGAAGTTCTTCCATAGAACGGAACCACATGCCGTTGCAGATTTCCTGCTGGTTGGGATCTCCGGAAAGTTCCGTATTGATGACAGGAACCCCCATATCCACAGCAATCTCGATCATCCGTTTCCAGTTAGCAACAGCCATTTTTCTCTGTTCTTCCGTTGGCCCTGACCAGCGATAAACAACGATAAAAGAGGAGATTTCCACTCCGGTCTCCCGGAGTGCCTTCCTGTACTCTGCTTCACATTCTTTTGAGAACAGAGGATGTTTGTAAAAAGGATTGATCCTTGGATGTGGAGACTGTTCGATATATTTATATCCCCAGTCTGCCACCTGATGAACCATACGGTTAATATCCATCTGTTTTGCCAGTACATCTACATCAAATGCTATTTTCATAATTTAATTCCTTTCCGGCTTCTGCACCATTTTTCATAAGATTATAAACCTGTTTTTTCCGCAATATATGCCCGTGCTTTTTTTGCATAAGCCAGCGGGTTTGCCTTTGCAGGATCCTGTTCTGCTTCTACTACTACCCAGCCTTCATATGCAGCTTCTTCCAGAATACGGAATATAGGTCCAAAATCCACATCGCCGTCTCCGGGAACAGTGAATACACCTTCTCTTACACCTTTTAAGAAACTCCATCTTTCTTCTCTTGATTTCTTCACCATTTCTCTGCGGATATCTTTTAAGTGCACATGTTTTACCCGATTCACATATTTTTTCAGTACTTTTTCCGGATTAATGCCTGCAAAAGACAGATGTCCGCTGTCAAAAAGAAGATACACAAGATCCGGATCCACCAGTTCCATAAAACGATCGATTTCTTCCTCTGTCTGTACCACCGTTCCCATATGATGATGGAAGGTCAGTGTCATGCCTTTGTCTTTTGCGATTTTTCCAAGCTTGTTCAGACCATCTGCCAGAAGGTTCCACTCTTTTTCATTCATAATGTATTTACCTTCCCACACGGGCTGCTCCATTTTACCCTGAATGCTGTAGCTTTGCTCGGAAACACCAATTACCTTTGCTCCCATTTCTTTCAGAAAATCTGTAGCTTTTATGAATTCTTTTTCTGTCTCTTCGTAAGGTCTGGAAATCAGAAAAGAAGAAAACCACTGATTACAGATTTGAATTTCTCGTAATTCCAGAGCTTTTTTCAGCACTTTTGTGTCAGACGGATACTTTCCGCCCACCTCGGAACCGGTAAATCCTGCCAGTGCCATTTCACTGACACACTGTTCAAAAGTATTTTCCTTGCCAAGATCCGGCATATCATCATTGGTCCATGCAATGGGCGCGATACCAAGTTTTACTCTATTTTTATCTAACATTCTTATTCTCCTTTTCAATGAGCCTTCTTATTCTTCTTTCCCTTTTATGTAATCCAGAATCATGGACACAGCACCTTCTACTCCTGTTCTGGATACATTTATTACCATGTCATAGTGTTTCGGATCATCTCTCCGGATTCCTGTAAAGCGCTGATAATATTCATTACGCATTCTGTCTTTTTCCTTCAATTCTTCCAGGGATAAGCCTCCGTAATACTCCCGACCTTCCTTCTCTCTATATTCATCATCTGCATAGATAAAGAAAGAATACGTATGAGGTGTATTTTCCAGAACGAAGTTTGCACAGCGTCCCAGGAATACCCCCGGCTCTTTCTGAGCCAGTCCGCTGATGATCCGGCTCTGCAGTTCAAAGATCTGTGCACCGTTCATATCTCCTGCCACACCCGCCGCAGGATATGCATAAGGAGAAAACGCAGTCTCTTCTTCTCCATAGTTATAAGCATCCAGATATTTTTGTACCCGATCCAGATCTGCATTTTCCATTCCCATCTTTTCTGCAAGGAGACAGATGATCTGACGGTCATACACACGGCAGTTCAGTTCTTTTCCAAGAGCTTCTGCTATTTTTCTTCCGCTGCTTCCATAAACACGGCCGATCGCAACATTAATCTGATTGCCTGTATGTACCATTTCCGGCACTTCTTCCGGATTCTGTTTTCCTTCCCGTGCAATCAGCTCCCGCATCATTTTGTCATAAACCTTGTCTAGCTGGTAACATGCAGCAATCAGAAGCATAATTACCCAGATTGCAATCGGAACATACAGATAAAATGTCTTGATGGCTGAAATTGCCTCCGGTGCCTGTTCCGCAGCCGTTGCTTTCAGGCCATTGAATCCTGCCATTGCCAGAACCGAACTCATAACTGCGGAAGTGATACCGGAACCGGCTTTTTGTCCCATACTCATAGAAGAAAACATAAGTCCTTCCACACGCATTCCTGTTTTCCAGTGACCGTATTCGATGGCATCACTGGGAAGGGAATACTGTACACCATAGAACGGTGCAATTCCGAATCCTCTCATGATACAGGTTACAACACCAAGAGGAACACTGGTAATATTCAGAATGAAAATCAGCTGTCCTGCAATTCCAAGCACGCATCCTGCACAGATCAGATTTCTTTTTCCATATTTCGGAAGAAGTTTTGGAAGCATGGCAATACCAATGATTGTAGCAACTTTTTCCGCTGCAGAAAGCGGCATAACCAGATCCACATTTCCAAGTACATACTGGCAGTAATAAGTCAGATCCGTTCCGATAATAATCTGATAAGCAGTATAGAAAATCATCAGACCAAGAGCAATCAGGAAATACCGGTTTGTGACTGTAGCTTTAAATGCTTTCAAAAACGGAATATTTTCTTTTTCTTTTGCTGCTGCCTGCACACGCTCTGTACATGTCATATAGGTATTGATCAATACAAATACAGAAACCGTAGCATATGCAGCCGTCACAAGAATCCAGGCAAGTTGTGAGTTTCCGATCATGCCTGCCACTTTATTGATCAGAGGAAGCGTAAATGCAGTAATAATCATGCTGGCAGTAATAGACAATACCATTCGAATATTACAGATGACATCGCGTTCCCGTCTGTCACGGCTCATAAGAGAACCAAGTGCATGGAATGGCTGACTGATTGCTGTATAGACTACTGTATTCATAATGTTATACGTAACAAAGGCATATATGATTTTTCCCATATCCCCCAAAGGCGGCATGGTAAACAGTAAAACAGCAGCCAGTGCATAAGGTAATGCCAGACGAAGGATCCAGATTCTTGCTTTTCCGTATTTGGAATGGGTACGGTCAATAATGGTCCCCATCAACACATCAGAAAATCCGTCAAACACACGTGATAAAAGCATAATCATACCAACTGCAGCTACGGAGATTCCCACTACGTTTGTATAGAAATACGTGAGCAGTGTCGTTGTCATGGTATACATCAAGGTCAATGCCGGATCCCCAAAACAGTAAGACAATTTTTCGCCCATAGGCACCTTGATAAATTCATCCATATCTTTTCCCTTTTGCTTAAAATTCAGCAATTCAGGAATTCCACCCTTTGCCATATTTTTCACCTTTTAAGCAAAGCGGGTTGTTACACCCGCCCTGCCCCTTCTCTTTTTTATTTTTCAAACCCCTTTATCCTATCACAATCAGCCGAAATATTTTTCCACAAATGCTTTTGTCACTTCTGCTGCTTTCTTTACATTTTCTTCATGAGACATTGCATAATATTCCGGTCGGAACTCTTCGATGGTACATACACCGTCAAATCCGATTTCTTTTAATGCAGCTGCAATCCCTGCATGATCTACTACGCCTTCACCCGGCCATAACCGTTTGTCATCTCCACAGGAACCAAGAGGAAGATCTTCACAATCATTCAGATGATAAGCAAAAATTTTCTTTCCGTCTGCTGCCCTTAAGTCTTCCAGTCTGGAACACATCTCATGGAAGTGGAAAGTATCCACAGTAATGCCTACATTTTCTCTGTCCACCGCTTTCACCACATCATAAGCTGTACCGAACTGGTTAATCGAACAGCTTGGAGCGCCACAAAATTCCAGAGAAATTTTCATATCACTTCCCACTTTATCAGACAGATAGCGCAGTCTCTCTACTGCCTCTTCTTTAATTTCGATGACACTCTTATCTTTTACATCGAAGCTTGGAACTGTAATGAGCATTTTCATACCGATTGCTTTGGATACTTCCATAATGAAATCCACTTCATCATCGATTTCTTTCTTGCCTGCTTCATCTCTCTGGTTGAAGAAGATCAATGTATTGTAAGCCCATGGTTTCAGATGATGGTTTTTAAACCAGTCAGACAGTTCTTCCAGCGTATGATCTTTTAAATATTCTCTTACACAGTCAAAACGAATCTCAATATAATCAAATCCATATTTCTCGCACATTTCCATATCTGCCAGAAGAGACTGGCCTTTACATTCCAGCGCTGTAGCTTCGTTAAATCCTAATTTCATTTGTATATCCTCCGATTCTTCTGTTTTTCTTCTTATTTATAGAATTCCGGTTTTTCAACAGCTGTTTCTATTCTTTCAATTGCACCTGTTTCCTGTGCTTTTACCAGCGCATCTGCAGTAACTGCTGCCAGATAACCATCCCATGCATTTGGTCCTTTGATCACACCTTCTGCTGCTGCATCTACCCAGTCCTGAACCTCTGTATCATAAGCATCTTTAAATCTTACGAAGCAGTCTGTATCAATCGTAGTGGAAACTGCTGCGTTTTTACGAATGCTTGGATAGATTGGTGAAGGCATTTTAATTGCTCCGTCTTCACAGACAACTTCACAGTTAATATCATATCCGAATTTACAGTTTACGAATACTTCTACGTCAATACAAACACCTTTCTTTGTACGAAGCAGCATAATCTGAGGATCCTTCAGTTCAGAATGAGAATATTTGGTAACCTTCGGCATAATCACCTGTGCAGATTCATATTCATCATCTACCAGCCAGTGCAGTACATCGATTTCATGAATGGCTGTATCATGTACTGCCATAGGTGTATTATAGTTAGTTCCCACTTCCGGATTTCTGTGTGTACAGTGAAGCATCAGCGGTTCCCCGTATTCACCGGTTGCCAGCGCTTCTTTTACCTGCATATAACCTTTATCGTAACGTCTCATAAATCCAAGCTGGATCAGATGTTTTCCGGAAGCCACTTCTGCATTCACTACTTTCAGACAATCTTCTGCAGTTGTGCAAAGTGGTTTCTCACAGAAGATTCTCTTTCCTGCTTTAATTGCTTCCAGCAACGAATCTACATGAGCAAATCCCGGAGATACAATAAATACTGCATCCACATCCGGATCATTAATCAGTTCATTTGCATCGGTATACACTTTCGCTCCACAGATGGCTGCTGCCTGTTTTGCACTTTCCTCAAACACGTCAGATACTGCAACCACTTCTGCTCCCTGAATTTTGTCTGTAAGTCTTCTGATATGATCCTTACCCATTCCTCCGCATCCGATAACTCCTACTTTTAACATTGTTCATTTCCTCCGTTTTCTTTATAATTGTTTGTTTTTTATTTCCTTTGTTTGATGATGTTATAATATCACAGCGTGCACGTGTACGCAATTGATTTTCTGTACAATTATAACAGTTTCTTTTTATAAAAAATCACTATCTCCCCTCATTCCCTTTTATCTATTTGTATCTTTTGACTATTTTTTATCATTTCTTTTATTCATATTAACATATATTTTCTTATTTTTACCAATTTTTTATTTCTTTGCAGCCACCGATTGCGTGCACGTATATCATAAATAGAATAAAAAGAGACAAAACACTTCTTTTTGTTTTGTCTCTTTTTCGGATTTACAGATTATATTTATTTTTAATTACAATTTCTGTATACTGCCGTTCTTCCTTCGGAAATTCATGATCCAACAGAAGCCGGAATAGTATCATAACCGGTTCATACCCCTGCACATAGGAATTCTGTCCAATCAGGAAATTAATGACCCCCTCCCGTGCCCACTGTTTGTTTTCTTCCAGAAAATCATTTCCAATTACCTTTACTTCTTTTTCTTTTCCAGCATGTTTCAACGTCTCACAGATTCCCTTTACTCCAGGCCCTGTAATATAGATTCCCGCAAGATCCGGATACTGTTCCAGCAATTCTTCTATTATTTTAGCAGCAACCCAGTCATCGTCATAGGAATATCTGGCCCCGATCAGTTTCACATCCGGAAATTCCCGACTTATTTCCGATTGGAACCCTCTGGCGCGATTATTCAAAGAAGGGTTGGATATATGACCGGAAATCACAGCTACCTGTCCTTTTCCACCGATAATTTCTCCCATAAGGCCTGCCGCTGTTTTTCCGCTTTGAATAGCGTTCTGTCCCACATAACAGATGCGTTTCGTGTCCTCCACATCCGAGTTCAGCGTAACGACAGGAATCTCATATTCCTCTGCAAAAACATTTATAATTTTCTTAAGCAAACTGTCTTCCGAAGGTACCAGTGCAATTCCGGCATATTCCTGCTGATGCAGTTCCTCCATAATTTCCATAACTTTTCCCGCATCCACACCGGAAACCTGAAAAACTTTCACAGTTCCTCCGAAGCTTTCCACTTCCTGTTTTGCAGATAAGATTCCTTTTAATACCATTTTCATAAACGGTGTCTGCGCCGATTGAAGAATCACTCCGATTTTTATATTTCGTTTTGCTATTGCAAGGGCACGGCCTGCCCGACTGGGCTGGTAGCCCATCTCTTGTGCAATTTTTTTTATTTTTTCCGCTACCTCCGGTTTCACACGGCCTCTGTCCTTCAATGCTCTGTCTACTGTCCCTCTGGAAACCCCGGCAGCCTCTGCAATCTGCTGCAATGTTACCGACATGAAAACCTCCTATACTTTCATCGCGTACTCGTGCACGCATTTTTATTTTTATTATAGTACATTTTTCACATCTATGCAAGCAATAGTTTTTACATCTACATCTGATTCATAAGATTTACCATCTCAATGGCAGACAATGCACAGTCATAGCCCTTATTTCCTGCTTTGCTTCCTGCCCGGGCAATGGCCTGTTCAATATTTTCTGTAGTCAGTACACCAAAGAGAACCGGAACGCCTGTTTCAAGACTTACATGGGCAACACCTTTTGACACTTCATTACACACATAATCATAATGAGAAGTATCTCCCCGGATGACAGTTCCCACACAGATGACCGCATCGTACTTTCCTGACTGTGCCATTTTCTGCGCCGCTAAAGGAATCTCAAAAGCCCCAGGCACCCAGGCAGCCGTTATATTCTCTTCTTCCACTCCATGACGGACCAGACCATCCACCGCTCCCCCAAGGAGCTTATTTACAATAATCTCATTGAATCTGGACGCTATGATACCTACTTTCATCCCCTGTGGTGCTACTACTTTTCCTTCCAATACCTGAATCTGTCTCATTTTATCAATCTCCTTTTCCTGTTTTTTATCTTGATATCCGTTGTCTTATACACGGATTTTCTGAAAAATATGTCCCATTTTTTCCTGTTTTGTTTTCATGTACAGAAAATCATATTTCTGAGGCTCCACTTCAATGGGCACCCGCTCCCGGATTTCCAGTCCGAATCCTCCGATTCCGTAAACTTTTTCCGGATTATTCGTAAGAAGACGCAGAGATTTCACCCCAAGATCCCGTAAAATCTGTGCCCCGATCCAATACTCCCGCAGATCCGGCGCAAACCCCAGTCGGATATTCGCCTCCACCGTATCCATCCCCTGTTCCTGCAGGGTATACGCCTTTAATTTATTGATCAGACCAATGCCCCGGCCCTCCTGCCGCATATAAAGTATAATTCCTCTCCCCTCTTTTTCTACCTGTTCCATCGCTGCCTGAAGCTGATTTCCGCAATCGCAGCGCAGAGAACCAAAGGTATCACCTGTAAGGCATTCGGAATGTACCCGGCAAAGCACTGCCTCTCCATCCCCGATTTCTCCTTTGACCAACGCTACATGGTGTTCCCCTGTTATATCATTTACATACCCATATATCTTAAAATGCCCGTAACGAGTAGGCATATCTGCGCAGGCCTCCCGGACAACGTGTTTTTCATGGATTCTGCAATAATCCTGAAGATCTTTGATAGTAATAAACTTCAGATTATATTTTTCCGCCAGTTTCCACAGATTCGGCGTGCGCATCATCGTCCCGTCTTCTTCCATAATTTCACAACAGATTCCACATTCCTGCAGTCCTGCGAGGCGCATAAGATCTACTGTAGCTTCTGTATGCCCGTTTCTAACCAGCACACCTCCTTTTCTTGCCACCAGAGGAAACACATGTCCCGGCCGTCTGAAATCTTCCGGTTTCGCATCTTGATCCACACATTTTTGTATAGTATAGGAGCGTTCCGCCGCTGAAATTCCTGTAGTCGTGTCCACATGATCCACCGAAACCGTAAATGCCGTGGAATGATTGTCTGTATTTTCTATTACCATCTGAGGAAATCCGAGTTTTTTCGCCAGTTGCTCGCTCATAGGTGTACAGATCAGCCCTTTTGCATGGCAGGCCATAAAATTCACATTTTCCTGCGTGGCAAATTCTGCAGCACAGATCATATCTCCTTCGTTTTCCCGATTCGGATCATCGGTTACCAGTATGATTTTCCCGGCTCTCAGATCCTCCAGAGCTTCTTCAATTGTATTATAAGAATTTCTGTTCATCTTCTACTTTCCTCCCTGTTTGTCAGATTCCGTATTCTTCCAGCATTTCCATAGTAATCGAGCCGGATTTCTTCTTTCCCAGAAGCTTTTCCACATACTTTCCGATGATATCCGTTTCCAGATTTACTTTTGCTCCCGGTCTTTTTTTCAGCAATATGGTCTCCTCCCCTGTATGCGGAATAACGGAAACCTGAAAAGAAGACGTATCCACTGCTGCTACAGTAAGACTGATTCCATCAATACATATGGATCCCTTTTCCACCACCAGGCGAAGAATTTCCGGTCCAGCTTCAATCGTTACCCATACTGCATTTTCTTCTTTTCGCATCATTTTTATGATTCCTGTACCGTCAATGTGACCGCTTACTATATGTCCTCCGAACCTGCCATCCGCTTTCATGGCTCGTTCCAGGTTCACAAAATCTCCTCTGGTACTGTTTTCCAGACTGCTTCTGCGCATGGTTTCCGCCATCACATCCGCAACAAAACCATCCGGAGAAAGTTCCGTCACTGTAAGGCAGATTCCGTTGACTGCAATACTGTCTCCGATTTTTGTTCCCTCCAGCACTTTTTTTGCCTGAATTCCAATCTGACCAGAATTTCCTTTTACAGAAAGAAAACAAACCCGTCCCAGTTCTTCTACAATCCCTGTAAACACACTTTCACCTTCTTTCATATTCCAACAGCAAATCCTCTCCAACCCGGGAAACCTGCTGCAGTTTTAATAAAAACGCATCTTCCGGAAGACTGACCCCTGTCCCTCTTACCGGTGTTTTTGCCAATTCTCCTCCGAATATTTTCGGTGCCACAAAAACTTTCATTTCCTGGACAATTCCTGCCTGCAGAGCACTTTCATTGAGGCTCCCTCCTCCTTCAAGAAAGATGCTGTCGATTCCTTTCTCCCCAAGAATCTTCATTAGTTTTCTCAAATCCACCTGCCCTTTTTCATCCGGTACATACCATACAGAAATACCTCTTTCTTCCAGTTGTTTTGCTTTTTTTTGTGCTTCCTCCGAATCCTGTCCGTATACAACGTAAGTAAGATATTCTTTTGCACTTTTGCACAGATTACTTTCAAGCGGCATCCGCAGACGACTGTCACAGATGATTCTTATGGGACTTCTTTTTTCCGGAAGCCTTACATTCAACATAGGATCATCTGCCAGAACCGTTCCGATTCCTGCCATAATCCCCATACACCTGCTTCTCATCTCCTGTACTTTCTGTCTTGCTGCTTCACCTGTAATCCATTTAGAAGCACCGGTTTTCGTTGCAATTTTTCCATCTGCAGTCATGGCATATTTCATAACTACATAGGGTGTCTTTTCTTTTATATATGGCAGCAAGGCTCCAAAGTCACATACAGAACCGCACCTTCTGCAGATTCTTTCAAACTTGCAAAAGCAGTTCTTTCTGCATGAAGTTCCCCGCATCTGGCATGATAGCCTTCTCCGATTATTCTTCCATTCTTCACAATCACCGCACCTACTACAGGATTGGGATTTGTCCACCCATATCCTTTCTTTGCCAGATCAATTGCCCGCAGCATATAATCTCTGTCTGTCATACGATTTCCCCTTCTTTCTGTTTACAAAAAAAGTCCTGCAGAAATTAATCTCTGCAAGACTTTTCTTTTATGGAGGCTTCATGAGAACGATTCAAAATCATCCCCATGAAAATGACTCTGAACGGATCTTATCCATTCAGAGCCAGAAAATACAGTATCCGTTTATCACAAATTCCGCAATAAATCCTATTATCCATATCATCTTCTTTCATCCAGACTCTACTGTCGGCCCCGGAATCTCACCGGATCCTGCCTTTCGGCTCGCGGGCTCTACCGCCGGTAGGGACTTACACCCTGCCCTGAAGACTTTCTATTCACTTACCAAAAGTATTATAATCCATCACACATGGAATTGCAAGAAAAATTTTATCACTTCATTCAATTACAGTTTGATACAACCATCCAATATTCCTGACAAGTTTAGTTTCCGCATTCGATGCTGATTTCATTGAACAATGCCAGCACATCGTCTACTTTCAGGTTTTCCTTTTCTTTTCCTTTTTTATCCAGAATAATTTTTCCCTGATGCATCATAATGATCCGGTTTCCATATTCCAGTGCATAACGAAGATTATGAGTCACCATGATGGATGTAAGATTTTTCTCTTTTATGATTTTATCTGTAAGCTGCATGTTGATCTCTGCTGTCTTTGGATCCAGAGCCGCTGTGTGTTCATCCAGAATCAGGAATTCAATAGGAGTCATGGTAGACATGAGCAACGCCATAGCCTGTCTCTGTCCACCGGAAAGAGCCCCAACTTTCACATCCATCTTGTCTTCCAGACCCAAATTCAATGGGCGAAGCAGTTCCTGATAATATTCTTTTCTCTTTTTCCGCACACAGAATCCCAGATTGTAAGCTTTTCCTTTGTTATCTGCCAGAGACATATTCTCCATAATCGTCATAGAAGGACAGGTTCCAAGAGCCGGATTCTGAAACACCCTGCCGATTTTGGAAAGACGTTTGTGTTCACTCATGGCACTGATATCTTTTCCATTAATCAGAATATTTCCAGAATCCACATCAATGCTTCCGCAGATAATATTCAACATAGACGTTTTACCAGATCCATTGCTTCCTACTACGGCCACGAACTCCCCCTCTTCTACGCGAAAATTAAAATCTTCAAAGAGGCACATTTCATTTACAGTTCCCGGATTATAATATTTATGAATGTGATTCAGCTCTAGCATTGATCTTTACCTTCCTTTTTCGTTCCTTTCCCGCAATCAGAATAATAAGAAGGATTGCGGATGTTATGAATTTTGTATCTGTAGAGGGAAATCCAAGGCGAATTGCAAGGGCTACACACGCTTTATAAAACACAGATCCCAAAACAACACTGCTGGTCACCCGTATAAATGTAACTTTTTTAAAAACACTGGTTCCCATGATCACGCTGGCCAGACCGATTACTACCGTTCCTGTACCCATAGAAATATCAAAATATCTCTGCTGTTGTACAAAAACACAGCCACTCAACGCCACAAGCCCGTTAGAAACAGCCAGACCCAGGATTTTCACCAACCCTTTATCCACTCCTAAAGCTGTGATAATTTTTTCATTGTCACCGACTGCCCGCAAGAGCATTCCGGACTTTGTACTCAGATACCAGTCAAGCAGATATTTGCTCACAAGTGTGATCAAAAGAATAATAAAAACCGTTTTATATGGAGCAAGAAATTCCGGACAAATTCCATTCAAAAAGTCATTATCAAAAATATTAGAGTTTTTATAGATAGGCAAATTGGCTCTTCCTGCAATACGAAGATTTACCGTATACAGGGCAGTCATCATAATAATACCAGAAAGAAGATCCCGGACTTTCAGCTTTACATGAATCAGACCGGTAAGAACTCCGATACAGGCACCTGCCAGAAAGCAAATGGGCAAGGTCAGCAGAGCATGGAATCCTCTGCTGATCAAAGCTGCCGTTATAGCTGCTCCCATAGGAAAACTGCCGTCCACAGTCAGATCCGGAAAATCCAGTATTTTATACGTTATATATACTCCAAGAGCCATGATTGCATAAATCAGTCCCTGTTCGATTACACTTTGCAGTAAAGCCATTTCAAACCTCCACTTATTCCACTACAATTTTATCAAACATTTCTGCCGCAGAAGACACATAATTTTCATCCAGTGTAATTCCCAGTTTCTCTGCAACTTCTGTATTTCCATAAAAACTTGGCTCTGTGATGATTTCATATTTCATTTCAGAGGCTTTCTCTTCTCCTTTTAAAACCTTTGCAGCCATCTCACCAGTCTGCTTTCCAAGAGAAATATAATCAATTCCCATAGAAGCCAGACATCCATTCTTCACCTGTTCCACTTCAGAACCAAATACCGGAATTCCCGCATCGTTTGCTGCTGCCAGTACTGTCTGCAGGGCAGAAACAACTGTATTATCCGTAAGATTTGTAATACAATCGACTTTTGTCACAAGATCTTTTGCCGCTATCTCTACATCTGCAATTGTATTAATACCCGTGTCCACAATTTCAAAACCATAGTTTCCTGCCAGTTCTTTGTAAGTAGCAATGGTACTTTCTGAATTTGTTTCACTTGTAGTATATAGAATACCGATTTTTTCTGCATCAGGAAGCATTGCCCGAATCATTTTCAGCTGCTCTTCTACCGGAAGCGCATCGGAAGTACCGGTAATATTTCCTGCCGGTGTTCCGTCTTCCTCTGCCAGATCCGCTGCCACCGGATCGGAAACTGCTGTATAGATAACAGGAATGTCCGTACTCATTGTACTGTTATAAGCGCTCATCGCTGACGGTGTTGCAATCGCACAGATCATATCCACATTTTTGGACACAAAATTATCTGCTATGGTTGCTGCTGTGCCTGTATCTGCCTGCGCATTATCAAACAGAACTTCCAGATTCACTCCCTCTTCAATTCCGGCTTCTTTCAACCCCTCCAGAAATCCCTCTTTGCAGTTATCCAGAGATCCATGTTCTGCAAACTGAGAAATACCGATTGTATAGGAATTTTCTTTTTTACTGCTTCGGCATCCTGTCATGATTCCTGCTGCCATTGCAGCACATAATACCATTGCTAATACTTTTTTCTTCATAATTTTGACTCCCTTTTCTGTTTTTTTCTGTTTTTAACAAAAACAAAACAAATGGATTGCACAGGATGAACTTTCCTGCAAAACAAAAAACGCCCCAGGCAATCTAACTTATGCCTGAGACGGTAATAAATTCTTATTATCGCGGTACCACTCAAATTAACATTTCTCATGTTCCCTCTACGCATGTACTATCATACATTCCTTACTGATAACGGGTTTCGGATCCCCGGCAGTGCCTACTGATCTGATTAACGTTCGGGCTGCCCTCAAAAGTCCATTCAGCAAATCACTCCATACTGCATTTCACCACCGCAGTTCTCTGTAATTTCATGAATATGCCTACTCTTCTTTCTCATCGGTTTTGCTTTTGTTGTTTTTCATTGTAATACTGTAAATTGTATTTGTCAACAATTTTTCACACTACATTTCATATTTCTTGCCAAAACTCGCTTCTTGAAGCCCCGTCCAAAGTGTGTTATACTAATTTATATATTTTTAAATAAGGTGGTAACTTATATGTATCATATTAATGAATCGGCGGAAAATTATCTGGAAACCATCCTCATATTGAGTAAAAAACTTCCTGTTGTACGTTCCGTTGATATTGCTGAAGAGCTTGGCTTTAAAAAATCAAGTGTCAGCGTAGCCATGAAGAATCTTCGGCAGAGAGAACATATTACTGTTACAAAAGAAGGGTATATTTACCTGACCGAAACAGGAAAAGAGATTGCCGACATGATTTATGAAAGACATGAATTTCTCACCTCCTGGCTCACATCACTTGGAGTTGACAGGACAATCGCCTCGGAGGATGCATGTAAAATTGAACACGTCATCAGTGCTGAAAGTTTTGAAGCCATTAAATCACATGTAAACTACTGAAAAGGAATCTGCGCAGGCAGACTCCTTTTTCGTAGTTTAGTTTTTTATTTCGTCAGTTTCCGAATCCAGTCAAACAGAATCTGGGTCACTGCAAAAAACAAATAAGTAAAACGAATCAACCCCAGATATCGAACACCTTCTTCGATAATCGGGACATCTGTAGTAAAAAGTCCCAATGCCTGATAAGGAAAAAGACTTGAAAGTGCTGTTTCACTGTATCTGCCAGGTTGACACTGATGGTAATTACATTCTGCAAGACCAGTACTGCATAGATAGAAAAAAAATTTTATAAAAATTTTTCATGTATCTTTCCTCTTTTTATCACGTTCTGCAATGTGTTTTTGAGAACATTCATATCTACCGGTTTTGCCACATGTGCATCCATACCGGACTGCAGAACATTCCGGATATCTTCTGTAAATGCATTGGCTGTAACGGCCACAATCGGAAGTTCTCCTTCATCCGGGCGATCCAGGCTGCGGATTATCCTGGCTGCTTCACACCCATCCATCACCGGCATCTGAATATCCATCAGCACGGCATCATAATACCCTGCAGGGTTCTCCAGAATCATTTTCACTGCCTGTTGTCCATTGATTGCCCTTTCTGAATTAATTTCCTCCACGTCCAGAAGTTCTTCCAGAATTTCTGCATTCAGATCATTGTCTTCCGATATCAGAATCCGCATTCCTTTCCCTGCTCTGTATTTCTGGTAAGAGTCAACGTTT
Source organism: Blautia sp. (assembly GCA_051880075.1). Classification (GTDB taxonomy): domain Bacteria; phylum Bacillota; class Clostridia; order Lachnospirales; family Lachnospiraceae; genus Blautia. The sequence goes on along the minus strand of JBJENG010000017.1, from coordinate 38,557 downwards.
GTTTCTTTTCTTCACTTTGTGGTTTCATTACAGTATGTACTTCTTCCAGCAATCCGGAAAGAGAAAACCACTCCATATGTTAAAATAAACGAAAAAGCCAAGAGCAATACAGATAATGAGGACACAGGCAGGAATTAATTTTTTTTAAAGCATTCGATTATCATTCATATTTTCTCACTTCCATCGTCTTTCATCTTTCTTGTATTATTTCATGTATCCGCCCTTCATAGGAGATACTGCATGTTTTGAATAGATATTCAGACAGCCGGATTTATATTTTTCCGCTTTTGGCTTCCATGCTGCTTTTCGCTCCCTCAGCACTTTTTCCACCTCTTCTGCTGTACATTCTGCTCCATCAATACCTACAATTTCAAGTATGCGCTCCGGAATATCGATCCGGATCAGATCTCCTTCCTCCAGAAGTGCGATCGGTCCTCCTGCTGCTGCTTCCGGTGATACATGTCCGATCGCAGGTCCTTTAGAAGCACCGGAAAAACGTCCGTCTGTAATCAAGGCAATACTTTTTCCAAGCTCTTCATCGGATGAAATGGCTTCTGTTGTATAAAACATTTCCGGCATACCGGAACCTACCGGTCCCTCATAACGGATAATCACCGCATCACCTGGTTTAATCTTATGTGTTAGCACTGCTTCAATTGCATCTTCTTCGCAATCAAAAGGTCTGGCCTTTAATATTGCACGAAACATTTCCTTTGGAACAGCAGAATGTTTTACAACAGACCCTTCCGGTGCCAGATTACCTTTTAAAATAGCAACGGTGCCATCGATTCCGATTGGTTTTTCAAATGTACGGATCACATCGGTTCTTTTCAGATTCCATGGTTTCAGATAAGTCTCGCATTTTTCATAAAATCCGTTTTTCTTTAATTCTTCCAGATTTTCACCAAGAGTCTTTCCGGTCACTGTCATTACATCCAGATGCAGCATGGATTTGATTTCTTCCATGATTCTCGGTACACCGCCTGCATAATAGAAGAACTGTGCCGGCCATTTTCCTGCCGGACGAATATCAAGAAGGTAATGTGCTCCTCTGTGCATACGGTCAAAAGTATCCGAATCAATTTCAATTCCAAACTCATGAGCAATCGCCGGAATATGCAGTAAAGAATTGGTAGAACCGGAAATTGCCGCATGTACCATAATTGCATTTTCAAAAGCTTTTTTCGTCACAATATCACTGGCTTTCATACCTGCTTTTGCAAGCTTCACTGCCTGAACACCGGCTCTGTATGCTGCTTCTTTCAGCTCCTCACAAGTTGCAGGCATAAGTGCAGAACCTGGAAGCATAAGTCCCAACGCTTCCGCCATAATCTGCATGGTGGAAGCAGTTCCCATAAAGGAGCATGCACCACAGGAAGGACAAGCATGTTGTTTGTAGTAAGTAAGCTGTTCCTCGCTGATTTCCCCTCTGGTGCACATGGCAGAATAAGCACCGATCTGTTCCAGAGTCAGCAGATCCGGACCTGCATCCATCACACCACCAGTTACAACGATCGCCGGAAGATTCAGCCTTCCGATTCCCATAAGAATTGCCGGTACTGATTTATCACAGCTTGCGATAAACACACCTCCGTCAAATCCTGTAGAATTTCCATGAATCTCAATCATATTGGCAATCATATCTCTGGAAACCAGAGAATAGTTAATTCCATCGTGGCCCTGGGCAATTCCGTCACAAATATCCGTTGCATAATAACATGCGCCTTTGCCGCCCTCTTCTGCGATTCCTGCTACTGCCTTTTCTACAAAAAGATTCAAATGTGCACTTCCCGGATGACTGTCACCAAAAGTGCTTTCAACCATAATCTGAGGTTTGGACAAATCTTCCACGGTCCATCCCATTCCCATTTTTAAAGGATCGTTTTCCGGTGCAAGTTTTCTTACTTTCTGACTGTTCAACTCCACCTTTTTCCTCCATTCCTTCTCTTCCTCCACCTTCTCTATCAACAGTTTTCCCTTCAAATTCTTTCGTTCACTCATACATTCCTCCGAAAATTTTCATACATACTATCACTAATAATTATGGTAACTTTTTTTGTTTCCTATGTCAAGGGATTCTCCCCCGCCATTGCTTTTTATTCTGTTTCCCATTATAATAGATAAAGGAAAAGGAGAACTAAATTATGAAACGATTATTAACTTATCTGAAGAAGCATCCTCTGGCGACCATACTGGCTCCGCTTTTTAAGATGCTGGAGGCAAGCTTTGAACTGTTTGTCCCCCTTGTGGTGGCAAATATGATTGATGTGGGAATTGGTAATTCGGATTCTGCATATCTCTGGAAAATGGGCGCATTACTGATTTTGCTTGGAATCGTAGGATTCGGTTTTTCTATTACTGCCCAGTATTTCGCCGCAAAATCTGCTGTTTCTACAGGAATGGCTCTGAGAAACGACCTTTTTGCACACATCAATACTTTATCTTACAAAGAGATTGATGCCATTGGCACTTCTACTTTGATCAATCGAATGACAAATGACGTCAATCAGGTACAGAACGGTGTAAATATGTTTCTCCGTCTGTTCCTGCGCTCCCCTTTCGTAGTTTTCGGTGCCATGCTCATGGCATTCACCGTTGATGCAAAGGCAGCCGTTCCTTTTGTCATTACCATACCGGCACTTCTAATCGTAGTTTTTGCCATTCTTCTGATCACCATGCCGATGTATAAGAATGTACAGAAACAGTTAGACAAAGTATTGCTGAATACCAGAGAAAATCTTCTTGGTATCCGGGTCGTCCGCGCTTTTAACCGCCAGGAAAACGAAATGAAGACCTTCCAGGAAGATAATGACCGGCTTTTTGAAAAGCAGATTCATGTAGGAAAGATTTCCGCTCTGCTGAATCCTCTCACTTACGTCATCATCAATCTGGGAACTATGGCAATTCTCTGGTTTGGTGGAAAACAGGTCAATACCGGTTCTCTCACACAGGGACAGGTGATTGCGCTGATCAACTACATGTCTCAGATTCTGGTAGAACTGATCAAACTTGCAAATCTGATTATTCTTCTTTCAAAATCTATTGCAAGTCTGAATCGTGTAAACAGCATTTTTGATATGGAACCTTCCATTAAGAAAAAGGGATCCTATATGCCGGCACATACTGCCATCGGATCCGTTGCCGGCGTGCCTGCAGTTGAGTTTTCCAATGTTTCTCTTGCCTACGGCAATAACAGTAAGAATTCTCTGACCAACATCAGTTTTCGTGCAATGCCGGGACAAACCATAGGAATCATTGGCGGTACCGGTTCCGGAAAAACAAGCCTGGTAAACCTGATTCCCCGCTTCTACGATGCAAAAGAGGGTGTGGTTTCCATTGACGGTCATAATGTTAAAGATCTGAATCCCGTCTCCATTCGTAAGCATATAGGAATGGTTCCCCAGAAAGCCCAGCTCTTTCAGGGCACTTTAAGAGAAAATATGCAGTGGGGAAAATCTGATGCCGAAGATCAGGAAATCTACGCTGCTCTTGATATGGCCCAGGCCAGAGAATTTGTTGATTCCAAACAAAAAGGGCTGGATCTGTTCATCGAACAGAACGGCAGCAATCTGTCCGGCGGTCAGAAACAACGTCTTACCATTGCAAGAGCCCTTGTACGAAAGCCGGACATTCTGATTCTGGATGACAGTGCGTCCGCTCTGGATTTCGCTACCGATGCAAGACTGCGAAAAGCTATCAAAGAAGGAACCGACGGACTGACAGTGTTCCTTGTTTCTCAGCGTGTATCTACCGTCCGCAACGCAGATCAGATTCTGGTCATGGATGATGGAGAACTTGCCGGAATGGGAACTCATGAAGAATTGCTGAAGAACAACAGCGTTTATCAGGAAATCTGTGCATCACAGCTTTCCAAAGAGGAGGTATCCAATCATGCGTAAACAGAAAACTGCAGAGGAAACTGCAAAATCTTTGAAAAATCAGACTACTATGAAGCGGATTCTTTTCTGCATCCGCCCTTATACTCCGTTGGTTGTACTTTCCCTCTTATTCTCTTTGATCTCCGTTTTGCTGACCTTGTATATCCCTATATTAACCGGACGGGGAGTAGACCGGATCGTAGCCAAAGGCAACGTGGATTTTAAAGGACTTCTTTCCATCATCTTTACCATACTGGTATGTATCCTCATCACAGCGGTCTGTCAGTGGTGCATGAACCATATCAATAACAAGATCACCTATAAAGTAGTGAAAGATCTGCGCATTCAGGCTTTCAATCACTTGCAGGTTCTTCCTCTTTCTTACGTAGACCGGCACTCATCCGGTGATCTGATCAGCCGTTTGATCACAGACATTGATCAGTTTTCCGATGGGTTGCTTCTTGGATTTACACAGCTTTTTACAGGAGTGATTACGATTCTTGGAACGATTCTGTTTATGCTGCGTATCAATCCTCTGATCACTCTTGTGGTGGTTGTGTTAAGCCCCATGTCATTCCTGATTGCAAACTTTATTTCCAAAAAAACATTTGTCATGTTTCAGAAACAATCAGAAGCAAGAGGCGAACTGACCGGACTCACCAACGAAATGCTGGAAGGAATCAAAGTGGTTCAGGCTTTTGGACATGAACAGGAAACACTGGAAAAATTTCAGGAAATCAATCAACGTCTGTCGGACTATTCCCTCCGGGCAACATTCTTTTCCTCGATCACGAACCCTGCTACCCGTTTTATGTATTCCTGTATCTATGCAGGTGTCACCATTGCCGGATGTTTCGCTGTAGCAGGAGGAATGCTTACCGTAGGACAGCTGTCCAGCTTTTTAAGCTATACAAATCAATACACGAAGCCTTTCAACGAGATTACCAGTGTCATAACGGAATTTCAAAATTCTCTGGCTTCTGCAGCACGTGTATTCGAATTGCTTGACCAGCCTTCGATTCCCAATGACGAACGTGTTCCGGTTCTTCTGGAAAACCCCAAAGGGTCTGTTTCCCTAAAACAGGTAGATTTCTCTTATGTACCGGAAGTACCGCTCATTCAAAATCTGGACCTGGAAGTAAATCCCGGCCAACGGGTTGCCATCGTAGGTTCCACAGGCTGCGGCAAAACCACACTGATCAATCTGTTGATGCGTTTTTATGAAGTAAATTCCGGTTCTATCCAGGTAGACGGCAATGATATCCGTTCCATTTCCAGGCATTCCCTTCGTTCTGCCTATGGTATGGTACTTCAGGAAACCTGGCTGAAATCCGCTTCCATCCGGGAAAACATCGCCTACGGAAAACCGGACGCTTCTGACGATGAGATTATAAAAGCTGCCAAAGATGCCCACGCACACAGCTTTATCATGCGCATGCCGGATGGATACGACACCATCATTACAGAAGGAGGTCAAAACCTGTCTCAGGGACAAAAACAGCTTCTTTGCATCGCCCGTGTCATGCTTTGCCTTCCGCCTATGCTTATTCTTGATGAAGCAACCTCATCCATTGATACAATGACAGAGATTCGTATTCAGAAAGCATTTGAAAAAATGATGAAAGGACGGACAAGCTTTATTGTAGCCCACCGTCTCTCTACTATAAAAAATGCCGATGTGATTCTCGTTATGGAAAACGGACATATCATCGAACAGGGAAAGCACGAAGAACTGCTTGCCAGAAACGGATTCTATGCCAGACTGTACAACAGCCAGTTTGCACCTGTATAAAAAAACAACTGCGGACTTCTTTTCCGCAGTTGTTTTTTATTGAACCAGATAACATGCAACACTGTGTCCCGGTTCCAGTTCCACAAGATCCGGCTGTTTCTGCCTGCAAATCTCCATGCAATGTTCACACCGGTTCTGAAATGGACATCCCTCCGGTACATCCAAAGGACTGGGTGCTTCACTTTCAATACTCTCTATTGGTTTGGAAAAATCCATATGAATATCAAAAATCGCCCCCATCAGCGCCTGGGTATAAGGATGTGCAGCCTTATCTGCAAGATTCTCTCCTGGTACCACTTCCACCACATTTCCAAGATACATAACTGCTACCTGATGGGAGACACTCTTCACCAAAGCAATATCATGGCAGATAAAACCAATTGTAATCTCTTTTTCTTTTTGTAGTTTACTTACAAGTTCGATAATGGTCTTCTGAACAGACACATCCAGTGCTGCCGTAGCCTCGTCCATGATCAGAATCTCCGGTTCTAAGGCCAACGCCCTTGCAATGGCAACTCTCTGCCGCTGTCCACCGCTCATGTTATGGGGATAACGATCGGCAAATTCTTCCGGCAGTTCTACCATTTTTAACAATCTTTTCGCAGCCGCACCCTTCTCCGAGGCTCGTATTCTTCTAAAATTTATAAGCGGTTCACAAAGAATATCACGAATCTTCATCTTCGGATTAAAAGATGCCGCCGGATCCTGAAATACCATCTGGATATTCTGACGATTCCGACGCAATTCTTCTCCTTTTAATTTTGTGATATCCTGGCCGCGATAAAGAATTTCTCCTTCAGAAGGAATATCCAGAGAAACGAGAAAACGCATAAACGTGCTTTTTCCACATCCGGATTCTCCCACCAGTCCCAGTGTTTTTCCTTTATACATTTTCAGATTAACATCATGATTCGCGATCAGGGTACGCCCTTTGGAAGCAGTAAATCTCCTGGTCACATGTTTTGCCTCCAAAATCACTTCTCCTTCTTCAAACAAAACGATCACCTCCTAAAGACGGAACTGCATCCAGTAATGTTTTTGTATATTTCTTATTGGATCCATGAAGAATCGAGTCACGAGTTCCCTGATCTTCTATTCTTCCGTTTTTCATAACAATGATAAAATCCGACATATACGCAGCGATCCCAAGATTGTGAGTCACTACGATAATTCCTGTACCATAAGTATCCCGAAGTTCCAGCATCTGGCGGACAATCTGTGCCTGTGTAGTCACATCCAGCGCAGACGTGGGCTCATCTGCCAGCAATAGTCTCGGCTGATACGTCATAGCCATGGCAATTCCCACACGTTGACGCATACCACCGGAAAGCTGAAATGGATAGGACATCATAATATTATCACCACTGGGCAGGCGCATCCGCTCCAGCATCTGAATTCCCTTGTTCCAGGCATCCTTTTTCGAAATTTTTTCGTGGGTTTGAAGATACTCCGTAAACACATCTCCGATTTTTCTGGTAGGATTCATCATGGCTCCGCTGTCCTGAAAAATCATGGAAATATCGGTTCCCCGAATCTTACGCCACTGTTCCGGAGAATAGGAGAGCAAAGAACTTCCATCCCATGTGATATCCCCTGCAGTTACTTTTCCACCACCAGGAAGCAATCCCAACACTGCACGAATAACTGTCGTCTTGCCGCTTCCAGATTCTCCTACCAGACTGATGATCTGTCCAGGCTTCATATGCATGCTGAAATTCTGAACAGTTGGAATATCCTTGTAGGAAATCGTTGCATTTTTAATATCTAACATTCCAATCCCTCCTATTCCGTTTTCGGATCCAGGATATCCCGCAGGGAATCTCCCAGCATATTAAAGACTACAACTACAAAAAAAATAGCCAGTCCAGGAAAAATCATCAGCCAGGGAGCTGTCTGTATACAGGCTCTTCCTTCATTAAGCATATAGCCCCATTCCGGTGCAGGCGGCTTTGCACCAAACCCAAGAAAAGAAAGTGCTGCCAATTCCAGCATCATGGAACCGATGTCTGTTGCCGCCGTAATAATCAAAGTAGGCAATGCATTTGGCAGCATATAGCGCAAAAGCATATAAGGTGTTTTGGATCCGGTCACAATGGCAGCAGACACATAATCCCGGTTGCGGATTTTTAAAACCAGAGACCGGGCCAGTCTTGCATATTTCGTCCAGCTGACTGCTACAATGGCAATAATGGCATTTTTGATACTTGCTCCCATAATACCTGCCACTGCAAGAGCAAGAACCAGACCAGGAAAAGCCAGCATCATATCTGCGATGCGCATCAGAGCCGCATCGATCCACCCTCCGTAATAGCCTGCAATGACCCCCAGTGTAGAACCCAAAAGAAAAATCAGCGCAACCACTCCAAATGTTGCAGACAAGGAAGCTCTTGCCCCATAAATGACTCTGGCATAAATATCTCTTCCCATTTTGTCCGTGCCGAAAATATGTCCTTTGCAAGGTGGCAGCATTGCATCTGCCAGACTTCCTTTCAAAGGATCTACACCACCAGATACAAGAGGTGCAAAAACTGCCGCCAGTATAATCAGCACTGCCAGTAAAAGAAAAATACTGAACTGCTTATATTTCTTAAAAAAATCAAATACTTTCATTCTTATCACTCCTTCAGCCGCATCCGAGGGTCAATATATATGTAGGTTGCATCCACAATCAGATTGATCACCATATAAATCAGACTCATCCATAACACATAACCCTGGATCAGATTATAGTCGCAGGAGGTAATGGCCGATACTGCCAGGTTACCAAGACCGGGGTAGGAGAAAATGACTTCTACTACAGAAGTACCGCCCAGAAGACTGCCAATAGACATTCCAAACATGGTAATCAATGGAAGCAGCGCATTTGGAAACACATTTTCCCAGATAATCTTTGATTTTTTCACACCTCGTGCCTGTGCACCAGTCACATAATCCTGGTTCAGTTCTTCCAATACAGCAGTACGTACTTGCCGGGTGTATTTCGCTGCCATTGCAATGGCCAAAGTCAGCGCCGGCAGAAAGAGACTCTTAAAATCTCCATTAGAACTGATAACCGGAAATACGGGGAACTGCACACAAAGCAGCAACATCAGCAACAAGCCGACCCAGAAGTTCGGCATGGCACATCCCAAAAATGTAACCCCACGGATCAAAAAATCGGCCCAACTGTCCTTGTATAATGCTGACAATACTCCAAATGGTACAGCCAGAACAAGCATGATTACCATTGACATCAATGCAAGTTTCAGTGTTGGCAGAATTCTTCCTGCCAGCAGCTCCAACACCGGTTTATTAAGAGAATAGGATTTTCCAAAATCCCCCTGAAGACAATTGGTCAGCCAACGGACATATTGTGTCAGAAACGGATCATTTAGTCCCATCTCCTGCCGTGTCTGCTCCACCAATTCCTCTGTAGGCATCACACCCGTGGCCGTAAACATATTTCGTACAGGATCACCAGGGGAGAGATATGTCAGCAAAAAAGTAATAAAACTGATACCGATCAAAACAATCAGAATATGAGAAATCCTGGTAAGAATTTGTTTTTTACTCAAAATAATCACTCACTTTCAGAAAAAACGATTACTCAGCCGGAGTAATTTCTGTGCTCAGCCAATAGTAATCTGCTGTATGGATATGTGCAGTTGCTACATTTTTCGAGTAAATCATAGATGAGTTATAGTATCCGTCAATCAGAACCGCCGCATCATCAATCAAAATCTGCTGCATCTGAAAAACCAGATTCTCTCGCTTATCCGGATCCATTTCCCCTTTCAACTCATCAAATAATGCATCGTATTCCGGATTGGAATAAGAACAATAGGTGCTTTCTGTTGCCCAGTTTGCCATAAATGCAAGGGGATCTCCCGTACCGACTGTAATCCAGTTATTATTATTAAAATCGTATTCGCCAGCTGCCAGTTTACTCCACTGATCATCCGAAGAGCCATAATCCGCGGTACATCCAATACCGATTTCTGTCATATACTGAATATGGGCATCGGAGAAATCATTAAGCAGTCGATTTTCATAGGAAACATAGCGCAGATTAATATTCTCCCCATCCAATTCCCGGATTCCATCTCCGTCTGTGTCCACAATACCTGCATCATCCAAAATTTCCCTGGCCTTTTCCGGGTTGTAGGAATAAGGATTTTCAAGTTTTTCATAACTGTAACTTAAGGTCTTTGGCAGGACAGAGAATCCGGGTGTATACAAACCGCCGATGGTCTTGGAATTGCAGATTGCATCACAATCAATTCCCATGAGGATTGCCTGACGCAGGGTCTTATTTGCAAGAACCCCATCAAAATTCATCCAGGAGAACCCGCAGCGAACACCAGAGGCAATATCAACAGTGAATTTTGAATCTTCCTGGAATTTCTGAATATCTGTAACGTTAGTAATATTTTCTACTAAATCCACCTGCCCACTCTGTAATGCCATAGTTTTGGCAGAGGCGTCTCCCATAAAGAGAATCTTTACCTGGTCATACGGGACTGTCTCCCGGTAATTTGGATTTTTTACCATATCGTACCCCACACCCACACCGTTAAACTGCTGAATTATATAAGGACCGGTACCAATTGCACCGTTATCAAAATCCGTAATATGTTCCACATCCAGAATAGCCATAGTTGGATGCGCCAGCTGTCCGGGCAGGTTAGCATAAGGCTTGGAGGTAACAATCGTCACTGTATTTGCCTCATCATCCGCAGTAACAACAGCTTCATATTCCAGATATTTCTCTGGTTTTGCAGAACCGGAAGGTCCCATCTTTTTCAGATAATCAAAGTATTCTTTCACCTTTGCAGGCGTCAGCGGACAACCATCTGAGAAGGTAATTCCCTCTTTCAGCTTAATGACCCATTCCGTATGTTCCTCATTGACTGTATAGCTTTCCGCCAGCCATGGTTCCACTTCCATGGAATCATTAAATTTGAACAGTCCTTCACTGATTCCATAGCGCATACAATTCCAGCCGGAACTTTCTCCGGAAACGGTATTGACCGATCCGTCATCATACATCTGACATCCAAAATTCAAAACCCTTTCACTACTGTCCGAAGTCTTTGCAGTACGACTTTCACCATCAGTACTTGTGCTGTTGCCGGAACCACAAGCTGCTAAACTGGTCACCATCAAACCTGTCGCCAAAAGAAATGCTAATCTTTTTTTCATAATCTTTTTTTCCTTTCTTTTTTCGTCCACAAAGCCGTACTCTTTATCGCAAGAAATAGAAAAGGCCGGATGCTGTGCATCCGACCTGAAAATCTTCTCTGAAACTACCACAATAATTCCTCTGCCTGAAAGCATAGGAATTATGAAGTAAAAAGGATATAAAATCTTTGTCTCCCAGTAAAAGGATTTCTCGTCTTCCGCAAGAACCTTTATAGAAAATAAGCAGGTCTCCTGACTTAAGCGTAAACACCCTCAGCGCCTTCCCAGAGTTCGCACTCCAGTGACTCATTGCTTCGGACTGGCTATCACAGTGACGGGATCGTTCCGGATTCTAACCGGATTCCCTTTTAATCGAATATTATATCCGAACTTATCTCCTGCGGCTTATATTGCCGACTTATGAACTTTTTTATGAATAAATTATGACACAAAGCAAAAATTATGTCAATAATCAAAAAGTTAAAAATTCTTTCTGTTTCTTATCTGTCTTTTGATTTTATCCGTCTGTTGTGCCCCATAATTTTTAAAACGTTTCTGGCAGGTTCCATTCAAGTCCGCATCCCATATGACTACACCTGCAGGATTTTCCTCTATTGTCCTGCAAACTGAATCCTGTCATGAGTGACACAGTCCTGTGCAGACCAGCATGCTGTTTCTCTGGCGTCCGGAAAATATTTTTCAGCCTTCCTGCGAATTGCATTGTATTTTCCTCCTCCCCTGTTTTCGCCGGTACGGTGCCCTCCTCCCCCTGCAAGTAGGAAATTCCTCTTTTTTTCAGAAGATATGCTGTCAATATACCTGTCATTCCTGCACCGATAATGACGGTCTCTGCCTTTCTGTCTTCCTTCAGACTGTCTCTGGGAGAAATACTGCATGTTCTGTTCCAGATTAATTCCATTCTTATCTGCCTCCTTCTTTGACTTTTCTAACATTCAGTATTTCTCGATTTTCTTTATTTATCGTATGTCTTCTTTATAATTCGAGATTATAATTCTGTGTTTTTCATATTGACAACCATTCACAGCGATGCTAAAATGTCACTGTTGTGAGGGAGTAGCAAGCGTAAATCCTTTGCGTAGCAAGTCAACATACTGACCTTCGGGTCTGGCTTGTTTTAAATTGCGAGACTCATGTATAACTGGAAAGCTATGCATGGAGTCTGTTTTTTGTTTGAACACCAGGTATAGTTTTCACTGTACCTGGTTTTATTTTTACTATCCCTTATGATTCTTTTACAAATGGAGGAACAAAAAAATGAATTTTGGATTTGTATTCTTTTTCAACAGTATTCTCTTAGGTGTGGGACTCGCAATGGATGCTTTTTCTGTATCCCTTGCCAACGGTCTGAACGAGCCCCTCATGAAAAGGAGAAAAATGTGCCAAATTGCCGGTGTGTTTGCAGTATTTCAGGCCTTAATGCCTATGATCGGCTGGATCTGCGTGCATACTATCGTGCAGTATTTCCAGGCTTTTGAAATCTTTATTCCCTGGATTGCTCTTGGGCTTCTGGGCTTTATTGGCGGAAAAATGCTCTATGATGGTATTACAGACAATGAAGATTCGGAAGAAAAACCGGGAGTCGGCTTCGCCGCTTTGATAATGCAGGGAATCGCTACCTCCATTGATGCGCTTTCTGTAGGATTTACCATTGCAGATTATGACCTATTATCTGCTGCTCTGGCTGCTTTCATTATTGCTGTGGTCACTTTTGTCATCTGCATAGGAGGTCTTTCGATCGGAAAGAAAGCAGGAACTGCGCTCTCCGGAAAAGCGACCGTCTTTGGTGGTATCATATTAATCTTCATTGGTCTTGAAATCTTTATTTCCGGTGTTTTCTGATTTGATAAAAGATACCCGGCTTTTCTTTACATAAAAGCTAAAGAAAAGTCGGGTATCCTTTTCAGTAATGTTAAAAATCGTCTGCTGTCACGTCTACAGGCATATCTCTGAAATAATATTTTTCATCTTTTTCGCCAATTTCTCTCAGGACCTTACAAGGGTTTCCAACTGCAACTACATTAGCAGGAATATCTTTTGTGACTACACTGCCGCCGCCGATTACAGAATTGTCTCCAATCGTTACACCCGGTAAAATCAACGCATTGGCACCGATCCACACATTATTTCCAATGTGTACAGGCTGATTAAACTGAATCGCCTTTCTGCGAAGATCCGGTTGAATCGGATGTCCTGCAGTAGCTATAGTAACATTTGGCCCGATCATAACATAATCACCAATAAACACATCTCCATCATCTACAACCGTAAGATTGAAATTGGCATATACATGGTGTCCCATATGGATATGATGTCCACTCCAGTTTGCATAAAACGGAGGCTGAATATAACAGGATTCTCCGCATTCTGCAAACATTTCCTTCATGAGCTGTTCTCTTTCTTTTATGGCACTGGAAGGAAGATTATTAAACTTCGGCAGCAAATCCATATAGGGAAACTGCTCATCTAAAATTTTCTGGTCATTTGCATCATAAAGCATACCTTTTAACATACGTTCTTTCTGTGTCATTTTATCTCCTCTTTATGGCAGAGAAGGTTTCCACCGACTGTAAGTATGCTCTTTCTGTATGGATGGCAATTCATAGGTATGAACTTCTTCTGTTCCGTTCAGGATACGAAGTCCTCCAAAAGCCAATGCTTCCATTTCATTCTCCCCAGGCATAACCACTACCGGAGCAATGAATTTTACATACTCTTCCACACGCTTTGTGAGCATTCTGGAATTTGCCACCCCTCCTGTAAGAATAATCGCATCGCAATTTCCTTTCAGGACGATGGACAAAAGACCGATCCCCTTGGAAATCTGATAGGCCTGTGCCTGAAACACAAGGTCTGCATGCCGATCTCCTGCAAGAATCATTTTCTCAATTTCACGACAGTCACTGGTACCGAGATGGGCATACATGCCACCTTTTCCCCGCACCATTTTCTTCATATCATTTCTTGTATAATCTCCGGAATAGCACAGACGGATTAATTCCAGAGAAGGCACACTTCCGGCACGTTCCGGTGAAAACTGTCCGTCATCATCTCCCAGAGAGTCAATAATTTTCCCCTGTGAATGAACGCTGGCAGAAATCCCTCCTCCCAGATGTGCCACAATCAGATTCAGTTTTTTATAATCCAGTCCATTTTCTTTTGCATAACGAAGTGCCATGGCACGACTGTTCAACACATGACAGAAACTTTGTCTTGTTATTTTGGGAATTCCTGTCACCTGTGCCACAGGAGGTAATTCACTGGAAGTAACCGCATCATAAATATAAGCCGGTTTTTCGTAAGCATCTCCAATCAGTTTTGCCAGCATTCCCCCTAAATTCGATGCATGAGGAGAACTGATCCGGTCATTTTCCAGTGCATAGAACAAGGAATCATTCATCCGGTAACCTCCGGTATGAAGCCCCGGAACAAGACCGCCTCTTCCCATAATTGCAGAAAGAGTCTCTCCTTTTATTCCGTTTTTCTTCATAAAATCCCGAATAATATTCATACGATAAGGAATCTGATCCGGTATCTTTTCAAAAGCTGCCAGTTCTTCTGCTGCATGCTCTACATTTTCCTGTACCACACACTCACGGTCCTCATACAATGCCAGTTTTGTACTGGTGGAACCGGGGTTGATAATCAACTGCTTAAAGGACATACACACCTTCCTTTCCTTCGTTATCTTCGCTCACTTTGTTCTATTTTGCTTCTTTATGCTTTCCTCCAAAAGCGAACCATCCGATTAATGCAAGAAATGCAAACGCCACGATCATCCATGGAATCAGATACTGTTTCCCCTTTGGAGCAAACATATCATAATAACCTTTCAGATAAATAGCAATGACGATCAGAGGCAGAATAAAGGTCATATACCCTTTCAAAATTTCCGGAAATCCCTTTCCGTGGCCTGCATTGGCTTCTTTGATAAAGTTTTTCCATCCCCATCCATAACGGCTGGTACAGAACATAAGATATACAAGAGAACCAAGGGGAAGAAGATTGCTGGATACCAGGAAATCTTCCATATCCATGATTCCTGTGCCCGGTCCCAGAGGCTGAATACCGGACAATACGTTAAATCCCAGAATGCATGGCATAGATAACAGAATAATCGCAATAATATTTACAACAACTGCTTTCTTTCTTTCCCATCCCCACAAATCTATGGCAAAAGAAATAATGTTTTCAAATACCGCAATTACCGTAGACAATGCCGCAAAAGAAAGAAACAGAAAAAACAGGGTACCCCAGATTCTTCCGCCTGCCATCTGATTGAAAATATTAGGCAAGGTAATAAAAATCAGAGAAGGTCCTGCTCCCGGTTCAATACCAAAAGAGAAGCATGCCGGAATAATAATCAGACCTGCCATTAATGCAACAAACGTATCCAGCAGAGTGATGCTGATGGTTTCCCCTGTCAGGGAACGGTCTTTATCCAGATAACTTCCGAAAATTGCCATGGAACCGATACCGATACTTAAGGTAAAGAAAGCCTGTGACATAGCGCCGAAAATTACATTTCCGATTCCTTTTGCTTTCATTTCCGCAAAATCAGGAACAAGATAGAATTTCACTCCCTCTCCTGCCCCCGGCAATGTCACGGAATGTACTGCAAGGACTACGATCAGGCATAAAAGACAAAGCATCATAACCTTTGTGATCTTCTCCACGCCTTTTTGCACACCCAGAGAACAAATTCCAAATGACAGAAGAACCGCAACGACCATCCAGAAAGTCAGTGTTCCCGGTGAAGAAAGCATACCACTGAATTTTTCTCCCACCTGTTCTGCAGTCAGTGACGTACCGGTAAATTCACCGGTCAGACAACGATAACAGTAATACATCATCCAGCCTGCAACCATGGTATAAAACATCATGAGCAGGTAGTTTCCGGCCATACCGAAATATCCGAAATTATGCCATTTGGATCCTTCCGGTTCCAGCACTTTAAATGAAGTTGCGCAGCTTTTCTGGCTTCCTCTTCCCACGGAAAATTCACATACCATAATCGGAAATCCCAGAATCGCCAAAAAGACAAGATAAATAAGGATAAATGCGGCACCTCCATACTGTCCGCACATATATGGAAACTTCCATACATTTCCAAGTCCTACGGCACATCCTGCAGAAACCAGGATAAATCCCAGCCGTGAACCAAATTTTTCTCTGTTCTGCATAAATCCACTCCTTTCGCGAGCTCCCCGAAGAGTCCTGCAGAAGACCCCTCTCTCTCCAATTCTTCTTTCAGACAGCTCCCATTCCTACTTTAAGAGCTTTTTTATTCAATTCTACAAATTTAGGCTTAATATTTTCCTCCAGAATGGCATCCCAGTGAATGTCTTCCAGGCCCATGGATTTGATAATAGTTCCAAGCAGAATCATATTGGCTGCTTTCTCATTACCCAGTTCCGCAGCAAGTTTTGTCGCATTCACCACTTTTTCTTTTACATGTTTTCCGATTTCATCCAATACATCGGAAGGATACGCTTCATCACCTACGATAACAGACATAGACGGAATCTCCACATCATTCACTACCAGTACACCATCTTCTTTCAGATAATCCAGTGCACGGAGTGCTTCCATTTTTTCAAAAGCAACCACAATGTCTGCAGCCCCTTTTTCGATTACCGGTGAATATACTCGTTCTCCATAACGAACCTGAGAAGATACACTTCCACCTCTCTGTGACATTCCGTGAATCTCACTCATTTTCACATCATAGCCGGCCTCCATAAGACCCAGTGTTAAAATCTTGCTGGCAAGGATGGTACCTTGACCACCTACTCCAACTAATAAAATACTCTTTGTCATGATTTCCTCCATTTAGCTCCTAATCCACTTTTACAATGGCATCTTTCGGACAAACCTGTGTACATACATCACAGCCTACACAGGAAGCCTGACTAATGCGTACCTTCTTTGCCGCTGCATCATAAGACATGGCAGGACATCCTGCTTTCAGACACGCCTTACATCCTACACATTTCTCCTCTTCCACTTTGTTCTTTGTCTTGAACAGATTTTCAAATTCCGATTTATCCGCCTGAGAGAACTGTTTCAGAACACATGGCCATCTGGTAATGATCACCGATGGTTCATCCAGTGCCAGACACTCATCCAGTGCTTCATCCACTTCTTTCAGATTATTTGGATTTATCACTTTTACATGTTTGATGCCGATTGCTCTTACGATTTCTTCAATACTGAGAATTGGAGCCGGATTTCCTTTTGCAGTGAATCCGGTTCCCGGATTATCCTGATGTCCGGTCATACCGGTAATACGGTTATCCAGAATAATATTCACGGTATTGCTTTGATTATATACAGTATTCATCAGAGAATTAATTCCTGTATGGAAGAATGTGGAATCGCCAAGAACACCTACTACCCGTTTCCCTGAACCGCTCTGATTCATAACTTTCTGTGCACCATGAGCCACTGAAAGACTGGCACCCATACAGATTGTTGAATTCAATGCAGAATATGGTTTTCCTGCTGCCAAAGTATAGCATCCGATATCCCCGCTTACCATAATATCTTTTCTCTTGCCAAGGCGATAGAAAAGCCCCCTGTGCGGACATCCGGCACAGAAGGTCGGTGCACGGTTAATCAGTTTGTTCTTGTCAAAATCAATGGATTTTAATGCTTCTCCATAAACAGATTTTCGAATTACATCCGGAGTCATCTCCAGCGTATACGGGAAAATATCTTTTCCATGAAGTTCACAGGTTACACCTTGCCGTTTTACAAATTCCTCTATATAAGGATCGTTTTCTTCCAATATGTACACAAAATCCATTTTACTGCAGAAACCCTTCACAAGACCTGCAGGCATGGGATTTGTAAACCCGAGTTTCAGATAAGATGCCTGATTTCCGAAAACCTCTTTTGCATAGTAGTAGCAGATTCCGGAAGCGATCACACCGATTTTTGTATCGTTCATTTCTACCCGGTTAAAAGGAGAAGTCTCACTGTATTCTGCCAGTTTCTCCATTCTTGCCTGCACTTTTACCCGCAGTTTTCTGGAAATTGCCGGAAGACATACATATTTTGCAGGATTATTTTCCCATGTCTTTAATGGAACTTCCACCCTTTCTCCTGTCTCCACAATGGATTTTGAGTGACAGACACGGGTGGTCATACGAATCATAACCGGTGTATCATAAGACTCACTTAATTCATATGCAGCTTTTACCATATCAATGCATTCCTGAGAATCTGATGGCTCAAACATTGCCAGTTTTGCTGATTTGGCATAGTTTCTGTTATCCTGTTCATTCTGGGATGAAAACATACCCGGATCATCTGCAGACACCAGCACATTTCCTGCATTTACCCCCATATATGCCCAGGTAAACAGCGGATCAGCCGCCACATTTACCCCTACATGTTTCATGGAAACCATACTTCTTGCTCCTGCAATGGCTGCTCCGATTGCAGACTCCATAGCTACTTTTTCATTTGGTGCCCACTCTGCATAAATCTCCTCATATGTGGCAAGATTTTCAAGAATCTCTGTACTTGGCGTTCCCGGGTAAGCAGATGCATGACGGACTCCCGCCTCATAAGCACCTCTTGCGATTGCTTCATCGCCTGTCATTAATTGTTTCATAAAACTTCACTCCTCCTTTTTAGCTTTTATTTTTGTACCATCTGCGCACATGCCAGTAAAGAAAAATATTTTTCTTCAAAGGATGCGCTTCTTGAATTTAATGCAATCGGACATTGGGCACCTACTACGCATCCCGCCATACGTGCCCCTGCAAAAGCAGTCAAGGCCTTCACCATTACATTGCCCACTGTAATGTCAGGAACAAGAAAGATATCGGTTTCTCCTGTTACCGGGCTTTTATATTTCTTGATTTTCGCAGATTCTTTGCTTACAGACAAATCAAAAGAAACAGGACCTTCCACATAACATGACCCGAATTCTCCCTGCAAGGCTGCCTGCTTTAATGCTTCTGCCTCCACCGTCTCCGGCATTTTCGAATTTACTACTTCTACGGAACAGACTGCTGAAATAAGCGGTTTTTCATATCCCATTCCATGAAACATTTCCACTGCATTTCGTACAATGGCTTTCTTTCCTTCCAGATCCGGACGGATCATCATTCCACCATCGGTAACCCCTATAATTTTATGATAAGAAGGAATATCCAGAAGTGCTACATGGGACATGGGTCTTCCCTTTGAAATCCCCGTCTTCTTGTTTACTACCGCTTTCAAAAGTGTGGATGTCTGGAGCAGGCCCTTCTGCAGAAAATCTGCCTCTTTGCTGTGAATCAGTTCTATGGATTTCGCTGCAGCATCTTCATCACTGTCTGCATCCACAATACAGTTTCCGGAAATTTCATATCCCAGCTGTCTGCCGATTTCTATGATCTCTCTGGATTTTCCTACCAGAATATAATCCAATATACCTTCTTTTTTTGCTTTCAGCACTGCTTCCAACGTATGTGGATCATGAGCTGCCGCAACTGCAACCGTTCTTGCCTCTGAAGCACCCACATATTCTCTCAGATGTTCAAAATCCTTTACCAAGGCTCTCCTGTCTCCTTTCTTCTCTTCGGGCTTGCCCTGATTTACACAATAATACCTTCTTATTTTAAATTTTATTGTTCAATTTGTCAATGTTTTAGAATATTTACTCTGTTTTTTATAAACAGGCATTCACCAGAAGCAATAAGAACAGGCCGACCGATACCGGAACTCCAATCCGGAACATCCATTTGTTCACCATTCCTTTTGAGGAGCAAAGGCGCAGACAAAATCCCTTTTTCCAGGGATACAGCAGACGTTCTCCTCTCCGGTTCAACAAATCCGCTGCCAGATGCGAAAGGAAACCGATTTGGAAGTAGGATGCTGCCAGAGGAAAAAAGATTGTCACACACCCGGTCAGCAAAAACATTGCCAAGAGCGAATGCATAAATGAACGATGAGCCTGTTCTTTACCAAATGCACAGATTCCGAGAAATATTGCAGCCGCTATAATTTCTCTTGGCACACTGCTGTCCCGCATAAGTTTTTTATAAATTCCTACATGCCAGATGCATTCCACTACAACCATAAAAATCACCGCAGCAATGGTCATACCGATGATCTTATCCGCTTCTCTATGGGATTCTGAAGTTCCCACATCAATATCACTGATCACTGAACCGATCGCCGACACACCGGTTCCCAGAATCAATTCCTGCATATTTTTCGGCTGCATAATAAGCAGACCAGCGGCAACGCCTACCGCCATATGTGTTTTTCCTAACATAATTTCTCCTTCGTGCGTATTGTATTTTTTGTTGCTCGCATTCTTCCAATATGGTATAACAGTAGTAAATCGTAATTGATCTTCAAGTAATGATTTCTAAAGACATAATTTGAGAGGTATCCTGTTTATGAACAAAAAAAAACTTCAGAAAACAACTATTAGATTTTATGCGGCAACAGTCCTGCTTTTTCTTATATT
The DNA here is from genome assembly GCA_051880075.1 of Blautia sp. Classification (GTDB taxonomy): domain Bacteria; phylum Bacillota; class Clostridia; order Lachnospirales; family Lachnospiraceae; genus Blautia. Next base: position 18,237 of record JBJENG010000017.1, on the reverse strand, counting down.
TTTCCTTTATACAGGTGTTTTCGAAAACGTTTCCATACAGTTTACAAGGACTCCCCGCACCTGCTATACAGTCAGTGATTACACAGAAGAGGAACTTCATGATTCTTCCGCACCTGCAGGTATTCGCAAAGAATATCGATGGATCCTGAAAGTTGATGAAACCAATGATACTGCTCTTGCTTTTTATTTTGTTCATCACTATGCAGAGGTCTATTTTGATGATGAACTGGTATATCGTCTTACGCCGAAATCCACCAATATTTTCAAAAAAAATATCAGCAGTAACTGGGTAATCATTCCTATTTACAAAGAGGATAATGGAAAAGAGGTACGGGTTGTTGCAACACCTGCTTTCAAAAATGTAATCAACCGGAAAATGGAATTTCAAATCGGTTCTCTCTACGACCTGTATCATACACAGCTGGAAAAAGATATGCCCCAGCTTTTTCTTTCAGCCTGCTGTCTGGTTCTTGGCTTTTTCATTATGATCATACAGCTTTTTCTCATTTTGCAGAAGCGACTGCAAAACTGGAATGTTTTCTATCTTGGAAATTTTACCGTATTTCTGGGACTCTGGAAAATTTCAGATACTCGGTTTTCTCCTTTTTTATTTAACGGGAATCCTCTGCTTCTGGGCTATCTCACCATTGGTGCATTGTTTCTCTCGTTTATACCCCTGACCCTGTATCTGGCAAACCTTTTTGACCCTCCTCATGACAGTCACATGCTGATGGTATCTCTGGTAAGTTCTGTCTGTGCAATTTTTGTTCTCGCCTGCCAAGTATTTAACATTGCTGCTTTTAAACAGACACTCCTACTTGGACATCTGTTGATTTTGATAGTTACCTTGCTTTTTTTGTACTTCGGATTCCGTCAGAAAAAATCAAAGACCAATTTCAGAGCCAGAAAAAACTTCCATCTTTTTCTTCTGCTGATTTTCGGTGTAATTCTGGATCTTACCTCCTATTATATAAAAGGAAGTTCTTCCGGACTGGTTTTTTCACTACTTACTTTTCTTATCTATACGCTTTTGCTGTTTGTAAACAATCTTCTCGACATTAACCGCAAAGCTTATACGGATATTCACACAGGTCTTTTCAACAGAAGCCGCTGGAACAATCTGCTGAATACAAATATTTCTGTAACCAGTCCCATCTGTATGATGATGTTTGATCTCAACCGACTAAAAGCAGTCAATGACACACTGGGACACTCTGCAGGAGATAAAATGATTTTGAATTTTTCCAATATTCTTCGCAATGTCATCCCTCCCACCAACACCATATGCAGATGGGGTGGCGATGAATTTACGGTTTTGATCACCGATGCAAAAGAAGATATCATTTGTCAATATCTGGAAAATATCTCCAAAGCCGTATGTGCCTATAATGATTCCGGTGAAAAGCCGGAAATCTATTATGCAGTAGGCTATGTACTGTCAACAGAATTTCCGACTCTTTCTCCAAAAGAACTTTTTCAGAAAGCAGATGAACGCATGTATCAGAATAAAAAAGAATGGTACCAGAACCAACTGAAATAAGGCAAATAAACCTCTCTAACGAGAGGTTTATTTTTTAATCCAGAAGATCATGTACCATATCTGCCGAGAAAACAACCCGGGATACATGATCCACTTCAATCTGATAAAGAGCATTTGCCACAATATGCTCTGCTGCCTGCTCCAGATCACGGATCCCGGTGGTACCTGCATATTTTTCAATTACTGCTTCCACGGCTTCTTCAGTTACCACACATTCCTGTTCCTGAAGGCTGATGCGCTTCAAAACTTTCGGAAGAACATATTGAGAAAATATGATTTTCTTTTCTTCCGGTGTGTAATCCGGAATATCGATCACGGCAAAACGTGACATTAACGGTGCACTGATCTGCTCCTTATCATTGGCTGTTGCAATGGGGTATACACCCACTGTTGGAATCATACACTCCATATAGTTGTCTGTAAATCCAAGATTGTCCAGCAAAGTCAGAAGCACATCTGCAGGATTTCCGTTTCCTTTTCCGGATGCTGCCTTGTCCAGCTCATTAATAATAAAGACAAGATTGGATTCTCCGGCCATGGAAAAAGCCTCCATAATAATTCCCGGTTTTGCATTGGAATAAATACGGGAACTTCCTGTAAGCTGTTCCGGATCGTGAATAGAACTCATATCCAGAGTTGTCCAGGGAAGCTTCAGAATCCGTGCCACTGCATATGCCACCTGTGATTTTCCGGTACCTGCTGGACCGGCCAGAAGCAATCCGTATGCAGGAAGGGTATGGGTACGGTTGATCTGAATAATGGTTTCCATAATTCTCTGCTTTACTCTCTCCATACCATAAAGTTCTTCATCCAGAATACGGCGGGCTTCTTTGGGATCTATGGATTCAAAATAATTATTTTTCCACTTAATATTCAGCATAATGGACAGAGCACGCTGGGCATGTCTTCTTTCCTCTGCTGTAACCTCATGGGAACGGGCAACTGCAAGATTTCTTCTGGCCCAAAGTCGGATATTATCCGGAAGTGTTCTGCCGGCACAGGTAATAAAGTCTGTAATGCTCTGCAGACTGGTCAATTTCATATCATCCCCTGTTTCTTCCTGATCTTCATCTTCCGGCTCTTCTTTCGGCGCATTGCTGGCCAGAAGCCTTTCAATCATATACTGAAGAAATCCGTCTTCCGCAGAAAGCTTGGTTCCTCCACCGAAAGCAATTTCTCTGATTTTATATACAGCATAACCCTCTTCCCTGTTTGCACCGGAGAGACGTACACGGATATGATTTTTTCCCAGCCATCGAAGAAGACTGACAAAACGGGCATCGATCTGCAGAATATCCGCACTGACCGTTCCACCTTCTTCATCAAATTCAAAGGCAGTCCTATGGATAGGATTGGTGAAAATACCACAGGAATGGTGCTTCCATTTTCTCTGACTATTATCAAGAATCAGAATGGGCTTTTGAGGAGTAGTCTCCGATTCCTCTGAGGAAAAAGTAATATACGTACACTCGGAAGGTTTCTGCTCATCCGGTGTATTACTGAAATCAAATACTGGCATAACTTATTCTCCTGTTTTTCTATTTTTCGGACTTATCATACCATAATTTTTCTCCTCTGTATACTCTCAGTTATGTACCGCCCATTGTCTCTCATATCGGTTATTCTTTTGGATATGCCACAACAAAAGGCTGTTTATAGGGATTCTCCTTCCCCGCACAAGGACCTTCGCGCCACATTCCGAAAAAACGCCCCAAAGGAAAGATATAATATCCATCCTGATAATGATCTGTAATATCATAAGGATCTGCAAAAATCAGCACATCATCATACGGGGTATCGGATCCGCAGGTATCAATTCCTATAATCACCTGCCAGTGACCGGCCCAGTCTACCCAGTCCACCAGAATCGGAATCCCCCGGTCGATATATTGGATGACAGACTGTTCAAAATGTTCCAGACTGTCAAATTTTAATTCGGTTCCTGCATGATGTTTCACATTCCATCCGATCAGGTCAAAAAAGTCTGCAATATTTTCCACAGTGGTCCCTTTTTCCGGCTGACTTTCAATTAACTGTCCCACTGCCATTTCATGATATTTCTTTGCGCCGAACCAGTTCAGTACCATTAATGTACATGCTGCCCCGCAGGTATATTCTGTGGTCTGCTGATATGTTTCAAAATGCGTTAAGATGTGCAGGGTTTCGTCACTTTCCATATTATAGTAATCATTAAATACATAATATCTGGAATCTGCGTGATCCGTCTTACCGGCAAAAGCAGAAGCTCCGTCTTCCTTTAATCTCTCCTTGTACTTTTCCGGATACGCAATTGTATGAAGTTCTGGCAGAGAATTTTTACTCATATACGCTTCTCCTTTTGTTCATTTTTATTCACTGACTTTTTCTATTTCAAGGTTCTTCGGCAAAATCAGGTTCAAGATAATCGATACAACAAATACTACTGCCACTACATTTGCAGAAAATACAGACTGAACAACATCCGGGAAAATACGCCACAGATCAATTTCACTGGTAGCCGTGAATCCGATTCCGATGGCAAGGGACAAGGCCGCAATGGTAATATTTCTCTGTGAAAATCCTGCCTTTGCAATCATTTGTATTCCCGACACCATAATCGTACCAAACATCATAATCGTACATCCTCCCAAAACAGATTCCGGCAGAGATGCAAAGAAATTTCCTACAGGAGGAAGAAGCCCTGCAAGAATCATGCAGATAGCTCCTGTCCCTATCGTAAAACGATTTACAACTTTCGTCATGGCAACCAGACCTACATTCTGTGAAAAAGAAGTTACCGGTGGACATCCGAATAAAGCAGAAACTGCAGAGACAAATCCGTCACATGCCAGTGAACCGGAGATTTCTTCCACCGTAATATCTCTGTCCAGACCACCGGATACCATGGCTGTGGTATCTCCAATGGTTTCTGCAGCAGATACCATAAAAATAATAGCCACAGAAAAAATCGCACCTACATGAAATTCCGGTACATACGGCAACAGTTTCGGAAGAGCTACAAAGCCTTCTGAGAAGATTACGGACAAGTCCACCTGTCCCATACATATGGCTGCAATGTAGCCCACAATAAGACCTGCCAATACAGAGAGCTGTTTCAGATAACCTTTTGCTACAATATTCCATCCCAGGCAAACCGTCAGTGTAATGGCTCCCAGAAGCAGATTTTTCCCTGAACCGAACTCTTCCGTATATCCGCCCCCAAAAGATCTTGCACCTACGGTAAATAAGGAATATCCAATTGCTGTTACCACAGATGCAGCTACAATAGGAGAAATGATTTTTCTCCAATATTTGGCAAAAAGACCAATCGTTCCTTCAAAGATTCCGCCACAGATCACAGCACCGATTACTGCCGGATAACCGTAGTTTGCCGCCACTGTACATAATACAGTAACAAAGGTAAAACTTACTCCCATAACAATAGGAAGTCTGGAGCCAATCTTCCAGATAGGAAAAAGCTGAATCAAAGTTGCAATCCCAGCAATAAACATGGCATTTTGTAAAAGAACTGCAATTTCTGCCTGGGATAATCCTCCGGCAGCGGCAATAATTGTAATTGGTGCCAGATTAGCAACAAACATTGCCAGAATATGCTGTAAACCAAAGGGAACTGCTTTTGTCACAGGAACACGTCCGTCCAGCCTGTAAATGTTATTCACGCTACAATTTTCACTTTTACTCATATGCGTTTCTCCTTTTATTCGTTTTATGTGCATTCATGCCTGCATCCAGACTCTTCCGGATATCTTCCGAAAAAGCATCTGCCGTCATGGCATCCTTCTGATAATCTGGTCAGATTGCTTATATCCTGATGGTTTCCCAATATACGACTTCCTGCTATATAGCGGGAATCTTTTTTTCCGGAAGCACGAAGATAGATCTTCCCTTTTTCCGGATGGTTCCAGGCATACTGTACTTCAGAATTTCCGCCAGCATTTCGCGATTGATTTTATTATCTTCCACAACTAAAATTTTCCTCTGCATGGTTTCATTAACACTCTCTTTCCACACGTTCTAACACTTTTGAAACCCAAAAAAACTCTGTCAGTTTTCACATAAAGCACATAAATTCCCTGTTTTATGCCAAAAGCTAACACAGTCTTACTTTTCTACATATTTTGCGCAATACTCTACCGGTTTTTTCTTAGAAATATCATAACATATATTTTGATAAAAATACAATAAAAATATCTTCTTTCATGATAACTTACACACTTCATTTATGTCGCAAAAAATACGGCATTACTTGAAACCTATAATCTTGCTTTCCCAGTCACTTCAGTATATACTGGAAGCAGACAGAATCTGTTGAAAAACAACTTTTTCATAAATGAACAGGAGAAAAACCATGGTAAGTTTAACTGTAACAAAATTACGTAATAACATTTACAAATTTAACGAAGACGGACCGGATATGAATGTAGATGCATTCCTGGTGATTGGGAAAAAGAAAGCAGTTATGATTGATGGATTGATGCATGCAAAAGGATTCCTGCAGGAAGCAAGAAAACTGACTGACCTTCCTCTTGAAATGATTGTTACCCACGGTCATCCCGATCATGCAGGAAATGGAACAAAGGAATTTATAGATGCCGGTTGTTCTGTTTCGATTATAAAAGAGGATCTGGCCCTGTTGTCTGATTTTCATCTTTCGTATTCTGAAGATGCTTTCTGCTTTATAAAAGATGGAGATTCTTTCGATCTTGGAGATATTTCTCTGAAGGTAATTGCACTCGCCGGACACACGCCCGGTTCCTGCATCCTCTATTGCCCGGAAGAAAATCTTCTGTTCAGTTCCGATGCCTTTGGATCCGGTGACATCTGGCTGTGGCTTCCTCACAGTACTACCCTTTCTGAATTCCGGAAGAATCTGACACCCATTCTGGAATTTATCCGAAATCATCATGATATGACTATCTATCCGGGACACACTCATCAGATACCGGATTACCGCGGGGACGGGGAACAGCATATTGATCTTGCCTATGTGGAAGACTTAATGGCAATCACAACCGATCTGATTGAAGGGAGAAAAACGGGACGCCCTGTGAAAACACCTTTTGCCTCAATAAAAAGCACGGATGTACACATAACTTCCGGCAGGATTATGTACCAGTACACTTACGCCGGTCAGAAAATACGATAATGCAATGAGAGGATAAGAACTTGAAAAACAATAAATACGAAATGGATATGTGCAGCGGCTCAATCATGGACAAATTAATTTCTTTTTCGCTGCCCTTAATGCTTTCCGGCATTCTGCAGCTGATGTTTAATGCTGTGGACATTGTAGTAGTCGGCAGATTCAGCGGAAGCCGGACTCTTGCGGCAGTTGGTTCCACAACTGCCCTGATCAATATGTTTACCAATCTGTTTATTGGAATTTCCCTTGGAACAAATGTGCTGGCAGCCCGTTTTTTTGCGGCAGGAAAATCAAAAGAAATGTCCGAAACTGTACATACTTCCATGACTCTTGCTCTTATCAGCGGAATTCTCATGGCTTTTGTAGGTCTTTTTTTCTCCAAAGCCGCTCTTACAATGATGGGAACCCCTTCTGATGTCATTGATCAGTCTGCACTCTATATGCGGATTTATTTCATGGGAATGCCATTTTTTATGCTTTACAATTATGGAGCAGCAATTCTGCGGGCTGTAGGCGATACAAAACGGCCTCTGATTTTTTTGATTATTTCCGGTATCATCAATGCAGGACTTAACATGATTCTGGTAATCATATTCCATCTGGCGGTATCAGGTGTTGCAATTGCTACTGTGATCTCCCAGATGATTTCCTGCATTCTGATTCTTCGATGTCTGTATCAATCAAAGGGAATCTACCAGCTCCGTTTTTCCCGGCTGATGATAAAAAGTAATTATCTGAGGCTGATTTTCCAGGTAGGCATACCCGCCGGTATCCAAAGTACAGTCATCAATTTTTCCAATGTACTTTTGCAGTCTTCCGTAAATTCTTTCGGTTCCATTGCAATGGCAGGTTATACTGCTGCTAACAATATTTTCGGTTTTTTATATGTGGCGGTCAATTCCGTTACACAAACCTGCATGAGTTTTACCAGTCAAAACTATGGTGTCAGAAAGTATAAACGTATGGACAGGATTCTTATAGACTGTATGATCCTGACTGTAGGAGTGTCTCTCGTACTGGGCTGTGGTTCCTATATATTTGGTTCCCAGCTGCTGAGAATCTATACGGAAGATGCAAGCGTGATTCAGTGTGGTCTGGAAATTCTTTCCTATACTACAGTAACTTACTTTCTTTGCGGATTAATGGATCTCTTTCCAGGGCCCATGCGTGGTATGGGACGTTCTGCCGTACCAATGCTTCTGTCCATCATCGGCACAGTAGGAACAAGGATTCTCTGGATATTTGGCTTTTTCCCTCATCACAGGACGCTTTCCTTCCTGTTTCTCTCCTATCCCTTATCCTGGATTTTCACAATCCTTCTGCAGGTAGCCTGCTTCTATTTTGTCAGGAAAAAAGTTTACGGAGAAACAGAATAGGGACATTTCTCCGCTATACTGCCAAAAACAGCTGCCGTCATACTCCGCATAAGAGCAGGGACTGCAGCTGTTCTGTTTATTACAATTCTTTCATTATGATCCGCATGTATTTTCAGACTCAGAGCATCGTCCAAGAAGTCTCAGGTAATGATTTGCCTCCCGCAATACGTGATCGGCTAACAAAGGCAAAATAATGGAGCGGATGTTGCATTCTGTAATTCCACGGGTGCCTGCCGCCTTAAAATCCCGGTATTTTTCCGTGATTTCCATGGTACTTCGAATCAGCTCTTCCCGTACACGGCAATCCTGTTTATTTGCCGTGTTCAGCAGTCTGGTGTAATCCAGTGCAAATTCATTTGCACTGTTGATCAATTCACATTCTGTAGGATCCAGAAGACCTCTGATAAATTCTGCATGTTCCATCATAATCTGATTCCAGAATGCTTCTGTTTCCATTTCATCTGCTTCTTCCGCGCATCCCGTTTCCATATTGTTTACTATCTGCCGATACCATTTTGCCTCTCTTATAATATGCTCGATCAGAAGGGGATAGTTAGCTGTATAAAGATCACAGGCCAACACCTTCTGTAAAATCATTTTTTTAAATGAAATCAAACCATCCAGCAGTCTCAGTACTCTTCTGTTTAGAGTTCTTACCCGGCTGCTCATTCTCTCATCTGCCTGACACACATGTCCCGGCTCAAGTCTTTCCTGTTCCCTTGTAAGATGAATATCAATAGGAATCCCTGTAAACAGCCGTGTCTGATGTTCCGCTTTTTCCGTATATTCCGTAACACATTCACCGGATCGGAGCACTTTTTCACGTACCCTTCCGTCTGCCAGATGTACGGTCACTTCCAGTACCTGCTCAAACTGCCGTCTGAACCAATCTGCCTGTCTTCTGTAACTTATCTCTTTTTCCGGAAATGACGCAAGAAGAAAAAATGCATGTTCCTTCATAATTCTTCCAAAAAACAAATGCGTTTCCAACGATTGCACTACATACGTTTCCATAGTTCGTACCTGAATCTTTTATTCCTTTTAGTATATGCAAATGTCATCATTTTGCAAAATGCTCAATGGGTATGGAACGATCTGTTATTTCATAAATACCACATCGGCCGCAGATTCCTCTCTTACCTGCCATCTTCTGCAGATTGTGTACAATTTCCTGCTGCAATCGATTTCCCGCTGCAACACCGAAGACTCCTGCTTTCTTTATAAGGACGGAACAACAGATAAAGAAATCCAACGATTATAATAAGCGCTGCAGCTGTTCCACTTCCAAATGTTCCAGTCGTAATAAATGTTCCAATCTGATATACACACAGAGATACTACATAAGCGAGAATTGTCTGGTATCCGATTGCAAACCAGAACCATTTCCCATTGTTCATCTCACGTTTGATTGCTCCCATTGCTGCAAAACAAGGTGCACACAACAAATTAAATACCAGGAAGGAATACGCCGCTGTCTGTGTAAAAGTTCCTGCCAGTGTTCCCCAGATTTCTACTCCGTCTTCTGCCACTTCACCAAATCCAAACAGAATACCGAAGGTTCCTACAACATTTTCTTTTGCTACCAATCCTGTGATTGCTGCCACTGCTGCTTTCCAGTTTCCCCATCCAAGTGGTGTAAAAATCCATGCAATTGCAGAGCCAATAGTTGCAAGAATACTGTTTTCCATGTCTTCTACCATACCAAAATGTCCGCCTTCAAATCCAAATCCCTGGGCAAACCATACAAAAATGGTAGAAAGAAGAATGATGGTTCCTGCCTTTTTAATAAAGGACCAACCACGTTCCCAAGTGCTTCTTAATACATTTCCTGCAGTAGGCAGATGATAAGCCGGAAGTTCCATAACAAACGAAGCCGGGTCTCCTGCAAACATTTTTGTCTTCTTTAAAATAATGCCGGAACAAATGATTGCTGCAATACCCACAAAATATGCACTTGGCGCTACCCATGATGCCCCATTAAATAATGCTCCTGCGATAAGTGCAATAATCGGAAGTTTTGCTCCACAGGGGATAAATGTAGTGGTCATAATAGTCATCTTGCGGTCTCTGTCATTTTCAATGGTTCTGGATGCCATAACACCGGGAACACCGCATCCGGTACCAATCAACATAGGAATAAAAGATTTCCCGGATAAACCGAACTTGCGGAAGATACGGTCCATAATAAATGCGACACGTGCCATATATCCACAGCCTTCCAGAAATGCCAAGAAAAGAAATAATACCAGCATCTGAGGAACAAACCCGAGGACTGCGCCAACACCACTGATGATGCCATCCACCAGGAGCCCTGTCAGCCAGTCTGCGCATCCAATCGATTCCAGTCCACTCTGTGCTGCAGGAATGATCCACTCACCAAACAAAGTATCATTGGTCCAATCTGTCAGAATCGTTCCCACTGTAGTAACAGATACATAGTATACAAGAAACATAATAACTGCAAAAATCGGAAGTGCCAGGAAACGATTGGTCACGACACTGTCAATCTTATCTGACACAGACATCTGTTTTTTCACACGTTTCTTATAGCAGTCTTCTATGATATTTCCAATATAATGATAGCGCTCTCCGGTTATGATGCTTTCTGCATCATCATCCATCTCTTTTTCACAGTTTACGATATCTTTTTCAATATGATCCAGAAGCGCTTTTTCAAGCTTCAGACTTTCCTGCACTTTTTCATCACGTTCAAAAAGCTTTACTGCATACCAGCGTTCCATACTTGTATCTACATATCCGGTAATTGCTTCTTCAATATGAGCAAGGGCATGTTCCACACAACTTTCAAATTTATGTGCCGGCTGAACGTTCTTTTTCCTCTTCGCAATTGTAACTGCACGCTGAATCAACTGATCAATCCCTTCTCCTTTTAAGGCAGAAATCTCAATTACCTTACAACCGGTGTCTTTTGAAAGTCGTTCTATATTCAGCTCTTCCCCATTCTTTCTTACCAGATCCATCATGTTAACTGCAATGATAACCGGAATCCCCAACTCTGTAAGCTGCGTAGTCAGATACAAATTTCTCTCCAGATTCGTTCCGTCAATAATATTGATGATTGCATCCGGCTTCTCATCAATCAAAAAATTTCTCGATACCACTTCCTCCAGTGTATAAGGTGATAGGGAATAGACACCTGGAAGATCCACAAGAATTGCTTCTTCTCCTTTGGTTGTAAATCCTTTGATCTTTCCTTCCTTTTTCTCTACTGTTACGCCCGGCCAGTTTCCTACAAACTGGTTGGATCCGGTCAGAGCATTGAACAGTGTAGTTTTTCCACTGTTCGGATTTCCCGCAAGCGCAATTCTAACTTTCATATACTTCCTCTCTTCCTGATTATATATACCAAATTATTATTAGTCTTATCTAACTATTGTTCAAAAAAATAAACATTACTGTACTTCTACCATTTCTGCATCTGCTTTTCTCAAGGACAGCTCATAGCCCCGAACAGTTACTTCTACCGGATCTCCAAAAGGTGCCACTTTCCTTATGTAGATTTCCACATTTTTTGTAATTCCCATATCCATAATTCTGCGCTTTACTGCACCTTCCCCATGGATCTTCGCAACCTTTACAGTCTGACCGCATTTCACATCTCTTAATGTAGCCACTTTTCATTCCCTCCTTATATCATAATTTTATTGGCCATTTCCTTACTGATTGCAACACGTGAATCTTTCACTTTTACAATCACATTTCCATTAATTTCTGATACAACGGTAACGAATCCGCCCATCACAAATCCAAGACTCTCTAAAAAATGTCTGGTTTCATCCTTTCCACCAATTTTTCTGATTTGCATCTCCTGACCAGTTGCCGCCATCGCTAAAGGCATCATAATCCACCCGCTTTCATTATTTTAATAGCCATTATAAGTTATTTCTTACCTTAGTTAGTATACACTTACTTTTATTATATGTCAATAACTTTAATTAATAATTGTTCCAGTATACGGAAGCAGCATATGTGCTGTTACCCCGTCTCCTTGATTTTCTGTATACCAAAGTCCAAATTCCCGACCACACAGCAGCTTGATCCGTTTCTGCACATTCAAAATACCGATACTATTGCCGGTAAGCTTCGGTGCCTGTCTGGCATAATCCCGTAGAATCTCATCAACAGCTTCTTTCTTTCCTTCCTCAAACCCAACGCCTGTATCCCGTACACAAATCTCCATACACCCTTCTTTTGTCTTCTGTGCAGAAATCAACACCTCGCCCCTATAACCCTTGTTTTTCAATCCATGAAGAAGACTGTTTTCTACGATGGGCTGCAATATAAAATTAGGCACCTGGGCACCACCCAGATTCGGATCAATATCATATTCGCACTTCAATTCCGGATAACGGTAGCACATCAGCTCCATATACGCTTCCAAAAGATCCATCTCATCATCCAGAGAAACCATGGGACGGTCTACCTTCACACTAAGCCGAAAAAAATCCACCAGCTGCATGAGAAGATCTGCAACCTTTTTATCTCCGTTCAGCTGTGCCTGAATACGAATAGTATCCAATGTATTGTAAAGGAAATGAGGATTGACCTGACTCTTTAAATACAGCATGGACATTTTCTGCTCCACCAGTTCGGCCCGCAGGATATCCGGATTTTCCAAAATCAGGTAAAAAGCAAGCGTAATCAGTGTAATACCCATCCCACTGATGAGCCAGGTATGATGAATTCCCTGCAGCGTAGTTACAATCAATTCCACCAGCGATACGATTCCGATTGCCATTTTCTTCTTCTTCTCTATTTGTTTCCAGTTTGCAAGAAGAAGGCCGGTTCCCAGAAGAAAATAAAACGCAACACTGAGATAGCAAAAAATCACATGGATTCCGTCCGAATAGTTCCCTTGTGGTGTAACAGCGTAATGAATCGGGAGCAGCATATCTCCCAGTTCCGCAATGACCAGAAAAATTCTGGCCATCAAGTCAAGACGCCTTGGTTTTCCGGTCTCCTCCTCTACTAAAATGGCAATATACTGATAAAACAGGAAGAACACCAAAATCATTGTTCCAATAAAGAAACGGTGGAAAACAGCATTCAGAATCCCGGGTACCGTTTCCAGATGATTTACTGTATAAACGGTAATCCCGTCTAACACCAGATGGAACAACACAATAACCAACAGCACAGAAAAAGTTTTGTGCAGCTGTGTGTACTTCTTCTCCGCAGAAAAATATATATAGGCCACAAAAGTCAACACCAGAAACAATGCAATTTCCATTCGCAGCATAGAATTCCCTCCCTCTTTTTTAACCATGTTATGCGTATTTTCTCGACCTCAGAAAAGTAAAACAGATACGTGGACACCTGTCTATCCATGTACCCGTCCTCATTCACCCTTTTATCTTCTGTACTTCTTCCCGCAAATCCATAAAAATCTCTACCAGAACCGGATCAAAGTCCTGACCACTGCCTTCCTGAATTATTTCAAAGCATTTCTCCAATGGAAGTACTGCACGATAACAGCGATCTGCAGAGACCGCATCAAACACATCTGCAATAGCCATTATTCTGGCACAGAGCGATATTTCCTTTCTCTTTAATCCTTCCGGATAACCGTTTCCATTCCATTTTTCATGATGATATCGGGCTATCTGACTGGCTATTTCCAGATATTGCTCATTGCCCATGCGCCCGAAACTCTCCTGTATAATCTGTCCGCCCTTCGATGCATGAAGTTTCATAAGTTCAAATTTCTCTGGGGTAAGTTTTCCAGGCTTCTGCAGAATAGCATCCGGTACTGCAATTTTTCCCACATCATGCATAGGTGCCGCTTTCAGAAGATTTTCCATATAATCGTTTGTCAGAATATCCGAATAATATCCCCGCTTTCTCACTTCCTCTGCAAGCAGCTTTACATACTGAGTTGTACGCTTTACATGACCACCAGTACTGCTGTCCCTGTTCTCAATTGAAGTAGCAAACTCCATCACCATTTCATCGTGATATCTGTTTAGTTCCTTCATAGCCGGATTTTCCTGATTCACATAAGCTCCCGCCAACACCATAGTAGTAGCAATACTGGAAATCAGAGAATCGGGAACCAAAGTGTAAACTGAAATTCCCATAGAATAATATACTTCTTTCCCTCGCCGATATTCCAGAGAAGGTAGATTCAACACCACAATCAGGACATTAACCAAAAAAAGTGCCGCCAAAACCGTTTCATTTTCCAGCCGGATGGAAGTCCTTCCATTGCCTCTAACATATAAAGAAGCATAAGGAAAATCAATCCATCTATACTGATCAGAAACAATCCATGAAGCACCAGATTCACTGTGGGATCTACCAGCTCCTGATGATTGACCGTATAAGCTGTGATTCCGTCCAACAGCAGACATCCGGTTTGAAGTTTAAAGTATTCCAGTTGCAAAATGTACATAACTCTCCTTATTCCAGCCGCTCCGATTTCTTTCAGCTGAGTTTTGATTGCTTTTGCTTCTTTTACCATTCAATCTTGTCTACTGAGAGAGGCGCTTCATTATAATACTCTCGTCCAACACGTCCATTTTTTATTTCAATGACATGATCTGCCATCGGAGCTATAGCCGAATTGTGAGTAATTACAACTACTGTCATATTTTTCTTCCAACAGGTTCTCTGCAACAGTCTTAATATCTGTTTTCCAGTCTGATAATCCAATGCTCCTGTTGGTTCATCACATAATAATAGTTTGGGATTCTTGGCTAATGCTCTCGCAATTGCTACTCTCTGCTGCTCTCCCCCAGAAAGCTGTGCCGGAAAATTGTCCATTCTTTCTCCAAGACCAACTTCTTTCAATACGGAAACTGCTTTCAACGGTTTTTTGCAAATCTGAGATGCCAGTTCTACATTCTCTTTCGCTGTTAGATTTTGTACCAGATTATAAAACTGGAATACAAATCCAATATCGTCCCTTCGATACCGTGTCAATTCTTTGTTTGAATATTCTGATACATTATTTCCATCTACCCAGACATCCCCTGAAGATGCCGTATCCATTCCGCCCAAAATATTTAAAACTGTAGTTTTTCCAGCACCACTTGGTCCTACAATAACCACAAATTCACCCTGATTAATGGAAAAATCAATCCCATCTACTGCTCGAATTTTCACTTCACCCATTTGATATATCTTACGCACATCCCTCAGTTCGACAAATCCTGACATTTTTTATCCTCCCTATTAACTTCTAAAAAAATTATACATCAGAGAATAACAAATAACAATCTCAACATTTGCCAACTTATTTCCAGATCCGATATGCTAAATTAAAGTTCAAAAATAAGAAAAACTGTTTGATTTAAAAGAATTTATTCCTCACTGCCGTGTCATGCAGTACCTCTTTTCAAAATTGAAAATCTGTTGTATTATGAATAAGTATATCGCGGGAGGTAACAATGGAACAATCAATTACATTAGAACAAATGCTTGCTGCAAGAGAACAACGTGTTTTTACACAACAAAAACTATTAAAACAGTATGGTCTGCCTATGGTCTGTTTTACCATGAACATCGCAGGTCCCATAAAAAACAGTCCCCTGATACGAAGAGGATTTGAGATTGGAATCCGTTATCTGAAAGATCGGATGGGCGCACTGAAAATAACTTGTATTCATTATGAGGAAACAAATGATCCAACTGGAAATGAAGCGTATTTCATCATGAACGAGGCTCCACTAACAATAAAAAAAATCACTTCAGATATTGAAGATGAATCAGATCTGGGCAGACTTTTTGATATGGATGTTTTGAAACCGGATGGAGAAAAAGTGGATCGTAGAGAACTTGGACTTGCTCCCCGTCTTTGTCTGATCTGCGGCGGACCGGCAAGAGACTGTGCACGCAGTCGAACACATAGCGTTGAGCAATTGCAGCAGAAAACAACACAGATTTTACAAGAAGCAATTGACGATATTGACGCAAAAGATGCCTCAGCTCTGGCCTGCCGGGCGCTTCTCTATGAAGTCAGCACAACACCAAAACCCGGGCTTGTAGACCGGAGTAACAGCGGCAGCCATAAAGATATGGATATTTTTACCTTCATAAACAGTACCTGCGCCCTCTGGCCTTATTTCGAGACATGCGTACGCATTGGAAAAGCCACTGCTTCCCTTCCGGCTTTTGAAACCTTTTTCCGTCTGCGGCAGGAAGGAAAAAAAGCAGAAGCTCATATGTTTGCATCAACCAAGGGCGCTAATACGCATAAAGGTGCAATCTTTTCTATGGGAATCCTCTGCGGTGCTCTTGGACGTCTGCCCAGAGATCTGTGGCGCATATCGGATGCGGTTTTAGATGAATGTGCAGCATTGACAAAGGGAATCGTTGCCTCTGATTTCTCAGCACTTACAGAAGAAACTGCCGTTACTGTAGGAGAGAAATTGTATCTTCACTATCAGATTACCGGTGTACGGGGTCAGATTGAAGCGGGATTACCTGCTGTGCGAAAAACCGGTCTTCCCGTTCTGAAAGAGGGGATTTCCAGAGGATTAAGCCTTAATGATGCAGGCTGCAGTACTCTCCTTTCCTTAATGGTTTCTGCCATAGATACCAATCTCATTGCCAGAAGCAACATCGAAACCTATAACAAAACCATTGCTGAAGTAAACGATCTGCTTGAAAAAAATCCATTTCCCGATCATCCGATTCTGGAACAACTTGATCGGAAATTTATTCAAATGAACCTGTCCCCCGGAGGCAGCGCTGATTTACTTGCAATTTGTTACTTATTGTATTTTTTAGAAAATGAGGCTTAACAGGAAGTTGTTTTATAATGTTCTAAACAAAAAATGTTTCGGATGAAAAGAATCCATTCGAAACATTTTTTTACTTCTGACTGCAAGATGAAGTCCAAACGGTTATGGCAAAAAGCCGACAGTTCCTGTTCCCGCATTTTAGCAATATCTTTTCCTTCCAGAAGAATGATTCTATTTTGACTGACTAATCCTTGATTCTTCCTGAATCCTCCAGGAAATCCCGCCGAAATTGGGAAGGAGTGATACCCTCAGACTTTTTGAACACTTTAGTAAATACCCGATAATCCCCATAACCGGACTGTTCCGCAACTTCCGCCACGGAAAGGGAAGTGGATAGAAGCAACTTCTTCGCCTTCTCCATACGAATATTGGTCAGATAGGCAAAAAATCCCACGCCAATTTCACTCTTAAAAAGCTGACTGATATACTGGGGATTCAAATGAAACTTCTCCGCCAGAATGGAGAGACTGATTTCCTCAGAAAGATGCTCCTGCAGATACCGGGTGATACCGGTAATGGTTCGTTCTTCGTGTTTCTTCGGCTCCGATGCTATGGATACCCGCTTTTCAAACAGCGAAATCTTCAGATTATCAATACAGCTTCCAAATTCCTCGTAATTCACAGGCTTTAAAATATAGTCCGTAATCTGAAGACGAAGGGCTTCCCTGCAGTAAGAAAAATCATCATAACCGGACACGATCACAAAAGCCGTATTCGGATGCTTGATTCTGCAAAGCTGGATGACCTTCAGTCCATTCATAATTGGAATATTGATATCCATAATGACAATATCTGGATGAAGCATATCAATCTGAGTCAAAGCCTCCATACCGTCAGCAGCCTCACCTACCACTTCGCAATCATGGGTTTCCCAGTCAAATAGCCGCTTAAAGCCTTCTCGAATCATAATTTCATCATCTACCAAAAGCACACTCAACTTTCTCATTATTCATCCTCCTTAATGATATTGTATCAAATATACCTTCTCAGAGATATATAAATAATGCAGATAGTTGTGTCAATTTTATAGACAGTTTTTCAGATATACGAACAAAGTGTGCATCCCCCGGAGGGTTTTTACTCCGCAGTGCTGCCAGGCATCTGTCGGAACAATCAATTATTGAATATCCGTCACCTTATATCCCTGGTCAGCAACAGCTTGCTTCAGGATATCATCCGAAATTTCTTTCTCCAATGTTACAATAGCAGTTCCGGTTTCGTGACTAACGTCAGCCTTTGCCACACCATCAAGTGCTTCCAGTGCTTTTTTTGCGTGCATCTCGCAATGTCCACACATCATACCTTCGATTTTCAATGTTTTTTCCATGGTTTTAGTCTCCTTTTCGATTGTAATCTTCAATTTATTTTTGATTTTATGATCCCGTTTAGAATCATGCATCCGAAAGAAATTCA